>CAYTDI010000011.1:0-75384 GCA_964436595.1 uncultured Eubacterium sp.
ATTTGTTTCACCTAATTACAAAAAGAGTGCTATAATAGGCAAGCGGCTTAAAAAACCGTAGGCAAAAGAAAGTAGAAAAGGAACGAAAGATGCTATTTTGTAGTGAGACATTTATATTTGGATTTTTACCAATATTTTTATTGATTTATTATATTACTCCCGAACGTTTTCGGAATCTTATATTATTTCTAGGGAGTCTTTGGTTTTATATTGTAGGAGAACATACTTGGTTTTTCTTGATTGTAATTACCTTGGGATTGCATTTTGCGGGAACGACACTGATGCAGGGGAAAAACCAAAAGCAGCGAAAAGGAATATTGATTCTCTTATTGTTGTATGATTTTGGGACATTGTTTGTATTTAAATATCTGCCTTTTTTGGTAGGAAATGAACGTCTAAACTGGTCTTTGCCCTTAGGCATTAGTTTTTATACCTTTCAGATAGCAGCATACGCTATTGATGTATATCGAAGACCGGAGGAGTATGAGGAGAATTTTGTAAATCTGGGAACTTATTTGTGTATGTTTCCCCAGCTAATTGCAGGACCCATTGTATTATTTAAGGACGTAGCGGCACAGCTTAAGCAGCGAAAAGTGAATATGCAGGGCTTAGAGGATGGGCTCAAACTTTTTACCGTAGGACTTGGATATAAGATGTTAATTGCAAATGTACTGGGAAAATTATGGAACGAGGTTCAGGTGGTTGGAATCGAAAGTATTTCTACCAGTATGGCGTGGCTGGGAGCACTTGCTTATTCCTTACAGTTGTATTTTGATTTTAATGGGTATTCCCTAATGGCAATAGGACTTGGAAAAATGTTGGGCTTTACGATTCCAAGAAACTTTAATCATCCGTATATTGCCAACTCTATCACAGATTTTTGGCGCAGATGGCATATGACATTGAGCGGTTGGTTTCGGGATTATGTGTATATTCCGTTGGGAGGAAATAGAAAAGGAAAGTATCGTACCATTTTCAATTTGTTTGTGGTATGGTCTTTAACAGGAATCTGGCATGGAGCCGGGTGGAATTTCCTAATGTGGGGAATTTACTATTTCCTGCTATTGATAGTAGAAAAAATGTTATGGGGAAAATTCATGGAAAAGCACCGTGGCATTGGAAGATTGTATACAATCATACTGGTGGTTGCCGGTTGGGTGATTTTTGCCTTGGAAGATATAAAAAGTATTGGAATTTACCTGAAAAAGATGTTTTGTTGGATGGGTACGGAAAACGCATGGACCATGAACTGGCATGTAACCGTTAATGCGGTGAAAAGATATGGTGTGTTTTTCTTGGCAGCAGTACTGCTGTGCACCTATTTACCTGAGAATATTTATAAAAAATGTGAACATCGCATTTGGTTTTTAGGAATATTGTTAGTAGTATTTTGGGCAAGTATTTATCAGATTGTAACTTCAGCCAGCAATCCGTTTTTATATTTTCGATTTTAGTAGAGTGATAAAAGGTGGAGAATAGACAAATGAAGCAATGGAAAAAATATCCTTTCTTTTTAATGGTAATAGTAAGTAGTGTTATTTACGGTGGCGGTCATCTGTTAGGTATAGGTGAGAAAGCAGAAACAGAAATGGTATCGGTGAGTCAAAGGGAAACGGAAATGCCGATGGAAGAAAAAAGAAAAGAGACAAAGACCGTAAAAAAGCAAGAACCGGAGACAACAAATCCGACACAAGGAGAAAACACCGGAGAAAATACAGCAGAAAGTGAGACAGAACCGGCAAATCAGCCAGAGACAAACGAACAGATAGAAATTGTGCAGCCGGAACAACCAACAGAGGAACAAGTGATACCAAAGACAAGGGACTTTCAGCGTGTTGAGATGGATTATTTGGATGATGCACTTTTTATCGGGGATTCCCGTACTTCTACGTTGTATGAATATGCCGGCTGGGAAAATACGGATTTCTTTGTAAAGTACGGACAAACAGTGTGGGATGTCTTTGATAATGAGATGGACGGCGTAACCTTGGAACAGATGTTAGCCGGAAAAACCTATGGAAAAATATATATCATGCTTGGAATCAATGAGCTGGGAACTGGAACAGCAGATAGCTTTGCAGCTCAGTTTGAAAAGAATGTGGAGCGTGTGCGTCAGATGCAGCCAAATGCTATTATTTTCATCCAATCCATTATGCATGTAACCCAAAGCAAGGATGCAGAAAATACTTATATTAACAATCAGGAAATCAATGCAAGAAATGATAAGTTAAAAGAGTTGGCAGATGGTCAGAACATATTTTTTATTGATGAAAATGAAGTAATGGACGAGCCGGGAACAGGAGCTTTGAATGGAGAGTGTTCTTTTGATGGAGTGCATATTCAGGCAAAATATATAGAGGTTTGGAGAGAGTTTCTGCTAGACCACGGCATAAAATAGTATGCAAGCACAGCATTTTCATCGCTGCTTGCGTAAATAAAAAAGGAAGCTTTGCCTATATCAATGACAGGAAAGCTTCCTTTTAATATAAAAATTATATGCAAAATTATTTTTGTGCCTCATATGCTTCACGACAGGCTTTGGCAAGCTGGTCGCCGCAAGAAGTTGGGCGTCCGTTACAGCGGATACCGCCAATTTTTTGTTCTACCTGTTCTACGGTAAGACCTTCTACTAACTTAGGGATTGCCTGAAGATTTCCATTGCATCCGCCGGTAAATTTCACATTTTTTACAACATCTCCATCCAATTCCACTTCAATCTGTGTAGAGCAGGTTCCTTTTGTTTTATACAAGTAACTCATACGAAAACTCCTTTCTGAGAATTATGTATTTTGTAGAGAAAAATATTTCCTAGACTGGCATTATAGCACAAAAAATATCAGTAGAAAAGGGCAATTAATAAAAAATTCACAATTCGTTCATGGGATTAAGTATTGTTTCTATTGGGATAAAGTGGTACAATAAACGAAGTTGCCCATGCGGGCAGAATAGAGCGGTAATAAGTTTTGCCGGATAGAAATAGGAGCGAATATATGGGTATTGTAAGTAAGATGTTCGGAACACATAGTGAAAGGGAATTGAAAAGAGTTTATCCTATCGTAGATAAGATAGAAGCTTTGCGCCCATCTATGGTAGAGTTGACCGATGAACAGTTAAGAGACAAGACAAAAGAGTATAAGAAGAGATTAGAAGAAGGGGAAACCCTTGATCAGCTTTTGCCAGAAGCTTATGCGACCGTACGAGAAGCAGCAAGAAGAGCCATTGGAATGGAGCACTATCGAGTACAGTTAATTGGTGGTGTTATTCTGCATCAGGGACGTATTGCTGAAATGAAGACTGGTGAAGGTAAGACATTGGTATCTACATTGCCGGCATATTTGAATGCATTGGAAGGAAAAGGCGTACACATTGTAACGGTAAACGATTATCTGGCACAGCGTGATGCTGAGTGGATGGGAAAAGTACATGAGTTTTTAGGACTTACCGTAGGTGTTGTTTTAAATTCCATGGATAATAAAGAACGTAGAGATGCATATGCGTGTGATATTACTTATGTTACCAATAATGAACTTGGATTCGATTATTTGCGTGACAACATGGTTATCTATAAAGAACAGTTAGTTCAGCGTGATTTACACTTTGCAATCATCGACGAGGTGGATTCTGTTTTGATAGATGAAGCGAGAACACCTTTGATTATTTCAGGACAGAGTGGAAAGTCTACCAGTTTATATGAAGCTTGTGATGTTTTAGCAAGACAGATGGAACGTGGTGAGGATTTACCAGAGTTTTCCAAGATGGATGCCATCATGGGTGTAGAGCAGGAAGAAACAGGAGATTTTATTGTTAATGAAAAGGATAAAGTAATCAATCTGACAGAACAGGGTGTGAAGAAAGTAGAACAGTTCTTTAAGATTGACAACCTTGCAGATGCAGATAACCTTGAGATTCAGCATAATGTAATTCTTGCATTGCGTGCCCACAACTTAATGTTCCGCGATCAGGATTATGTAGTTCAGGATGATAAGGTATTAATCGTTGATGAATTTACGGGACGTATTATGCCGGGACGTCGTTATTCCGATGGTTTACATCAGGCAATTGAGGCAAAAGAGCATGTAAAGGTAAAACGTGAAAGTAAGACTTTAGCAAACATTACTTTCCAGAACTTCTTTAATAAATATGATAAGAAATGTGGTATGACCGGTACTGCGTTGACAGAAGAAAAGGAATTTCGTGATATTTATGGAATGGACGTTATTGAAATTCCTACAAATAAGCCGGTTCTTCGTAAGGATTTACAGGATGCCGTATATAAGACAAAGAAAGAAAAGTTCCATGCAGTAGTGCAGGAAATTGAAGAAGCACATGCAAAGGGACAACCGGTATTGGTTGGTACTATTACCATTGAAACTTCTGAGCTTATCAGCGGTATGTTAAAAAGACGTGGAATCCAGCATAAGGTATTAAATGCAAAGTTCCATGAGTTAGAGGCAGAAATTGTAGCAGAAGCAGGACGTCATGGTGCAGTTACTATCGCAACTAATATGGCTGGTCGTGGTACGGACATTAAGTTAGATGATGATGCGAAGGCAGCTGGCGGACTTAAGATTATTGGTACAGAACGTCACGAATCCAGACGTATTGATAATCAGTTGCGTGGACGTTCCGGACGTCAGGGTGACCCGGGACAATCACAGTTCTTCATTTCCTTAGAGGATGATTTACTGCGTCTGTTTGGTTCAGAGAAGCTTATGACAATGTTTGATGCCCTTGGAGTGCCGGAGAACGAGCAGATTCAGCATAAGATGCTGACAAATGCTATCGAAAAGGCACAGATGAAGATAGAGAGCAATAACTTTGGTATTCGTAAGAATCTGTTAGAATACGATCAGGTTATGAATGAGCAGAGAGAGATTATCTATGCAGAAAGACGTCGTGTATTAGATGGTGAAAGTATGCGTGATGTAATTTATAAAATGATTACAGACCGTGTAGAAAACACCGTAGATACCTGCATTTCAGCAGATCAGGAAAGTGATGAATGGGATTTACATGAATTGAATGAGTTGTTGATTCCGATTATTCCGTTGAAACCGGTGACAAAGGAAGATGTTAAAGGTATCAAGGCGAATGAATTAAAACATCGCTTAAAGGAACAGGCAGTAAAATTGTACGAAACCAAAGAGTCAGAATTTCCGGAAGCGGAAGCGGTACGAGAATTAGAACGTGTGGTTTTACTTAAGGTGATTGACCGTAAGTGGATGGATCATATTGATGATATGGATCAGTTGCGTCAGGGAATCGGTTTACAGGCATACGGACAGAGAGATCCGTTGGTAGAATATAAGATGGCTGGTTATGATATGTTTGACGACATGATTGCCAATATTCAGGAAGATACCGTACGCTTGTTGTTCCATGTAAGAATTGAGCAGAAAGTGGAAAGAGAGCAGGTTGCTAAGGTAACCGGAACTAACCGTGATGAGTCTGCACAGCGTGGACCAAAGAAACGTGAGGTTGCAAAGGTATATCCAAATGATCCGTGCCCATGTGGAAGTGGTAAGAAATATAAACAGTGTTGTGGAAGAAAATAAATTTGAGTGATTTATGATGAAAATAGTAGCGTGCTATTTCGAATTGTAAAAGGTTATCGGGCAGAGTCGAATAATTCGGCAACTGCCCGATTTTAGGAAGAAAAGAAAAATGGCTGTAAGAGAATATAAATATGTAAAACACAGTGACAAACAGCGAGCCATGATATTAGAAACGGCGAAACGCTTGTTTATGGAAAATGAAATTAAAGATATCACTATGGCACAAATTGCTAAGGAATGTGGTATTACTAGAGCGACGCTTTATAAGTATTTTGAAAATAAGGATGCTGTTGTATGGGATATATATGTATCCTTTAGTGAGATAACTATAGGTAAGATACAGAAAAAAATCAGTGAAGAAGCACTTTCTGCTTATGAAAGAATTGCGGTATATTTGCGTGGATTGCTAGATATATTTATCGAGATGCCGGAGTTCTATAAGTTTTTTTCTCATTTTAGCAAAGAATATTTAAATAATCAGATGTATCCAGATACAATCTATACAAGAGAATTGTTTGAAAAGACTGGATTGACGTCTGGATCTATCGTGGCATATATTATAGAGAATTTTGATGACGCTTCTATAAGAGAAGGGATTGATCCTAAAACGACAGGAGTATCTATTGCGTATGGGGCATTTGGTTTCATTCAGGTAATTTATAATAACCAAGCCAGTATCCCTTTAAAGTATGGAATATCACCAGTTCGGGTATTGGTAAACGGAATGAAAAATATGCTTGTTGCTGTGAAAAGGGAAGGATATCATTCAGAATTGGCAGAGCATATATGGGATGATATAGAACTGTAAAGAGGAGATATAGATATATATCTTCTTTTTTTGTATGTAAAACAATTAAAATTGAACACGATGTATATTTTACATAAATTTAACATTAAACACGGTGTATATTTTACATAAGGAAATTATAATCTCTTTTGTAGTAAAACAATATTTATTTAAATGAAGGAGAAAACCATGATTAAGAACAAAAGAGGTTTGGCAGTAATCGCTAGCATAATGGTATTTACAGTAATGACAACAGTAGGATGCGGAACAAAAGAAAACACAAAGAAAGAGGAAACAAAAAACGATGTCACTACGGAAGGTGAAACAGTAGAATGGCCGGAAGAGATTACCTTGGTACAGATGCCAAATGAAAATAATCCTAATGCAGGACAGAAGCATGATGAATTCCGTCAGGAATTGGAACAATATCTAGGGATTAAGGTAAACGAAATGGAGGGTACTGACTATTCGGTAGGAATTGAAGGAATGGCAAGTGGCAACATAGATGTTATGGTGGTAAGTCCTATGAGCTACTATCAGGCAAAGGAGCGTGCCGGAGCAGAGCTTCTGGTAAGTACACCAATGGCAGACGATTATTATACTGTATTTATTACACAGGCAGATAATGAAGAGATTAATTCTTTAGAAGATTTGAAGGGTAAGAGCTTTGCTTTTGTAGACCAGGCATCTTCTTCCGGATATATGTATCCAAAAGCAAAATTAGTAAAGGATTTGGATTTGAATTCGGATTTGTTAGAAAATAGTGATTATTTTTTCAGCACAGTAGCGTTTGCAGGGCAGCATCAGACCGTGGCAACAGGTGTTTCTATGGGAGATTATGATGCCGGTGCAGTTGCAGCATCTATTTTAGAGCAGATGGAAGAAGCAGGAGCTATAGATGCGTCTACCATAAAAATAATTGGTCAGACAGATACAATCCCGAATCCGGCTTATGTAATACGTGGAGATTTGCCAGAAGATTTAAAGAGCAAGATAAAAGAATTTTTCTTAAGTTATGATAATGAGGATTATTTTGAGCAGATACATGGTGATAAGTCTATTCGTTTCGTAGATGTGACAGAAGATGATTATAAAATAATTTATGATACGTTAGAAGCGCTTGGTATTGATGGAGAGGCAGAATAATGGAAAAAAAGAAACCTTTATTGAAAATCAGAAATTTAAAAAAGAGCTATGATGAACAGACAATGGCACTAAAAGGAATCTCCATTGATTTTTATCCGGGAGAATATGTGGTAGTTATCGGACCTTCAGGTTCTGGTAAATCTACCTTTATTCGATGTATTAATCGGATGATTGACCCGACGGAAGGAACGATTGAATTTGAAGGGCAGGCAGTAGAAAAGCTGAAAGGAAAAAAACTGCGTGTTGTTCGTACAAAAATCGGTATGATTTTTCAGAATTATAATTTGGTCGGAAGAACCAATGTAATTAAAAATGTTATGCATGGCAGACTAGGACGGATGCCGTTGTGGAAAAGTGTGCTTGGGTTGTATGTGGAAGAAGATAAGAGAGAAGCAATGGAGCTCTTAAAGCAGGTGGGATTATCGGAACAAGTTTATAAGCGGGCAGATGCGCTTTCTGGCGGACAGATGCAGAGGGTTGGAATCTGCAGAGCTCTTTTGCAGCATCCGAAAATTTTGCTGGCCGATGAACCGATTGCATCTTTGGATCCGAAGTCAGCAGATATTGTAATGGATCAACTGCATGAGATTACAACAAAGCGTGGACTGACCTGTATCGTCAACCTGCATCAGGTAGATTATGCGAAGCGTTATGCAACCCGCATTGTGGGCATTAAGTCGGGACAAATTGTTTATGATGGCTCTCCGGAAGACTTGACAGATGAGATTATTGCTGATATTTATGCGGGGAAGGAAGAAAGGATGAAGCTTGAAAAGGAAAACATAGTAGCTGCATCTTCTTTGCAATTCCGGACTGAGGAGGGGTGAAGATGGAGGATAAGAAAGCAAAGGAAGTAAAAAGTGTCCCGTTGCAGATGGGACTTGCCGGAAAAGGAATTCTTATCACAGGGAGCATCGTTTTGGTATTTGTTTTATGTATGATGTATCTTGAAATTTCACCATGGGAGGCGGTGACAGGCTTTCCGGAGTTTATAAACTTTTTTGTGACAAAATTTTTGCCGCCAACTTTTAACAACATAATGGAATATATTCCGGTAGTTTTTGATACCGTATTGTTTGCAATAGTGGGAACATACTTGTCTGCGTTTTTTGCATTTGTGTGTGGACTTTTGATGAATGAAAAGACAAATCATATCGTTCCTCTTAGAATTTTGGTACGAGGAATTATTTCTTTTCTTCGTAATGTACCGGTGCTGATTTGGGCATCTATTCTGGTTTATATTTTTGGGGTAGGAGAAATTGTAGGTTTGATTGCATTGGTTATTGCCACACTTGGTTTTCTGGCACGTAGTTATGCGGAAAGTATTAACGAGATTGCCGGAAGCCATCTGGAAGCACTAGAGGCTTCTGGTGCCAGTTATTGGCAGGTGTTGTGGCATGGCTTGATTCCGGAATTTGTTCCATCATGGATAAATTGGACGCTGTTTTCCTTTGAAATTAATATTCGCGCTTCTGCAATATTGGGTATGGTAGGAGCAGGAGGCATCGGTGTTCTGGTACAGACTAATTTGAAATTGTTTCATTATCAGGAAGCATGCGCTATTATTATCATTATTATTGGAATCGTGCTTTTAACAGAAGCTGTTACAAATAAAGCCCGCAGGCTGATACACTAAAGGAAGGGAAAAATGGAAAAAGTGAGAATAACTCCTCGTGGAGAAAATATAAAAAAAGTGGTTTTGGTAGTTGTACTGTTTTGGGTCTTTGTGCTGAGTGTAGGTGGTCTTGGAGTGGATTTACAAAAATTTGTAGAGCGTCTTTCTAATATCATACCGGTGTTTTCCCGTATGGCAGCCATTGATTTGTCAGTATTACCGGATGCGATGCTTGGAATGTTAACTTCGCTGACGATAGCATTTGTATCAGTATGTATTGGTGCGTTAATTTCGCTGGTACTTTCTTTTTTGGCAGCTGCAAATATTGCTCCGAGTAAAATTTTGGCTGCTTTGATTAAGGGGTGTGTTGCAATTATTCGTGCGGTGCCGGCACTGGTATGGGTTTTGATGGTAGTAGCGGGAATTGGTTTTGGTAATACCGGTGGCATGATAGGTCTGATCTTTCCTGTAGTTGGATATTTGACGAAAAGTTTTGCTGCAACCATTGAAGAACAAGGAATCGGGCTGATTGAGGCGTTACGTTCTACCGGGGCATCTTGGGTTGACATTGTGTTGAAATGCCTATTGCCCACTGTATTGCCAGCATTTGTATCGTGGATTGCCATAAGACTAGAGGGAAATATGGCAGAAAGTATTTCTCTAGGAATGGTAGGAGTAAGCGGTATCGGTGCTTTATTAAACAGAGCTATTTATCAGTATAATTACGGTGTTATCACAACACTGATACTGATTATTTTTATCTCTATGTTTTTATTGGAAATGGGAAGTAATTTTTTAAAGAAGAAAATACATGCAGGAACGTAGGAAAGGAATTAGATAAAGAATGTTAGATTATGAAAAAAATTGGGTTCGTCTACCACTGCAGAGTGCCAGTAATGTGAGAGAACTTGGCGGTTATCCAGTGAAAGATGGAGGTCAGACTGTATATCACCGTTTTTTGAGAGCAGATGATATTAGTTCCCTTACAGAGGAAGAAGTAGATTTTCTGCTGGGATATGGTGTGCACATGGTTGTGGATTTGCGTAGTGATGCTGAGGCAAAAAAATTTCCAGATCGTTTGATGGGAATAGATGGAGTAGAATATGTAAGAATTCCTTTTTTGGGAAGAGATATTGTAGATGCTACTCAGGTCAGGCTGGAAGATTTGGAAATGGGACTTGGTACATTATATGCAGGAATGCTGGAAAATAAGGAGGTCAGCAAAGAAATTTTTGAATCCATAGAAAGTGCACCAGAGGGCTGTGTGCTATTTCATTGCAGTGCGGGAAAGGACAGAACTGGTGTATTAGCAATGTTGCTCATGAGTCTTGCGGGAGCAGACAGGCAGGACTGTATGACGAATTATGCGCAGTCCTATACGAATCTGTGTCGGAAGCCGGAATTTGCAAATATCAATTTGGATGGGGCTCATGCAAAGTATGGTAGGTTGATGTATTCTGAGCCAGAGATAATAGGTGAGTGTTATGATTTGATGATGGAAAGATATGGTTCTGCAGAAAATTATTTAAAGAGCTGTGGACTGAAAGAAGAGCAGATAGAAAGAATTAAAGAACGACTGTTAGTGGAAGCATAGTTGATAAATTAATAAAAAGGGTACAGAACAAACATTCGGTATGCTCTGTACTTTTTTATTATATTTTGTTATAATAAAATGGTATTGTATTTGTAGTAGAGGGTATATTTGGCACAGAGTACATCGACTTTTAAGAGGTTAAAGATTATGAGTGAGTTTTATAAACGAAAACGAAATCAAATTCTGAAAGATTATAAATATTTGGGAATAGGGAAAAGCATAATTTTTGGTTTTTTCGTAGTTTGGTAGTAATGTCGCTTATTGAATCTATCTACATTTGGTTGGATATGATGGAACGGGGAGATATAGGTAGCTGTTTAAGTAAAATAGGAATTTGTTTAGTATTTGTCATAATATGTTATATTATTGTTACTGTGCATAGTTATTTTAATCATATATTCTGTTTTTTCAATATTTACTTTTGTGAAAAAACAGATATTGATATTTCTGTATGATGTCCAATACAAAATGTTATCAAAGATTTCAGAAGGGCACGAAGATGTGGAAATACAAGATGTAGGAGAAAATCAGAATGAATTTGGAACATGAAATTGTTTTATATCAAATTGATAATACAAATGTATGTGTTAATGTAATTTTTAAGGATGAAACTTTTTGGTTGACGCAGAGAGCAATGGCAGAAATGTTTGAATGTACATCCGATAATATTTCTTTGCATTTGAAAAATATCTATAAGGAAGAAGAATTGGAAGAACTATCAACTACCGAGTATTTCTCGGTAGTTCAAAATGAAGGAAACAGAAGTGTTACAAGAAAAGTAAAGTGCTATAATTTAGATGCGATTATTGCAGTTGGATACCGCGTTAATTCTAAAAAAGCCACGCATTTTCGTCAATGGGCTACTAAAACTTTAAAAGAATATATTATGAAAGGTTTTGTGCTTAATGATGATTTGCTTAAAAATGGAAAGCCTTTTGGAAAAGACTATTTTGATGAATTACTGGAACGTATCCGTGAAATTAGGGCAAGTGAACGCAGAGCCTATCAAAAAATCACAGATGTTTTTGAACAATGTAGTTATGACTATGATAAAAATAGTGAAATAACAAAGAATTTTTATGCGTTTGTTCAGAATAAATTGCATTTTGCAGTTACTGGAAAAACGGCAGCAGAATTGATATATGAACGAGCAGATTCGCAAAAAACTGGGATGGGGCTTACTACATGGAAAGATGCACCTGATGGAAAAATTTTAAAACGAGATGTTGGTGTTGCAAAGAACTATTTAAATGAAAAGGAATTATCTCGCTTGAACAGATTGGTAACGATGTTTATTGATTATGCGGAGCTGATGGCGGAAGATGGTGTTCTTATGAGTATGCAGGATTGGGTGGAACAGACAAATCAGTTTCTGAAGAATAACCGGAGGAATGTGCTTGAGGGGAAAGGTAAAGTATCTCATGATACAGCTATAAAAAAAGCGAAAGAAGAGTATGAGATATTTCGAATAAACCAAGATAAAGAATATATTTCAGAATTTGATCGGGAAATAGAAAAATATCTTAGAGGTGATAGTTAAAATTCTAATCGGGATTACTGGCAAAAAAGAAAGATAAAATAAAAAAGTACAGAACAATCGAATGTTTGTTCTGTACTTTTTTTGCATTATCTGTTATAATGAGGGACAGATAAGACAAACTAAGTATAAAAGAAATGAATTCATAAAGGAGGAGCTTTCATGGATCATTTTAAACTACATTCCCAGTATCAGCCTACGGGAGACCAGCCAAGAGCTATCGAGGAATTGGTGAAGGGGTTCAAGGAGGGGAATCAGTTTGAAACATTGTTGGGAGTTACCGGCTCCGGTAAGACCTTTACTATGGCAAATGTGATTCAACAACTGAATAAGCCAACGTTAATCATTGCTCACAATAAAACGTTAGCGGCACAGCTTTATGGAGAGTTTAAAGAGTTTTTTCCGGAAAATGCAGTAGAATATTTTGTTTCCTATTACGATTATTATCAGCCGGAGGCTTATGTTCCGTCTAGTGATACTTATATAGCTAAGGACTCTTCTGTAAACGAAGAAATTGATAAATTGCGCCTTTCTGCTACGGCAGCATTGATAGAACGAAAGGATGTTATCATTATATCCAGTGTGTCCTGCATCTATGGCTTGGGTGAACCGGAGAACTTTGAAAAAATGATGGTATCCCTAAGACCGGGAATGGAGAAAGACAGAGACGAAGTGATTCGTGCATTGATTGATACACAGTATACAAGAAATGATATGGACTTTCAACGAGGTACATTCCGTGTAAGAGGTGATGTACTGGAGATTTTTCCGGCGGATAGAGGAGAAACAGCAATTCGCGTAGAGTTTTTTGGCGATGAGATTGACCGAATTACAGAGATTGATGTTTTGACCGGAGAAGTGAAGAACCGCTTAGAGCATATTAGTATTTTTCCGGCATCCCATTATGTAGTACCACAGGAGAAAATCAGTCAGGCAGCGATTGAAATTGAAAAAGAATTAGAAGAGCGGGTGAAATATTTTAAAAGTGAAGACAAATTGTTGGAGGCACAGAGAATAGCAGAGCGAACCAACTTTGACATTGAAATGCTGAAAGAAACAGGATTTTGCAGCGGAATTGAGAATTATTCCAGACATCTTGCGGGATTGGCACCGGGAGTACCGCCTAATACGTTATTAGATTATTTTCCGGAGGAGTTTTTAATTATTGTGGATGAGTCTCATATCACAATCCCACAGATACGAGGAATGTATGCAGGGGATCAGTCCAGAAAGACTACACTTGTAGACTATGGATTTCGTTTGCCGTCCGCAAAGGATAACCGACCTTTGAATTTTGATGAATTTGAGGGGAAAATAGACCAGATGCTTTTTGTATCTGCCACACCAAATGTTTATGAAAAAGAGCATGAATTGCTGCGGGCAGAGCAAATTATCAGACCGACAGGTCTGCTTGACCCAGAGGTGGAAGTCAGACCGGTAGAGGGGCAAATTGATGATTTGTTGGGAGAGGTAAATAAAGAGATTGGGAAAAAGAATAAGGTGCTGATTACCACACTTACCAAGAAAATGGCAGAAGACTTAACAGATTATATGCGAGAAGTTGGAATTCGTGTCAAGTATCTCCACTCTGACATTGACACGTTGGAACGAGCAGAGATTATTCGTGATTTGCGTTTAGATGTGTTTGATGTATTGGTGGGAATCAACCTTTTGCGAGAGGGATTGGATATACCGGAGATTACACTGGTGGCAATTTTAGATGCAGACAAGGAAGGATTTCTTCGTTCTGAGACATCTTTGATTCAGACCATTGGGCGTGCTGCCCGTAACTCTGAAGGGCATGTTATCATGTATGCGGATTCCATTACCGATTCTATGCGGGTTGCTATTGATGAGACAAATCGACGACGCAGTATTCAGCAGGAATATAACGAAGAACATGGAATTACCCCTCAGACCATTAAGAAATCGGTAAGAGATTTAATCAGTATTTCTAAGAAAGTTGCCAAAGAGGAAGTTGAGTTTAAAAAAGACCCAGAGTCTATGAGCAAAAAAGAATTAGAAAAACTGATTGCAGAAGTACAGAAGAAGATGCAGAAAGCGGCAGCGGAATTGAATTTTGAAGCAGCAGCAGAATTGCGTGACAAAATGGTTGAACTAAAGAAGAATTTACAAGATATGTAATGATGAAAATAAAAGGAGCACAAAATGTCAGAAAGAAAATATATAAAAATAAGAGGAGCCAGTGAACATAATCTAAAGAATATTGATGTGGATATTCCCAGAAATGAATTGGTAGTGCTTACCGGATTGAGCGGTTCCGGTAAATCCTCTTTAGCATTTGACACCATATATGCAGAAGGACAGAGACGTTATATGGAATCTCTGTCGTCCTATGCAAGACAGTTCTTAGGACAGATGGAAAAGCCAGATGTAGAAAAAATTGAAGGACTTTCTCCGGCGATATCCATTGACCAAAAGTCTACAAACCGCAATCCACGTTCTACTGTGGGAACAGTAACAGAAATATACGACTATTTTCGTCTGCTATATGCAAGAGTGGGAATTCCTCATTGTCCAAAATGTGGAAAAGAGATTAAGAAACAAAGTGTAGACCAAATGGTAGACCAGATTATGAGTTTACCGGAGAGAACGAAAATTCAATTGCTGGCACCGGTAGTACGAGGAAGAAAAGGAACGCACCAGAAGCTGTTGGAACAGGCAAAACGCAGTGGGTATGTGCGTGTGCAGGTAGATGGAAATATCTATGAATTGTCAGAAGAGATTCCATTAGAAAAAAATATTAAGCACAACATTGACATTGTAGTTGACCGTTTAGTAGTCAAAGAGGGCATAGAAAAGCGTTTGACAGATTCCGTAGAAAGTGTTTTGGAATTAGCAGAAGGATTGATGACCGTAGATGTAATAGGTGGAGAAGAAATTCACTTTTCCCAGAGCTTTTCCTGTCCCGATTGCGGAATTAGCATAGATGAAATCGAACCACGAAGCTTTTCCTTTAATAATCCGTTTGGTGCTTGTCCGGAGTGTTTTGGACTGGGATATAAAATGGAATTTGATGAAGATTTAATGATACCGGATAAGTCTTTAAGTATTGCGGGAGGTGCGATTCAGGTCATTGGCTGGCAGTCTTGTACAGACCCATCCAGCTATACTTATGCTACACTAAAGGCTTTATCACAAGAATACAAGTTTGATTTGAATACACCATATCAGGATTTGCCAAAGGAAATACGTCATATGTTGATTCATGGAACAGATGGAAAGGTGGTAAAAGTATATTATAAAGGTCAGAGGGGCGAGGGTGTCTATGATGTGGCATTTGAAGGATTGATTAAAAATGTACAGAGAAGATATCGGGAAACGGGTTCTGAGACAATCAAACAGGAATATGAAACATTCATGCGAATCACTCCTTGTCCGGAGTGTGGCGGGCAGCGTTTGAAACGAGAATCCTTAGCCGTTACTGTTTCTGGAAAAAATATTCATGAAGTAACTTCCATGTCTATTAAGAATTTGCAGATATTTTTGGAAAATATGGAATTGACCAAACAGCAGCATTTGATTGGTGACCAGATTTTAAAAGAAATTAAAGCAAGAGTGGGATTTTTAATGGATGTAGGTTTGGAATATCTCACCTTATCTCGTGCAACCGGAACCCTTTCCGGAGGAGAAGCGCAGAGAATCCGATTAGCAACGCAGATAGGTTCGGGGTTAGTAGGAGTTGCATATATTTTGGATGAACCAAGTATCGGGCTTCATCAGCGGGATAATGATAAATTGCTGGCAACCTTAAAAAATCTTAGGGATTTAGGCAATACGCTGATTGTGGTAGAGCATGACGAAGATACCATGCGAGAAGCGGACTACATTGTGGATATTGGACCGGGAGCAGGAGAACATGGTGGACAACTGGTAGCAGAGGGAACAGCAGAAGAGATTATGAAAAATCCAAATTCTGTTACAGGAGCATATCTTAGTGGAAGAATTAAGATTCCGGTTCCGGAGAAAAGAAGAAAGCCTAATGGTTGGCTGAAAATAAAAGGCGCACAGGAAAACAATCTGAAAAACATTAATGTGAATATTCCTCTTGGAGTATTGACTTGCATTACCGGAGTGTCCGGCTCTGGGAAGTCCTCTCTTACAAATGAAATTTTGCACAAACGATTAGCACACGATTTGAACCGTGCCCGAACCATTCCGGGAAAACATAAGTCCATGGAGGGATTAGAACAGTTGGATAAGGTGATAGATATTGACCAGTCACCAATCGGCAGAACACCACGTTCCAATCCGGCAACCTATACTGGTGTATTTGACCAGATTCGTGATTTGTTTGCGGCTACGCCGGATGCCAAAGCAAGAGGATATGCCAAGGGCAGATTTAGCTTCAATGTAAAAGGCGGTCGTTGTGAAGCGTGTTCCGGAGACGGTATTTTAAAGATTGAGATGCACTTTCTTCCCGATGTATATGTACCTTGTGAAGTATGCCATGGACAGCGGTACAATCGAGAAACATTGGAAGTAAGATATAAAGGGAAAAATATTTATGATGTGTTGAATATGACGGTAGAAGAAGCATTGGAATTTTTTGAAAATGTACCCTCTATTCAGCGAAAGATACAAACACTTTATGATGTGGGATTATCCTATATTCGTTTAGGACAGCCATCTACGGAACTGTCCGGCGGAGAGGCACAGCGTATTAAACTGGCAACAGAACTGAGTAAACGCAGTATAGGAAAGACCATCTATATTTTGGATGAACCGACAACCGGTCTCCATTTTGCGGATGTTCATAAACTGACAGAAATTTTACAACGTCTTGCAGAAGGAGGGAACACAGTAGTTGTGATTGAACATAATCTGGATGTGATAAAAACAGCAGATTATATTATTGATATGGGGCCGGAGGGCGGCGATGGCGGCGGAAAGGTAGTAGCAAAAGGAACGCCGGAGGAAGTTGCCAAAGTGCCGGAGTCTTATACCGGAAAATATATTAAAAAGTATTTAGAATAAGATGTTCTTATATCATAGGAAAATCATACATATTCATATTTTGACGTGATATGATATTTCCTATGATGTAAAATATAATAAAAAGGGCTGTCCATCATCACACGGACAGCCCTTTGCTTTCGGGGAGTACCTCCTGAATTCCTAAGAACTCAGGAAGCATGAGTTATGAAAAATTATATTAGCTTATTAGCTAGTACGTTTATTAGTATATCGGGAGAATGTGACGTATGTGTGAAAAAACCGAAAAAAAACTAGAAAAAGTATAAAAAATTCATAAACTTTTTTAAGGAATTATTTACAGAAGTTTAAAAATAGACGTTTTTTTACATTTTAGAAAAAAATGCTTTAAAAATCCGTTGTTATTGTATATAATATAAATATATATGGAAAAATAGAATTAGTATGTTCAGATAGAGACGAAAGGGGAACAGACATGATTTCGACAGATATTGGAATTGACTTGGGTACAGCAAGTATCCTTGTGTATATAAAAGGAAAAGGCGTTGTATTAAAAGAGCCATCCGTAGTAGCTTTTGACAGAGATACACATAAGATTAAGGCAATCGGTGAAGAAGCAAGATTGATGCTTGGAAGAACACCGGGAAATATTATTGCGGTAAGACCACTTCGTCAGGGTGTAATTTCAGATTATAAAGTAACAGAGCAGATGCTCAGATATTTTATTCAAAAGGCATTAGGAAAGAAAACGTTCCGTAAGCCACGCATTAGTGTATGCGTTCCAAGTGGTGTAACAGAAGTAGAAAAAAAGGCTGTTGAGGACGCTACTTATCAGGCAGGCGCAAGAGCCGTAGAGATTATAGAAGAACCAATTGCAGCAGCTATCGGAGCCGGAATAGATATTTCCAAGCCTTGCGGAAATATGATTGTAGACATCGGAGGAGGTACAGCGGATATCGCAGTAATTTCCTTGCAGGGAACGGTAGTAAGTACTTCTGTTAAGATTGCCGGGGATGATTTTGATGAAGCAATCGTGCGTTATATGAGAAAGAAACATAATCTTTTGATTGGTGAAAGAACCGCAGAGGATATTAAAATAAAAATCGGAACTTGTTTCCCACTTGCACAGAATGATACCATGGATGTAAGAGGACGTAATCTGGTTACAGGTCTTCCGAAAACAGTTATGGTATCTTCCGAGGAGACAGAAGAAGCGTTGAGAGAATCAACACTTCAAATCGTAGAAGCAGTTCATAGTGTATTGGAAAAGACTCCGCCAGAGCTTGCAGCAGACGTTGCAGACAGAGGTATTGTATTGACCGGTGGCGGCGCATTACTTCGAGGATTAGAGGAATTGATTGAAGATAGAACAGGAATTAACACAATGACTGCAGAAGAACCGATGACATGTGTTGCAATCGGAACTGGAAAATATGTAGAATTTTTAGCAGGTAAAAGAGACGAATAAGCATTCCGCATGGAGAAAGGAGTTTTGGGATGGTAAAAGGGTTATATACAGCATACACAGGTATGGTAAATCAGCAGAACCGATTAGATGTTTTGACAAACAATTTGGCAAATTCAGCAACAAACGGATACAAAAAAGAGGGAACAACCTCACAGTCCTTTGCTGATACCTTGGCAATTAAGATTAAGGATACTTCCGATTATAATTTGCCGAAAAAGCTTGGTAATATCAATCTTGGGGTAAAAATCGGAGAAAATTATACAGATTATGATCAAGGATCTTTCCGAGTGACCGATAATGTATATGATATGGCATTGGACGGCGATGGATTCTTTGCAATATCCTTTACAAATAAAAATGGGGAAACATCTGTAAAATATACAAGAGACGGAGCGTTCACCGTAAATCGTGAAGGATATTTGGTGACAAAAGATGGAGATTATGTCTTGAATCAGGCAGCAGCTAATGCGGGAAATCCGGGGCAGAATGGATATATCCAAGTAGACCCGAATGTAGAGCTTGTTGTGGATGAAGAGGGCTATTTATATCAAAATGGTGTACAGTTAGGACAAATCGGTGTAGTTGATTTTGAAAATTATGACTATCTGGAGAAATATGGTGAAAATATGTACAATTTAGCCAATGGAGGTCAGACTACTCCTTCTCGGGCAAAAGTGGTACAGGGTTCACTGGAAATGTCTAATGTAAATGTAGTTTCTGAAATGGTAGAAATGATTACGATTTCAAGAGCTTACGAAAGTAACCAGAAGATTATTCAATCTATAGATGAAACACTGGACAAAGCAGTAAATACTGTTGGCAGTGTATAGAAAGGGGCTAAAGTAAAATGATGAGATCATTATGGTCTGCGGCATCAGGAATGATTTCCCAGCAGACAGCAGTAGATACCATAGCAAACAATCTTGCAAATGTAAATACCGTAGGGTATAAAAATGAAAAGGCAGAGTTTAAGTCTTTATTATATCAAACACTTCAGACAAGAACTACATCTGCAAACGGAGAAGAAAAACCAATTCCGGCACAGGTTGGATTGGGAACAAGAATAGCATCTATCACTTCTAACTTTAAACAGGGAGCTTTGACAGAAAGCGAAAGTGATACAGCTTTTGCAATTGATGGTGATGGATTTTTCGCAGTACGGGCAGCAGATGGCGAGACTTACTATACCCGTAACGGAGATTTCAAATTAAGTGTAAATGCAGACAATTCTCTGACATTAGTAACTTCTGATGGATATGCAGTATTGGATAGTAACGGTAATCCAATTAATATACCGGCAGGTATAAATACCAGTAAATTGGTGGTTTCCACAGATGGACAGTTTGGTTATCAGGATGCAGTAGGTAATTATGTTTCCTTGAATCAGCAGATTGGTGTATATCAGTTTAATAATCCGGCAGGATTGGAAAAAACGTCAGGAAGTTTATTGGCAGTCACCGCAGCATCAGGTGCAGCGATTAATGAGGCGACGGCTGTAAATATTAAGCAGAGTAAAGTACTTGCGGGTTATCTGGAAGGTTCTAATGTTCAGGTAGCAGATGAAATGGTAAACTTGATTGTTGCCCAGAGAGCATATGAGATGAATTCCAAAGCAATACAGGCGGCAGATGATATGCTTGGCCAGGCAAATCAGTTGAAACGATAATTTCCATAGCTGAAAGGAAGTGCAATACATATGAGTCTTTCGATAGATAATATCAGTGCATTATATAATACAAATAATGTTTCTGAAAATACTAATAAATTAGAAGAGACATTAAAATCAGATTTTTCCAGTGCATCTGATGATGAATTGATGGAAGTGTGTAAGGATTTTGAGTCATATTTTACAGAGCAGATGTTTAAAGCAATGCAAAAAATGATACCGGAATCGGATGATGATACTTCATCCTATACAAAGCAGATGCAGGATTATTATAAGGAACAGATGGTTCAGGTTATGGCGGAGAATTCAACAGATGGTCAGGGACTTGGGATTGCCCAGACATTGTATGAACAAATGAAACGTAATTATAACTTAGACTAAAAGAGAAAAAGAATTCCGTTTACGGAGTTCTTTTTTTACTTTATAGGGAATTTCTCCGTAATTTCCTATAAAGTAGCTCTCCCGGTAGGAGGGGTACTCGCAGAGTAGAAAATATTTATAGAAAGTGGAGAATATTACATTGGAAATATTAGCAGGTTATGTAGAACATATAGTATATCAAAATAGGGATAATGGTTACACGGTTTTGAATCTGGCATGCGAGGATGGAGAAGTAACCTGCGTAGGAATTTTTCATGGAATTTCGGAAGGCGAAAGCATTGAAGTGAAAGGAGAATATACAACCCATCCATCCTATGGATTGCAATTAAAGGCAGAATCGTTTGAAATAAAAGCACCGGAGGACTTGATGTCTATCGAAAGATATCTAGGTTCGGGAGCTATAAAAGGTGTAGGAGTTGCTTTGGCTGCCCGTATTGTGAGGAGATTCAAAGAAGATACCTTTCGCATTATCGAGGAAGAACCGGAGCGTTTGGTGGAAGTAAAAGGAATTAGCGAACGCAAAGCCATGGAAATTGCAGAACAGGTAGAAGAAAAAAGAGAATTGCGTCAGGCAATGATTTTTTTACAGCAATATGGAATTTCTCAGACCTTGGCAGTAAAAATATATCAGACTTACGGACAGGAAATGTATCGTATTTTAAAAGAAAACCCATACCGTTTGGCGGATGATGTTCAAGGCGTTGGATTTCGTATTGCAGATGAAATTGCATCAAAAATAGGAATTCATACAGATTCTGATTATCGAATAAGAAGCGGTATTTTGTATACACTGTTGCAGGCAGCGGCGGAAGGGCATACCTGTCTTCCGATAAAAGAACTTACGATTCGTGCCAGTGGGCTTTTGGATGTAGAGCCGGAACACATTGAAAAGCATTATATGAATCTTGCCATAGATAAAAAATTGGTGTTAAAGGAAAATGAAGGTCAACAGTATATATATGCAGCCACTTACTATTATATGGAAGCAAACACGGCAACCATGTTAGAACAATTGGATATTTCCTATGATGTTCCGGAAATTGAAATTAATGAAAGAATAAGAAAAATTGAACAAAGTACAGAAATGGAATTGGATGAACTGCAAAAAGAAGCAGTAAAAGAGGCTGTGCGAAACGGTCTTGTGGTAATTACGGGAGGACCGGGAACAGGAAAAACTACTACAATCAATGCCGTTATCCGTTATTTTGAAATGGAAGGAATGGATATTTTTTTAGCAGCGCCAACTGGACGAGCAGCTAAAAGAATGAGCGAAACGACAGGGTTTGAAGCGAGAACAATTCACCGTATGTTGGAATTAAATGGTGGAATGGAAGGAAATGCAGGATTTGAACGGAATGAGCAAAACCCATTGGAAACAGATGTAATTATTATAGATGAAATGTCTATGGTGGACATTACATTGATGTGCGCATTACTTAAAGCTGTGGCGGCAGGAACACGTTTGATTTTAGTGGGAGATGTGAATCAGCTTCCAAGTGTAGGGCCGGGAAGTGTGCTGAAGGATATTATTGAATCCCAGCGATTTCATGTAGTACGTTTAAATAAAATTTTCCGTCAGGCAGCTCAAAGTGATATTATTGTAAATGCCCATAAAATAAATCGTGGGGAAGAAGTAATTTTGGATAATAAAAGTATGGATTTCTTTTTCCTAAAACGATATGATGCCAATGTAATTATTAGTATTGTTATTCAACTGATTCAGCAGAAACTGCCAAAGTTCGTAGATGCAACACCTTTTGATATTCAGGTGTTGACTCCTATGCGCAAGGGACTTTTGGGAGTGGAACGTTTAAATGGTATTTTGCAGCAATATCTGAATCCGGCGGATGATAAAAAGAAAGAAAAAGAACATGGCGGAATTGTTTTTCGGGAAGGTGATAAAGTCATGCAGGTGAAGAATAATTACCAGATAGAGTGGGAGATTCGCAGTAAATATGGACTGG
Organism: uncultured Eubacterium sp.; assembly: GCA_964436595.1. GTDB lineage: Bacteria > Bacillota > Clostridia > Lachnospirales > Lachnospiraceae > Petralouisia. The sequence goes on from CAYTDI010000011.1 coordinate 22,670, forward strand.
CAATTGACAAGGGACTGGGAATATTCAACGGAGATATGGGAGTGATTCGCAGTATTAATACCTATCAGGAAAGCATGACGATTGAATTTGATGAAGGAAGAATGGTGGAGTATTCCTTTAAGCAGTTGGATGAGTTAGAACTGGCATATGCCATTACCATACATAAGTCTCAGGGAAGTGAATATCCGGCAGTGGTGATTCCAATGTTAACAGGACCAAGGATGCTGATGAATCGAAATCTGCTGTATACCGCAGTAACCCGTGCCAAAAAGTGTGTAACATTGGTGGGAAATGATGTGACATTTCAAGAAATGATTGGAAATGTCAGTGAACAGCGCAGATACACTGGATTGAAAATGAGATTGCAGGAAGAAAATAAGTAAGATTTGAAAATGGTTAAGAAATATTAAGAAAAATTTTATGGAATATCTGGAAAAAATGTGTTAGTATCAAACGTGTTTGAGAGACTAAAAAACACATGAAAGTCAAAAAAGAAAATATAATACATTTCCTATTTCCTCGTAGGTGTCCTATTTGCGATAAAGCAATGTTTTCTTCTGTTTTTTTAGAGACAGAATTGTGCTGTTTAAAGTGTAGGAAGATTCCCAAATACATACAGGAGCCGGTGTGTAAAAAGTGTGGGAAACCCATAGAAAATGAAAGGGCAGAGTACTGCTGCGATTGTCAAAAACATGGAAGGATTTTTGTGCAGGGAAAGGCACTATGGCTGTATGAAGGAAAAGTGAAGCAATCCATGTATCGGTTTAAGTATCAGAACAGACAGGAATATGCCCGGTATTATGGCATTGAAATAGTGCGGGTATATGGAGAATGGATTGGAAGAAATAAAATAGAAGCAATCATTCCAATACCGCTTCATAGGGCGAGAAAACGAAAACGTGGTTATAATCAGGCAGAACTGTTAGCAAAAGAAATAGGACGAGAAATGGGCATCCCGGTATATCCAAATTATCTGCAAAGAGTAAGGGGAACAAAAGCGCAGAAGAAGCTGGGAGAAAAAGAACGTAAAAATAATTTAAAAAAGGCTTTTAAAACGCAGGAAAATAAGGTACAATTAAGTCATATCTTATTAGTGGATGACATATATACCACAGGCAGTACGATGAATGAGGCTGCATTAGAGCTAAAAAGAGCCGGTATAGAACAGGTTTATTGTATAAGCGTTTGTATCGGAAGAGGATATTAGGAGGAAGAGATATGGAAGTTAAAAATTGTAAAGGGTGTGGAAGACTCTTTAATTATTTGCAGGGACCACCATTATGTCCGGCGTGTGTAGCTGATTTAGAGAAAAAGTTTCAAGAAGTAAAAGAGTATTTGCGTGAGAACCCAAAGGCTCAATTAAATAAAATTGCAGAAGACAATGATGTAAGTGTGAAACAGATAAAGCAGTGGGTAAGAGAAGAAAGATTAACATTTACCGAAGAATCACAAATTAGATTAGAGTGTGAAAATTGTGGAGCACCGGTTCTTACAGGCAGATTTTGCGATAGATGTAAGGTAACTTTACATAATGAATTGAGTGGAGCAATTAAAAAACCGGTAAAGAAAGAGCCACCAAAACAAACGCATGAGAAAGATAGAATGCGATTTCTGGATAACTAAGGAAAACTGCCGCTGCTGCGGCAGTTTTTTATATCATAGGAAATACCGTGTTATGTTAACGAAGCACACTTTTTTTATATCATAGGAAATACTTTACCTCATATGGGAATATGTGCTATAATAAAAAAGAGTGACTTCAAAAAGATGGATGGTGAAACAAATGTTAGACGAAGAACGTATTTGTATTATGACTAGAATGGCATCTTATGAAGCAGGTGAAGGAAAAGAAGATATGCCTGTGAAACAGTATTATCGCAAAGATTATATAGGTTATCAGATGATAAGAAGTTTTGTATCATCTACGATAGCTTTTGGGATTTTGTTATTGTTTTGGGGTATGTATAATATGGAAAATATAATGAGAAAAGTGGAAGTAACAGAGCTGCCACGATTAGGCATTTTGGTGTTGGTATTATATATTTCCTTTATTGTTTTATATGAGATTATTACGGTAGTTGTATATAGTCGTAAATATAAAAAGGCAACAGAGGGGATGAAAAAGTATCATGCAGATCTCAAAAAAGTAATGAAGCTTCAAGAAAAGGAAGAAAAATTACAGTTGTTGGAGGACTGAGTATGACAAGCGTATTAGAATTGCGTGAAAAATTACGAGATTTTTATGGGAAGTACGAAGTATATGTAGTTACATGTATGAAATTTGTGTTAGCATTTATTGCATTTTGGCTTATTAACAGCAAAATGGGTTACATGGAAAAGTTGGATAATTTAGCAATTCCACTAATGTTGGCGCTGCTTTGCGCTTTTTTGCCGATTAATGGAAGTGTTATGATAGGAGCATTACTGATTCTGCTTCATTTATGGTCATTAGCTATGGAAGTATGTTTGGTGGCAGTAGGCTTGTTTATTTTGATGTTTTTTATGTATTATAAGTTTGCATCAAAGAACGGTTATAGTACGTTGATAACACCAATTATGTGTTCTTTCCATTTACCGGAAGCAGTGCCGGTGTCTATGGGATTGCTGCGAGGTCCATCTGCTTATTTATCTATGGTTTGCGGAGTAATTACCTTTTATTATATCAAGGGTGTACAGAATAATATCGGTAACTTTACAGTGATAGATGATAAAGAAAAGATTTCCAAGGTGACAATGGCATTGGAGGTTTTGACAAAGAATTATGAAATGTTTTTAGTGATTGCAGTGATGTGTATTACTGCTCTGACCGTGTATGTGATTCGGAGAATGAATATCAGTCATGCTTGGAGAGTGGCAATCATTGTTGGAAATGCAGTACAACTTGCGTTATTGACTATTGGATATCTTTTGATGGAAAATGGTAGTGAGATACCATGGGTAATAGGTGGAATCGTGTTATCTACGGCAGTATCGTTGCTGTTAGAGTTTTTCTTGTACAACTTGGATTACTCCAAAGTAGAACGTGTACAGTTTGAAGATGATGAATATTATTATTATGTAAAAGCAGTACCAAAGGTATATTTAGCGGAAAAACAGAAAAAAGTAAAACAAATCACACCGAAAAAAGAAAAAATTAATCGCAGAGAATTGGCAGAAGAATTAGATATAGACGAAGATTTATTTGAATAGAAATACAGAATATGAAAACAGAAGGGAATGAGAAAAATGATAGACAATTTATTTGCAACTTTGAATACATTTGCATCTAAGTATCTATTTTGGATTAATAGTCCGCAAATAGGAAAGATTGATGTTGCAGAAATTATTATTATTTCATTCCTGGTATATAAGATTCTTATATGGTTTAAGAAAACAAGGGCATGGAACTTGTTAAAAGGAATTATAGTAGTTGTTATATTTGTTATGTTGGCAGCTATGTTCCAGATGAATACGATTCTTTGGATTGCTTCAAAGACCATTAATGTTATGGTGATTGCCATTGTAATTGTATTTCAGCCGGAGCTTCGAAGAGCGTTAGAACAACTGGGGCAAAAGAGCTTTTTTACTTCGCTGTTTTCCTTTGAATCCCAAAAAAATCAGGAACGTTTTAGTGAACGTACTGCAAATGAGATTGTGAAGGCGTGCTATGAAATGGCAAAAGTAAAGACCGGTGCACTGATTGTAATTGAACAGAATATTGTATTGGGAGAATACGAAAGAACCGGAATAAAGTTGGATTCCTTAGTGTCCAGTCAGTTATTAATTAATATATTTGAGCATAACACACCATTACATGATGGTGCTATTATTGTACGTGGAGAAAGAATTGTTTCAGCCACATGTTATCTGCCTCTTTCAGACAATATGGGACTGAGTAAAGAATTAGGAACAAGACATCGTGCTGCAGTAGGAATTAGTGAAGTGAGTGATGCATTGACAATTGTGGTTTCCGAAGAAACGGGAAACGTATCAATTGCTATCGGAGGCGAACTGTATCGCAATGTAGATGCGGAATATCTGCGGGGAAAATTAAACTTTATCCGAAAAGGTTCTATGGATGTGGCACGTTTTAGAATATGGAAAAGGAGGATGAAGAATGTTCAAGAAACTAATGAAACGGTTGACAAATAATTTTGGCTTGAAACTTTTATCCGTCTTATTTTCCATTGTTCTTTGGCTGGTGGTGGTAAATATTGCCAATCCGGATGGAACAAAGACATTTTCTGTTCCGGTAACAATCCAGAATAAAGATGTTATTGAAAAAATGGGAAAAGTACCGGATGTAGTAGGAGATACCGATGTAGCCAGCTTTTATATTACAGGTCCAAGAAGTTATGTGGAAGATATGAATGCAGATGATTTTACGGTAACGGCAGATTTAAGTCAGGTAGATTTAGCGGATGAAGACGAGATAAAGCTGGTACGAATTGAAGTGACAGCGAAGAAATATGAAAAATATATTACCATACATCAAAAGACTGTAAATATGCAGGTTACATTAGATGAATATGCAGAAAAGAACTTTGTAATATCACCGATTACTACGGGAACGCCGGCGGATGGTTGTGCCATTGGTGACGTAGAGGTAACGCCAAATCTATTAACGGTTTCCGGTCCGGAGTCTGTTGTGTCGAAAATCAATAAAGTAACGGCTACCATTAATGTAAATGGAATATCCAGTGATGTAACAGATAATGTAGTTCCGGTGCTCTATGATGAAGAAGGAAACGTCATTTCTTCGGAATTATTAGAGACAAATCAGTCTATGGTAAATATTAAAGCAAATATTCTGGGAACGAAAACATTGCCAATACGCTGTGAAGTTACGGGAACGCCGGCAGATGGATTTGAATATAAAGGATTGGAATATGCGCCGGAAAAAGTTACGGTAAAAGGCGAGACAGAGATTTTGAATACCATGAGTGCAATTATCATTCCGGAAGAAGTAATTGACATTACAGGAGCAACCGGAAATGTAGAAAATACAATTGATATTACTACATACCTGCCGGATGGTGTATCTTTGGTAGATGATGAAGTGACACAGATTGTGATAAAAGCATTAATAGTAACAAAAGAGACTCGGGTGTTTAATTTACCGGTTGCCAATATAGCGATAGAAGGGTTGCCGGACACTTATGAGCTAACATATAATTCTAATGTAACAACTGTTCCTTTGACGATAAGAGCTTCACAGGATGATATTGATTCCTTTGATATAGGAAGTGTGCAGGCAACCATAGATGCAAAGGATTTATCACCGGGAGGTCATACGGTACAATTAGTACTTACGATTAACGGTGAAAAATACGAACTTATAGGAAGTGTAAGTGTACAAATTAATATACGCGACAAAGAGGCAGATAAAGCAGAGGAAGACAATATCGATAATACAGAAGACAGTAAAGATGAAAATTCAGAAAGTAGTCCAAATAATAAAAATACTTCCGTAAGTGGAAGATAGTAGAAGAGGTAATTAGAATGGCAAGAATGTTTGGTACGGATGGAGTGCGAGGCGTAGCAGGAACAGAATTGACGATTGAGCTTGCAATGAAATTAGGGCAGGCAGGAGCGTATGTTCTTACAAAGGAAAAGGAACATCAGCCTACAATTATTGTAGGTTGTGATACGAGAATTTCAGGCGGTATGCTGGCAAATGCACTAATGGCTGGTATCTGCTCAGTAGGAGCAAATGCCGTATATATGGGTGTTATTCCTACACCTGCGATTGCATATCTTACCAAAAAGCATAAAGTAGATGCAGGAGTTGTGATTTCAGCTTCCCATAACCCTATGGAATTTAATGGAATCAAGTTTTTTAACGGAGAGGGATATAAGCTTTCTGATGCGTTAGAAGATGAAATAGAGGCACTGATAAAAAACGGAATGAAAGATGTAGCTATGCCAATCGGTTCTGGAATCGGAAAAGTGTCTTATCGTTTTGATGCCAGAGAAGAATATATTTCTTTTATGAAAAATACAGTTCCCATTGATTTAAGCAATTTAAAAATTGTGGCGGATTGTGCAGAGGGGGCATCCCATTATACTGCAGTAGAGACATTGAAAGGCTTAGGAGCAAACTTGGTAGCAATTCATGTAGAACCGGACGGAACGAACATTAATGCTAATTGTGGGTCTACCCACATGGATGAATTGCGGGCAAGAGTTGTTTATGAAAAGGCAGATGTAGGTCTTGCCTTTGACGGTGATGCAGACCGTATGCTTGCAGTAGACGAAAAAGGGAATATAATAGATGGCGATCAGGTAATGGCAATCGTTGGGAATTACATGAAGGATAATGGAAATCTTAAGAAAAATACCATTGTAGGAACAATTATGAGTAATCTTGGTTTTTCCATTATGGGAGAGAAAAATGGAATTCATATTGAACAAACCAAGGTTGGAGATCGATATGTACTGGAAAATATGAGAGAAAATGGTTATAATATCGGAGGAGAACAATCCGGACATATTATTTTCTTAGATGAAAACACCACAGGAGATGGATTGCTTAGTGCTCTGCACCTTTTGGAAGTGATGGTAAAGACTAACAAAAAACTCTCAGAATTGTCAAAGGTAATGGAAGTTTTACCGCAGGCATTGGTAAATGCCAAAGTGCCAAATCATAAAAAGGAAAACTTTATGGAGTATCCGGAAATTGCGCAAGCGATAGAAGCTTTAGAGAAGCGATTTGCCGGAGAAGGAAGAGTTTTGATTCGTCCATCTGGAACAGAACCGCTGGTTCGTGTTATGATAGAAGGAAAAGAACAGGCAGTAATAGAAAAAGAAGCAGAACAGTTGGCAGATTTGATTATGGAAACAATGCTCTAAAGAGAGCGTGAAATGATATTATTGGAGGAAAAGATATGGTAAGCCAAAAAGTAGTTATTAAAAATCCTACCGGGCTGCATTTAAGACCGGCAGGAGAATTATGTAAAGAAGCGGTGAAGTATCAATCATCAGTTAACTTTTCTTTTAAAGGTGGTACTGCAAACGCAAAAAGTGTATTGAGTGTACTTGGAGCATGTATCAAGTCAGGAGATACCGTAGAGTTTATATGTGAAGGCGAAGATGAAGAAGAAGCACTGAAAGCGGTAGTAAGTGCAGTAGAAAGCGGATTGGGAGAATAAAAGATGAAAAAGATATTGGTAACAGGATGTAATGGTCAGTTAGGTCGTGCAATTCGTAAAGAATATAAAAAAGAGCAGGTAGAATTTATTAATACAGATGTAGTAGAAGAAGAAGGTGTGATTTCCTTAGATATTACAGACATAGAAGCTGTATTAAAGCTGGCAAGGGAAAGAAAACCGGATGTGATTATCAATTGTGCAGCACATACGAATGTAGATAAATGTGAAGAACAGTGGGACTTGGCATACAAGATTAATGCTATTGGACCTAGAAATTTAAGTATTGCAGCAAGAGAATTGGATGCGAAAATGATACATGTATCTACTGATTATGTATTTGAAGGAAATGGTACCAAGCCATATACAGAGTTTGATACACCAAATCCGGTAAGTGCATATGGAAAAACAAAGTTAGCGGGCGAAAATTTTGTAAAAGAATTTGCTCCTAAATATTTTATTTTAAGAACCGCATGGCTTTATGGCGATGGAAAAAACTTTGTAAAAACAATGCTGAAGCTTGCAGAAAATCACGATGAAGTAAGTGTGGTATGTGACCAGCTTGGAACACCTACCAGTGCAGTTGAGCTTGCCAAAATGATTCATTATTTGGAACAGACAGAGAACTATGGATTGTTCCATGCAACCTGCGAAGGCAACACAAACTGGGCAGATTTTGCAGAAGAAATATTTAAGCTCGCAGGAAAAAACACGAAAGTAAATCATGTTACCAGTGTTCAGTATAAAGAAATGAATCCGGCATCTGCAAATCGGCCAAGTTACGGAATCTTGGACAATTATATGTTGAGACTTACCAGTGACTACAAGATGGCAGATTGGCATGAAGCATTAAAAATTTATATGAAAACATTGTAGGAGAGCGAAATGGAACCATTAGTAAGTGTATGTATTCCGGCGTATAACAATGCCGGTTACATTAAAGAAACCATAGATTCTATTTTGAACCAAACCTATCAGAATATAGAATTGATTGTTGTGGATGATAACTCAAAAGACAATACTTACGAGGTAATATCCACTATACCGGATAAAAGGGTAAAGGCTTACAAGAATGAGAAAAACCTCGGAATGTCGGGAAATTGGAATCGTTGTCTGGAATTAGTTTCTGGTGAATTTGTAAAGCTGATATGTGCAGATGATTTAATTGAAAAAGATGCCATTGAAAAGGAAACCAAGGCATTAATTGAAAACCCTACTGCGGTATTGGCAGAAAGTGATTCCAAGTTAGTGGATATGCAGGGAAAGCAGCATGGAACCTACAAGAGATATCATAAGTCAGGGTTGGTAAATGGAAAAAAGGTTGCCAAAAGCGGATTGCGTTCCCAAAATTATTTTGGAGCACCATTGGCAAATATGATACGAAAAAGCGCATTAGAAAAGGTAGGAGGGTTTGATACGGATTTTGTGTATATCCTAGACTATGATTTTTATATGCGAATTGCCAGTCTTGGAGACATTTTTGTAATCCATGAGCCGTTAAACGGATTCCGAATCCGAAATGATTCTAATACGGGACAGGTTATGGGCGGAGGAAAAGAAAAAGCTTATATAGCCGAACACCGTATGCTGTTAGAAAAACATAAAGAAGAGTTGGGATTGTCAGGCTTTGCAGTATGGCAAAGTATGATGGCAAGAAGACTGAGAAGTTTTTTGATTAGCATTTACTTAAAGATATTTGCAAAATAAGAGGATAAATGCTATAATAAAACGATTTTAGTAAAATGATAATAAAAATAAAATGTATGTAAAGGAGGAACTCTAGAATGAGAACCTATTTAGTAACCGGAGGAGCTGGATTCATTGGCTCTAACTACATTCACTATATGTTTCGTAAATATGACAATGAAATCAGAATTATCAATGTGGACAAATTGACCTATGCAGGAAATCTTGAGAACTTAAAAGATATAGAGAACAGAGATAATTATACATTTGTAAAAGCTGACATCTGTGATAAAGATGCAATCATGAAGATTTTCGAGGAAAATGACATTGATCGTGTTGTACATTTTGCAGCAGAAAGTCACGTAGACAGAAGTATCAAGAATCCGGAAGTGTTTGTTCAGACAAACGTTTTAGGAACTGCTGTTATGTTAAACTGTGCAAAAGCAGCTTGGGAATTACCAGACGGAAGCTTCAAAGAAGGAAAGAAATTCCTTCATGTATCAACAGACGAAGTATATGGCTCCTTAGAGGATGATGGTACAAGCTATTTCTACGAGACAACTCCATACTCCCCACATAGCCCATATTCAGCAAGTAAGGCAAGCTCTGACTTCTTGGTAAAGGCTTACATTGATACTTATCATTTCCCTGCAAATATCACCAACTGTTCTAATAACTATGGACCATATCAGTTCCCGGAAAAACTGATTCCATTGATTATTAACAATGCATTACAGGGAAAGAAATTACCGGTATACGGTGACGGTATGAATATCCGTGACTGGTTATATGTAGATGACCATGCAAAGGGAATCGACATGGTACAGGAAAAAGGTCGCCTTGGAGAGACTTATAACATCGGTGGACATAACGAGAAACGTAACATTGAAATCATCAATATCATCATTGATACTTTATTAGAGATGCTTCCGGAAAATGACCCAAGAAGAGCTAATGTAAGCAAAGACTTAATTACTTATGTAGAGGACAGAAAAGGACATGACAGACGTTATGCCATTGCACCGGATAAGATTAAGGCAGAAATCGGCTGGGAACCAGAGACTATGTTCGCAGAAGGAATCAAGAAAACAATTGCATGGTTCTTTGAACATGAAGACTGGATGAAAAATGTAACCAGTGGTGATTATCAGAAATATTATCAGGATATGTATTCTAACAAATAATAAAACAGTGCAAAAGAGAAGGAAGGTGAAAACCTTCCTTTTTCTTACGCAGATAGTGACTAGAATAAATAACTGGAATAAGGATTATAAAATGGAAAAATATGAAAAGAAATTAGAAAAAATGTATATTGTACTTCTGTTTGCCTTTTTGCTGGCATGGGCAATGGCAACAAGAGCTACTTCAGGTCCTGATGAGGCTATGAAGTATGACGTATGTAATTATATTGCAACAAAGGGCAGTCTCCCGGATGGAAGAGATATGGCAATTCGTAATCCGGTATGGGGCACTTCCTATGGATTCACGCCGCTATTGTCTTATATTGTGAGTGCCATATTTTTAAAAATAGCATATTTATTTACGGAAGATGTGCAGCTATTGTATGTGGCAGTGAGATTTACCAGCGTTTTGTGTATTACGGCAATGGCAGCCATTGTAATAAAAATAGGACACTTGCTTTTTGAAAAAAGAAATGCCAGATGGTTATTTATACTTCTTACAACATTATTACCACAAGTGTTGTACTTGGGAAGTTATTTGAATAATGATAGCTTTGCCCTATTTACCATATCCATTATTATATATGCATGGATTAAGGGGATTCGCAGCAAATGGGATGTAAGAAGCTGCGTTATACTTGCAGTAGGAATCGGATTATGTGCTTTATCCTATTACAATGCCTATGGATATATTTTGTGTAGTATTCCACTATTTTTCCTATCGTGGAGAAAAAATGTGGAAAAGAATCAGGAAAACAACGTGCGAATGTGGAAAATGGCCGCAGTCATTGCGGGGATTGCATTTTTCATTGCAGGCTGGTGGTTTATAAGAAATGCAGTGATTTATCAGGGAGATTTCCTTGGACTTTCCACTTCTAATCAGTGTGCAGAAACATATGCACAGCCGGAGTATAAGCCCAGCCTTCGCCCAAATCCCAAACACTTAGGATGGAGTTTCTATGAAATGCTCATATCCAATGAATGGATTAAGATTTCCTTGATGACTTTTGTAGGAATAATGGGAACAGAAGATATTTTAATTATGGGGAAAATTTCTAAAATACTGTGGATGATTATCTTCGCCGGATATGTGGGAATAATATGGAAATTGCTAAAAAGAGAAAAATGGCGAGAAAGTAAAGTGCTGTATGGCGTATTTGCAGTTAGCATAGGAATCCCTGTTTTGTTAAGTTTTTATCATTCGTATTGGATTGATTTTCAACCTCAGGGAAGATATATGATGCCTATGCTGATACCGTTTATTTATTTTTCCGTGGAAGGAATAGCGTATGCGTTAGAAAAACTTCCAAGGAAATGGAAAAACATATGTTATGGGATTCTTGATATGGGAATAATTGTGATGGCAATCATCTGTCTAAAACAGATTCAAATGTTTGCTTTTTCTTAGTTTTTTCTTAAAAAGTGTGGAAGCAGGGGCAAAACTTGAATATTTAGAAAAAAAGTGGTAGAATAAGATGATTATGTGTGAGCATGTATAATTAGGAGGATTTACAATGAAAGGTATTATATTAGCCGGCGGTTCCGGTACAAGACTGTATCCATTAACAAAAGCAATTTCTAAGCAGATTATGCCAGTTTATGATAAACCAATGATTTACTATCCATTGTCTACATTGATGTTGGCGGGAATCAGAGAAATCTTAATTATTTCTACACCAAGAGATTTACCGGTATTTCAGGAATTATTAGGTGATGGAAGTCAGTTGGGAATGAGCTTCGAATATGCAGTGCAGGAAGAACCAAGAGGACTGGCAGATGCTTTTATCATTGGAGAAAAATTCATTGGAAAAGATGCAGTAGCATTGGTATTAGGAGATAATATTTTTTATGGTCAGAGCTTTTCAAGCGTATTGAGAAGAGCGGCAGATAGAACAGAAAGTCAGGCAGGAGCAACTATTTTTGGTTACTATGTAAAAGATCCAAGAGAGTATGGTGTAGTAGAATTTGACGAAGAGGGAACAGCTATTTCTATCGAAGAAAAGCCGGCAGAGCCAAAGTCAAATTATGCAGTACCGGGATTATATTTCTATGACAATGACGTAGTAGAAATTGCAAAAAATGTAAAGCCGTCTGCTCGTGGCGAAATTGAAATTACCAGCGTAAATAACGAGTACCTCAAGAGGGGTAATCTTAAGGTAGAGACATTAGGACGTGGATTTGCATGGTTGGATACCGGAAATCATGATATGCTGTTAGCAGCAGCAGATTTTGTATCCGCATTCCAGAAACGTCAGGGATTGTACATTTCATGTATAGAGGAAATCGCATACAAGCGTGGATTCATTGATGCAGAGCAGTTGAAGAAGCTGGCAGAGCCATTGATGAAGACAGCATATGGTCAGTATCTTGTAGATATTGCAAATGGATTATAAGTTTGGAGGAACGATAATGAAGAGAGTGTTAGTAACCGGAGCTAATGGATACATTGGAAGACATGTAGTAGAAAAACTATTAGATTTAGGTTGTGAAGTCTATGCTTCGGACTTTGGTTTTGACGGAGTAGATGAAAGAGCAACCAAGGTAACAGTTCCAATTTTTCAGAAAGATAAGGATTTGTTTAAGAAGCTTGGTGAACCGGATGCGTGTATTCATATGGCATGGAGAAACGGATTTGTACACAATGCAGATTCTCATATCGAAGATTTACCACAACATCTTGAATTTGTAAAAACTATGATAGAAGGCGGATTGAAACAAATTGCCGTTATGGGAAGTATGCATGAAGTTGGATACTGGGAGGGTGCGATTACAGAAGATACTCCATGTAATCCTAAGTCTATGTACGGTATTTCTAAGAATGCATTGAGACAAGCAATATTCTCAATACCCGGAATAGAAGATGTCTGTGTACAGTGGTTGAGAGCTTATTATATTTTAGGTGACGATTTGAAAAACAATTCTATTTTTTCAAGAATTGTAAAAATGGAAAGTGAGGGAGCAGAAACATTTCCATTTACAACAGGAAAGAATAAGTTTGATTTTATTTCTGTTGATGTGTTGGCAGAGCAGATTGCAAAAACGGTATGCCAGACAGAAGTAAAAGGTATTATTAACTGTTGTACAGGCAATCCGGTATCTCTTGCAGATAAGGTGGAAGAATTTATTAAAGAAAACAACTTTAAGATTCGCCCAGAATACGGTGCATTCCCAGACAGACCATACGATTCACCGGGAGTATGGGGAGATGCTGAAAAGATTAATCAAATTATGAAAAACTATAAATAGTAGAATGGAGCAAGAAAAATGGGAAAGATAAAGGTAACAGACGATTGTAATGGAATCAAAGGATTGAAAGTAATCGAACCATCCGTATTTGGAGATGAACGCGGATATTTTATGGAGACTTATAATTATAATGATTTTAAAGAAGCAGGGATTGACTGTGAATTTGTACAGGACAACCAGTCAGCATCTAAAAAAGGTGTGTTAAGAGGATTACATTTCCAGATTAACTATCCACAGGATAAGTTAGTGCGTGTAGTAAATGGTGAAGTATTTGACGTTGCAGTAGATTTAAGAGAAGGTTCTGAAACTTATGGCAAGTGGTTTGGCGTAACTTTATCTGCTGAAAATAAAAAGCAGTTCTTTATTCCAAAGGGATTTGCACACGGATTTGTTGTGTTGTCTGATTACGCAGAGTTTTGTTATAAAGTAACAGATTTCTATCATCCAAATGACGAGGGTGGATTGTTATGGAAAGATCCGGAAATCGGTGTTGAATGGCCAATGCCGGAAGGAATGACAGAAGCGGACTTGACATTATCTGACAAAGATAAAGTTTGGCCGGGAATTGCATCTCTGAAAAAATAGGAGTTAACATGCGTTATATTGAAAATTTCAAGAAATATCTCCCATTACTTCAGGAATTAGTAAGCAGAGATTTAAAAACAAAATATAGACGTTCAGCCTTAGGGTTTTTGTGGACAGTTTTAAATCCACTGGGAATGATGTTGGTACTTACCGTGGTTTTTTCCACGGTATTCCAACAGAGTATCGATAATTTTCCGGTGTATTTAATGTGTGGTCAGCTCATTTTTAACTTTTATAATGAAAGTAGTAGTATGGCGATGAATTCTATCGTGGACAATGCGGCATTAATAAAAAAGGTGTATTTGCCGAAATATCTTTTTCCAATGTCCCGTGTTTGCTCTGCATTGGTTAATGTATTGACTACATTTATTGCCTTACTGATTGTTATTTTGATTACAAAAACCCCTATTACATGGACAATCTTTTTGGTAGTATTTCCAATTTTTTATACCTTATTGTTTTCCCTTGGTGCGGGAATGATTTTGTCTGTGCTGACAGTATCTTTTCGAGATATAAAGCATTTGTATGGTGTTATAATCACTGCGTGGATGTATTTAACACCTATTTTTTATCCTATGAGTATGCTTCCGGCAAAGTTAGCCGCTATTGTGCAGAAGAATCCCCTTACAATATTTGTAGATATGATGAGAATGGTAGTACTTTATAACAAAGTGCCGCCGGTAATTATGCATGCAAAATGTTGGCTTGTTTGTAGTGTGGTTGTAGTGATTGGATTTGTAATGTTCAAAAAGAAGCAGGATACATTTATTTTGAAGTTATAGGATATGAGAAAGGAATAGGACAAATGTCTGAAAATGTAATAGAAGTAAATGACGTTTCGATGGAATTCCGTCTATATAAAGAAAAAGTTGATAGCCTAAAAGAATATGCAATCAAGAAAATAAAACATGAGTTAGAATATGATAATTTTTGGGCTTTGAAAAATGTAAGTTTTCAAGTGAAAAAAGGTGAGGCAGTAGGATTAGTAGGAAGAAATGGTTCTGGTAAAAGTACTATGCTGAAAGTAATTGCCGGAGTCCTGAAGCCTACCTTGGGAAACGTGAGAATTGCAGGAAGTATTGCCCCTATGATTGAGTTGGGAGCCGGATTTGACTTTGATTTGACTGCACGGGAAAATATTTTTTTAAATGGAGCAATTTTGGGATATCCAAGAGAAATGTTGGAAGAGAATGTAGAGAATATTATTAAGTTTGCAGAATTAGAAAAATTTATTGATGTTCCGGTGAAAAACTTTTCTTCGGGTATGGTAACTCGACTGGGATTTTCTATTGCAACAATTTATCAGCCGGATATTTTGATTGTGGATGAAATTTTATCCGTTGGAGACTTTAAGTTTCAGAATAAGTGTGAGGAGCGAATACAGGAAATGTTGGAAAAAGGAACAACACTTTTGTTGGTTTCTCACAGTACTGAGCAGGTGCGTAGAGTATGTGATAAAGCAGTACTGCTGCATAAGGGTAATATGCTTTTAAATGGAAACGTAGATGAGGTCTGCGATTTATATACAACGTTATAAGGAGAAAATATATGGTATTACAGAGTGATGATGTAAAGCGTTTAATTATATATTTTATTTTTGATAAAAATGGAATTGTAGATGATTATATCACCTATATGTTGGAGGATTTAAAGAAAAACTCAACAGAAATAGCAGTGGTATGTAATGGAAAGCTTAACGTAGAAGGAAGAAAGAAAATTGAAAAAATTACATCTACCATCATAGTAAGAGAGAATAAAGGTCTGGATGTATGGGCATATAAGACAGTTTTAGATTACTATGGATGGGAAAAACTCTGTTCTTATGACGAAGTAATTATGATGAATTATACCATTATGGGACCGGTATACCCATTGCGTGAAATGTTTGAAATTATGGGACAGAAAGATTTGGATTTCTGGGGAATTACCAAATATCATGAATATAAGGATGGTGATCCTTTCGGAACAATTGAGTACGGATATATTCCTGAACATATTCAGTCACATTTTATTGCAGTACGCAGTCGAATGTTAAAGAGTATTGAGTTTCAAGAGTATTGGAACAATATGCAGGAGATTCATGACTACCGTGAAGCAGTGGGTTGCCATGAAGCAATTTTTACGAAAAAGTTTTCAGAAGCCGGATTTGCGTGGGACGTTTATGCGGATATGGGAGAGGGATATAATAATCATCCAATCTTGTGTGCAACCAGACAGATGTTAGAGGAGAAAAGATGTCCTATATTTAAGAGACGTTCTTTCTTTCAGGATTATACCAACATTATCAATGATACAGCAGGTGAATCTGCCCATGAAGCATATGAATACTTAGATAAGCACACTGATTATGATGTAAATATGATTTGGGATAATATTTTACGTTTGGAAAATCAGGCGGACATTAAGAAAAATATGCAGCTTAATTATGTTATGGATACCCAGAATGGCGTTGATATATCTGAAATATTAAGCAAACGAAAGGTAGCACTTGTATTACATTTCTATTTTGAAGGATTGGCAGATTACTGCTTGCATTATATGAAATCGCTTCCCAAAGAAGCTGATATTTATGTAACAGTAGGAAGTGAAAAGAAGAAGGCATTAATCGAAGAAAAATTCGCATGTCTGCCAAATAAAGTAGAGGTTATTTTAATTGAAAATCGTGGTCGTGATGTAAGTGCACTGTTAGTAGGTACGAAAAAGTTTATTATGGACTATGACTATGTTTGCTTTGTGCATGATAAGAAAGTGGTTCAGTTAAAACCGGAAACAATCGGAGCAGGATTTTCTTATAAATGTTTTGAAAATCTGTTGCCAACAAAGGAATTTGTGGAACATGTATTAGATACCTTTGAACGTAATCCGAGAATTGGATTATTGACACCACCGCCACCATGTCATGGAGATTACTATATTACACTTGGCTTAGAGTGGGGGATGAATTATGAGGTTACCAAGGAACTGGCAGAAAAGTTGAATCTTACAGTGCCGATTGTAAAAGAAAAAGAACCGGTTGCACCTCTTGGAACGATGTTTTGGTTTCGACCGAAAGCAATGAAGTTATTATTTGATCAGGATTGGGAATATAAGGATTTTCCACCAGAACCAAATAAAATTGACGGAACACTTTTACATGCAGTAGAACGTATTTATAGTTATGTGGTTCAGCAGGAAGGCTACTATCCGGGATGGATATTCTCATCCCATGGAGCAGCAATGGAAATCACTAACTTAAACTATATGTTACGAGGCTTGAATGAGGAAATCTTTAATGCAGGCCCGGGAGCCGGAAAGTATGAAGAAGTAGTCAGAAATACCAAGAAGACTTTTATTGAGTGGAGAATGTGCCGTTCTGCCTTAGGATATACAGAAGGAAGCATTATCAATGCAAGACTGTATCTTAAGAAAGACATGGAATATTCAGAGGAAAACAGCTTGGTTGTGGCAAATGACTCTGACGAAAATTTGTATGAATACAATGGATTAGAAAAGTATGGTAATATCAATGAGGTTCGTTGGGATCCGGGTGAAAAAGCAGGAATTATTATTCGTGATTTAAAAATGACAGTGGTATTCCAAAATGAAAGAGAAGTACAGCTTTCTATCAAAGATGCAGTGCATAATGGAATCAGGATGGAAAACGAACTGGTATTTTTAGGACCGGATCCACAGCTATACTTTAGTTGGAAAGAGACTTTACCGGTGAAGCAGATTATAATAGAAGCAGATATTGTGGATCATATTACTGCAGAACGTGCAGAACACATATATAGAAAGATAAGAAAGAATAATATCTTTAAGAAAGTTGCAAGAAAGATTTTTCGTTAAAAAGTTGAGGTAATAAATATGTATATTTCGGTTTTTATTGAAATTGATGCCAACAGAGAGTGTAAGTATAAAGAAGAATTTATGCAGGCAGTAAAGGAATGTCGTACATCCGGTGGAAATGTGATAGCATCAAAAGAGTATGTTGCGTTGTTAGAACAGGCAGAATCCGTTGTATGGGAGATTCCAGAAGAAGTAATGGCAGATATCTGTGTAAATCTGGAAAATGACTGGGATAGAGAGTATCTATTGGTAATTCAAAGAAATCAAAAGTTGGAACAGTGGCTTCAGAAGTGTTTAGAAAATAATAAAGTGGAAAATGGATTTATCCTGTGTTACAAAGAATATATTAGTGTAGGTAAAGTAGCACAGAAGAATAATATGGAAGCGTACTGCCAATATAATGATGGAGATAATGAAGTGCAAAATGGTATGCAGCAGATGGTTACTTCTATGCAAAGACAGATGGAAGTAGCTGAAAAGAAAGAAAAAGAGCTGTTAGAACAGATAGATGGACTCAAAGAGTATATTGCCTCAACAGAGAACTATTTAAAAGAGCTGCAAAAACACGCAACTAATTTGGACAATCAGTTACAGGAATATAAGGCTTTCTATGAAGAAAATTCAGGAGGAATAGAACGCTTACAGGAAGAACGGCAGAAATATCTTGAATTATATAAAGAGAACTTAGAAGAGCTGAATGAAATTCGTACAAACTATCTTACATTACAGGAACAAGTAGGACATCATAAAAAACGGAAGGAAAAATAAGACGTACAATGAAAAAAGAGCGAATTTTCTATTTGGATTTTATTAGAGCAATAGCAGTTATTTCTATATTGCTGACACATTACAATGCATTGTTTTGGTTTAGAGAGCCGAAGCTGTTGGATAAAGTTGTGATTACTCTTAAAGTGTGCAATATATATATTGGAGATTTTGGAGTGTCATTGTTTTTTATTATTTCAGGTGCGGCTCTTATGTATGTGTATGAGCAGAAGTGTGAACTTTTCAAATTTTACAAAAAGCGTTTGCTTTCTATTTATCCTATGTTCTGGCTTACTTACATAATAGCTTTTTTGATTCAAAAAATGGTCTATCATGTAGACTTTTCCGGGATTCCAAGAGAAAATTTTATTTTGACAGTCTTGGGATTTGACAGTTATTATTCCGGAATTATGCCGACTTTTTATTTGATTGGGGAATGGTTCTTAGGATGTATCATTTTAATTTATATTATATTCCCGCTGTTGCGGTGGGGAGTGAATAAGCAACCGGGGTATTTTACAGCAGTAATTGTGTTAGTGTATTTATTAGCAATTTTCTGTTATTCTACACCATTAGATAAGTCAGTTCTTGTTGCAACTAGAATTCCAGAGTTCTTTTTTGGAATGCTTTATATAAAGTATTTTAAGAATACAAATTGGAAAGCCGCATTATTGGCATTGGCAGTTTTAGTTTTGAATACTGTATTTGCACCAACGTTTAATAGTAATATTCAGACTACATATGTAGGAATTATGACATTTTTAGTGTTGACCTATATAGGAAAATTTGTAGCATTTGGATGGATGAAGGCAATATGCAGCTTTTTGAGTAAGTATTCCTATGCAATCTTTTTAACACATCATTATATTATTTATAAAGTAGCAGAATGTGTAGATTATGAAAAGGTTTCAACAGCAGAAAGCTATGGAATCTTTGGGATTTGTGTAGTGATTATTTTGGTAGTGTCAATTGCTATTTATTATATTGATAAAGGAATCAAGGTGGGGACGGGAAAGATTAGAGAGAAAGTACTTGTAAAATAGGTAAAGGATTGCAAAAGATGCAGCCTGAGAAGAAGTAGGGTGGAAGCATGAGGTTAAACGATAAGAAAAACATTACTCGATTAGGAATATTTTTCTTTTACGATAATGACGGTGTTGTGGATGACTATGTTATGTATATGTTGGAAGATATGGTCTTAAATACAACACATAATATTGTAGTATGTAATGGAAAATTAACAGAAGAAGGAAAAAAGCGGTTTGAGACTTTGCCTAATACCGATATTCTGGTGAGAGAAAATAAGGGATTTGATGTATGGGCATACAAATCTGCTTTAGAATATTATGGTTGGGATGTGCTAGATACCTATGATGAAATTTTTATGTATAATTTTACCATTATGGGACCGATAGGGCATTTTAGTACCATGTTCCAAGAAATGAATCAAAGAGATTTAGACTTCTGGGGAATCACCATTCATAATGGTGCCCCATTCGACCCTTGGGGAAATATGGAGGATGGTACAATTCCCGTTCATATTCAGTCGCATTTCATTGCAGTGCGTAATAAGATGATTCGAAGTGAAAAATTTCATAAATATTGGGATGAACGACCAATGATTAATCGTTATGAAGATGCAGTTGGACTTCATGAAGCAGTTTTTACAGGAATATTTGAAACAGCAGGTTATAAGTGGGATGTTTATGTAGATACAGAGGATTTGGTGGAACAAACATTTTATCCTCTTTTTAATATGCCCGTAGATTTGATTAAAAATCGAAATTGCCCAGTATTTAAAAGGAAGTTATTTATCAATGATTTGGCAGGAACAATTCAAGAAAATGCAAATTTACCGGCAAGAGAGTTGTTTGACTATTTGAATCAAGAAACTGACTATAATACAGATATGATAATGGAACATCTTTTGAGAAGTGCTAATTTGAGAGATTTGATTAACGGATTGAACTTGAATTATATATTAGAAGATGAGGTTAGTGAAAAGAAAGCAAACAGAAAGAATCGGACTGGTGTCTTTGTTTCTGCGATAGGTTGGAACAATCATTTTTATGAATATTGTGAATTTTTGAAAAATATTCCCAATGACATAGATGTGTATTTAGCAGTAGAAGAAACGAATAAGGATTTTTTTGATGAAAGAATTAGGGTTTATTGCATTGAAGAAAATATAGAAAAATTTGAATTATTAACGTATTTCCAAGATAAAATTAAAACATATGATTTGGTATGTTTAATAGATAGTTATAGGGAAGATGGTTTTGCAGCATATAATGTATTGTCTGCAAAAGAACTTTTATATCGTGAAATGCTGGAAAGTGAAGGATATATAGAAAGAGTCCTTTCACTTTTTGCGGAAAATCCAAGATTGGGAATGCTTATTCCCAATTCTCCGGTACATGGTGAATACCGTTTTTTAATACAGGAAGAGTGGGAAAAATGTTATAAACAGGTAAAAGAGCTTGCTAACAAGTATCAATTAACAGTAGATATTAAAAAAGAAAAGGAATCTCCGCTTGCAATGGGGAATTGTTGTTGGGTAAGAACGGAGATTTTAGAGGCATATTTCAAAGTGCATAACGAGTTATCAGGAGAAAAACAGATAAGTCCAAATAGAAAAAACTGGAGTTATTTATTACCGCTGATAGCACAAAACAGAGGAAAATTTACAGCTAATGTGTGTCCCAAATTGATAGGGCAAAACTTACTAAATACATTTTATGCATATAAAAATACAAGCCGAATAAGTGACAATTATTATAATATAGCTGCTGAGGTATATTATGATGTTGGTGAAGGATTTAAGGTCGAGGAAGTAAGAAAAGTTGCATACAAAGCAAAGGTATTCCATAAGGAAAAAGTAGAAATAAAGTTAAAAGTTCCTAATAATACAAAATATATTCGCCTTGATCCATGTGAAGGGTTTATGTGTGTATGTACTAATATAAAGTGTAATGTAGAAGGAATTAAAATTCATAATACCAATGGAATACGATTTGGGAAAGAAGATTTGTTTTTGACAAAAGATCCACAGTATATTTTGGAAGGAGATTTTTCAAATACAAAAGAACTTATAATCACTATGGAGAATATATCTATTTTTTGGAGCGAAAACGGACTTGAAAAAGAAATGAAAGATATATTTAAAGAAAGAGAAGAACTGATTGGAGCAGTGCAACATCTATTAAAAGATAGAAAAGAATTAGATGATGAAACAAAAACAGCCAATGTAACCATAAAGGAATTAAAAGAGCGAAATAAGCAGTTAGAAAATGAGATTTCGGCTATCAAGGCTACAAAAAGTTGGCGCTGGACTTCTTGGTTTAGGAAAGGAAAATAATAGTTATGAAGAGGTTGGGAATTTACTTTTTTTATGATAAAAATGGAATTGCAGACCAATATATAGACTATGTATTGCAGGATTTTTCACAGCATTTGGAAAAATTGATTGTTGTATGTAATGGAAAATTAACATCTGAAGGAAGACAGTTATTCGGAAAATATACAGATGCTGTTATTGTAAGAGAAAATAAGGGATTTGATGTTTGGGCATATAAAACAGGACTAGATAGTCTGGGGTGGAATGAACTGGTAAAATACGATGAGGTTATTTTGATGAATTATACCATTATGGGTCCGGTTTATCCTTTAAGGGAAATGTTTGAAGAAATGGACAAAAGAGAAGAACTGGATTTTTGGGGAATCACAAAATGCTTTCAGGAAGATTCACCGGTTGCGCAGGAGATGTGGGACAACCCTTATGGGTATATTCCGGAACATATCCAGTCAAGTTTTATGGTATTTAGAAAAAGTATAGTTTCTTCACAATTGTTTCAGAAGTATTGGGATGAGATGCCGGAAATACATTCCTATTACGAATCCGGTGGTAAACATGAACAAGTTATTACTAAGTATTTTGCCGATAATGGTTTTAAATGGGATTGTTATACTGATTATGAAGGCTTAGACCCAAAAATAGCAGGATGTTGTCCGCTAATTACTGTTCCGTTGGAAGTAATCAAAGAAAGAAAATCCCCATTCTTTAAGAGAAGAACATTTTTTACTACAAAGGAAGAGTATAATGCTACAAGTCCCTTTGTAAAGGAGTTTTTAGAGTTTCTTAAAAATGAGACAGATTATGATACAGATCTTATTTATTCAAATTTGATTAGAACTTGTAATCAACGAGATTTGGTTGAGAATTTTTTACTATTTCATATCATGTAGGAGGAATTATGGTGGAAACAAAAGAAAAGAATGTTGCCATATTTTTAAACATAAAAAATATTGTACAAAAAGAAATGGTTGAAAAAAGATGTTATGAATTTCGTGAAGTTGCAGATGTCTATATTGGAAAAAACGAGAGCAATCGTATTGAGAGTCTTGGAATAGATATTGAAGCATCCTATAAAGATTATGAATATGTTGTTATGATAAATCCATTTGGAAAAAAAGAATTTGAAACGGAAGGAAGTATTGTACAACGGGAATCTTTTTATTTAAACAATTTACTGGGAAGTGTTTCGGAGTTAAAGAAAGAAATTGAACTATTAGAAAAAAACAAGTTTGAAGGAATGTTAATTTCGAGAATGGATTATATCAAGGCATATGCGGTAAGTAACTATGAGAAATGGAAGGATTACTATGAAGCAGTAGAGGCGTTTAATGAGGAAAATGGACTTCAGGTGATACTTTCTAAGAAAAAGACGCCGATTCAAGTGGAAAACGGATGTGCGATTATTAAAACGAAGGCATTGGCAGGAATTGAGAAAACAAAGTATGCGGACTTGAGCCAAGAGCTGTTAAGTTATATATTGCCAGTGTATATGCAAAGCAGAGGATTTTTGCCGAGTTATTTTATGAAAAAGGAATTGTTAAAGAATAATAATATGGGTTACACGGCATTACACCATTATTCAGAAACAAATGCGGGACATAACCTGCAAATATGCAGTAGATATTATTATGATTTCGGTGAGGGATTTATAGAAGACGAAGAGAATGAAATTAAAAAAATCATAAAGTTCTGGACAAAGGATAAAGTAACTTTTAAAATACCAGTTCCGAAAGGGGTAAAAGCGGTTAGATTTAATCCATGTGATGGATTTATGTGCGTGTGCGCGGAAACTTGCGTAGAAGAAGATGGTGTGGAGATTCAAAATGTAAATGCACAGCATTTTGAAAAAGAAGATGTGTTTCTTACACATAAACCGGAGTATATTCTCACAGGTGATTTTAATAAATATGATATGATTACGATAAGTATGGAAAATATTTCTGTATTTTGGAGTGAACATGACTTTAAATATGAGATAGATAATTATATAATGGGAAGAGAAAATGAAATAAATCAAAAAGTAGCGATGATTGCAGAGTTGCAAGGAAAGTTAGAAGAGACAGAAAATGAACTTGCAACGATTAAAAATAGCAAGGCATGGAGAGGTATTTCTGGTTATCGCAGAATGAAAAATCGGATTTTTAGGAAGTAAGGAAGGTAATGAGAAATGGAAGGAATTTCAGTAGTAGTACCTGTTTTTAATGAAGAGGGAAATGTAAAAGAACTCCATAGAGAAATTTATGAAGTATGCACAAGAGAAAAATACAATTTTGAAATCATATTTGTGGATGACGGTTCAAAGGATAAAACACCGGAATTATGTAAAGAACTGCATCCGTTAAAATATATTCGTATGCGTAAGAACTTTGGTCAGACAGCAGCAATGGATGCAGGAATTAAGGCGGCAAAATACGATTATATTGTGACAATGGATGGAGACAGACAGAATGACCCTGCAGATATTCCGAAACTGGTAAAGTATTTAGAAGAAAATGATTTGGACATTGTTTCCGGCTGGAGAAAGCACAGAAAAGATACGGTAATGAAGAAGTTTACGTCAAGAGTAGCAAATTTCTTGCGTGGAATTATTGTCAAAGATAATATTCATGACAGTGGATGTTCTTTAAAGATATATAAAAAAGAGTGTTTTGAACATATTAATCTGTATGGAGAAATGCACCGTTTTATTCCGGCATTGTTAAAAATCAAGGGATTTCGTGTAGGAGAAGTAGTGGTAAATCACAGACCTCGTACTGCAGGTGTAACGAAGTATAACTGGAAACGTACTGTAAAAGGATTTGTAGATATGATTTCTCTGTGGTTTTGGAGTAAATATTCTGTAAGACCTTTACATATCTTAGGAGCAGGAGGAATGGTTTGTTTATTCCTTGGAGGTGCTTGTGGAGTTTGGTCTGTGGTTTTATTTGTAATGGGACGAAAAATGTCCAGTAATCTCATGCCGCCGTTATTAACGGTGTTCTTCATTATTACCGGATTATTGATGTTCATTTTTGGGTTAATGAGCGATATGATGAGTAAGACATATTATGGCTCTGGAATTGACAGTTCTTATAGTATAAAAGAAGTCATAGAGAATAGGGACGAGGAAGTATAAATGAAGATATTAGTAGTATCACATGAATTTCCGCCAATTGGCGGAGGCGGAGCAAATGCCTGCTATTTTCTCACCAAGGGGCTGGTGGAAAAAGGACATGAGGTAACAGTGGTTACCGCTAATTATCAGAATATGCCACGAGAAGAAAAAATAAATGGTGTAGATATTATACGAGTGAATGCATTACGCCAACATAAGGAGCATTGCAGCTTTAAAGAGATGCTTAGTTATCTGATGAAAGCATATCCGGTTGCAAAAAAGTTACATAAAAAGGAAAAATTCGATAATTGTCTGGTATTTTTCGGTATTCCAAGCGGGCCAATTGGGTATTTGTTGAAGAAAAAATATAAGCTGCCATATGTGATTCGATTTGGTGGTGGAGATATTCCGGGATTTCAGGAGCGATTTACAAAAGTATATAAAGTAATAGCTCCGGCAATAAAACTTATATGGAAAAATGCAGATGCATTGGTTGCAAATAGTCAGGGGCTTAAGGATATGGCGCTTGACTTTTATCATAAAAAGGATTTTGAGATTATATGCAATGGAGTAGACACAGAAATGTTTTACCCTATTGAGAAAAAGGAAATTGATGAATTTAAAATTCTTTTTGTATCAAGATTAATTGAACGAAAAGGTTTACAGTTTATAATCCCGCAATTGCAGAAGATTCAGGAGAGTACAGAAAGAAAAATACGTCTGATTGTGGTTGGAGATGGTCCTTATCGTACTGAATTGGAACGATTGGTAAAAGAGTATCATGTAGAGGATATGATTCAGTTTGAAGGACAGAAAGATAAGTCGGAAATCGTATCGTATTATCAAAATGCGGACTTATTTATTTTGCCATCAGCAAAAGAAGGAATGCCGAACGTAGTGTTGGAAGCCATGGCGTGTGGATTACCAATAGTGATGACCCCTTGTGAGGGAAGTAAAGAATTGATTGGTGAAAATGGAAAAGTTGTATCAGTACAGGAATTTGAAAAAGAGATAAAGAAAATAATTTCAGATGATAATAGGCGTAAAACAATGGCGGAGGAAAGCAGAAGACGAGTGGAACAGGAGTTTTCTTGGAACAGTACAATTGAAAAATATGAAAAACTGATATCTGGTTTGTGATGGAGGAAAATACTATGTATGAAGAAATAATAAATCATTCTAAAAAATTGGCAGTAGTAGGACTTGGTTATGTAGGAATGCCAATTGCAATTGCATTTGCTGAGAAGAAAGTGGATGTAATCGGATTTGATTTAAATAGTAACAAAATTGCATTATATAAAAAAGGGATTGACCCAACTAATGAAGTAGGAAATGAAAAAATTGCACAAAGTTCTATGAAGTTTACAGATTGTGAAAAAGATTTAGAAGAGGCAAGTTTTTTCATTATTGCAGTTCCAACGCCTGTAAATACGGATAAAACACCGGATTTATCTCCGGTAATCGGAGCAAGTGAGATTGTTGGAAGACACATGAAAAAAGGTGCAATTGTGGTATATGAAAGTACTGTATATCCGGGAGTTACAGAGTCGGTATGCGCACCAATTTTAGAAAAGGAATCCGGATTAAAATGTGGAATTGATTTTAAAATCGGTTATTCTCCGGAGAGAATTAATCCGGGTGACAAAGTTCATAGATTAGAGAATATTAAGAAGATTGTTTCAGGATGTGATGCTGAAACTTTAGAGGAAGTTGCAAAAGTATATGAGATAGTAATTGAAGCGGGCGTATTCCGAGCAAGTTCTATTAAAGTAGCAGAGGCAGCAAAAGTTGTAGAAAATAGCCAGCGTGATATAAACATTGCCTTTATGAATGAGTTAGCAATGGTATTTGATAAAATGAATATTAATACAAATGAAGTAATAGAGGCGATGAATACAAAATGGAATGCACTTGGATTTTATCCGGGACTGGTAGGTGGTCATTGTATAGGTGTTGACCCATATTACTTTGTGTATGAAGCAGAAAGATTAGGTTATCATAGTCAGATTATTTTATCCGGTAGAAAGATTAATGATGGAATGGGACAGTTTGTGGCAGATTCCATTATTAAACAGTTAGTATTAGCCAATAAAAAAGTAAAAGAAGCAAAAGTGGTGATTTTAGGAATTACGTTTAAAGAAAACTGTCCGGATATAAGAAATTCAAAGGTAATTGATATTATAAAACGCTTGCAGGAGTATGGAATAGAGCCACTTGTAGTAGATGCATGGGCAGATAAAGATGATGTAAAGCGTGAATATGATATAGAATTGCAGAATATAGAAAATATTACAAATGCAGATTGTATGGTATTAGCAGTTTCCCATGAAGAATACAGAAATATGACATGGGAAAATATTGGGCATCTTTTTGAGGGAACAGATGAAAAAGAACGAATTATTGTAGATGTAAAAAGTATGATAAAGCCAAAGGAAGCCAAGGAAAAAGGATACATTTACTGGGCATTATAAGAGGAGCATATGAAAAAGAAAGTTGCATTTTTAATATCATCACTAAATACAGGTGGTGCACAGAGAGCAGTTTCGAATATTGTAACGAATTTTCCGGAAGATTGGGAAATTGACCTAATTCTTAACAGTAAAGAAAATATTGTATATCCATATAAGGGGAATATTATTTCTCTTGAAATGAAAGAGCCAAAGAACAGAATGAGTCTGATATATCAGGGAAAGGCTTTTATAAAACGTTTCTTTATGTTAAGGAAATTAAAAAAACAAAATGGATATCAGGCGGTCATAAGTTTCTTAGATAGTGCCAATGTGGTTAATATTTTAACAGGAAAGAAGTATTGCAAAACAATTGTTTCTGTAAGACACAGATTGTCAGGCGAAAAAAACTGGCATTATACGTTAATTGTAAACAATTTGGTAAAGTTACTGTACAATAAAGCAGATAAGGTGGTTGCAATATCGGAAGGTGTGCGGCAGGATTTAATAGATAACTTTAATATTAAAAAAGAAAAGGTTTGTACCATTTATAATTGTTATAATGTAAAGGAAATACGAGAAAAAGCTCAAATGGAGTGTGCGGAAATCAGTATAGAAAAAGATGCATTTACAATTGCAACAATGGGAAGATTTATCCATTTAAAAGGGCAGTGGCATTTGCTGAGAGCTTTTAAAGAGGTATTAAAAGAAGAACCGAAAGCAAAATTATATATTTTAGGTGAAGGAGAATTAAACAGTTATCTGCATAAAATTGTGGAAGAACTTGAAATGGAAGAAGCTGTTGTATTTTGCGGATTTCTGAAAAATCCATTTTCCTTAATTTCTAAGGTGAAATTATTCGTGTTCCCCTCACTGGGAGAAGGATTTGGAAATGCATTAGTAGAAGCAATGGCTTGTGGAGTTCCATGTATTGCATCAGACTTTAAATATGGTGCAAGAGAAATCATGCAGGATAATGGAGATATTAATAGGGAATGTGAAAAAATGGAATTTGTGGATTATGGGATTCTCACACCGGTGTGCTCTGATGTTCATAATGAACCCAAAGATAAGTTAGAGTTGGGAGAAATAGAGCTGCAGCATGCAATATTAGAGATAGGGAAAAATCAAGAGTTAGAAAAGAAATATAGTGAAAAGGCGGTAGAAAGAGCAAATTATTTTTCACCGTGGAGCACGGTGGATGCATGGGTGTCTATTGTTTTGAATGAATAGAGGGTATACATATGAAGAGTAAGATGGGCAAAAAGAAAAGTCGATATTGTGTAGAGATATTTGTATGTAAAAAATAGAAAGAGGAGAATAATGAAACCAG
Organism: uncultured Eubacterium sp.; assembly: GCA_964436595.1. Classification (GTDB taxonomy): domain Bacteria; phylum Bacillota; class Clostridia; order Lachnospirales; family Lachnospiraceae; genus Petralouisia. Next base: position 51,317 of record CAYTDI010000011.1, read on the forward strand.
AAATAACAGTTGTAATTACGACGTATAAACGACCGGTAGAAGTTGTAATGCGAGCAGTAGACAGCGTTTTGCGCCAAACTTTTGAGAATTTTGAATTGTTAATAATTGATGATAGTCCGAATGAATATTGTGGAAGAGAAGAAGTTGCACAAGCTATAGCAGGTCTTGGAGACAAGAGAATACGATATATTCAACAAGAGAAGAACATGGGAGCATGTATAGCTAGGAATAGGGGGATTACAGAAGCAAGAGCAGAGTATATCTGTTTTTTAGATGATGATGATGAGCATGCTGAGGATAAGTTACAACTGCAATATGATGCCATAAAAAGAATGGATGTTGGATTGGTGACCTGTAGAACTAAAATTGTAAATGATGTTACAGGTAAGGAGAAGCATAGTCGAAAAAAAACATATAATGGCTATGTATACAAAAAACTTATTTGCAGTAATTTTATGCCTCTTTCAGCACCGCTATTAAAAAAAGAGTGTTTTGTGCAATGTGGGATGTTCAATCCGGAAATGCCGGCATCTCAGGATATCGAGATGTGGCTGCGTATTACAAAAAAATATCCAATATATGTAATAGAGAAAGAGTTGTATATTCAACATATCCATAGTGGAGAACGTTTAACAACAAATCCGCAGAAAAAACTAATCGGGATACAAAAGGTTATGGAATATAACATGGAGTATTTACAGGAAAATGTGAGGGTTTACAGCATCTTTTTGTTTCGGCAGGTTAAGTATTACATTTGGTTAAAGGATTTTAAAATGGCTCGTAGGTATTTCGGAAAAGCATTTAAAAAGTATCCATTAAACATTATAAAATATTTGCCATATACTCTTTTTTGGATGATAAAATATGGAAGGAAGTAGAAAAGGAAAATGAAGGAATATACCCATTATGTAGTTACACGATTTAATATAACAATGTTTTTTGGAAAAGAATCCAGAGATAAGAATATTATTCCAGCTAAAACCAATTTGGAGGATGCATATTTAGAATATCGATTTTCATTGTTTGAACAGTATACCTTTCCGTCATTAAAAAATCAAACAAATTCCAATTTTAAGTGGATTGTATTATTTCATGCAGAAACACCTGAAAAATTTAAAAAGAAAATTGAAGAATTACAGGATGAGATGAAAAACTTCGTTCCACTCTTTTTAGATGAAGGGCAAAGTAAGGATGCAAATAAGATAATAGCAGATTATTTGCGACAGGATTGCAGAAAAGATTGGATAGTAACATCACGCATAGATAATGATGATTTTTTTGAAGAAACATATATTGAAACAGTGCAAAAATATGTGGAAAAACATGAACTGAAAAGATATATATTATCTTTGCCTTATGGATTGCAGTATGATCTTAGAAAAGCATTGCTATTGAAGTATTTTCGTGTTACAAATCATTTTATAACCTTAGTTTCAAGAAAAGAAGAAGAAGTAAATCATATTACCGGATTATATCATGACAAATTGCGTAATTATAATATAGAAATTCAGAGTTTTGATGATGGGATTCCTAAATGGATGGAGATTGTACATGAGGCAAATCAGAAAAATGAGACACGTTATGCCGTTGCAAACATCATCTGGAATCGTGAACTGATAAAAAAATATTCTGAGATTCCAATGGATTCTAAGTTGGATTATTTAAAGTATTTAGGAAAATGTATGATTCCGTCTATCATTCGGTTGCCGGATGAAGTGGCAAGAAAGGTCTATAGAAAGTTGAAGCATAAAGTATATTGAGGTAAAGGCTATGAAATTGAAAAAAATAATTGGAGAAATGTCGCCTGTGGCTAAGGCATCATATGCACTTATGCTCGCAAAATTTTTTGAAAAAGGATTGGCAATGATTAGTGGTCCTATATTTACAAGAATTATGCCTCAGGATGAATATGGATTAATATCAAATTATACTTCCTGGCAAAGTATATTGATAATTATAGCCACATTAAGTTTTGCAAGTGGTGTATTTAATAACGGAATGATGGATTTTGAGAAAAACCGTTATCAATTTATGTTTTCGATTCAGTGTCTGGGAAATATAGTTACATTAATATGTCTGGGAATTCTCATATTATTTTATGGACAGCTAAAAAGTGTTTTGGAACTACCGATTGTACTTATCGCAGTGATGTTTCTACGATTTTTAGTTGCACCAGCCTTTAGCTTTTGGTCATGCTATCAAAAATATATATACGAGTATAAATTGCTAACAATAATTACAATAATGTCATCATTTGTGTCTGTTTTGATGGCAGTATTCGTAGTAATTGTTGAACCAACTGGAATGAAAGCAATAGGTAAGATATGTGCAACGGAAGCGATATATATTTTTCTGGGAATTATATCTTATATTTATATTGCTTATAAGTCGAATTTTAAACTAGAATTAAAGTACTGGGGTTATGCCTTAAAATTTAACTTGCCATTAATCCCTCATTTTTTGGCAACGCATGTACTATCTAGTGCCGATAAAATTATGATTACAAATATTTCAGGAAGTAAGGAAACTGCAATATATAGTTTAGCATATACGGTGGCATCTATTTTATTGATTGTATGGACATCTGTTGATGCAGCATATGCACCATGGATTTACGAGAAGATGCAACAGGGGAAGAAACAAGATATTCGTAGAAGAGGGAATATGATTATTTGTTTTATGGGAGTATGTTCTTTGATAAGTATGCTTTTTGCACCTGAAATAATCAGAATTCTTGGAACAAAAGAGTATTATTCTGGAATATATGTTATACCATCAGTTTGTGCGGGTGTATTTTTTACAATGATTTATACTTTATACATGCGGTTGGAATTGTTTTGTGGGAAAACAATTTTAACTATGATAGGATCAGTCATTTCAGCACTTGCTAATATAGGATTAAATTTTCTTTTTATACCTAAATTTGGATTTATTGCAGCAGGATATACTACAATGATATGTTACATGTTGCTTTCATTGCTTCATTATATGAATGCAAGGAGATTAAAAGTAAGTGGCAACTATGATAATAAATTTATATGTTTAATCGGAACTATTGTTTTGCTCTTTAGTTTTGTGAGTACAATAATTTATCAATATACTTTGTTTAGATGGTGGTGCATAGGTATTATTTTACTTTGCTGTATTATATGGCGAAAGAGAATTATTCTTTGGATAAAAACCTTGATGAAATCAAAGTAGGATGGTGAGGAAATGCATAAAAAGTTTGTACTACAGGTAATTGTTATTACAATAATATTGTTGATGGGAGTAGGAGTATTTGTTTGGATTATAGATCCTTTTGTATTTTATCATAAACCTATGCTGGGATTAAAAATAACTCAATCAAATCAGGAGTACCAAAACCCCGGATTAATTAAAAATTTAGATTATGAAACAGCTCTTGTGGGAACGTCTATGACAGAAAATTTTCGTGTCTCGGAGGTGAATGCAGTGTTTGAAACAGAAGCTGCAAAAATATGCAAGAGTGGGGCATATTCAAAAGATATAGCATTATTATTAGAAGGCATAATTGATGAAGGAAAGGCAGATACAATTATTCTTGGATTAGATGCGAATATTTTGATTAAGCCATATGATGGCTATAGAAGTGAATTGCCCACATATCTGTATAATGATAATTGCTTTGATGATGTTAATTATTTGCTTAACAAGACGGTGCTGTTTGAAAAATGTTATAATGTTATTGCGAATGACATAGATAATTTGGATAACTTTTATATTAGAGATATGAACGATTATTCAAAAGCAGAAGCATTGTCTGAATATACTAGAGGTGTACAGGAAATTGTACCATCAAAAGAGGAATTTGAAGAATGGGCAACTAAAAATATAGATAATATTCTTCCAGTGATTGAAAAGAATACCGATATATCTTTTAAGATTTTTATTCCACCATATAGTGTTTTGTTTTGGGATAGATATGTTATTAATGATGCGGCAAATGAAGAACTAAATGCGCAGGAAATGTTGTTGGAACAACTTGTGAAGTGTGAAAATGTGGAAGTATATTACTTTATGAATGATTATGAAATAATTACAAATTTGGATAATTATAAAGATGCAGGTCATTATAGTCCATATGTATGTTCTTTAATGTTAGAGAAAATGAAGAATAAGGAGTTCTTAGTAACAGAAGATAATTATCAAAGTGTTATTGAAGAAATGAGAAATTTTGTTCAGACATATGATTTTGATAGCATATTTATTCAGTAGAAAAACGAGGTAAAAAAATGCAGGTTAAAAGAAAACATTATCAATATGAAAATTATCTTAGTATAACAAGATGGAATTCATATTATTATCAGATGAAAGAAGTAATGGAGCATGGATGCAAGAAAGTATTACTCATAGGAAAAGGAGATGGACTTGTTCCTGCATTGTTGGAAAATTTAGGGGTTCAGGTGACTACGTTTGATTTTGCACAAGACTTAGAACCAGATATTGTGGGTGATGTTCGAAAAATAGATGAATATGTGCAAGAGAAAAAATATGATTGTATAATGTGTTGTCAGGTATTAGAACATTTAGAGTATACTTATTTTGAAGAGATTATTAAAAAGTTTTCAAGAGTGTTAACAAAAGATGGAATAGTAATTCTTTCATTACCACAGCGTATGGCTAAATTAAAATTTGAAGTGTGGTTACCTGGTATTAAATTAAAAAAATTAATTACTTTTCCTAGATTTTGGGAACGACAATTTAAGTTTAATGGAGAGCATTATTGGGAAGTTGGAACAAAAGATTACAAGAAAAAGAAGGTACTTTCTGTATGTAAGAGGTATTTTGATATATTAGATGAATATGTAGTGTTTCAAAATCCATATCATTGGTTTTGTATTTTGAAAGAAAAATCGTTGTAATGAATAGAGAAGCAAGAGGGAAAGCGTATCCAATTATAGGAGGATAAAATGACATTTAATTCATATCTATTTATATTTGTATTTTTACCGAGTTGTTTTGGTTTATATTTTGTATGTAATCATTTTCAGAAATTTAAGATGGCAAATATTTTATTAATAGTAATGTCTAGTATATTTTATGCATACAACAGTGTATACAGTTTAATAGCGGTATGGACTAGCGTGCTAGTAAATTATTTATTGATAAAGATAATGAAAAGGAGCAATCAAAGAAAAATATATCTGATTGCAGGATTAGTTCTGAATTGTGGAGCATTGCTTTATTTTAAGTATATGAATTTTTTTATTGAGAATTGTAATACAATATTCCACTCTGACATAGGGATAAAAAATCTGATTCTGCCATTGGGAATATCTTATTTTACTTTCCAGCAAATCGCTTATTTGGTAGACAGTTATAGAGATGAAGTTCCAGAATATAGCTTCGGCGAATACAGTTTATTTATACTATTTTTTCCAAAGGCACTTGCAGGACCTATTATGTTTCATTCGGATATTATGCCACAGTTTCGTGATGAAGCAAAAAGGAAAATTGATTATAACAATATTTCTAGAGCACTTTATGCCATTTCAGTAGGAATGGCAAAGAAGGTATTGTTGGCAGATACTTTTGGAAGGTTTGTAGATGTATATTACACAGATATTCCATCTATGAATACTGCCATTGCGATTTTGGCGATGTTGGGATATACCTTCCAAATTTACTTTGATTTTAGCGGATATTGTGATATGGCAACTGGAATTTGTCTGTTATTTAACATTGAGATTCCAATTAACTTCAATTCTCCTTATAAATCATATACAGTGATAGAATTTTGGGATAGATGGCACATTACATTAACCAGATTTTTTACAAAGTATCTTTATATACCATTAGGTGGCAGTAGAAAAGGAAAGATAAGAACCTATGTAAATACGCTGATTGTATTTTTAGTTAGTGGATTGTGGCATGGAGCAGAATGGTCATTTGTGATTTGGGGGTTAATGCACGGCGTGATGCTGGTGCTTAATAAGATATTTAAGGAATCGATAGAAAAATGGAATAAAGTTTTTTCGTGGATAATCACATTTGGTTTTGTGAATGTTGCATGGATTTTCTTCCGGGCAAGTAACTTGTCAGAGGCCGTTCAGGTTTTAACACAGATTGCGAAGTGTAATTTTGGGGATATTGGCAGTAGTTTGGCAGCTGTATTTCAATTGCCGGAAATCATAGCTCTTTTTAATATGTTACATATTGGGGAATGGTTGACAGAAAAGTTGCCATATCTTACAATCAGTGGCTTTTTTGTGATAGCTCTTGCATTGATATTGAATTTCAGAAATGTGAATGAACAGATAAAGGAGTTTAAACCAACAGTAAGAAAGGCGGCTTTTTCGGCTGTTGTTATGGTATGGTCTATTCTTTCTTTTACTGCAGTAGGAACATTTTTGTATTCTGGATTCTAATAGAGTTTGATGGAATGGAGTGAAGTATGGAGAAACGTTTTCCAAGGTTAAAAGTATTGGCAACTAGTACAGGGATAATGGCAGTTTGTATTCTATTTCTCTTTTTTAAATACTTGACAGGTGAAAAATTATTTTTATTTAATCATGTTGTAAGTGATGGTGTGGTGCAGTTTTATCCGCAGTATTATCAATTAGCAGAATTGTTGGAAAAAGGACAGCAATTGCCAACCTATATATTTAGTAGTGGTTGGGGAAATGCTATCGGCCTGAAGAAGATATTTGATTTATTTATTGTAATGGGAGGAACAGAGCAAATTCCCTATAGAATAGGTCTTGCAATTGTTCTTAAGGTACTTTTTGCAGGGGGAATATTTAGTGTTTACTTATATTCTACTGGAAAAAATAGGAAGACATGCATTATTGGTGGACTTGCATATGCATTTTCAGCTCAGGTATTAATTGGAGGCATATGGAAGAATCAGGGAGAATTAGCGATTATTATGGCGCTGGTTTTGCTTGTGATAGAATGTTGGAAGAAAAAACGCAGTGTTTGGAATGTTTTGCTGACAATACTGACAGTGGGAATATTTTGCACCCAGGTTAGCCTTTATTTTCAATTGGTTTATGGGTGTGTCATTATTGGATATGTAGTAATGACTTGGTGGATAGGATATAATCAAGAGAATAAGAAAAGAAAGCTAGATAAGAAGATAGAAATTTTTGCAGGAGTAGTATCAGTATTAATTATTTCAGTTGGTGTATGGTTCCTGTATTCGCAACTAGTATCCATTTTTCAAAGTTATCGCGTGCAGTCTGGGATAGCTCAATGGACAGAAAAATGGAAGGATACATTTACAGTTCATAATATAAAAGAGTGTATTACAGTCTATTTGCGTTCACTTTCGCCTACTATATTGGGAGTGAGTGGGATAGAAATGTGGTATGGAGAAGGACCGGGAGCTTACTGCGAAGCTGGAAGTTATTATTGCGGGTTGTTGATGTTTCTCATGGTTCCACAGGCATATGGAAAAGAGAAAAAAAGAAATATTGCGTATACATTACTCTTAACAGCAGTAGGAATTTTAACCTTTTTTCCGGCAATTCGTCTTGTGGCAAATGGATTTGCAAATACCTATTTTAAGTTAACCAGAATGTTTGGAATACTGGTAATTCTATGGATTGCCGTCCAGGCATTACATGATGTTATGGAAGATGGAGATAAACTGCACCTAAAGCGGCTTTGGATTACGGTAGCAGTATTACTGTTTCCTATGATAATCTTATCTGTCTGGAAATATCAGGGGAAAATATATCTTCAGGATATGATAACCGTACTGATATTTGTTTTAGTTTATGCAGTTGTTCTTACTGTGTATAAGAAAAGAGAAAAAGAAGGAAGGGCTTTAAAATATTGCCTTGTATTCATGGTCTGTATAGAGGTAGTTACCATTAATTATCGTTTTATTAATAATACAGATGCCATAACAGCAGAAGAATGGGATACATCTTATTATCAAGATGGCACCATCGAGGCTGTGGATAAAATAAAGTCACAAGATGATAATTTTTATAGAGTGGAAAAAGGATATCGCAGTGGATTGTTAGATGATGCAGGCGTACAGGGGTATTATGGCACGACTTATTATATTGGCGGAGTTGGAAACAGACAACAGACAGAATTGATGGTTAATTTAGGGATGCCGGCATTATGGAATCAGCGTGGATATTGTGGTGGTGCATATGGAAATGCAGCAGCAGAGGCATTATTTGCAGATCGTTATGTGTTAGCACGTTATGATGAATGTATCAGTTATAATTATCAGAAAGTGGATAAGGTTGGAGAAGTAAATATTTTTGAAAATAAAAATGCACTTCCAATAGGATTTACTTATGAGTCCGCCATATCAAAGGATGAATTTGAAAAGAACAATTATCAGAATCGTAGAGATATTATTTTGCAAAGTTGTGTAGTGGAAAATGACAGTCCGTTATTAAAAGAGATTGGCAAAGCAGCATTGCAAACAACAGACATAGAACCTATAAGGTATGTAGAATTAAAAAATTATGAGTTAAATACCGGAATTAGTATTGACACGATTCAAGAAGATGAAACGGTTGTAGTAGAATTAGAAAATGGCGAAGAAGAGTGTCTGAATGTGGTATGGTCCACACCAGAGGAAGCATGGCAAAAGAACCGGGAGCGGATTGTAAGTATTTATGAAGAAATGGGAAAAAATGAGTTGGTACTGAATAATCAGGTAGGAACTACAATGTTTGTGATACAGCCGTTTTCTACCACAGAACTTACAAAGGTGGATAAGGTAACAATTAAAGTATACAATACGCAAGAGTACTATAAAGTTTATGAACAATCAGTTGCTAAATTACAGAGCAATGAGCTTCAGCTTGAAACGTGGTCTGATACATATATGAAAGGAAAAGTATCGGCAGATGGCGAAAAAATATTGTATTTGTCTATACCATATAATAAAAAATGGACATATCTGGTAGATGGAAAAGAAGTACAGGCAGAAAGAGTTAATTATGCATTTACCGGAATTGTATTAGATGCGGGAGAGCATGAGGTAGAAATGTATTTTCAGAAGTAGAATCATGGTTTGTTCTATGTTATAATTAAGCTATGACAATTCATTCAAAGGAAGAAAGAAGAAGGAGGAATTTTATGGGAACAAAAAGGTTATGGAAACACAGTTTTAGATGTCTTGGGGCATGGTTACTTTCATTTTTTCTAATTTTACCATTACTTATTCCAATCCATGCAAATGCAGCTACCAACCTGATGGGGACAAGGGCAACTGCTGCGGATGTGGTAGAAGCGACCCCAACCAATAAGAAGGGGATTCAAGGTGTTGAATTTTGGACAGATAGCAGTGATACAGAGTTTAAAAATTCCGTAAATCATGTTTACATGAATTTGGAACTTACCAGTATCATTAATACAGATGGAACAGGAACGCCTTATGTTTACAATGGAAAGACCTATTATTTTAACTATGAGAATTATGTAAAAATCTTTGAATGGAGAATTCGGGAGCTTCGTGCAGCAGGTAAGATTATTACGGCAGAGGTTTTAATGGGGTGGACAGAAGACCCGCAGTTACAGAAGTTGATATATCCGGGTGGAAGAGAAGCTGGACATTTCTATTATGCATTAAATGTACAGGATGCAGAGGCAGTAGAGACATTGAATGCTACCTTCCATTATTTGGCTGATGTATTTGGACAGTCAGATTGCTTTATTCAGAATTGGATTTTGGGAAATGAAGTTACTGCACCACAGCATTACAATTATTGTGGTACTTACGATGCCAATACCAATATTGATATTGCAGTAAAGTCATTTGATTTATTATATGATGCAATTCAAGATAATAGTCCATATGCGAAAGTATATGTTTGCCCAACCCATAACTGGTATGATAATTTAGTAGGAACAGGGATTCCAACAAAGACATTTATTGATGGATTTGCAGCAAGAGAGCAGGGAAAAAACTGGAACATAGCATACCACGCTTATCCGAGACAGATGGACAAGACCATGTGGAGTAAAGATGCGGCAGCAGATTTGTCACATGATATAACTTCCAATTTTGTATGTGCAGCAAACTTAGAAGTTCTTACTGATTATATTAAGAATACCTATGGAAGTTCCCACCGTATTATTTTGTCAGAGCAGGGATTTGATGCAGGAAGTCTTGGGCAGGAAGCACAGGCAGCAAGTTTGGCATATCTTTATTATGCAGCAGCAAGAAATGATATGGTAGATGCCATGATTTATGTGCAGTACAAGGATAATTTAGGAGCTACAGGTGCAGGTCTTTATCAGGGGTTAGTAAACGCGGACGGCACAGGTCGTCAGGCATATAATGTATTTAAGTATATGGATACACCATATGCAGCTTCTGTCGTAGATCCATATATGCGTTACATTACACCAAATGCAAGTGGAACACCAATTACAAGCTGGACAGATGATATTATTTGGAAGGCAGCAAGTACTACAACAACCATGACATCAGCACAACTGTACGTTCCAGATAATCAGACAGGGCCTTGCATTCAGATGGCAATGAGTGCAACTGCTTCCAGTAATACAGATTTAGAATATCGCTGGTTGGTATATGACCAAAGTACAGGAGTGTGGAGTGTTGTCAGTGGTTGGCAGCTCAATCAGAACATTTTAAACTGGTATCCGGAAAAGCAAGGTTCTTATCTTGTACAAGGAGAAGTTCGTGTAGCTGGAAATCCAAGTTCTGTACTTACTGCAGTAACTGGATATCAGTATGGAACTACTGCAACAGTACCAACATTATCTTCTGTGGGAGTTTATCTCTGGCAGTACGAGAATGGATTGATTGAGGGCGGAGCTGTTGTAAACGATGGTGTAGACACTTCGCAATTATCTTATCGTTGGCTAGTATATGATGTGAAAAATAGCCAGTGGATTCAGGCGAGCGACTGGTCTGGTGATTACGGGATTCATTATAGACCAAGTACCAGTGGAGACTACTTGGTTTATTGTGAAGTGAAGGATAATACAGGACGTACAGTAAATACAACCGTTGGTGTGAATTATCGTCATGCAATAAAAGCAATTTGTCAGATGCCGGATCCAAATGGTAATGGCTATTTGATTGGTATTCAAAGTTTTGATAATCCGGGGTATTATTACGAAATGCAGATTTTGGATTGTAATCTGTATGTACAAGGAAAGGATGCATGGATTTATACCACCGGAAAATGTGGAACACAGGATACCACCTTGTGGACAACATGGCAGCCGGTACCGGGATATTATTGGACATTATTTAACTTATATGATGCATCAGGCAATTTAGTAGATCAACAGTGTTATGGATTTACGAATGCAGAATAAATGAGCCATAATAATAGGAGAGTCTTTTGTGGACTTTCCTATTATTGTATTTTTGCTTTCCATTTTAGAACAGCAATTGTATAATAGAGATATGACATAGTGAAAAGAAAAGTACGGAGGAGATAACAAATGAAAATAGCAGTTGCAGGTACGGGATATGTAGGATTAGTTGCAGGGGTCTGCTTTGCCGAAAAAGGACATCAGGTCATGTGTGTAGATGTAGATGAGAAGAAAGTAGAGGCAATGAAGGCAGGCATTAGTCCGATTTACGAACAGGACTTAGAAGAATTAATGCAGAAGAATTATAAAGAAGGAAGATTGGACTATACCACAGATTACCAGTCAGCATACCATGATGCAGAGGCTATTTTTATTGGAGTAGGAACTCCGGAGCAGCCGGATGGTTCTGCAAATCTTTCTTATATAGCAACAGTAGCACGTCAGATTGCAGAAAATGTAGAAAGAGATTGCTTGGTAGTGGTAAAATCTACTGTTCCGGTAGGCACAAACGATAAGGTAGAACAGTTTATACATGATTTTCAGAAAAATAAGAAAATAAAAATTGAGGTGGCAAGTAATCCGGAGTTTTTAGCGCAGGGAACTGCAGTAAGAGATACACTTCATGCTGCAAGAATTATCATTGGAACAGAATCCAAAGAAGCAGAGCAGAAGCTGATGGAGATTTATGAGCCATTTCACCTCCCCATAGTATCTGTAAATCGCAGAAGTGCAGAAATGATTAAGTATGCAAGTAATGACTTTTTAGCATTAAAAATTTCTTATATGAATGATATTGCTAATTTGTGTGAACTGGTAGGAGCAGATATTGAAGATGTGGCAAAAGGAATGTCCTATGACGCAAGAATTGGAGAACGTTTCTTAAATGCAGGAATTGGATATGGTGGAAGCTGTTTTCCGAAGGACACTAAAGCATTAGAATACCTCGCAAGACAAAATGGATACCAGTTGCGTACAGTGCAGGCAGCAATTCAAGTTAATAAGGAACAGAAAACCTTACTGTTACATAAGGCAATGAAACGATTGATTACATTTCAAGGCTTAAAGGTTGCTGTACTTGGATTAACTTTTAAGCCGGGAACAGACGATTTAAGAGAAGCACCGTCTTTAGAAAATATCCCATTATTAATACAGGCAAAGGCAGATATTTATGCATATGATCCGGTGGGAGCAGATAACTTTAAAAAGCGTTACCCAGAGGGAGTGACTTATGTGTCAACACCGGAAGAAGCTTTAAAAGGAGCAAATGTATGCTTTATTTTCACCGAGTGGGGAGAGATTAAGGCAGTGAAACCGGAAGAGTATGTGAAGTTAATGCAGACACCACTAGTATACGATGGAAGAAATATCTATCAACCGAAAGAAATGTTAGAAGCAGGGGTTGAGTATTATTCAATAGGAAGGTAGAAAAGGTAGGATGGAACAAAAGAAGGATATAGAAATTTCATTATTGAAGGGAATAGGAATTATTGCTGTTGTAGTAGGACATACCAGTAATATACATATTGTTCCAATCATTTACTATTGGCATTTACCGTTATTCTTTTTCCTCATTGGTTTCACATATAATCATAAAAAGTACGAGAAAAATGTAAGTGGATTAATGGGAGCACGATTACATGGATTTTTTCCAATGTACTTTGTGTATATGATACTTTTAGGCTTATTTCATAATGTGTTTTTCTATATGGGAATATTACCAGAAGGCAATGTGGCATATAATTTGCAGATATTCATAGATGCTTTTTGGAATTATTTCCGTTTAGAAGTAGAGCCGCTTGCAGGTCCACTGTGGTTTATGTTTCCATGGTTTTTTGCTACACTAATGTATGGCGTAATTGTATATGGTACTTCATGGATGCGGATGAATTATAAAAAGCGTCAGATTTTTATTGTAGGAGCGACAATTATTTTGGCGGCATTTGGATTTTTCTGTGTATCAAGAGGGTACTTACGCTATGATTTTGCAGATGTTGCATTGGTAATTATGCCGATAGCAGCAGTTGGTGGACTGTATCGGGTATGGCATGAACAGATACAACGTTTTATTGTATTACCGGGGTGTATATTGGCGTTTGCCATTATGGTATTTGTCCATTTGAAGTATGGATTATGGACAATTTTAGACCAAAGAAGATACAATAATGCGGCAGTATTTTATTTATTAGCTTTTTGTGGAATATATTGTTGCTTGTATTTGGTAAAGATATTAAAAAAGAAACCGGAAGCAAAGTTTGTAACAGCTCTTGCAGCAATTGGCGGATATAGTATGGATATTATGACGCTTCATTTTGTATTCTTTAAGCTTGCGGACTACATTCGATTCAAATGTTTTTCAGTAGATGAGCAGTTTGCGCTAAATACATTTCCACATAGTTTTACATCGGAGAGGAGTAATATTGTATATTCGATAGTTGGAATAGTAGGGCCAATTCTAGTAAGAATAATATTAGATTTTGCAAAGGGACAAGTTGCTAAGATTTATCAACGAAGGGAAGTGGAGGAAAGCTAGTAATGAAAAAAAGGATGATTGATACATCAGTGTTTTGTGGAATTCTTGGAATCGCAATGATGATACTATTTCATAGCTATATATTTGGAGAAAAATATTTTTTGTTTCCGAATGTAGTGACAGATGGAGTAGTGCAATTTTATCCCCATTATGTACAGAAAGCATCAAGAGGTATCGGATCCTTTTTTTCATTTTCTTACACATGGGGCAGCGGTTTTAAAGTAAAGAATCCATTTGAGTTGTTGATTACTTCTTTTGGAAGTGAATATGTAGCATACATGATAGGAATTGCCATGGTGTTAAAATGTATGCTCGCAGGAATCTTCTTTTATGGCTTTTTAAAAGAAAAAGGCATGACAAGGCTAACAAGTATAGTGTTTGGACTTTGCTATGCATTTTCCATTCAGATGATAGGAGCGGGATGTTGGAGAAGTCAGGCGGAATTAGCAATGATTGCAGCCATCTTTCTGTGGGCAATTGAACGGGGAAAGAAAAAGCGTGGTATTTTTTTGTTTGCATTAGGAATTTTGCTGACAATATTGTGTCTTGGATTATATTTTAAGCTGATGTTGATAGCTTTTTTGATATTGTATATTGTGGCAGAGCTTTATCAGAGTAATGTTAGAATGAAGAGACAGTTTACAAGAAGACAAAAGAGAATAATCCTTGCAGGAGGTATCATATGTGTTCTTGTAGTTGTGGGAGTGCTGGGTTATAGTCTGCGAGATATTTTTAGCAGTTACCGTTTTCAGGCGGGAGTAGAAAGTCTGGGAGAAGAGTGGAATAAAACTTTTTCCTATAACAATATAAAAATAATTGGAACAACAGTAATACGAACCTTTGCCCCTAATGTACAGGGGATTCCGGGAGCAAATGAATATTACGGAAGTGATAGCGGATGGTATATTGGAGATGGCACATATTACTGTGGAATATTGACTTTATTATTGATACCACAGGTATTTCATCGTGATACCAAAAAGAGAAATGTCGTGGTTGCAGTAGAGTTGGGAATTAGCATCATAATTATGACCTGTCCGGTATTTCGTCTGGTGTTGAATGGATTTGCAAACGATATTTATAAATTATCCAGAGTATGGGTAATTTTAATTATGCTGATAATTGCAGCAATTGCACTGGATGAAATTGTAACAGGGAAAAGAAAGGTTGCAGTAAAACGTCTTGTGATGACATGGAGTGCAACAATAGTAGTAATTATGGTAGTGTGCCTGAAGTTACAGAAGCATATTTATTATTATGATATTTGCGTCTATTTAGTGGTTTCAGCCTTAGAAGTTTTGATTTTGTGGGGATATAGTAGAAAAAGTGAAAAGAATACCAAGTTGATTCATGGCGGAATAATTGTATTGGTAGTTATGGAATTGCTTTTGCTTAATTACAAATTTATAAATAATGGTGATGCTGTCACAAAGGAAGCATGGATGACAGGATATTACAATGATGGCACAAAAGAAATTTTAGAACAGTCCGGTGAAGAAATGCTGTTTGAACGAGTGGATAAGACATATCAGAGTGTTCAGCTAAATGATTCAGCCGTACAAGGCTATAATGGAACAGCCTATTATATAGGCGGGGTAGGAAATAGTTCTTTTACGGATTTTATTATGGCAACATCTATTCCTACATTGAAAGGAATACCGGGATGGTGTCTTGGTACAACCGGAAATATTTATTTGGAATCTTTATTTTCAGTAAATAAGATGGTTGCTGATAATGATAATTGTGCAAGTTATGGGTTTCAATTAGAAAATAGCAACAACGATAAGTATTTATATAAAAATGACAATGTTTTACCACTCGGTTTTTGTTATGATAAGACTATTTCCAGAAGTGCATTTGAACAAATGGATGCATTAGAACGAGCAGAAAGGTTATTGGAGTATGTGGTAATAGAAGATGGAAATGACACATTTCAGGATTTATTGACTGAACCAAAGGAGAAAATAAAACCAAAGCCTATATATACTGAAGAAATAGTATCTTATGAAATAGGTACGAATATCGGATTACCAATAGAAGTGACAGAAAATGAGACGGTTGTAGTTGAGATAGAAAATTCCGAAGAAGTAAGTGTTCAGGTAGCGTGGGCAGCGGAGGATGGAAAATTTGGGTATAAGTATGCAAGTTGTTATGAGCAAAATGGAAAAACAAAGGTAGAGTTCAGTGGGAAAAAGGGAATTAGAAATATTGTAGTATATAGTAATTCTAATGAGGTAGATTTGCATTTAGCTAAGGTAAAGATTAGTGTATGTGAATCAGAAGAATATTATAAGGAGTTTGAACAAAATATTACAGAAAGAAAGAGCAATGTGTTAGAGCTTTTTCAATTTACAGAGGAGCATATTTGTGGTACAATTGAAAGTAAGAAGGCACAGTTATTATTTTTAACGATACCATACGGAGCAAAATTTCACTATTATATTGATGGAGAGGAGGTCAAGAAAGAAAAGGTCAACATAGCTTTTACAGGAATTTATGTACCGGCAGGAACTCACAAAATTGAAATTATTTATTAATATACGAAAGAAAAGGAGAAATTTATGAAAAAAATTTTAATGTATGTAATGGGAGCCATTGGCATTATGGGAATATTTGCTTTTGGAGGAAAAATGTCCGCAGAAGCGCATACAGAAGGATCGCTGCAATATTGGAGTGGTGGGGTAGGAAAATTGTATGATAAAAATGGAAATTTAATAGTAAATGATTTTGTGTTTGATGGAGAATATACTTACTATGCACAGGCAGATGGAACGCCAATGAAGAATCGATTGACTTATCATCCGGATGGAGAGCATATTATTTATTTTAATGAAATGGGGCATGAGGTATTTTCAGAGTTTCAGTATTGTGAAAGTGTAGGCTATACCTGCTATTTTGATTCACAGGGATATATCTACAAGGATCAGATTACTTACCTAAATGGTGTTCCATTTTACTTGAATGCAAATGGAAAGAGGGAAGACTCAGGTTGGTTTCAGTTTGCAAATGGTGTAGATTACGGATATGCGGATGGGGCTGGAAGACTGAGACATAATAGGTTTTCTTATGATAATTACGGAAGAGTTGTATATTACCATTGGAATGGGATGGCAGCCTGAGGTTTAATCTCGGATGGATTATGGTATTATAGTATGGATACAAATGATGGTCATTATCTTGGCAGATTTAAAGCAGCGGGAGTAGCACCATCCGATACATATCAATTACAGGTATTAGACCTGGTAAATGAGGAGCGTCTTAGCAGAGATATTATACCGCTTAAGTTAAATGATCAGGTACAGCAGGCAGCTCAGGTGCGGGCAAACGAGATTGTCACAGTATTGGGTCATACTCGTCCGGATGGAAGAAGCTGTTTTACCGCATTAGATGAAGCGGGGGTATCACGTTTTTGTGCAGGTGAAAATATAGCAGCAGGGCAGTCTACACCTGAGAGCGTTATGAATTCATGGATGAATTCGAAGAGCCATAGAGATAACATTTTAGATCCGAGTTATACAGAGATGGGCATAGGATATTTGCGGACTTCATCAGGAAAGTATGGCAGATACTGGGTACAGATGTTTATAGGGAATTGATAATGATTTTTCAGAGTAGAAAGTGGGGTGAGGGAGAAGAAGATGTTAAAGGATTATAAACCCTTAGATAAGACAAAAAAAGTTTTAGTTACCGGAGGAGCCGGATTTATTGGTTTTCATTTTAGTAAAAAATTATTAGAAGCAGGATGTCAGGTAGTTGGATTTGACAATCTGAATGAATATTATGATGTTAGTCTAAAATATGATCGCCTTGAAATATTGCAGAAGTTTGAGAAGTTTCGATTTGTAAAAGGTGATTTAGCTGATAGAAAGGCGTTAGAGCAATTATTTGAATCAGAACAGCCGGATATTGTTGTAAATTTGGGTGCACAGGCAGGGGTTCGATATAGTATAGAGAATCCGGATGCCTATATGCAATCCAATATGATAGGATTTTTTAATATATTAGAGTGTTGTAGGAATTATCCGGTAGAGCATTTAGTATATGCATCCTCAAGCTCTGTGTATGGAGCGAATAAAAAGATTCCGTTTTCCACGGAAGATAAGGTCGACAATCCGGTAAGTCTCTACGCAGCGACCAAGAAGTCCAATGAGCTTATGGCTCATTGTTATAGTAAGTTGTATGGTATACCGTCAACCGGATTAAGATTTTTTACTGTTTACGGACCTTACGGAAGACCGGATATGGCATATTTTTCTTTCGCTCAGAAGATTATGAAGGGTGAAAACATTAAAGTGTTCAATCATGGCGATATGTATCGTGACTTTACTTATGTAGATGATATTGTTGCCGGAATGATAAATATCCTCAGCAATCCGCCAAAGGAAAATGAAAACGGTGTGAGATATAAAATATATAACATAGGGAATAATAAACCGGAAAAATTAATGTATTTTATTGAAACATTGGAAAAGTGTTTAGGAAAAGAAGCAAAGAAAGAGTTCTATCCGATGCAGCCGGGAGATGTATATCAGACATATGCAGATGTGACAGATTTGGTAGAAGACTTTGATTTTAAGCCTAATACATCAATCGAAGAGGGATTGAAGAAATTTGCTGAGTGGTATAGAGAGTATTATAAATAGACAAATGGAGAAATGAGAGCATGAAAAAAGTAAGAGGAACTTTTGTACTAATGCTGATTATGGCAATGTGTATTCAGCTAGTACCGATGAATGTGTTTGCAAGTGAACCAATTGAGGAACTGACAAGTAAGACAGGGTATTTGCCGCTGGAGTTAGAAGATGTTGAGATTACAGAGGAAGATGTGGCAGAAGCCTATACCTTAGAAGAACAGGAAGAAATAGGAGCAACTTATGAGTCAGGCGTTTCAATTTATGAATCAAGATATTATTACAATCAGTTGTCTGAGAGTGAGAGAGCATTATATGACAGTATGTACTACCAGTGCAGCCAGTATTTAAACACTTATGCGGATGCGGCTGTTTTTAATAGCAGTTATGGTAGAACAGCTTATATTGAGTGTACCGGATTTTCAAGTGATGAGTTAAAGGATATTATATATTTATTTACGATTTCTAATCCGCAGTTTTATTTTGTTCGTGGAACAGCAGCCGTGACAGGAAGTCAAGGTGGCAGAGACTATGTGGCATTAGCAATATATGCAGATTACATTTCCGGAGCTGCGCGCGCAAATAGTACTGCACAGTTTATGAGTAAAGTAAACAACTGGGTAAATACTATTAATGCAGAAACTACGGATTACAAGAAGATAAAGAGTGCACATGATATTGTTTGTGCGAATATTACATATGATAATAATATGGAAAATATAGAAAAGCATCAAAGTAGTGCAACAGCAGTACTTACAGGAAATGCAGTATGTGCAGGTTATTCACAGATGTATTCATTATTGTGTAATGCAGTAGGCGTGGAAACTATTTGTGTGACAAGTCCACAGCATGAATGGAATCAGGTATATCTGTATGGTAATTGGTATGTAGTTGACTGTACTTGGGACGATTTAGATAGTTCTAATTCTTGGAATTATACCTATTTCTGTCAGTCAGACAGTTCAATTGATGAAGGGTATCATGAAATAGAATATTATTTGATTGGGTATAGACCGGAATGTTATACAGCGTATATTGGTATGATATCTTCTTATAATGGAAATACTTTTTATCGTGAAGCCGATGAACAGATAAGATGCTATAATAGAAATGGAGCATTGATTACCAATAAGTTTATGTTTGATGGTAGTTACACCTACTATATGCAGGCAGACGGCTCAGCAATGAAAGACCGTTTAACTTATCATCCGGATGGTGTACATATTATCTATTTTGATACGGATGGACATGAAGTATTTTCCAATTTCCAGTATTGTCCAAGCGTAGGATATACTTGCTATTTTGATTCTCAGGGATATATTTACAAGGATGTGATTACATTTGCCAACAATTCTGTATATTATTTAGATGGTGATGGAAGAATGCAGAATAATGGTTGGTTCCGATTTGCAAATGGTGTAGATTACGGATTTGCTAACTGGGATGGAACATTAAATACAAGTGGATTTTCCTATGACCCATGGGGAAGAACTGTATTCTATCATTGGAATGGAATGGTAGCCCGTGGACTTATCACAGATGGAGTTTACTATTATAGTATGGATACCACAGACGGACATTATCTGGGAAGCTTTCCAGTAAATTAGAAGTTTTAGTAAGACCTTGAATGAGAGTTGTTATAACAATCATTCAAGGTCTTTTTGGGCGAGTAGCAAGGAAAATTCAGTGTTACATAAAGAGTTGACGGTGCTAAGTCCCAGTGGCACTTGTTCAGCATGGAACGAAATGGAATGTAGACACCGTGATAATTTGAGAAATACGCAAATTGTGTTTTTCATAGGTTCGTAAAAAAATTGTAAATTTCTGGAATATGGTTGAATGAAAAAAAAATGGGTGATATACTAGGAAAGAAAAAAATGTTATAGAAAGCAAAGAAGGAAATGAGGATGAAGAGAAAAGCAAAGAAATTACTTGCGATTGTATTGGCGGCGTTGACAGTTGGGACAACCTTTCCAATGCAGACGGTTATGGCTGCTGGTACAGATGTAAATCAGCAGGAAGTCACAACAGAACAATCTGTTACAACGGAATCCAATATGAAAGACGTTGTATCAGAGGAAACAGTACAAGGGGAAGTATTACAGGAAAATACGGTACAAACTGATAATACAGCAGCGGACGAAGTGGCTGTACAGTCAGATGATACAGTAGTTAATGAGGCATCCGTACAGGAAGATACTACAACAAAAGTAACAAGTGATAATGCAGTAACAGATAGTGCCGCAATCAGCTATGTGGTAGTATCAGAGCCGATGGTGGCTTTAAATGAAACACAGAATATTTTGGTGGGAATAGGGGAAGATGGTGCCAATATTCAGAATGTTGTATTAAATGTGTCAAAGGATGGGGTTATTTCTCAGATACCTGCAAGTAAACAGGATGGAAATGCATTCTTGTTCACAAAACAGTATACGCAGGAAGAAGAGAGTGGAGTATACAGACTTGAGAGTGTTACTTTTTTATTAGATGGTCAGGAGATAACAAAAAGTTTTGCAGATGCAGGATTTGATGTTGCTTATGGAGTAAATCAGGAAGTAGAGACAAATCCAGATGCAGTTGTTACAGAAGAAAGCGATGATACAAAAGCAGACCTTGATATTGTTACCATTGATGAGAATGGAAATACCATTTCTCAGGATACAATTAGTGATGCAATTGAAGAAGCAAAAAGTGCAGATGGTGTAGATGGAAGTACTAAGGCAAGCAATGGAAATGTTGTAGTTGTATTAGATCCGGGACATGATAATAAGCATGCAGGTGCCAGAGGCAATGGATTAGCAGAGGAAGACTTGAACTTAAAAATTGCGAAGTATTGCCGACAGGAATTAGAGACATATAAGGGTGTTACCGTATATATGACGAGAAATGACAATGGAGATTGTCCTTATCCGGGAACAACGTCTACGGAGTGTAATGCTAATCGTGTAGCGTTTGCAAAAAGTGTTGGAGCAACGGTATATGTAAGTATTCATATTAACTCAACCAGTGGTTCTTCCACTACTGCAAATGGAGCGCAGGTGTATTATCCAAATGGAAACTATAATCCAGCAGTGGGAGCGCAGGGCAAACAGCTTGCAAGTGTGATTCAGGAGAAACTTGTAGCATTAGGCTTAGGTGATAGAGGAATTCAGATAAGAAATTCTGAAGATAAAACAAAATATCCGGACGGTTCTTTAGCAGATTATTATGGTATTATCAAAAGAAGTAAGGAAGCAGGATTTCCGGGAATTATTATTGAACATGCATTTATTAATAATTCTAATGATGTGAACAACTTCTTAAACAGCGACGAGAAATTGCAGAAATTAGGTATTGCAGATGCAACCGGTATCGCAGAGTATTTTGGATTGTCTAAGAGCAATTTAGAGTTAAGAGGTATTTGTTATAATTATACAAATCGTGGAATTGATGTTGGAGTAGATTATAAAACCAATGGAAGCAACGTTCGATTCAAATGGATGGCATATGATTTAGACACACAGCAGTGGCAGGGAATCAGTGATTGGTATGGAGGAAACTGGGCAACATGGCAGCCGCATACAGGAAATTATTGGCTTCAGGTACAGGCAACTACAGATGAAGGATATACTGACAGTCTGACAATTAATTTTCATGTAACACAGAATTATGCACCAAACAGTGTAAAGATATCCGGAATCTGTTATCAGTATCAGCAAAATGGGGTTGATATTGGTGTGGGATATGAAAGTAATGATACAGACTTAAAGTTCAGATGGTTATCCTATAACTTAGATGAACAGCGTTGGAGTGAGATTAGCAGTTGGTATGGAGGAAACTGGGCAACTTGGAAACCGAAAGTAGGAAATTACTGGCTTCAGGCTCAGGTTATGAACTCCTTGGGACAGGTAGAGACATATACGATATGTTTTGCGAATACTACAAATTATATTACAGAGCCATTGACAATGGATGGAATTGCATATGTAGTAAATGATGATTGTATCAATATAGGTGCTGCATATACTGCATTGCAGTCTGGCGTAGAGTTCCGTTGGACGTCATACAATTTGGAAACACAGAAGTGGAAGAAGATTACAGACTGGACAAGTGCTAACTGGACAGACTGGAAACCACAAGCAGGAAATTATTGGCTTCGTGTAGAAGGAAGAACAAAAGACGGTGTGGTAAAAGACTATACCATATGTTTTGCAGTACAAAAGGACTATACCAAGAAGTCATTAAATATTACAGGAATTTGTGTAGTAGAAGAGCCAATCGGGATTAACATTGGTGTTGCATATGAAACAAAAGCTGCAAGCGTAAATTTTAAATATAGTATTTATGATTTAAATAAAAACACATGGACGGATATTACAGGCTGGACAGGTGCAAACTGGGCAACCTGGTATCCGGAATCCGGTTCTTATTGGATTTATGTAGAAGCCATAACAGATGAAGGTGTTACCGCAAATAAGTGTATTGGATATGTAATTGATTCCAGATATGCAATAATGGGAAGCAGCAATACCACGTTGAATCAGATGGTAAACTACTATAATGCAAACCAGACATATCCGGCGTTTTATCATGGTACGGATGCACCTACCATACAGGCATTTTGCCAAATATACATAGAAGAGTGCCAGGCAGAGGGCGTTAAAGTAGAAGTTGCTTTTTGTCAGGCAATGAAAGAAACAGGATTTTTACGTTTCGGTGGAGATGTAAGCATTGGACAATTTAATTTTGCAGGATTAGGAGCTACCGGAAATAGTAATCCGGGAGAAAGTTTTGGCAGTGTCAGAGAAGGTGTCAGAGCACAGGTGCAACACCTTAAAGCGTACGCATCCACAGAACCATTGAATAATCCATGTGTCGATACAAGATACAAATATGTTACAAAAGGATCAGCTCCATATGTAGAATGGCTGGGACAGAAAGAAAATCCATATGGTTTGGGATGGGCAACTGCCAAAAATTATGGATATAGTATCAAAAATGATTATATGAAGAAATTGTTCTCTTATTAGAACAGATGAAAAAAAGGGAAGCTGAAAATCAGCTTCCTTTTTTCAATATTTGAAGTTTTTTTAGAAAAATGAAAATAATAGAAATATATAAGCACCTTTATGAAGTTGTTTGTAGTGTAGTCTCTGCTATTTACTTAGGGATGTCAAGTTCTTGTCTTATTATTAAAGTTGTAGAAAAAAGGTATCATACCATATAGCAAAGAGTAAATTGGGATTTGGTTGTGTGGATTATTTGTTTTTTGTTTATAAAATATTTGTATCGTGTTTTTCTAATGCTACTTGTGAGAACAGATAAGAAAATGGATGGTAAGGCGACAAGAAAGAATATACATTCTGAAATGGAAATTCCTTTTTGTATAATATTAATGTTTTTTATGATAATTATTTGGGGAGGAGATTTTCAAGAGATAAAAGGGATGGAGGGATATATAAATGCATCAACGGTGTGAGTTCTGTTTGCAACATTAGAAAAGCGTATGATAGAAGAAAATTGAGATTTAAAAATAGTAAAGTGAAAAAACAAAACAGAAATACATAAAAATAAATAAAAAAATCTCAATAAATGAGACACAACAGTTGCGCCTTTTCGGAAAATATGTATAATATTAAATT
>CAYTDI010000012.1:0-72298 GCA_964436595.1 uncultured Eubacterium sp.
TCTTATCGTTTATATTTATATCTCCAAACATCTCGACAAATCGGGCTTTGATGAGGTCATCTAATTTACCGATTTCCTCATTACGCATATCCAAGACATTCTTAGCCTTTTCCAAAATATCTACAATTGCCTTTTGCTCATCAATAGATGGCAGCTCAATCAACGCATCTGTAAGATTTCCGAGCTTAATATATTTAATTACTCCACCTATAGCCTGTTTTCTTAGTTCTTCAATGTATCCTTCCATGAAGTAATACAGATATGGCATAAATAACTTGCCACTACCATTGTCCTCAATAATGTATGTTCGCTGATAAGCATCGAACTTTCCGTTATAATACTTTACATTCAGATCACCATTACCAGCCACCAGCACACACTCACAGTCATAAGAATATGTTGATATTTTTAATGGTTCTCTTGAACATGTAAAAAATGGATATTGACCATCTTCAGAAGAAGCATTTGCATCAAGCTTACCAGTTCTAATTTTTGTTAAATCACCTATTTTTACTTTCATCTATCATCCCTACAAATCCGAATTTATTCTACCGATTATCCCTTTCTTTATTTTTTCCCAATCACTATCTCTGGCCGAATCAGATATCCAGTTTACTTGCCTTTTATCAATAACGTCTCGTTTACAAACACAGTTTTCATCCGTATCCAAATAATAAAATATTGGAGATAACTTATATTCCTTATCATAGAATTCCCATGTAATGCAATCGGTCAAAATAACATGATCAACTTTTTCTAAGTATTCCTCAACCTCTTTAATTGCATGTGACCTATCCTTTGCTGTAGGTCTTTTTACCTCAACAATAATTGAAGGTTTTGTTTTCTTCTTATCAAACAATTTCCAATTACTTACTATAAGTAAATCCGGTGTATAATTATTTGCAAATGACTCTCTACATATACCATCTCCATTTTCATTTTTGTAATTACTCCAATTTTTGTAAAGGGTACTTGAATCTATCACCTCATATCCTTCTGTTATAACTGATTCCAAGAAAGGGATTATTACTCTATTCTGAAAATTGAGTTCTCTACAATCATTCTGATAATATCTTTCGACTAACTGCTTATATTTTATAAATTCCATAAATTGTACTCCAAAAGTTTATATCAATTGTTCTTTTTGCTATCCAAAAATTTTCTTGCTTCGCTCAAGCGTAAATCCCAATATTTTTGAAGCATTTCAATTATTTTATCATCCTTCACTTTTGCTTCTACCATTGCTGCAGTTGCTTTCTCTATTCCTGCAATTTTTTCGTTATATACCGCATCACTTTCATGTTCATTAACTGCATTTCTTGCGCTATCCAATGCCGCGTATCCTATTTCACTCAATATATTCATACTATTTCATCCCTTTCTTAGTATTTATGTGTAATTACACTTTCTAAATTGAATGTCTGTAAACACTTTTGTATTCCTTATAATTTTAATAAGTTTTCCAACTCATCCATTTCCTTACCAATCTCCATCTCAATTTCACGAATATTTGCCATAATTTCGGATGTTGGTGGATACTCAACAGCTACATACTCAACCTCTTTGTATTTATTAATACTGAGGTCATAATCATTGTCGACGATATCCTGTTTTGGAACCATAAATGATTTGTCAGTACGTTTTCTATCTGCTTCTTTATCTAAATTCTTGAATCTTTCGATAATATCTGGTATATCATTATCCGCAATTGGAGAACGTTTATCATCCAAACTAAATCCATCTGCTGTCATATCATAGAACCACACATCATCAGTTCCACCATGCTCTGTTTTTGTAAAGATAAGAATAGCTGTTGATACTCCTGCATAGGGCTTAAACACACCGGAAGGCATTGAAATAACCGCCTCTAATCTTTGATTCTCAACGATTTCTTTTCTAATATCTTTATGTGCTTTGGAAGAACCAAACAATACACCATCCGGAACTATACATGCACATCTTCCACCAATTTTTAAGATGCGAAGGAATAATGTAAGGAATAGTAATTCTGTCTTCTTTGTTTTACAAACCTTAAGCAAATCCCCCGAAACAGACTCTGCATCAAGACTTCCCTTGAATGGAGGATTTGCAAGTACTAATGAATACTTATCCTTATCTGGATTCTGATCCGATAAACTATCTCTATATTCAATAAATGGATTATCAATTCCATGTGTCATCATGTTCATTGCCCCGATACGAAGCATGGTACGATCCATGTCATATCCATGAAACATTTGATTCATATAATGGTCTTTCTTCTGCTTATCAAAGAAAATTTCTTCCTTCTTCTTTTCTTTCAAATATTCTCCCGATGCAACTAAGAATCCAGATGTTCCACACGCTGGATCACAAATCACTTCATCACTTGAAGGATCCATCATTTCAACCATCATACGAATAATATGTCTTGGCGTTCTAAACTGACCATTAAGTCCAGACTGTGCAATCTTAGACAAAAGGTACTCATACACATCTCCTCTTACATCAGCAGTCTGAATTTCATTCATCATCTTATATATTTCATCTAATGAATCTACTACTTTTGATAAAACGAGCGGTGTTGGCAATTTAAAGATTGCATCATCCATATATTTAGAATAAGCACTATTCTTATCACTGTGTAATGTTTTTATAAAAGGGAATACCCATTCCTGCATTACAGAGTACATTCTATCAGCAGGAAAATCATGAAATACAGACCATTTAAGCTGTGAACCATCAATAGTTCTTTCTCCTACTTTTACTTGGTCAGAAAAAATACTCTGGTATGGAAGTCCAAGCATTGCGCTTTCTTTTGCTCTTATATTATCTGAATCATCCAAATCATGAATAAACATCAAATAGGTAATTTGCTCAATTACTTCAAGCGGATTTACCAAACCACCTGCGGCAAAAATATCCCATAAACTATCAATTTTATTTTTTAATTCACCTGTAATCATTCGTTTTCTCCAATCAACTAATTATTCCATAAATACTTGGTATATCTTCCACCACCAATTTTAGTAATCTGACCTGATTCAACTAAAT
This sequence comes from uncultured Eubacterium sp., assembly GCA_964436595.1. Lineage (GTDB taxonomy): Bacteria > Bacillota > Clostridia > Lachnospirales > Lachnospiraceae > Petralouisia. Next base: position 3,034 of record CAYTDI010000012.1, read on the forward strand.
CAGCAAGGGTTCTTTGTACAGTTACCTGACTGATATCAGGACACTTTTGTAATATTTCAGTTTTTGTAATAGGTCCTAAAGTTGTTCTAATTATTTCTCTTACTCTCTCTGGCTTGGATAAACCATCTGTTGTAAGCAAACTTATCCTAGACGAAAAATCTCTATATGCTGCAACAATAATTCCAAGCATATATTTTACGAAAGGTTCATAATCATTTTCATTCTCATGCCACTTTGCCGAACTAAGCTGCAAACAGTCGTAGTATGATTCTTTTGTATTCTCAATTAGCTTCTCAATACTGATGTACTTTCCAACAATGTATCCTGCTCTATAAAGCAACAGTAATGTTAAAATCCTACTCATTCGACCATTCCCATCATTAAACGGATGTATACATAAAAAATCCAAAACAAACATCGGAATTAAAATCAGAGAATCAATCTGTTCCGTTGCCAAAGCTTCCTCAAATGCTTTACACAGTTCTTCTATTGCTTCAGGAGTCTCCCATGCCGGCACTGGTCTAAATCTAACAAACTTATTTCCAGAAGAATCTTCTTCCTCAATAATATTGTCAACAGTTTTGTATCTGCCACCCACATCAAAACCTTCAAACTTATACAAATCTCTATGCAATTGTAAAATAATGGAAGGCTTTGGTGGAATATAATCATGATTCTCATGTATCGTATTCAGAACATCCCTATAACCTGCAATCTCTCGCTCATTACGAGTCTTTGGTCTTGTTGTATCCTTTACCAACGCTCTTAGGCGTTCATCCGATGTATAGATACCTTCAATTTTATTGGAAGCCTCTGTACTTTGAATCTTTGCAATTTCAACAAGCTGTATTAAAGTATCCGCTTTCGCTTCAATAAACAGGGTTTGTTCTCCCTTAAATTCATGTATCTGTGTTAAATAAGATACAATTTCAGGTGTAAGTAATTTTTTCCATTTTTCACAATAATTAAACTGTCTCACCTAATAACCTCATTAAAACTTTAATTTATTCATATTAATCAAAATGATGTAATTCAATTATATTCTCCAACTTTATCATTGTCAATTCAATTTTATCATTTTTAACATTATGATAAAATTGAATTATCTTTGAGTAAATTAAAACAAAATAACAAACGGACTCTAACTTCAAGTCGATAAGAAAATGATATTTTTTTCTTCTAATTTAACTAAAAACCGAAGCACATTGCTCCGGTTTTACTTTACTTCTCATCTTTTGATTCCACCATTAATAAAATGCCCTCTTCAAAGGATATCTCTGCCTCTTCTTGGCTTATTTCGTTACTGACCCCTAAGGAATGATAACATTGCAGCTCATACTTTTCCAGTGGATATTTAAATCCACGCAAAGTCAACCCTTTCACTGTGGGAGTAAATGGAAATAATGATATATAATCTCCATACTGTTCTTCACGCAAAATTTTCATTCCGTGCTGCAGCATCCGAATCCGATTGCAGCTATCCAGTATAATACATTCGCAGTCCTGTTCCATTGCCATTCCAAGAAGATGGATATTTCCAAGGACATGGTCTAACCTTGTACCGATTGCTCCCAGCAGCCAGATTTTTTTGCAGCCTGCGTTTATAGCAGTACGAAGGGCAAGCTCTGTATCTGTCTCATCCTTTTCCGGTTGGAATTTGCGAATTTTGATTTGAGGGTTATTTTCTCTGAAAAACTCTAATACTCCTGCTGTTACAGAATCGAAATCTCCTACGATTTCGTCTGGAACAAGTCCGTTTCTGTAAAAAAATTCCATGCCACTGTCGGCTGCTATGGTCAAATCGCATGGATTTTCTTTCAAAAAGTTCAAGGCAAAAGCATCCTCTATACTTCCGCCTGTTATAATCAATGCCTTCATGTTTCTTCCTTCTTATTTCTGCATGATATTCAAAAACTCTTTTACATTTTTCTGTATATCACCATGGAAAACTGCACTTCCGGCTACAATAATATTCGCTCCTGCTTCCATTATGTTTTCTACATTGGAAAGATTTACTCCACCATCAACCTCAATGTCCGTTTTCAGACCTCTTTCTTCAATCATTTGGCGTAATCTGCGAATTTTTTCTGTGGTATATGAAATATACTTTTGTCCTCCAAATCCCGGATTTACAGACATGAGCAATACCATATCCAGTTTTGGTAAAATATATTCAAGCACACTTAAGTCTGTGGAGGGATTTAACGCCACAGATGCTAAAATTCCTTTTTCCTTAATTGCCTCTACTGTACGGTCTAAGTGTTTACAGCTTTCTGCATGAACAGAAATAATATCTGCTCCGCAGTTTACAAAATCATCAATATAACGGATAGGTTCTTCTATCATAAGATGTACATCAAAAATACGGTCTGTATATGGACGTATTGCCTGAACAACCGGCATTCCGTAAGAAATACTTGGTACAAATATGCCATCCATTACATCAATGTGCACATATTCGGCTCCTGCCTCATCAATCATTTTTACTTGTTCTCCTAATTTTGCAAAATCTGCTGACAATATGGACGGTGATAAACAATTCATAACTTCCTCCTAGTATTTCTTAACATTTTTCAATTCTTCGTACATTGTTACATAATTTTCATATCGAATCTGACTGATTTTTTCTTCTTCTAATGCCCGCTTTACACCACAATCCGGTTCGTGGATATGGCTGCATCCCAAGAAACGGCACTCCGGCTCATATTCCTTAAATTCTTTAAAATATTCCCGCAGTTCTTCCTTTTCAAATCCCATAAGATACAGGGAACTAAAGCCCGGTGTATCCATAATATAGGTATTATCCTTAATATGAATCAACTGTGAATGTCGTGTGGTATGCTTTCCACGCTCAATCTTCTCACTAATCTTTCCGGTTTCCATTTCAATATCTTCCTGCAAAAGATTAATAAGAGAGGACTTTCCTACTCCGGAAGGACCTGCAACCGTGGTGGTTTTTCCCTCTAACACTTTTTTCACTTCGTCAATTCCTTTTTCTTCCATTGCACTGGTAAAAAGAATTTGATACCCACATTTCTCATAGGTTTCTTTTAACTTACACAGTTCCTCTTCTGTGGCTAAATCCTGCTTGTTAAAACAAATAATGGTTTCTACCTGCTGCTGCTCCATCATAATTAAAAAGCGGTCTAATAGGTTAAAATTTGGCTTTGGCTTTGTCGCTGCAAAAATCACCATTGCCTGATCTATATTTGCTACTGCCGGACGAATCAGCTCATTCTTTCGCTCTAAAATACGGCTAATATTTCCAACCTTTTCTTCTTCATTGAGCACATCAATCTCCACATTATCGCCCACCAGCGGCTTTATTTTCTCTTTTCTGAAAATTCCCTTTGCCTTACATTCGTACACTCCGGCTCCTATTACATGAACATAATAGAAGCCGGCAATTCCTTTGATAATCTTTCCCTGCATACACACTTCCTGCTTTACAGTCCTTAGTTCTGAGTAAAGGTTACATTAATTCTTGTTCCCTCACCATTGGTTTCCTGCTTTAGATTTCCCTCTTCATCCGTAACAGACCATGAACATTTCACAACAAAATATCCCTCGCTACAATTTTTAATATCACTTACATTTGCAGTAAATGGCAATGACTGTCCTACCCATTCTTTTACTTTATCATTATTTGAAGTATACAACGTTACATCAATCTTTACATCCGTTGCACCCGCTGGCATATTAAGCTTAGAACTGTCTATTGTATAGTTTACTAAAGAATAATATTTATCTACCACTTCTTTTCCAAGACTGATTGTCAATGTTACTCCTGTTCCCTCATCAACACTTTCCCCTTCTCCAATACTCTGCCTAATAACGCATCCTTCTGGTACATCATTACTATATGCAGAATTTACACTAGACACAGTAATTCCAATATTTGCTAATACATTTCTTGCCTCCTGCTCTGACATTTTATACACACTTATCATCGTTACTTTTTTGGGAGGTTCTGTTCCACGACTTATAACAATGGTTACTGTATCATTTTTCTTTGCCTTTGACTTTCCATCCGGTGTCTGAGAAATAACCTTTTCTTCTGCTACCTCATCACTGTATTCAAATTCAGTTGATACTTTAAATCCCGCCTCTTTTAATTTCTCTGTTGCCGCATCTTTATCCAATCCTACAACACTTGGTACATCTATTTCTCCTGCACCACTGCTTAAATTAACGGTAACTGTGGTATTTTTCTTTACCATGTCACCCTCTTTTTCGCTCTGACCGACTACCAGACCTTCTTCATACTTATCGGAAGATATGGAATCACCTTTTTTAATACCAAGTCCCATACCATTCAATTCTTTCTTTGCTTCATCGTATGTCATTCCTGTTAAATCAATCATTTCTATTTTGTCTGTTGTTTCTTCTTTTTTGGTATCATTATCTTTGTCTGTTGTTTTGTCTTTAAATTTGAATATCCCCGTCATACTGATTGCAAGATAGACTACAATAAGCACAATAATGACTGCTGCCACAATTCCCATAATGGTAACTGCTTTTTCCATTTTCGGATTTAGGAATCCTCCTTCATCCTCATCTTCATCCTCGTCTTCATCCGTATCAGTATCGATATTTTCATCCTCGCTGTTGTAATATACTTTTCCAGTCTGCTCTTTGATGGATTCTAATTCTTCCGGTTTCATTACTCTTGTCTTTTCCTGCTGTCCTACCGGAACCATTACTACAAAGTCTTCATCCGGACTAATCAGTGCCTTTTTTAAATCTATTAACAAGTCACCGATGGTCTGATAACGTCTATCAGGACTTTTCTGTGTACATTTTAATATGATTTTTTCCATACTAATCGGAAGGTCTGGTACATATGCGCTTGGCACTACCATTTCTTCCTGTAAATGCTGAATGGCAACTGCTACGGTAGATTCTCCATCAAATGGAACTCTTCCTGTTACCATTTCATACATTACAATACCTAAGGAATAAATATCGCTTCTTCCATCTACAAAACCGTTTCTTGCCTGTTCTGGAGATGCATAGTGTACAGATCCCATAACATCTGCATTAATGGTATTGGTAGTGGCTACTCTTGCAATTCCAAAGTCTGTGACCTTCACCTTACCTTCAGTAGATATAATAATATTCTGTGGCTTAATGTCACGATGTACAATACGTTTATTATGGGCTGCTTCAATTCCTCTTCCTACCTGAATGGCAATGCTGACTGCCTCTTTAAATGAAAGACGTCCCTTCTTTTCAATATAAGTCTTTAAAGTGATTCCTTCTACACACTCCATAACGATGTAGTGCATTCCGTTTTCACTTCCTACGTCATAAATATTTACAATATTCGGATGTTCTAATCCCGCTGCAGACTGTGCCTCGGTGCGGAATTTTGTTACAAAATTAACATCTTCTGAAAATTCCTGTTTTAATACTTTAATGGCTACAAAACGTCCCAGTGTATGATCCTTTGCCTTATATACATCTGCCATTCCGCCTGTGCCGATTTTTCCTACTATTTCATATCTGTCTGCCAGATATATTCCCTCTTTTAACATGTTTTCACCTCGTCTGAAAATGGTTCTATCACGACTACCGTAATATTATCATTACCGCCGTTTTCATTGGCTGTCTCTATTAAACATTCAATTCCTTTTGTCGTGTCTTTCTGTTCTTTCAGTATCTTTAAAATTTCTTCGTCCTCTATCATATCTGTTAATCCGTCAGAACACATCAATACACGTTCTTCTTTCTTTAATTCCACTTCAAAGAAATCTACTTCCAACGGCTTACCGCCTCCAATGGCTCTCGTTATGATATTTCGATCCGGATGCACTCTTGCATCCTTTTCATTCAGTTCACCTCTTCGAACCATTTCCTGTACAAAGGAATGATCCTTGGTCACCTGATGTATCTCCTCTCCCACTACATACAAACGGCTATCGCCTACATTGGCTACATACATTTCATTATCAACAATGGCAGCCACTACTACGGTAGTTCCCATTCCCTCTAAATCAATGTCCGTCTTTGCCTTTTCTAAAATTGCCTGATTAGCACGTTGTATTGCCTGTTCTATGATACTTACCGGTTCGGTATGCTCATCTTTTTCAATGGAATCCACAATCGTCTGTACAGTATATCTGGAGGCATAATCTCCTGCATTATGACCTCCCATTCCATCTGCTAAAATACACAAGTTGGGAAGATTACCAATTCTGCTGTCAGATGTATACACATAATCCTGATTCATCTCTCGTCTTTTTCCCTTGTCCGTCTTGGAAAATGCTCTCATGATAATCCCTGCCTTTCTGTGTGAGATAGGAAGCGTTTGCGTAATTGTCCACAGGCTCCATCAATATCTCTGCCCATTTCCCTTCTAATAGTAACATTTATCCCATATTTTTCAAGCTTATTTTTAAAATCCAAAATCACCTGCGGATTAGACTGTACATAATCTCGCTCTTTTATGGGGTTCACCGGTATCAGATTCACATGACAATTCAATCCCTTTATCAGCCTTGCTAACTGACTTGCATCCTCGTCTGTATCATTGACTCCTCCTACTAAACTATATTCAAAGGTAATTCTTCTTCCGGTTTGTTCAAAATAATATTTACAAGCCTCTATCACTTCATCAATTTGATATTTATTTGCTACCGGCATTAGTTCCAATCGTTTTTCCTGTGATGATGCGTGTAACGATAATGCCAACGTAATTTGCAGTTTTTCCTCTGCCAGTCTTCTCATATTTGGTACAATTCCGCAGGTAGATACTGTGAGATTCCTCTGACTGATATGTAGTCCATTTTCATCCGTTAAAAGTGAAATAAACTTTAACAGGTTGTCATAATTATCCAATGGTTCTCCCGTTCCCATAACTACCACATTGGAAATCCGCTCTCCAATGTCTTCTTGGATTCGGTATATCTGGTCTAACATTTCTGCCGGTGTTAATCCTCGTACTAAACCATCTAAGGTAGACGCACAAAAGCGACACCCCATACGACAACCTACTTGGGATGAAATGCAAACACTGTTTCCATGCTTATATTTCATCAACACACTTTCCACCATATTTCCATCTGCTAATGCAAACAGATACTTTCTGGTACCGTCCAGCTTTGACTCCTGCATCTCTATCTTCTTTAATGTAGTCAACTTGCAGTTTTCTTCTAACTTCTCTCTTAATTTTTTTGAAATATCTGTCATATCCTCCCAACAGCTCACATGCTTTTGATGAAGCCATGCGTAAATCTGTTTTCCGCGAAACTTCTTTTCACCATAGGAAACCAGTAATTCTTCCAGTTCCTTTTGATTCAATGACTTAATATCTGTCTTTTCCATTTTTTATTCCTATCACTTCCGCACCATTCTTGCCAAAAAGAATCCATCATTTTTTCCTTTCTTGGGCAATATCTGCTGCTGTCTTTCCAGTTCAAAGTCTGCGTGTTCCTTTAAAAACCACTGTACATTTTCCTCATTTTCCTGTGGATTAATCGTACAAGTGCTATACATAAACACACCACCTGACTTTACATAGTTCTGTACTGTATGTAATATCTCTCTTTGCAATGCTGCTAACTGGGCACATTTTTCTTCTGACATTTTATACTTAATATCCGGTTTCTTACCAATAACTCCTAATCCGGAGCAAGGTAAATCTGCAATTACAATATCTGCTGTTTTCATGCTGTCTTTTTCTAGGATTCTTGCATCTGCCTGTTTTGCACGAATATTTTTAAGTCCGCAACGTTCTATATTTTCTTCTATCAGTGACACTTTATATTCTGTCAAATCTCTTGCCTCTACCATTCCGGTACCGTGCAAAAGCTCTGCCATATGAATACTCTTTCCGCCCGGAGCAGCACAGACATCTATCACCTGTGCCCCCTCCTTTGGCTGTGCCCACAAAGATACCAGCATAGAGCTTAAATCCTGCACATAGAACTTTCCCTCTTGGAAAGCGGTAATTCCTGACAGGAAATCATATCCGTCTATACACAATGCATTGGGAACTTCTTCATTATCCATTACTGTAATGTTTTCTGCCTCTAATTCTTTTACCAACGCTTCTTTTGTGGTTTTCTCTGTATTCACACGAATCGAAGTTGCACTTTTTTCTAAGAATGCCTGAAACATTTCTTCCAACTGCGCTTTGTCGTACTGTTTCTGCCACTTTTCAATTAACCACTCCGGTATGGAATATTTCACAGAAAGCCATTTTACAGGCTCTTTCCTTTCATCCGGCATAGAAATTTGTTCCAAATTTCTGCTGATATTGCGAAGAACACCGTTTACAAATCCCTTTAGATTGTGAAAACCTTTTTTCTGTGCAAGCTTTACCGCTTCATTGCAGGTAGCAGACACCGGAACGGAATCCATAAACTTCAGTTCATAGACACTGCTTCGCAAAATGCATCGAATAACCGGCTTCATTTTATTGACTTTTACCTTGGAAAACTGATTTATCACATAGTCTATTAATATCATATTCTCCAAGGTGCCTTCACATACCCTTGTCAAAAAGCTGCGCTCCTGCTTTTCTAAATACTGGTATTTATCCAAGGTATTTTTTATGGCAATGTGGCTATATTCACCATTTTTTGTAATTTCCAAAAGTACGTCTAAAATCAATTCACGCACATTGACGCCGTTAGTCATCATCTCCTCCTCTTCCGCCGAACAAGATAATCAAACGTAACAACTGAAGAATTGCAGATGCCGCACCTGCCACATAGGTAAGCGCTGCAGCCCCTAAAACTTTTTTCGTTCCCTGTAATTCTTCATGTCCGAGAATTCCTGTACTTTCCAATATCTTCACTGCACGATTGGAAGCATTGAACTCTACCGGAAGCGTTATCAACTGAAATAATACTGCCATAGAAAAACAGATAATTCCAAGGTCAATCAAAAAAGCTCCGGTTTGGCTGGTAAAAAACAATCCAATTAAGATTAATGGCCATGCAATTGTAGAACCAAAGTTTGCAACCGGTACAATGGCACTTCTAAGATTTAATGGTACATAATTGGTCTGATGCTGAATCGCATGTCCACATTCGTGAGCTGCCACACCTACTGCTGCTACGGAAGTAGAGCTATATGTGCTGTCTGACAGACTTAACACCTTATTTCTAGGGTCATAGTGGTCTGTCAAATTACCAGAAATGTGCTGTATGCTTACATCATAAATTCCTGCCGAATTTAAAATACGTTCTGCTGCCTGTGCTCCTGTCATTCCTGACATACTTCGAACTCTGTCGTATCTGTTAAAGGTTGATTTTACCTTTGCAGAAGCAACTAAACAAATCAGCGCACCTATTACTACTAAAATATACGTTGGGTCAAAATAAAATCCATATGGCATAAGTTACCACTCCTTTTATATTTTATTACTTTCCAAGTAACATTCCTGTTTCTAAACTCACTCCACGCAAAAATGCATCTGTCTGCATTCTCTTTTTTCCTTCCAGTTGAATCTCTTCTAGCTGTAACATTCCTTTTCCGGTCTGAACTGCTATGGTATTTTTTCCAACCTCTGTGGTCCCCGGCTCTTTTCCTGATTCCTTTTCCAACACCGAAGCCTTCCATATCTTTAATGTTTTCCCATTCCAGTGAGTATATGCACTCGGCCATGGATTTAATCCTCGTATCAGGCGTTCAATTTCTTCTGCCGGCTTTGTAAAGTCTATTTCGCCCAGTTGTTTTTTTATCATCTTGGTATGTGTTGCCTGTGCATTATCCTGTGGCGTATAGGTTGCAGTTCCGTCTTCTATGGCTGTTAAAGTTTTCACACAAAGCTCTGCTCCTGTTTTTGCTAAACGTTCAAATAAACTGCCGCCTGTCTCTTCTGAATCCAGCTCCACTTCTTCTTTTAAAATCATATCTCCGGTATCTATGCCCTCATCCATGCGCATAGTAGTAACTCCCGATACTTTTTCACCGTTGATGACTGCCCACTGAATCGGAGCTGCTCCACGATATTTCGGAAGCAGGGAAGCGTGTACGTTCACACATCCATATTTCGGCATATCTAATATCTCTTTCGTAAGAATCTGTCCAAATGCCACTACCACCATAATATCTGCTTCATATTTTTTTAAATATTCCACACATTCCGTTTCTCGGATTTTCGCCGGCTGATATACTTCAATTCCATGTGCTAAGGCTGTTTCCTTTACCGGAGTATACTGCATAGCCTTTCCTCTGCCCTTTGGCTTATCCGGCTGTGTTACCACAAGAGTAACCTCATGCCCTGCCTCAATTAACGCTTCCAGCGTTCCTACGGAAAAGTCCGGTGTTCCCATAAAAATTACTTTCATTTAAAATCTCCTTTCGGATCTTATGCTTCTTCCTCTTCTTCATAAACAACATCATGTAGTTCGCCTTCTACTTTTTCTACATACATATGTCCGTCTAAATGGTCAATTTCATGGCAGAAAGCACGAGCTAAAAGTTCCGTTCCTTCTGCTTCAAACTCCTGCATGTTTTCATCATATGCTCTTACTTTTACATAGTTTGGTCTGGTTACTACTCCGGATTTTCCCGGCAAACTCAGACAGCCTTCTTCACCTGTCTGTGTACCGTCTGTTTCTAAAATTACCGGATTAATCAAAACAATTGGTCCTTCTCCAACATCAATGACTACCAGACGTTTTAAAATTCCAACCTGAGGTGCTGCAAGTCCTACTCCATTTGCCTCATACATAGTTTCTATCATGTCTTCGATTAATTCTTTAATTCTTGGAGTAATCTCTTTGATTTCTCTACATTTTTTTGTTAATACCTCATCGCCCATTTCACGAATCGTTCTTATTGCCATTTTATTTCCTCCTGTTTTCTCTAAAATCCATTCATAGGATTAAAATCAAATTGTATTACTATGTTTGCAAATTCCCGATGCTTGTTTACAAATAATTCCAATGCATCTTTGATTTTTACTAACTGTTGATAGTCCTTAGACTTAAAATAAATTACTTTTTTATAAATATCTTTTACCTTTGCTACTGCTGCATCCGCAGGTCCTATGGTTTTTACACCTGCTATTTTTCCATTTTGGGCAGACTGCTCTATCTTTTTGGCTAACAGTTCTGCACACAAAGCTGCTGTCATTTCATCCTTAGATGCTACTAACATCACCATCATATGCCCTGCCGGCGGATATTGCATCAGCTTGCGATAAGAAATCTCTGTTTCATAAAATCCTTTATAATCCTGTTTTTCAGCAAGTTTAATACTGTAATTATCAGGGCTGTACGTCTGAATCACTACTTCACCGGGAAGTTTTCCGCGTCCTGCCCTTCCTGCTGCCTGTGTTATCAACTGAAAGGTACGCTCTGCTGCATGATAATCACTTACATAAAGGGATAAGTCTGCTGCCAACACTCCAACTAAAGTAACATTTGGAAAATCATGTCCCTTTACTATCATTTGCGTTCCTATCAGTACATCTGCTTCCTGATTTGCAAAGGCTGACAGAATCTTTTCATAGCTGTCCTTATTTCTTGTTGTGTCAAAGTCCATGCGCAGCACTCTTGCCTCGGGAAAACGTTTTTTTACGATTTCTTCAATCTTTTGTGTTCCTGCTTTGAAACCACTGATATATTTGGAACCGCACTCAGGACATTCTTTTGGCAGGCTTTCTGTATATCCACAGTAATGACATACCATTTTTCCATTGTTATGCTGACTTAATGACACATCACAATGGGGGCATTTTACTACATACCCACAGGCACGACAAGACACAAATCCGGACATTCCACGCCGATTGATAAACAACATGGTCTGCTGTCTCTGCTCTAACCGTTCTTCCATTAGTTCCTGCAATTTTTCACTTAAAATCGAACGGTTTCCCTGTCTTAGTTCTTCCCTTAAATCTACGGTATAACACTGTGGAAGCGGCTTTTCTTCTATTCTTTTTTCCAGCTCTAATAAAATATATTCGCCGCTTTGCGCCTTATAATAGCTGTCTATGGAGGGCGTTGCAGAACCAAGCACTACGGATGCCCCTGTCATATTTGCCCGCTCGATGGCTGTCTCTCTGGCATGATACCTTGGAATTGTTTCACTTTTGTAGCTGGTTTCGTGTTCTTCATCTATAATAATAAGTCCTAAATTTGAAAATGGTGTGAATAATGCAGACCTTGGTCCTATCATCACATCCAGTTCTCCGCTTTTTGCACGTTCAAACTGGTCAAAGCGTTCTCCCGGCGACATCTTGGAATTTAGGATAGATACTCTTTCTCCAAATCTTTGATAAAACCGAACCACGGTCTGATAAGTCAATGCAATCTCCGGTATCAGTACAATTGCCTGTTTTCCTGCGTTTATGACTTTTTCTATCAGCTCTATGTAAACTGCTGTTTTACCACTTCCTGTCACTCCGTGCAATAAGTAGGTATGATATTCTCCTTTGGAAAAATCCTGCCATACTTTTTCTACTATCTGACTTTGTTCCTTGTTTAAAACAATTCGCTTTTCTTCCTGCTTCATTTCCCCAAGAGGATTGCGGTAACTGCGGCTTACTTCTACCTGAAGGATTCCCAGTTCTTCCATTGCCCGTATCACTGCTGCGGTAATATTGAGCTTTCGGGTTACTACCTCATAAGGCAGGGTATGTTCCTCTATAAGTGCTTCTAACAGTCTGGCTCTTGCAGTACTATGCTTTCTTTCAAATACTGCAAGCTGCTCTTTGGCTTCCTCTTGTGAAAGCAACAGCCGCAAGGAACGTTGCTGCTTTTCCTTTGCCTTTTGCTTTACCGGAAGTACTGTCTTTAACGCATGATTCATTGTTCCGCCATAGTTCTTGCGCATCCATCCTGCCAGCGCAATTAATTGGGATTCAATGGGAATACTTCCTTCTGCTATGGAATCAATCTCCTTTAGCTTTTCTACCTCATACTCTGGGGTATCGGTCAACTCTACCACATATCCCGTGGTCTTTCGACTGCCTTTTCCAAAGGGAATCATTACCTGCATTCCAATTCCCAGAACCTCTTTTAACGCCTCCGGTACTTTATATTGGAAAGTTTTATCCAGTTTTTCATGAGAAATATCAACAATGATATTGGCATACTCTGCCATCTTCCCACCACCTGTCAATTTAATGTTGTAATTCTTGTAATACCTCTTGAATCAATACCCGTTCATCCATCGGGTATTTTTTGCCCTTTATTTCCTGATAATCTTCGTGTCCTTTTCCTGCCAGTACAATCACATCTCCCGGCTCTCCATGCTCTATGGCATATTTAATAGCTTCTTTACGGTCTATAATCTCTATATATTTTCCGTCTGTTTTTGCCATACCTATTTTAATATCATCAATAATTTCCTGTGGCTCTTCAAATCTTGGATTATCTGAAGTAATAATTGTCAAATCTGCCAATTTTCCGGAAACTTCTCCCATCTCGTAGCGACGAAGCTTGGAACGGTTTCCACCACAACCAAACAAACATACCAAACGCTTTGGCTGATATTCTCTTAAGGAAGTCAATAAACTTTCTAAGCTCATTGCATTGTGAGCATAGTCAATCATAAGGGTAAAATTATCGGATACTTTTATCATTTCAATTCTTCCCTTAACCTTTGCTACTTTCAATGCCTTTTTCATATCCTCTTCTGTCACCTTGAAATGGCGGCAGATTGCAATGGCGGTCAGTGAATTGTACACACTGAACTTTCCCGGTACGTCAATCTCCACATCCATATTTACCAGACCGCTTGCCTGATAAGATACACCCAGATATCCCGGCTTACTTACAAGCTCTGTATTTACAGCTCGCAAATCTGCTTTTTCTGAGAATCCGAATGTCTCAATGGTACAAGTATGACCTTCTATTACTTTTTCCCAATGTTCATCATCAATATTTATGATTCCGGTCTTACATTGCTTAAATAACAGACCTTTGCATGCCATATATTCCTCAAAGGAAGCATGTTCATTTGGTCCGATATGGTCGGGTTCAATATTGGTAAATATTCCTATTTCAAAAGTAAAGCCTGCGGTACGGTGCATCATTAATCCTTGAGAAGATACTTCCATTACAACGCACTGACATCCTGCTTCTACCATTTTTCTGAAATACTGCTGTATCACATAAGACTCCGGTGTGGTATTACTTGCCGGAATTACTTCGTCACCGATAATCGCTTCGATTGTTCCAATAAGTCCTACCTTATATCCTGCATTTTCTAAAATAGATTTTACCATATAGGTGGTTGTGGTCTTTCCCTTGGTTCCGGTTACACCAATTACTTTTAACTCTTCTGCCGGATGATGAAACCACGCTGCTGAAACCAGTGCTAATCCATAGCGGGTATCTTTGACACGGATAACCGTAAGGTCTTTTGGTACTTCTACTTCGTCCTGTACTAATACCGCTGCTGCACCTTTCTCTGCTGCTTCTTTTACAAAGGTATGACCGTCTACTACTGTTCCTTTAATACAGACAAACAGACATCCCTTGGTAATTTTTCTAGAATCATATACTAAATCTGTAATTTCTATCTCTGTACTGCCCTGAACTGTCTCATACTCCAATCGTTCTAACAGGCTTGCCAACTTTTCCATTTTTATTCCTCTTTTCCAAAAAGCATATTCGTTTTATTATATGATAAATACAGGGATTTTGCAAGTAACGCCAAAAAAGCTTTGAACCATATTGCTGATATCGTTCAAAGCTTTTTACCTTTTATACCTTAATTCTATATCTGTGTTACTACAAAGATATCATAAATAGCCTTAATAGCTGCTTCAAAATCTTCGTTCCTTACACCAATAATTACATTGAGCTCACTAGAACCCTGGTCAATCATTTTAACATTGACATTGGCATGTGCTAATGCTGAGAAAATTCTTCCTGCTGTTCCACGAGTAGACTTCATACCACGACCAACAACTGCAATCAATCCTAAGTTTGATTCAATTTCGATGGAATCCGGCTTTGCTAAACGGTGAATAGCTGCTAATACTTCCTGTTCTTTTCCTTCAAATTCTTCCTGATGTACAAAAATAGTCATGGTATCAATACCGGATGGTACATGCTCAAAGGAAATGCCCTGTTCTTCAAAAGCTGTAAGTACTTTTCTTCCGAATCCTACTTCTGAGTTCATCATATCTTTCTCGATATTGACTGCTACGAATCCTTTTTTACCTGCAATTCCTGTAATTGTATATGCAGACTGACGACAGGTACTTTCTACGATTAAAGTTCCTTCATCATCCGGCGCATTGGTATTACGGATATTGATTGGAATACCTTCTTTACGAACCGGGAATACTGCATCTTCATGAAGTACACTTGCACCCATATAAGAAAGCTCACGGAGTTCTCTGTATGTAATTACTTTAATAGCTTCCGGATTTTCAATAATTCTTGGATCTGCTACTAAGAAACCGGAAACATCTGTCCAGTTCTCATACATATCTGCATGTACAGCTTTTGCCACGATAGAACCTGTAATGTCAGAACCACCTCTTGAAAACGTTTTTACTGTTCCATCTTCTTTGGCTCCATAAAATCCCGGAATAACTGCACGCTCACATTTCTTTAAACGCTCAGACAAAACCGTATTTGTCTTTTCTGCCTCAAACTCACCGTCTTCGTTAAAAACAATTACTTCTGCTGCATCAATGAACTCATATCCAAGATATTCTGCCATAATGATACCGTTTAAGAATTCACCTCTGGAAGCAGCGTAATCACTTCCTGCCTTTTTCTTAAAGTTTTCTGCAATTACTTTGAACTGCTCGTCTAAGGATAATGTTAAATTCAATCCATTGATAATGGAATTATAACGTTCCTGAATCTTCTTCAATGCGGCACTAAAATCTTTGTCTGCTTCTGCCAGTGCATAACATTGATAAAGCATATCTGTTACCTTGGTGTCCTTAGAATTTCTCTTTCCCGGAGCACTTGGTACTACATACTTACGGGCTTCATCAGAACGAATAATATTTCCCACTTTTACAAACTGCTGGGCACTTGCCAGTGAACTTCCACCGAATTTTACTACTTTTGTCATTTCTTTCTCATAGTTCCTTTCTAAACTCTCTTTACTTGTACACGTTACTGTGTTAAACAGCATCTGACCTAGATTGTACCACAAAGTTTTTTTAATTGGAACTCATTTTTTGATTTTTTGTAAAATCTATGTATTTTTCTTTCATTTTACCGTATATTTGGATATATCTTCACCATTTAACCACTGATTAATAATCGGAATCTCTTCTTCTCTCATTCCATGAATGTCATCCTCATAAACAACAAATGAACATTCCGTTCCTTCTTCCTTTAATGCCTGATACATTGCCTCTGCCTGTGAAAAGGAAACTTTTTCATCATTTCTGCTATGGAACATTAAAACCGGTATCTTAATTTCATCTGCCCAACAAATCGCAGAACGCTTTTCATATTCTTCTACCACTGTTACTTCTTCTTTATCCATTTTTTTATCAAACACTTGTTTTTCTTTTTCCCCACATCCCGTTCCAAAAACACCGACTGCTAACATCGCTAATAAGATTCGATATTTTTTTCATAACTTCTCCTTATTTTCCCATCTACTCTATCATCTATTGTTACTCTTCTGCCTATTTTAGTTTATCTTTCATGTTTTTGTAATACTCCATCATGTAATTATTTTTCCCTTTTTCTTTTACAGCATAAAGCGCATAATCTGCTACTTTAAACAAGTCATCATACGGTGTTTCTTCTTCAACGATTACAACACCTACACTAATAGACAAATCTACTTCTTTGTCTCCAAATCTAAATCGTCTGTTCATACATTCCACAAGCTCTTTAAATTTCTTCTCTGCGACTTTCAGATTTTTTTCTTGGAAACCTATCACGAACTCGTCTCCACCATATCTTCCAAGCACGACTTTGTTTCCAAATACCTGCTTCATTGTATTTGCAAGAAGTTTCAACGCCTCGTCTCCACCCACATGTCCCAGTGTATCATTTACTGATTTAAAGTTATCAATATCCAAAATTGACACCAACATAGGAAAACGCTTTTTATCACAAAGCTGCTTCATCTGGCTTCTAATTCCATAACGATTATGCAAACCGGTAAGAGCATCCACCTTGGCAATTTTAGCTCGCTGTCTCGCCATAGTTATAACTAAAATAATTATTATGGCAAAAACTGCAGATAATGCAAGGAAGCTTGGGATTGTATTTGCTTCTATAAAACGTTTAACGGTAATCCGCTGTTCTTCCGACTTCATGCTTTCATTAAGCATAATCTGTTTGTTTTCCTCCGGTATACTGTATAGTACTTTATTGCATACCGATATAAGCCTTGTATCACATCCTTTTATAAATGCAAAACACAGACTATTGTTTCCTGAAATCGGTGTAATATCTAAATGCTCAAATCCCTGTTCCTGTGTGTAATAATACACACTGTAATAATCCGAAACTGTAAAATCTGCATTCAAATTCTCAATATCACTCAGGCTTTCCACAAGACTGTCCGTAGATATAATTTTTGATGCCTCTGTCTGCAAATCCGAATAATCCTCACCATCTATCTGTACCATAGAGCCTTTCAATGCATCATTTGCATTCTTGGAATTGCTTTTTACCATGACTTTCATTACATCCATGGATTTTGTAGAAAACTTTAATTTCGAACTGTACTGGGAGGATTTATTTATCCCCGCAATCATATCTATCTCCCCTGCCTGTAAAGCCTGTACCATTTGTGCTGTATTATCATACCCTTTTTCTAAAATTGTTACCTCCAGATTCTCTGCAACAATATTTACAATATTTTTCAAAACCCCTTGAAAGCTTCCATCTGAATAGTACTGAAAAGGCGCCATATTTTTTAAATAGCCCACTTTTAGTTCTTTTAAGTTGTCAATATACTGCTGTTCTGTATCTGAAAATTCAATTTCATAATTTTGGCTGAGTGCACTGCTTAACACGGTGGCACGAGAATTGGCATTTGGCATCATATCTTCTGTTCTTGATGACTCCCACCGCTCATTCCAATCTGCAGCTATATCATTAAAACTCTCGTCCTTTTTCCCTTCTGCTGCTTCAATAACACGCTTTATCTCATCCGTACTGTCAAGAATGTTCAGATTTGTGGATAAAATCTGTTTTTTCTGGTAATTTTCATCACTTGCCTCATTATCACAAAGATAGATGACATTCTCTATCTCTCCATAACTGTCAAGAATTGGGTCTGTTTTTACCAAAGACAGTACTTCATGGTCAAGTGCATAACCTGACTCGTCTAACATAAAATCAATATATTTTCTGGCTGCTTCTTTTTCATTGCTGTTCTTGTTGATACCATAGCAATAATCCGTCACAATACTCATGTACTGTTTTCCGTCAATTTCATTTGGGAACGGCATATACCCCACAGCATCCGGGTCATTTCCTGCGTTCTGAATCTGTTTCAATGCCCATGAACCAATTGCCATACATCCAATCTCGCCATTATTCAACATCACCTTTGACTGTTCCCAATCACTGTCTTCCGGATTTTCTTCACACAGACCATTCTTTACTATATCATATAACAGTTGATAAACCTCGTAATGCGTCGTTCCCTCCAAAAAAGGATCCAGTTCATTTACAAAACCATTTGATTTGTAATCCGGATCACCTGTCATTGCAATGAATGGATACTGCTCCCATGCCTGAAGTGTCCAGCCTGCTGCATAGTTTGTATAAAAGGGAATGGCATCTGTACGCTCCTTTATCATATAAAGATCTTCCAAAAATTCATCCACAGACTTAGGTGTTTCCGTTATTCCTGCTTTTTCAAACACTTCTTTGTTATAAATCAATCCATTTACATATGCAGAAGACGGAATTCCATATATGGTGTCCTTAACCATTTTGCTGCTTTCCAGATAATTGTACTTTTTGTTCAATTCATCTCTTGTCCCCAATGGCTCAAAGTAATCTGCATACTGCTCTGCTGAAATAGAACCGGGAACAAACAACACATCCGGATAATCACCCGATGCAATCTGGTTTCCCACTTCTGTCTCATAATCAGAGTAACAATTGTATTCAATTTGTATTTCCGGATATTTTTGATTAAAAGCCTCCAGATAAGGCTGCATCTCCTGCTTGGAAATATTCGAAGCAACTGTTATGGTTGCACTCATATCGCTGTTTTCTATCTCTGACGCATAGACATGCCCACTCCATAATGTATGAAATAGTATGGAAAAAATCGCTAAAAATGTAATTTTATTTCTTATTTTTGATTTATACATATAGATTTATCTCCTTAATTTTACCTTTAATTGAATTTATTATAGCATTTTTTTCCTACCTTTTCCATAAAAAGTACAGGCTTTGTCCTCAATTCATTCCTCAAAAAAACCGACCAATGTACGCACATTCAGTCGGTTTTTTACTCTAATACTATTTTATATTACCACATTTTATACATTTGTAAAACTCTCTGATTCTTCTTTCAAATTTTTAGCTACTGCACTATTTTCGTTCATCTGTGTACTTACCTGTGAAATCGACTGTACCAAAGAGTCTATATTTACTGCTGCATCTGTAACACCTTTTGCACTTTCCTCTACCGCACTATTAATTCCATCAATAGATTCTGTCATTTCTGCTACATTCTGCATTACCGCCTTTACTTGCTGGGCATATTCTATCATATTTTCATCTATCTGGGTTGCATCATTGTTATACTGCTGACCACCTTGTACAAAAGCATCATAATCTTTCAAAATAGTTTCGTTTACATATGTAATAATCTTCTCTGATGCATTTACTAAACCATTTACAGATTCAATTACCATCTCATTAATATTTTGAATCTTATTTGCTGTCTCTCGGCTAGAATCTGCAAGTTGGCGAATTTCTTCCGCAACAACCGCAAAACCTTTTCCCGCTTCACCTGCACGAGCAGCTTCAATAGATGCATTCAACGCCAATAAATTTGTCTGGCTTGATATACTTAAAATATCTTCTGTTAATTGAGCAACCTTTTCTACGCTTTTACTATTTTCAAGAGCAATATTCATTTCGTCTGTAATCTCACCAACTACTTTACTTGTATGGTCTTTATTATCTTTAGCACTATGCTCTAATTCAACTGCGCGAACTTTCATTTCTTGTGCATACTTTGAAATTTCCTCTGTACGTTCTGCCATATTATGAACACGTTTATTTACTTTTTCCGTGTTAGTTGTAACGTTATTTGTTGTAGCTGAAACTTCCTCCATAGTTGCTGAGAGTTCTTCCATAATCGCTGAAATATCACTAGCACTATCGTTAGAAGATGCTACATTTGTTACTACATTTCCTACAATTCCATCTAAAACATTTGAATTTGTAATTATTTTCGACATAATATTTTGCAACGTTTCAATAAATTCATTAATACCTCTAGACGAAGCTCCGATTTCATCATTACTATTCACATCTAAACGCTTTGTCAAATCTCCTCTTCCCTCATTTATCTCACGAATAATAAGATGTAGTTGCTTAGCTTGCTTTCTCAGCGGTTTAATCACCATTTGATAAACAACAATCACTGTCATAACAAATGCTACTACAAGTAATGTAATCAAAACAACCGCAAAGGCAAAACTGCGCTTAAATACTTTCTTTTGCTCAGAAACAAGATTATTGATTCGCTCATCATTACTAGCTGTCAATGTATCTAAATTACCGGCAATTTCACTAGACCACTCTGTCACTTTCTCATTAAAGAACTTCAATGCAGTCTCTGGATCTTGATCTGCTATTGCAAGTGTCTCCACAATTTGTCCCTGTGCCTGCGTAATCAAATCAAAAGTATCTTCCATTATTTGTTGTTCTTCCTTGGAAAAATCATCCTTATTCTTTAGAAGTGTGTCTTCATACTTGGTTATTTTTTCTGAATAAGTCTTTAACTCTGACATAACATACTTTTTCATATCAGCACTATTTGAAGTACAATATGCCAAAGAAAGCTTCATTGTTTTTTCATAATCCAAATTAATCTCATCTAATGCTATCAGATTATCTATTCCATCACCTGTAATTTGAGTACTAGATTGCTGATTTTCATTCAATGCTTTTAATGTAATACTTCCACCTGCGATTCCTGCTACCCCAACTATAATTACAGGAATCATAATTTTCCACAATACAGTGGTTCTCTTCTGTTTTTTTCCACCCATCCTTTTTCTCTCCTTTACATAATATCGTATGCTTATTGCATAATTATATAATACTACACTGCACTACAGATGTCCACATAACAACCAAGGGACTACTGTAAAATACACTTTTACAATAATCCCTTGGTTTTCTTATTATAATCTGTCAGTTTATAGCAATCTGATACTTATTTATAATTAACGATATTTCCGAAGTCTGCTTTCAAAGAAGCTCCTCCTACTAAACCACCATCGATGTCTGGTTTAGCAAATAATTCTGCTGCATTTCCTGCATTTACAGATCCGCCGTACTGAATACGGATTGCTTCTGCAGTTGCTTCATCATAAACTTCTTTGATGCATGCACGAATTGCTGCACATACTTCTTCTGCCTGATCAGATGTTGCTGTTTCACCAGTTCCGATAGCCCAGATTGGTTCGTAAGCGATAACGGCTGTTTTTGCCTGTTCTGCAGTTACATTCTGGAACGCAATCTTAATCTGCATACGAATCCAGTCAATGTAGATACCCTGTTTTCTCTGTGTTAAAGATTCTCCACAGCAGATAATTGGTGTAATACCATGCTCGAAAGCTTTTAATACTTTCTTATTCACAGTTTCATCTGTTTCTGCAAAGTATTCTCTTCTTTCAGAATGTCCTAATACAACGTATTTTACACCAGCGTCTGTCAACATTGCAGGGGAGATTTCTCCTGTATATGCTCCGCTTTCTTCAAAATACATGTTCTCAGCACCGATATTGATGTTAGAGCCTTTTGCTGCTTCCATAGCCGGAATGATGTCGATAGCCGGTACACAGAATACTACATCTACATCATCATTTGCTACTAATGGTTTTAACTCGTTTACTAAAGCTACTGCTTCACTTGGAGTTTTGTTCATTTTCCAGTTTCCTGCAATAATTTTCTTTCTTGCCATGATTTTATTTCCTCCGTAATATTTTCATAAGGATGTATAAGGAAGTTCGATTCACTAAGCTCTGGCTGCGCTTCGCTTGCCAATCGCTAAGTTCCTTCGAACTAAGTTCACACTAACCTCACATTTCGCCTTCGGCTCATGTTCGCTAAGTGTTCTACTTATCGTTAGCTGCTGCTACACCTGGTAATTCTTTTCCTTCTAAGAATTCAAGAGAAGCTCCACCACCAGTAGAGATGTGTGACATCTTATCACCAAATCCTAACTGGTTAACTGCTGCTGCTGAATCTCCACCACCGATAATAGTAGTTGCATCTGTTTCAGCTAAAGCTTCTGCTACTGCAATTGTACCTTTTGCAAGTACAGGGTTTTCAAAGATACCCATTGGTCCGTTCCATACAACAGTCTTAGCAGATTTAACAGCGTCTGCATATAATGCTGCAGTCTTAGGTCCGATATCGAATCCTGCTTTGTCTGCCGGCATAGCTTCTACTCCGTATACTTCTACCGGAATTTCAGCATCGATTGGGTCTGGGAATGCATCTGCTGCTACTGTATCGATTGGAAGTAATAATTTCTTTCCAAGTTTTTCAGCCTTTGCAAGCATTTCTTTACAATAATCAAGCTTTGTATCATCTACTAAAGATTTTCCGATTTCGTATCCCTGTGCTTTTAAGAATGTGAATGCCATACCACCACCGATGATTAAAGTATCACATTTCTCTAATAAGTTAGAGATAACATTTAATTTATCAGCAACCTTAGCTCCACCAAGAATTGCTACGAAAGGTCTAACCGGCTTTTCTACTGCATTTCCTAAGAAATCGATTTCTTTCTGCATTAAGTATCCAACTGCTGCTGTATCAACTAAACCAGCAACACCTACGTTAGAACAATGTGCTCTATGAGCTGTACCGAATGCATCGTTTACGAATACGTCACATAAAGAAGCAAGGTCTTTAGAGAAAGCTTCTCCGTTCTTTGTTTCTTCTGCTCTGAAACGTGTATTCTCTAAAAGAATAACATCTCCGTCATTCATAGCTTCTACTGCTGCTTTTGCGTTTGCTCCTACAACTTCTGCATCTGCTGCAAATTTCACTTCCTGTCCTAATAATTCAGAAAGTCTCTGTGCTACTGGTGCAAGAGTTTTTGTTTTCTTATCTTCTTCTGTTTTTACTTTTCCTAAGTGAGAGCAAAGAATTACCTTTCCTCCATCAGCTACTAATTTCTTAATTGTAGGAAGAGCTGCTACCAGACGGTTTTCATCTGTGATTTTGCCATCCTTTAAAGGTACATTGAAATCGCATCTGCAAAGAACACGTTTTCCTTTTACGTTAATATCATCTACTGAAAGTTTGTTTAAAGACATAATATTTCTCCTTTTCTAAATGATTGTCACCGCTACTCGCGTAAACTATGAGAAACACGCTTTGCGAGTTTCTCAAGTTATCACGGTGCTCGCCAAATCTGCATGCAAGCATGCGATTTTTCTCGCTACTCGCGTAAAAAAGAAGTCCGGTCCATAAGACCGGACCCCTTCCTGAGTCTTGTTGTCAATACTATTGAATTGCTAAGTATTCTTATGCTAATTCAGAGAAGTATTTGATTGTACGAACCATCTGGCTTGTGTAGCTGTTTTCGTTATCATACCAAGAAACAACCTGTACTTCATATAAATCATCAGCAACTTTAGAAACCATTGTCTGAGTTGCATCGAATAAAGAACCAAATCTCATTCCTACGATATCAGAAGAAACGATTTCGTCTTCATTGTATCCGAAAGATTCGTTAGATGCTGCTTTCATAGCTGCATTGATTCCTTCAACAGTTACATCGTTACCTTTAACAACTGCTGTTAAGATAGTTGTAGAACCTGTTGGGGTAGGTACACGCTGTGCAGAACCGATTAATTTTCCGTTTAATTCTGGGATAACTAATCCGATAGCTTTTGCAGCACCTGTGCTGTTAGGAACGATATTAACTGCTGCTGCACGAGATCTTCTTAAGTCACCTTTTCTCTGTGGTCCGTCTAATGTCATCTGATCTCCTGTGTAAGCGTGGATTGTACACATAATACCAGACTGGATTGCTGCATATTTGTTTAATGCATCAGCCATTGGTGCTAAACAGTTTGTTGTACAAGAAGCTGCAGAAATAACTGTATCTTCAGCTTTCAATGTATCATGGTTTACATTGTAAACGATAGTAGGAAGATCATTTCCTGCTGGAGCAGAAATAACAACTTTACGAGCACCTGCTTTGATATGAGCAGAAGCTTTTTCTTTGGATGTGTAGAATCCTGTACACTCTAATACAACGTCTACTTTTAATTCTCCCCATGGGCATTTGCTTGCATCAGCTTCAGCATAGATTTTGATTTCTTTTCCATCAACAGTGATAGAATCTTCACCAGCGGATACCTTATCTGCTAATTCGTATTTACCCTGAGATGAATCATACTTTAACAAGTGTGCTAACATTTTAGGGCTTGTTAAATCGTTGATTGCTACTACTTCGTATCCTTCTGCACCGAACATCTGTCTGAATGCTAAACGTCCAATACGTCCAAATCCATTGATTGCTACTCTTACTGACATGTTTAATTCCTCCTAGTTTTGAATGAATTTAATTTTACCTTTGGGACAATAACCCAAATCTAGATACATTTTACCCAATCTTTGTCCAAAATTCAAGTAGCATTTTCAACTTTGTTAATTTTTTCACTATTTTTTTTTGCTTAAACTGCTTTTCACTCACTTTTTACGGTAGATACCACCTCTATTCCATTATCTTTTGACAAAATATCACATTTCCTATATATTAAACTGTGAAATATGAACAAAGGAGGCTTATTTATGCTTTGGGATACACATATGCACACCCATTTTTCCGGTGACAGTGATGCTGACCCTCGTGACATGATTCATTCAGCGAAAGAAAAAGGCTTAGGCGGTCTCTGTTTTACCGACCACTTAGATATTGATTATCCACAAACCCCGGATGAATTTCTAATTGATTTTCCTGCTTACTTTTCAGAACTGAAAGACATTCAACAGGATTTTTCTTCCAGTTTTCCTGTATACATTGGTCTGGAGCTTGGATTGCAGCCACATCTTGCAAAAGAGCTTCCTGCTATTGTAAAAGAATATCCTTTTGATTTTATCATCGGTTCTTCTCATGTAGTCCACCGTATGGACCCTTATTATCCGGAATATTATACCGGAAAAACAGAAGACGAGGCTTATCGTGAATATTTTGAATCTATTTTGGAAAATCTTGCGGTCTTTGACTGCTTTGATGTATATGGACATATTGACTATGTGGTACGGTACGGTCCTAACACCAATACCTATTACACCTATGAAAAATTTGCAGATGTCATTGACGAAATTTTGCGCACTTTAATTCAAAAAGGCAAAGGCATCGAAATTAACACCGGCGGCTTTAAATATGGTCTTGGACATCCTAACCCTACGGAAGCGATTTTAAAGCGTTATCATGAACTTGGCGGAGAAATCATTACCATTGGTGCCGATGCACATAAGCCGGAGCATGTAGCCTTTGATTTTAATAAAGTTCCTGCTATTTTAAAGGATGCAGGATTTGCTTATTACACTGTATTTAAAAATCGAAAACCTGATTTTTATAAACTTTAATTTTCTCAAATTGTTCCGCAATTTCCTATAAAGTAAAAAGTCGCTTTCGTCCATATGACCCAAAGCGACTTTTCACTGCTTATTCTGTTTCGAATCGTTTCTGCATTTCCTTTTTCACAGAATCCATATTAAATTTGCTAATGTTTTCTACTAATTCGTCTGCTACGCTGGTGAGCTGATTTGTAGATTCCTTACAGGAAGCCACCAGTTCTCCAAACTCTTCCATGGACTCTCTGGTTTCTTTTGCACTGGCAGTATTCTTTTCTGCTGCATCACTTAATACAGTAACACCTGATTCCATATCTTCCTTATAGCTCTGCAATCCACCTACTTCTGCGGTAATGCCTGTAATAGATTCTCCTACCTGAGCAATTTCTTTATTTAAAGAAGAAAAGATACTCTCTGTTTCCTGAATCTTTTCATTTTGTTTTACAAATGCTTCTGATACCTGTTGTGTAATATCTACACTTACATTAGAATTTTCTATCAGTTCATTTACAATGGCATTAATCTGTTCGGAAGATTCTCTGGACTGGTCTGCCAATGTACGAATCTCTTCTGCTACTACTGCAAATCCTTTGCCCTGTTCTCCTGCTCTTGCTGCTTCAATACTTGCATTCAATGCTAACAGATTGGTCTGACTGGAAATTCCGGCAATAATCTCTGTTACGGTACGAATCTGCATTGCAGACTGATTGGTTAAATCTGTCTGATTTCTTACATTTTCTACCGCAGTACTACTTGCTTGGCTGATAGACACCAGTTCATCCATGATACTCTCTGCGTTCTTATTACATTCTTTCATCTTCTCGGCACTATTAGTAAGAAGCTCTACATTTTCCACAATCACATCAATGGCTTTACTCATGTCATTTACCTTCTGTTCCATGTCGGATGTTCGTTCTGCCTGTGATAGCGTGTTATCTATGATTGCTCCTACTTCTGTTCTGACACATTCCATAGATTCATTCATGTCGTCAAATGATATACGAAAATCTTTGGATACTTCCTTTAAGGTTGCGGCTGCCTTCCAAATCGATTTTACAATTTTTGAAAAATCCACTACCAAATCATTGACAGAACGCATCATATCGCCCCATTCATCCTGACGCTCTGCCAACTTATTTTTTTCTATGGTCAATGTTCCATCTGCAATCTGTCCCAGATTATTCATAATCTTATGAAAACGATTAACAAACGCCCTAACTCCCATAAACAATACTGCGAACAATACTACCATAATTCCAATTATTCCTACTGTTCCAGCCATTACGGATATCGTTCCGTTTTTTACCAAACGCATAAAGATAACTGTTATAACTGCCGCTACAATAATTGGACAAGCTACAATTCCGGTAAGAGTGAATAATAACTTTTGACTTTTTTCCTGCTTCATCCTTAATCCTCCATCCTAATATATTAGTAATTTTATCATAACGCATCTTTCAACAAATTTCTACCTATTTTCGTAAAAAACACTTCTAAAACAGACTTTTCTCTTATCCGTTTCAGAAGTGTTCCTCTTATCCTGTTACTATGCCCCTAATCCCGGCTTCTTTCCAGTATACAACTGGTAATATCTTCCTTGTTCTTCTATCAACTGGTCATGGGTACCACGCTCAATAATTCTTCCCTGCTCTAATACCATGATACAATCACTGTTTCGTACGGTTGATAATCTGTGGGCAATGACAAATGTAGTTCTTCCTTTCATCAGCTTATCCATTCCATCCTGTACCAAACGTTCTGTTCTGGTATCAATAGAACTGGTTGCCTCGTCTAATATCAATACCGGCGGGTCTGCTACGGCTGCTCTTGCTATGGCAAGAAGCTGTCTCTGTCCCTGACTTAAGTTTGCTCCATCTCCGGTTAATAAAGTATTATATCCCTCTGGAAGTCTGCGGATAAATCCATCTGCATTTGCAAGCTTTGCTGCTGCAATGACTTCTTCATCCGTTGCATTTAAGTTACCGTAACGGATATTTTCCATAACCGTATTGGTGAACAAATGCGTATCCTGCAATACGATTCCAAGAGAACGACGTAAGTCTGCCTTTTTAATCTTATTGATATTGATTCCATCATAACGGATTTTTCCATCCTGAATATCATAAAAACGGTTAATCAGGTTGGTAATGGTTGTTTTTCCTGCTCCGGTAGAACCCACAAATGCAATTTTCTGTCCTGCGTTAGCATACATTTTCACATCATGCAGCACTGTTTTTTCCGGTGTATATCCAAAATCCACACCATCAAATACCACATCACCGTTCAATTCAATATAATCGGTTGTTCCCTCTGCCTTATGGAAATGCTTCCATGCCCAATGTCCGGTACGCTTTTCTGATTCTTCCAGTGTTCCGTCTTCCTTTTTGTTTACATTTACCAAGGTTACATATCCTTCGTCTGTCTCCGGTTCTTCATCTAAAAGTCGGAATACTCTCTGTGCTCCTGCTAATGCCATTACTACACTGTTAAACTGCTGGCTGACCTGATTTACCGGCATACTAAAGCTCTTATTAAATGTCAGGAAGCTGGCAAGTCCTCCCAAGGTAAAACCTCCAATACCATTTAATGCAAGCACACCACCCACAATGGCACATGCTACATAGCTTAAATTTCCAAGCTGCCCGTTTACCGGTCCTAAGTAGTTTACGAAGCTGTTTGCCTTATTGGCACTTTCAAAAAGTTTATCATTTAATTCATTAAAATCATGAATACTCTCTTCTTCATGGCAAAATACTTTAACAACTTTCTGCCCTTCCATCATTTCTTCAATATAACCATTTACCACACCTAAGTCCTGCTGCTGTTTGATGAAATAACGGCTGCTTGTTCCTGCAAAAAACTTTGTTGCATACAGCATAACTCCTACCATGACAAGTGTCACTAAGGTCAAAGGAATATTCAATATTACCATACTTACAAAAACACTGACAATAGTAACTACACTGGATAAAAACTGCGGCATACTCTGGCTAATCATCTGTCTTAAAGTATCAATATCATTGGTATAAATAGACATGATATCACCATGAGCATGGGTGTCAAAATATCGTATTGGCAGGCTTTCCATGTGTGTAAACATATCATTTCTCAGATTACGAAGTGTTCCCTGAGTTACATTTACCATAATACGGTTATATGCCCAAGTAGATATTACACCGATACCATAAAATACGGCTACTCTTCCAATAGCTGCTGCTAATGGTCCAAAGTCCGGATGCTCTGCTCCAATCATCGGCACAATATACTTATCTATCAATGTCTGCGTAAACATGGTTCCCTGCACATTTGCAAGTACACCTACAAAAATGAAAATTACAACCAGAATTACATGCCACAGATATTGTGACAAAATATATTTCATTAAACGTATAAATAATTTTCCCGGATTTTCAATTTTCGGTCTTTCTCCCTGCGGTTTTCTTGGTCCTGGCATTACCGGTCACCTCCATTCTCATCAAAATCTCCTGCTCCCTTGTTCTGGGATTCATAAACATCACGGTAGATTTCACTGTTTTTCAATAAATTCTCATGGGTATCAAAATCTGCTACTTTTCCATCTTCCATTACAATAATACGGTCTGCATTCTGTACACTGGAAATACGCTGTGCAATAATCAGCTTTGTGGTATCTGGAATTTCTGTTGCAAATGCCTGACGTATTTTACTATCGGTAGCTGTGTCTACGGCACTGGTGGAATCATCCAAAATCAATATTTTTGGCTTTTTCAAGAGTGCTCTTGCAATACAAAGTCTCTGTTTCTGTCCACCGGATACGTTATTTCCCCCCTGCTCTATATGAGTATTATATTTATCTGGGAAACGTTCTATAAATTCATCTGCACATGCCATCTGACAGGCACGAATACATTCTTCCTCTGTTGCATCTTTATTACCCCAACGCAGATTATCCAAAATACTTCCGGAGAACAACACGTTTTTCTGTAATACAACCGATACCTGATTACGCAAGGTTTCCATATCGTATTCTCTTACGTCTAATCCGCCTACTGATACACTTCCGTTAGTGACATCATACAATCTGCTGATAAGGTTTACCAAACTAGACTTTGCACTTCCTGTTCCTCCAATGATACCAATGGTCTCTCCTGCACGAATATTTAAGTTAATATCCTTTAACACAGGTTCTTCACTATCTTTGCTATATGCAAAATCTACATGGTCAAATACGATACTTCCATCCTTCACGTCCATTACAGGATTTTCCGGATTTGCCAAATCACTTTTTTCATTTAATACTTCTGTGATACGTTCTGCACTTGCAGTACTCATGGTTACCATGACAAATACCATGGATAACATCATAAGATTCATCAAAATGTTCATGCAGTATGTCAATAAACTCATAAGCTGTCCTGTGGTAAGACCATTTGCCACAATCATTTTTGCGCCCAGCCAACTGATTAATAGAATACAGGTGTATACGGTAAACTGCATAAGAGGGGAATTCCAAGTGATAATACACTCTGCCTTTTTAAACATGTTATAGATATTTCCGCTCGCCTTTGTAAAACGTTTATTTTCATAATCTTCTCGTACATATGCCTTTACTACACGGATTCCTGATACGTTTTCCTGTACGCTGGCATTTAAATCATCATATTTCGGAAAAATCTGTTTAAAATAACGGGTTGCCTTAATCATAATAAATAACAGACAACCACCTAATAAAATGACTGCGATAAGATAAACACTTGCTAATTTCGCATTAATCAAAAATGCCATAACCATGGCACAAATCATACTAAATGGTGCTCGTGCACACATTCTGAGAATCATTTGATATGCGTTCTGTACATTGGTTACGTCAGTAGTCAGACGTGTTACCAGTCCTGCTGTGGAAAACTTATCAATATTGGAAAAGGAATAGCTCTGTATATTTTCAAACATAGCTCGTCTTAAGTTTCTTGCCAGTCCGGTAGAAGCACTTGCTCCATATTTTCCGCCCAACATACCTGTAATCAGTCCCAGTACTGCAAGAACTACCATAATAGCTCCTACTTTATATATGTAGTTCATGTCACCCTTTTCTACTCCATTATCAATGATAGCCGCCATAAATAATGGAATTAAGGTTTCCAAAACTACTTCTAAAATCATAAATATAGGTGTCAAAATGGAATCTTTTTTAAATTCCTTCACCTGTTTAAGTATGGTTTTTACCATAATTATTTTTCCTCCTTACTTTCTACTTTCTTATTGGCTGCAATATCTTCTTCTAAATTCCGTTTTAGCTGCTCTGCCACTTTCCAGAAAATTTTCAAATCGACTTCGTCTATATTCCGTTTACAGCACTCCTCTAAAACATCAACATCATTCATGTGCAGCTCATGCATCTTTCGCCCGGTTTCGGTCAATACCAATTTCTTCAACCGTGCATCCTGCTCTACGCTTTCTCTTTTGATATATCCCTTTTTCTCCATCAGTTTCACGATACAAGTTACCGTAGACCTTGCAATGGAAAACTCCGTCTCAATATCTTTCTGAAATATGTCACGTTCTTCATTATCATAAAGAAACCCCAAAATCCACCCATGCATAACCGTAATTTCATCCATATGAGCATTGGCAATCTCATAGGACATCAAATTGCGGAAAAACAAGTTATCTAAGGTCTTTAGTTCATATCCCAGTGTACTCTTGTGTTTCATCTTTCCTCCATTTTGTTTTGTATCAAACTGTTTTGTAGCTAATTGTTAGTTACAAAACTATTATATGCAGATAAATAAAAATGTCAAGAGGGGAATTTTTCTTTTCTCCTCTTGACAAAACTATGCCATACGAAAGACAACGGATACTTGCAACTCTTTTTCCTTTACTTGTGCATAAATATCACCATCCATTTTTCGTATTAATTGGCGGCAAATATACAATCCCAGTCCACTTCCGGGCTGACTCTTTGTATTAGAGCCACGCCAAAAACTTTCAAATATATGAAGTACCTCATCTTTCTTCAATTCACACCCACTGTTTTTTATATTTAAAATCCGATAATCTTCTTCCTCTTCAAAATCAATACGGATATATTCTCCATCTCCATATTTTATTGCATTTTCTATAATATTTTGAATCACTTCTACTGCTCGGTCTAATTCTCCCTTTATTAAACAATTCTCTCCCATATTACAAGAAAAAGAAATTCGTAAAAGTTTCAATTTTTCCTGATAATACAACTGAATCTCGTTTTGTAATTCTCTCAAGTAAAACTCTTCTTCTTTTACCTCTAAGTCCAAGAACTCTTCATTGGAAGTTTTTATAATTTCATTTATAAAGTTCTCTATTTCATCTGCCTTTTTATTAATATTTTCGGCAATTTCGGTTCTCTTTTCCTCTGAATTATAAAGATTTCTTTCTAATGCTTTTGCATATAACTTAATCGCACTTAAAGGTGTTTTGGTGTCGTGGGAAATGGATAACATCAATGTCTGTTTTTCCTTTTGAAACTCCATTTCTTTTCTTTTTTCTAATTCTAATTGTTCACGAAGCAAATCTAATCCCCAAATAAATTTTCCGAAAAAGCGATTTTTATTTTCTTTTAATCCCGTCTGAAGATTTCCCTTTGCTAACTCATAAGGCATCTCACTTATTTTTTGAAATGGTCTTATCAAATTATGCTGTAAATTTGCCATCATTCCAAATATCACTACTGCCATGCAGCCAAGACTTACATTCACAGCTACTAAAATCCCTCTGTCTATGGTTCTTTCGCCTGTTTCATATTCGATTCTATAATAATCTCCATTTATCTTACGAATCACATAGTCCGCTTCTTTTCCCTGAAAAAAAACTGCCTTCTGCGCTTCCTCTGTTTCTGGCGATAACTTATATATTCCGGTTATAAATGAGTACTCCTCTGTTGATACTTCTCCGGAATTTTTTTCTATCTCACGGCATAATCGATTGATTTCCACACGATAAAGTCTTCCATCCTCTTTTGTATGCCAACGCAGCATTATCCAATTTACTCCTATAAAAACAAGGACTGTTACTCCTATTAGCAACAGCCATGTATAACGAAATTTTTTCATAGCTCTCCTTATTCAAAACGATACCCAACACCCCATACGGTAAGAATTCGTTTTGGTTCTTTGGGATTTTCTTCTATTTTTTCTCGCAGCCATTTTATATGTACGGTCAACGTCTGCGGCTCACTAAAGCTGTCAAATCCCCATACTTTGTTAAACAGCCACTCTTTTTTCAGGGACTTCCCTTTGTTTTCCATCAGCAACAACAAAAGTTCATATTCTTTTGTTGTAAGATTTAACTGTTTCCCTTTGCAATACACAAGCCGTCCAACTCTGTCTACTACTAGGTTTCCATCTGTTATGCTATCTACTGCATAACGTCTTTTAAAAATCCCCTGAATTTTCGCAAGCATAATATCAATATCATAGGGCTTTTCTATATAATCATCTGCTCCTAAAAGTAAACCGTTCAGTTTATCTTCTTTTCCAGTTCTTGCTGTTACCATCAAAATCGGTGTATTGTAATTTTCTCTTATCTGTCGGCATACCTCAAATCCATCCATTCCCGGCAACATAATATCCAAGATAATCAGACGCACTTCTTCCTGCATAAAATATTCAATTGCTGCTTTTCCATTTGCTACAAGGCATACGGTATAATTTTCTGCTTTTAAAAAGTCACAGAGCAGGTTGCCCAGCTCTGTGTTATCCTCTACAATTAAAATATCTGTCATATTTCCCCCTGTTACCAACCCATTTCCAGTAACCAGTTATTTAATGAACGTTCTCTTTCTTTTAATACTTTCTCATTAGATGTATCATACTTATCTAAATGATACTCTCCTTTGATATTTCCGTCAACAATATATAACACTCTTGTGCACTTTGCAGCCACCTTGACATCATGGGTTACCAGCATTATAGTTGTTCCTTTTTCATTTATCTTTTTTAATTCTTCCATGACCTCATTGGATGCTGTTCGATTCAACGCTCCTGTTGGTTCGTCTGCAAATATTATCTTTGGATTATTTATCATACTTCTGCAAATACAAGCTCGCTGTAATTGTCCACCTGACACCTCGTTAATATCATTTTCTGCAATTTCCACAATTCCAAGTTTTTTCATCAGACTTTCTCCACGAGCCACCTGTTCTCTGCGACTGCCTCGAATCTTTTTTGACTGTCTCGCAGGTAAGATAATATTATCCAGTATGGTAAGATTCTTTAGCATATACATCTTCTGAAATACAAATCCCATCTCCTCTAATCGTAACTGTGCTAGTTTTTTCCGGGACAGCTTATGTATCTCTTTTCCTTTAAACTTTACCGTTCCTGCAGTAATATCATCCATTCCGGATACCGCATAAAGCAATGTAGACTTTCCACTTCCGGAAGGTCCCATAATGGCTACCATTTCTCCTTCTGCAACCTGAAAATTTATATTTTTTAATACATTATTCTGCCTCTTATTTATAATATAGGTTTTGCATAAATCCTTTACTTCTAATACGTTTTCCATTTTCTTCCTCCGATTTCCATAACTATTCAATATTGTTAGTTTCCTGTGCTGAGATACTGCGAACCTGTTGTGCTGAAATCAATGCACCTGCTAAAGTTGCTGCTAACATCATTAACGGATATATTACATATACTTCTATTGGTTTTACGACAAACTCAATGTGTGTTGCTCCCATCATTTCAAACACTTTCCCTGATGAAATCTGTGCGATTGGTTCTGAAAGAAATGCTCCTAAGATCACTGCCAGCACTAAAATAACTCCAATTCGTAACACCTGCCAGCAAATGAGTGATGTATTTCCAAAACCAATCGCCTTTAACATTCCAATTTCTCCTCGTTCACGGGTAAGAAGTGTCTTTGCCACCAGAATAGATACCAACATATTAATTGCCATAACTACTACTATCACAAGTTGTTTTACTTGATTCACCATCTCTGCAATACCGCCTGTCATTCCTTTTATATATTCTTCACAGGATTTGACCTTATACTCTGAAAACAGTTCTTCAATGATCTCTTTGCGTGTCTCTTGCTCCTTTTGACTTGGCTTATCGTCATAAACTAATTGTCTTGCAAAACTTCCGGTAACGAGACTATAATCAATATCAGCCTTCTCTGAAAATCGAATTCCTTCTCCCATATTATTCATAGATTGAAAATACGCAGTTATCAGATAATCTTTTTCTACCTCTCCTGTTGTAATTGTTACAGTATCCCCTAATTTTGCCCCAATATGATTGGCAGTTACTTCTGTAATGGCAATTTCATTGTCATACATTGGTGGTGTACCTTCTTCATAAGTATACTCTTTGGTACTACTTCTATTTCCCTGAATACAAAGAGCATTATATGATTTATCTTTATAGGAAACTTTCAATTTAAATGCTATTTCTTGAGATATACTTGCCGAAATTCCATGTTGCTGCAATACTTCTTCCATATCATCATAACTTTTCTCTATTTCATTTCTCCCACCTTGATGCATTAACTGATTATCTTTTTCCTCATTCACAACATATAAATCTGCCTCTTTCATGCCAAACCAAGCTGCAAGCTTCTCACCACTCAAGGTATTCACCGTATTTACATGAACGGTAATCAATAACATTCCAACGGTAAAAATCACAAGTAACATAACAAAACTGCGAAACTGTGTAAAAATGTCATTAATTGCCATAAAAGACACAGGTCTTCCATGCCATTTTTCTAACTTTAAAAAT
This sequence comes from uncultured Eubacterium sp., assembly GCA_964436595.1. Classification (GTDB taxonomy): domain Bacteria; phylum Bacillota; class Clostridia; order Lachnospirales; family Lachnospiraceae; genus Petralouisia. The sequence continues at coordinate 38,486 of CAYTDI010000012.1, forward strand.
CCCTTTTTGTTAAATCGTTCTCCATTACTGCCATCTCGAATTGCATCAATAGGTGAAAACTTTTTCACACGTCCGGTACTACGATAGCAAAACAACATTACAATCAGTACTACCAGCAACGCACATGCCAAGTTCAAACTCCAAGTGTTTTTTATAGAATCCATTACAATATTCTGTGACACACTTTCCAGTATCACCTTTCCAAATGGAATTCCTCCTACAAATCCAATTCCCGCTCCTACTATGGAAATTGCAAGATATTTTACCATATAAACGCCTCGTATATTGCGCTGTGAAATACCGATTGCCTTCATCACACCGATTTCTCTGTATTCTTCCTTCAAAGTAAATACAATGGTAAAACGCAAAATCACAAGAGAAATAAGAATCAGACACACGCTTACCACCAATAATATACCTGCAACTACCATTGACATAACATAAGTCATTTTTATCAAGTCACGATTTCCATTAAACACCACGCGAATGTCTTCTTGATTAAAATCATTTTCCAGCTTTTCCACATGATTGGATGTAATGATATGAAGCATTCCCCGCACTAATGACACTTCTTTTACCTTTTCGTATCCACTGTCACTTACAAGCATACGAGTGGCTCCCATCATTTCGGAACCTAATAATGCATCTTTTTCTATACCCGCCACTTTAAATTCTACTTTTTCTTCCTCATTGCACAAATAAATAGTATCACCCTTTTTTAACTTATTTTTCTCTGCGGCTTTTCGTGGGATATAAATTTCATTTTCTTTTACCTGTTTAATCTCTTTGTCATCGCTGTCAAAAAATTTCTGTTCTGTTGCATCATATGCCATAATAAAAGATATTGAGTCTAAGTTTAAGGCTTTTCCATTTTCTTTTTCCCAATTTTCCCCTAAACTCAGTACAAATTCTGCTGAATCATACTTTTCCACATACTTATTTGTTTGTAGAAATTTTTCGACTTTTTCTTCGTTCTGTTCTTCATACTCTGTTAGCACAAAATAATCTTTTAATTCTGCTTTTTCAAAGTAATAATCTGTTGCATTTAAAATAGTAACCATATTATTTGCACTACTTGATACAAACATAGATGCCATGGCTATAAAAATCAGCAAAATGAAATTCATTGTTTTCTTTCGCTTTAAATCTTTTTTCAATATGTTTAAGTACATATCTCTACTCCTTTCCTTTGATGATAGAATTGTATCAAAGGAATTATTAAATAATCATTAAATGTATGTATCTTTTTTAATCTTTCATTTTAGCAATTATCTCACCGCCATGCTCCTTTAACCACGTTCTTCGTTCTCTGTAATCCGGCACTATCTTCTCTACCTCGTTCCAAAACTGCTTAGAATGATTCATTTCTTTACGGTGACACAATTCATGGACTACGACATAATCCTGCACTTCTTCCGGTGTCAGCATAAGCAGGCAATTAAAATTTAAATTTCCTTTGGCACTGCAACTGCCCCAACGTGTCTTTTGATTACGAATGGTAATTCTGCCATAAGTAACACCTATGATTTTTGCATAATATTCCACCTTTTTGGGTAATATCTCTAAGGCTTGTCTGGCTAACTTTTGTATATCCTCATTGGTAAGCTTTTCCTGATTAGAATATTCTTGTTGTTTTTCCAACATCTTTTCCATATGCTTTTGTATCCAATCCGATTTTTCCATCACAAATCGTTTAATTTCTGCCATGGGCATACCATATGGTGCTCGCACTAAAACCTTTGCTTCTTTGGTTATCTCAAGCACCATGGTTTTTCTGTTACTGCGTTTTACTTCTATCTCCATTTTTCTTTCCTTTTGTGTTTCCTATTATTTCTATCATAGGAAACTCATGTACTTTCATACTTTAACACAACACGATAATTTCTATGATAGAAAAACAAGGATATGGCAATTTTCATGCAACATATCCTTGTTTACTCTTTCAACGCTACTATAATAATGTCAAATGATTGTTCCACCGCCAACGACAATATCGCCATCATAAAATACCACAGCCTGTCCCGGTGTAATTGCCCGTACCGGTTCATGGAACTGACAAACTACCTTATCCTCTTCTACTTTTCGTATGGTACAAGGCGCACCTTGATGGCTATAACGAATCTTTCCCATGACTTCCTTTTCTCCCTCTAAATCCGGAATGGACATAAAGTTAAGATTCGAAGCATAAACCGTTGTTCCAAATACATCTTCATTACTTCCGATAACTACCTCATTGGTATCCGGACGAATTTCCGTTACAAATACCGGTTTCCCTAATGCAATTCCAAGTCCTTTACGCTGTCCAATGGTATAATGAGTAATTCCCTTATGCTGTCCAACAACTGTACCATCTGTAAGTACAAAGTTTCCCGGCGGCGGTATCTGCCCCGGAGCTTCCCTGTCAATAAATCCTGCATAATCATTATCCGGAACAAAACATATTTCCTGACTATCAGGTTTATTTGCAGTACGCAGTCCTATTTTTTCCGCAATTGCACGAATCTGCTCCTTGGAATAATCTCCTACCGGCATTAGCGTATGAGAAAGCTGATACTGTGTAAGATTATAAAGTGCGTAGGTCTGATCCTTCGCTGCCGTTACAGACTTTTGTAATGCAAATCTTCCATTGGAAAGCTGTGTCACCTTAGCATAATGTCCGGTAGCAATATAATCTGCACCAATTTCCATACTACGCTTTAATAAGGATTCCCACTTCACATAACGATTGCAGGCAATACAAGGGTTCGGGGTTCGTCCCTTTAAATATTCTGCCACAAAATAATCCATGACATTTTCTTTAAACTCTCTCTTAAAATTCATAACATAATAAGGAATTTCAAGGGTTGCCGCTACTCTTCTTGCATCATCCACGGCACTTAATCCACAGCACCCTCCATTTTCTTCTTGTACAAATTCTTCCTCATCCTGCCATATCTGCATGGTAACTCCAATTACCTCATATCCTTGTTCTTTCAAAAGATATGCAGCCACAGAGGAGTCTACTCCTCCTGACATACCTACTACAACTTTTTTCTTCATACTTTAGTATTCTTCTTCCTCTTCTCCCTCGCTAATATCGTTCTTTGGTTTTTCTAATCCTTCGATTTTAATTCCGTTCTTTTCTGCATAATCCCACAAAGCTGCATGAATTGCTTCTTCTGCCAACAAAGAACAGTGTACCTTAACCGGTGGCAGACCGTCTAAGGCTTCCATAACAGCTTTATTCGTTACCTGCAATGCTTCCTGGATGTTCTTACCCTTTACCAATTCAGTTGCCATAGAACTTGTTGCAACTGCCGCACCGCAGCCAAAGGTCTTAAATTTTACGTCTTTTATAATTCCATCATCATCAATATCAAGGAAGATTCGCATGATATCTCCACACTTTGCATTTCCTACAGTTCCTACTCCACTGGCATCCTCTATTTCTCCCATGTTTCTTGGATTTTTAAAATGGTCCATTACCTTTTCACTATACATGTTTTTTCCTCCAACTTTCGTAATTCTTAACTATGCTTTTTCATATAATCCTCATACAATGGGGACATTTCTCTTAACTGTGCCACAATTTCTTTAATTGCATCAATTGTATAATCAATATCTTCTTTGGTGGTATCTGCTCCTAAAGTTAAACGAAGAGAGCCATGTGCAATTTCATGTGGCAATCCGATTGCCAATAAAACGTGTGACGGGTCCAAAGAACCGGATGTACAAGCAGAACCGGAAGAACCGCAAATCCCCTTCATGTCTAACATAATCAGCAGAGATTCTCCCTCTATAAACTGGAAACAGATATTTACATTGTTTGGTAAACGATTCTTTCTGTCACCATTTACACGGGCAAATGGTACTTCTTTTAACACTCTGTCAATTAAATAGTCACGAAGTTCTCTTTCCTTATCGGTACGTTCTTTCATTGTGGAAATTGCAAGCTCTACTGCCTTTCCAAAACCTACAATACCCGGAACATTTTCTGTTCCTGCACGACGTTTTCTTTCCTGTGCTCCACCGTGTACAAAGGAACGAATTTTAATTCCTTTACGAATATATAAGAATCCGATACCCTTTGGTCCATTTAACTTATGGCCGCTAGTGCTTAACATATCAATGTTCAGTTCATCTACATTGATTGGCACCTGTCCAAATGCCTGTACAGCATCCGTATGGAATAAAATTCCATGCTCTTTTGCAATTTTACCGATTTCTGCAACCGGCTCAATGGTTCCGATTTCATTATTCGCAAACATAATGCTGATTAAAATTGTATCCGGACGAATTGCTTTTTTCAATTCCTCTAACTTAACCAGACCATTTTCATCTACATCAAGATATGTCACTTCAAATCCCTGCTGCTCTAACCACTGGCAAGTATGAAGGATTGCATGATGTTCTATTTTACTGGTAATAATATGCTTTCCCTTACTCTTATAAGCCTCTGCTGTTGCTTTCAATGCCCAGTTATCAGACTCACTTCCACCTGCTGTAAAGTAAATTTCATTGTCTTTTGCACCAATGGCATTTGCAATCGTTTCTCTTGCCTTTGCAATTGCCTCCTTGCTCTTTCCACCAAATTCATATACCGTAGAAGCATTTCCATAAAACTCTGTAAAATACGGAAGCATTGCTTCTACTACCTCAGGTGCGGTTTTTGTAGTTGCCGCATTATCAAGATATATCATCTTTCCCATTTCATTCACCTCTACTGTTCTTTTTTACTTTCTTTTACCAATTCCCCTATATATATGCTGTCCACGGCGTTATTAATACTGTCGTTAATCCGTTTCCATACAATCTTACTAACACAATGTGAAGAACTATTGCAATGAGTTGTTGTCTTATCGCTTCCAATGCCGGCACATTCTACCGGTGCAAGATCCCCCTCTAACGCTCTTAAGACATCACCCACTGAAATCTCTTCTGCCGGTTTGGCAATCACATATCCACCATTCACACCCCGAATACTATTTACTAATCCGGCCTTTTTCAGCTTTGCCATGAGCTGTTCTAAATAACTTACGGAAATGTCCTGACGCTCTGCAATACTGGTAAGAGATATTGGTTCACTCTCCCCCCATACTGCCAGATCAATAAATGCCCGCAGGCCATATCTTCCCTTTGTTGATAACTTCACTGCTGTCACCTCGTCTTTAGCAGATTTTAAATCCCGACTATTTTAGTCGGATTTCGTATAATCGCATAGTACCACTCTTTGTTTTTTATGTCAAGATAAGTTCCATGCATTTAGAAGTATTTTTTTACATACATTGAATAGAACTATTTTTCATTTCGGAGGACGTATGAATTCTAAATCCCTGCAAAGTCACCCTCTGCTCACCGGAACACTGCTATTAACTATCGCCGGACTCATTTCACGAATTATCGGTTTCTTTTATAGAATATTCCTTTCCCAGACGATTGGTGCAGAAGGTGTAGGTATTTATCAATTAATTTTCCCACTTTATGCCTTAACCTTTTCTCTCACCGTTTCCGGGATTCAGACTGCCATCTCACGTTTTACCGCACAAGCCATTGCTGCCTCTTGTGGTGACGGTATCCCGCCTAAAAATACCGGTTTATGCAATGACCGCTGTTACCTGACTACTGGTCTTATTCTTTCACTGTTTTTATCCTTTTTATGCACAATTTCTCTGTATCATTTTGCAAAACCGCTGGCAGTATTCTTTTTAGATGAACCTCGTTGTCAGGTTTTGTTGGAAATTCTTTCTCTCACAGTTCCATTTGGTGCTATTCATGCCTGCATTAACGGCTATTACTATGGACTAAAAAAAACCTTTGTTCCTGCCACCTCGCAGCTTGTAGAACAAGTGATTCGTGTGGTCTGTGTCTTTGTTCTTTATCAGATTTGTTTAGAACGCCACGCTTCCATTACTGTAAATATTGCTGTATGGGGATTGGTTGCCGGAGAACTGGGCGCTGTTCTTTATTCTATCTCCTTTCTCGGAAGAGGAAAATGCTGCGGCAGCAAGCTGCTTGGGTTAAAACAGATTTTTTTAATGTCTACGCCCCTCTCGGCTAACCGTGTGTTAGTGAATCTATTACAAAGCATTGAGGCTACCATGATTCCCGGACAATTAAGAAATTACGGCTATTCAGTTTCAGAATCATTAAGTGTTTACGGTGTCCTGACCGGTATGGCTCTTCCCATGGTTCTCTTTCCCTCTGTTATTACCAATTCTGTTTCGGTAATGCTGCTTCCTGCCATTGCGGAGGCACAGGAAAAGGAAGACCAGCATTATATTAAAAATGCTATCCGAAAAACCTGTTTTTACTGTCTGTTTCTTGGTTTTCTCTGTACGATTTCATTCCTACTTTTAGGAGATTGGATGGGAAAATTTTTGTTTGCTAATGAACTTGCCGGAACCTTTATTGTCATCCTTGGGTGGATGTGCCCTTTTTTATATCTTTCCACTACTTTAAGCAGTATTTTAAATGGACTTGGGAAAACAACCACAACTTTTACCCTTAATATGATTGGTTTATCCATTCGCATTATTTCCGTAGTATGGGGCATTCCGGCCTTTGGTATTAAAGCCTACCTTTGGGGAACTTTAATCAGTCAGATTGTCATGGCACTTGCCTCCATTGCAGTTCTTTCCAAAAAAGGTAAGTAATATCATAGGAAATTCATGCCCTTTCGCACTTTAACACAGCACAATATTTCCTATGGTATTAAAAAGACCAAAGTTTCATATTATGTTTCACAATACGAAATCTTTGGTCTTCTTTTGATACTATTCTTTTTTTTCTAACTTATCTAACTTTCTAAATTCATTAATGTCTTGTACTAATTCCTTTATGCAGCGTATCTGATTATCAAAAACACCTGCTTTGTACAAGTTAATAACTATCATTCCAATAGGAACAGCAATAATCATTCCAATAATACTACTGAATTTGTAGCCAATATACATGAAAATCAATGTTGCCAGCGGGTTCATTCCGATAGTATCGCCTACCACTTTTGGCTGGATAATCTGACGAACTAACTGTGTTACCAGATACAAAATAATGAGCCCTACTGCCATGGTATAGTCTTTGGATAATATTTTTAAAATAGCCCAAGGACCTAATACCGTTCCCGTTCCAAAAAATGGAAGCGCATCCAAAAATGCAATAAGCAGTGCTACTAACAATACATAGTTTACTTTTAAAATCCAAAGTCCTATTATAAGAATTACATATACAACTCCCATGATTTTAAACTGTGCCTTGAAGTAACCACCTACTACATGCTTCAAATCACTGATAATACCGAAACAGCGATTCCACACACTTTCCGGCATACTTTTCTTTAACAGGAACAAAATATTGTCTCTATCTGCCGTAAAAAAGTAGGCTGATAAAATACTCATAATAATGGCTATAAGTGTTCCCGGAACATTCTTTGCAAAGTTTCCTGCAGCCTCAAATGTCGGCTGACCAATTGCTTTTACTGCTCCACTCAAATATCCTGATAAATTATTCAACATTTGAGAAATATTTTTCTGCATATTAGCCGGCAATTTATCATAGAATCCCTGCATATTGTCTCCGATTTCTTCAAAGTCTTCTTTGAAATTCTCGTATATTTCAGGAAGTCCATTCACCATGTTGACTGTTTCTGATACCAGCTTTGCTCCCGCTAAGTACCCTGCTAAAATAACAACTGCCAGCACTCCAATAATTGTTATGATAGAACCGTGTTTTCTTACTAACTTTAACTTTCGTTCTAATAATCGTACTAATGGATTGGCAACCATTGATATAATCCAACCAACTACAAACGGCATAAAAAATACTAAGAGTTTTGGAACTACAACACACAATACTACAAGTACAAATACCGCTACTAACAAATTCAGTGCTATTTTCAAATATTTGGTGGACTTTTTCATCTTTTCACCCCTTTATTTTTTATCCTAAGCATCCTTACGCTCTACACCATACTTTGTCTCAAGCTCTTTTACTTTTGCATCATATACTTCCTTCTGCTTTGTCTGAACCAACTGCTGATGAATCTGGTCTTTTACCTGTTCAAATGGAATAGCTGCTCCATCCTTCTTATCTTCTACACGAATCAGGTGATATCCAAACTGTGTCTGTACCGGTCCAATAACTTTTCCCACTTCACCTTCAAAGGCTGCTTTTTCAAATTCCGGCACCATCTGTCCTTTAGAGAAATATCCTAAGTCTCCTCCCTGTTCTTTGGATGGACAGGTAGAATATTTCTTTGCTGCTTCTTCAAATGCAAGACCTTCTGCAATTTCTTTTGCAATATCATTGGCAGAATCTTCACTGTCTACTAAAATATGTTTTGCACTTACCTGTGGTTTTGCCTCAAATAAATCTGGATTTTCTTCATAAAAAGCCTTTTCTTCTGCTTCGTCTACTGTAATGTTCTCGATTACGCTGGTAGCTGCCATATGGCTTGCCAATTCTACCTGCATTTTTTCTATCATTTCTTTATATTCCTTAGATTCCGGAATTTTTTCATCAATTGCCATCTGATGAAACAAATGGAATGCAATAATCTGCTCTAATACCTGCTGCTTTGCCTGTGGGCTAGACATATAAATCTGCTGTTCCGGCGGATAGTTTTTAATTAAATCGTTTACTTCTCCTTCGGTAATTTCATGTCCTGCTGCTACTGCTAAAACTTTTTCACTCATGTTCTTTTCACGCGTCTAATGACGCTTCCTTTCTATTAAATATAAATACTTGGGAAATTCTGCTTTTCGCCTGTTTCTACTCTAACATATCAAGGTTTGTTCGTAAAGAAAAAAGTACCTTTTCTCTTATTTTTTAAGGAAAAGATACTTTATTTTTAAGAATTTTTTTATTTTTACATCACAGGTATCTGCGATAATCTCTAAATATTATGTTTTCTGCCCCATAAATAAGTCACAAAATAAATAATGGAGGCAATTATCACAATCATTGGTCCTGTGGCTACATTAGTATAGTAAGAAATAATGAGTCCTGCCACACCGGAAAACATGGAAAACAGTATCGAGAAGAAATGATATTCCCGCATATTTTCCGAAATATTCCGACTGGCTGCCGCCGGAAGAATCAGTAATGCATTAATAATCAAAATTCCTACCCACTTGATAGATACCATAACAATTAATGCCGTTAATACAGCAAACAGATTCTCCATCAGTTTCACCGGAATATGTCTGCTCTTTGCCAGTGTTCGATTTAAACTTACTGCTAACAGCTTATTAAATCCTAATATCCAAAATCCCAATGTAATCACAAAAATTATCACTAAATATAAAATTTCTGTCGGAGTAATACTTAAAATATCCCCTACCAAAATACTGGAATATTTACTGAAATTTCCACCCTTTGATAAAATTGCAAGTCCTATTGCCATACTACATGAAGAAAATACAGATATAACCGTATCGGTAGATGCCACCACTTTACTGCTTAATTGATTTAATAATATGGCAAATACGATAGCAAACAAAATCATGGATATATTGGTATTGCTTACTCCAAGCACTACCCCAATGGCAATTCCGGTCAATGCAGAATGTCCCAAAGCATCTGAGAAAAATGCCATTTTACGACTTACTATCATAGTTCCCATCATTCCAAACAATGGGGTAATAATTAAAACTGCTGCAAAAGCATACTTCATAAAATCATATTGCAGCCAAGAGAAAATTTCCATTACATCTCCTCCTTTTTGCTAAATACTCTTGCAAACTCTGTACTTGCGAATACTTCTTTCACACTGCCTTGTTTTAAAATTGTTCCATCCAATAATACCACTTTATCTGCATAACGTTTTACATATTCTAAATCATGTGAAATGAGAATTACAGCCAAATCATAATTTTCTTTTAACTGGTATATCGTTTTATAGAAAAGCTCCATACCATTTTGGTCTATTCCGGAAACCGGTTCATCCAAAATTAATAAGTTGGGTTCATCCATAATTGCCATAGACAACATCACTCTTTGCAGCTCTCCGCCTGACAAATTGCAGACCTGCTTATCCAACAAATATTCTGCTTGAAATACCCGCAAATGTTCTAAGATACGTTCCCTCTGTCTGCGGCTTTTTATGGCGAATACCGGTACATTGCTCTGGTACGCTGCTATCATATCATACACACTAACCGGCGTTTGTTTTTCTATATTTAAAGACTGAAGTACATATCCAATTTTCAGCTTTTGGATTCTTCCATTTTCACTATCTTTAAATTCAATATTACCACTGTGGGGAATGTCTCCCAAAATTGCCCGTATCAGCGTAGATTTTCCCGCACCATTACGACCAATAATAGCATTTAGACTTCCGCAATGAATATGAAGATTAATGTCCTTTAAAATCTCCTGCCCACCTAATGTCACGCCAAGATGATTTACTTTTATGCAATGCAATCCACAAGGCTTTATAATTTTACGCAAAACGGTCATTCCTTTCCTGCTATCTGTTTCATCAGATTTATGTTTTCCTGCATGGTTTTCAAGTAACTGTCTTTCTCATAGGTTCCCCGCACTAAAGAATCTAAATAATACACCTGACATGTACTTTCTTTTTCTACGGTGTTTCCCATATCCTTACCATATAATTCTTCTGCCAGTACAACAGACACTTGATGTTCCTTGATATGTTCCATCACAGAGGCAACTTCACCGGCACTGATTTGACGTTCTTCATCCAAGTCTAAACAATATGCCACATTCATGCCATACTGTTTTGCCACATATGCGTATGCTTCGTGAAAAATAATAACGTCTTTTCCGGAAAGCTCCTGCTTTAATTCATTTACCTGATTCGTCAGCTCCTGAATCTGTGCACAGTATTCCTCGGCATTGTCCTGATACACTTGTTCATGCTCTGTGTCTACTTTAGAAAGCCCATTTGCTATATTTTCCACCATTCCTGCATAAAGCTCTGTGTCCATCCATGCATGAGCATTTTCGTCTCCATGATTATGCTCATCTTCGTGATTATGCTCATGTTCCTCTTCATGCTCATCTTCTCCATGAGTGTGTTCTTCTTCCTCATGGGTATCACTTTCTTCTTCGCTTAGGAGTTCTAATCCATCCGTCGCCTTGATAATAGTAAGGTCCGGATATGATTCTGCCACTTGTGATAAAAAGCTTTCAATTCCACCACCATTTACAATAAAAACATCTGCATTAGATAAAAGAATCATATCCTGTGGCGTAAGCTGATAATCATGCATACATCCTGTCTGTGGCTCACTTAAATTCTGCAAAGTTATATCGGAATTATCTCCTACTACATTTTCAGTGGCAATATATATCGGATAAAAGGATGTCACAACATTTAACTTTCCTTTTGTAGTATCCTGTTCTTCCATTTTTACATATGCAGTTGTAAAAATACCGCCTGCCAAAGCAATGGCAAGCAGCATTATTAATACAAAAATATATTTATTCTTCTTCATTCTTTTCCTCAGAAAATCCAAGTATGGAATCCATTAACTCCCATATTTCGTCTCTTCCCTGCTTTGTCAACGCAGAATAAGGCATAATAGGGGTTCCCGGCTTCACATTCAATCCTGTTCTTAGCATTTTTATATGTTTCTGTATCTGGCTTCGCTTAATCTTATCCAGCTTCGTTGCGATAATAATTGGGTCATATCCCTGATATACAACCCAATCATACATCTGCTTATCATTTGCGGAAGGCTCATGGCGAATGTCTATCAGTAAGAATACCGCCTTTAACTGCTTTGACGTATGCAGATAATTTTCAATCATCTGTCCCCATTTTTCTTTTTCTTTCTGGGATACTTTTGCATAGCCATATCCCGGTAAATCTACCAGATACATTGCATTGTTTATATTATAATAATTAATAGTCTGTGTCTTTCCCGGCTGTGAGGAAGTTCTTGCTAAAGCCTTACGATTCATCAATCCATTAATCAAAGATGACTTTCCTACATTAGACTTTCCTGCGAAAGCTATTTCCGGCTTGTCTGTATCCGGTATCTTACTGGTGATTCCACAAACAATCTCTAGTTCTACTGACTTAATTACCATTGCTTTCTCCTATTCCTTTACAAAAGCGACTTCTACCACCTGTTCCATTTTTTCCACAAAAACAATTTCCAGTCCCTGCTTAATTTCCTTAGAGATTTCCTGAATATCTGGTTCATTTTTCTTTGGAACACATACAGTCTTAATTCCCGCATTTTTAGCAGCAAGAATTTTTTCTTTTAATCCTCCGATTGGAAGTACTCTGCCTCGCAGTGTAATCTCTCCGGTCATCGCTACATCTTTACGCACCTTACGTTTTGTAATTGCGGAAAGCATTGCAGTTGCCATGGTAATTCCCGCAGAAGGTCCATCCTTTGGTACTGCTCCTTCCGGAATGTGGATATGGATATCGTGCTCCTTGAAAAATTCTTTCTCAATGTTATATTCTTCACTGACAGAACGAATATAACTGATACCTGCCTGTGCAGACTCTTTCATAACATCCCCAAGCTGACCGGTCAACTGGAATTCGCCCTTGCCTGGCATGATGTTTACTTCAATTTCAAGTGTATCACCACCAACACTGGTCCAAGCCAGTCCACGAACAATTCCTACTTCATCCGTTTCGTTAATTAAGTCATAGCTGTATTTTTCTTTTCCAAGAATTTTTTCTATGTTGTTCTCTGTAATCTTTACGTTTTTCTTTTCCTTGTTGTAAATCTCTTTTGCCGCTTTTCTGCAAAGCTCACCTAACTTACGTTCCAGATTACGAACACCTGCTTCTCTGGTATAACCACGAATCAGTTTTTCCAAAGCACGGTCACTGATAGAAAATTCTCCCTCTTTCAGTCCGTTTTTCTTCATTTGCTTTGCAATCAAATGCTCTTTTGCAATGTGACACTTTTCATTCTCAGTATAACTGCTAACCTCAATGACTTCCATACGGTCTAGTAATGGTCTTGGAATCCCCTGTAAATCATTGGCAGTTGCAATAAATAATACCTCTGATAAGTCTAATGGCAGTTCCACATAGTGATCACGAAACTTGCTGTTTTGTTCTGAATCCAATACTTCTAATAATGCAGAAGCGGTATCACCTTTATAGTCACTGCTTATTTTATCAATCTCGTCTAATAACATCAGTGGATTTTTTACCCCTGCGTATTTTAGTCCGTTTGCAATACGTCCCGGCATCGCTCCCACATATGTTTTCCGGTGTCCGCGAATCTCTGCTTCGTCACGAACTCCACCAAGACTGATTCGTACATACTTTTTATCTAATGCACGAGCTACGGACCTTGCAATACTGGTCTTACCAGTCCCCGGTGGTCCTACCAGACAGATAATCGGACTTTCGCCCTTTTGTGTCAGATTGCGTACTGCTAAAAATTCCAGCATACGCTCTTTGACTTTTTCCATTCCATAGTGGTCTTCGTTTAAGATTTGTTCCGCATCTTCCAGATTCTTGTTATCCTTTGACTCTTTATTCCACGGGAGCTCCAAAATAGTTTCAATATATCCACGAATGACTCCACTTTCGGAAGAATTAGGTGATATATTCTTAAATCTCTCGATTTCTTTTTTCAGTTTCTCTTTTACTTCTTTTCCAGCTTTTAATTTCTTTGTTTCTTCTAAAAAGTGTTCTGACTCTGAAACTGTATTGTCTTCGCCTAATTCCTCACGAATAAGTTTCATCTGCTCACGGAGAATGTATTCCTTTTGATTCTTATCAACCTTTTCTTTTACCTTTGTCTGAAATTCTTTCTTTATCTGCATTACATTAATTTCATTCATCAATAAAAGCATTAATGTTTCATATCGGTTTTCTAAAGACTCTGCTTCTAAAATCTTTTGCTTTTCTTCATATCCTACCGGCAAATTGTTGGCAATATAATCAAGAAGCTTATTAAGCTCCTTAATTTCTCCGATTTGTTTTGCTAATTCCTTGCCCGGCTTTGGATTCGCCATACAATATCTGGCAAAGTTTTCTTGTATACTACGCTTCATAGCCTCCTGTACTTCTACCGGAAGCTCTTCTGTTTGCTCTGATATTACTTCTATCTGTGCTTCTAAATATTCTTCATATTGACTAAAATCAATCATCTTTGCACGTTGCATTCCTTCTACAAGAACACGCACAATATTGTTTTGCATTTTAATCACTTGTTTTACAATTGCTATAATTCCAACACTATATAAATCTTCTATTTTGGGTTCTTCCTGTTCTGCATCTCTTTGTGTTACCAAAAAAATCTTCTGATCCTGAAGCATGGCATTTTCTACTGCCTTCACAGACTTTTCCCGACTTACATCAAAATGTGCTACCATTCCCGGGAGAATTGTCATTCCACGAAGTGCAACTGCTGGAATTTTCCTTTGTTCTTCCCTCATTTTTTCTCCTTTAAGCTGTCTTACTTTCTTTGTACTGAATTTCAGGTTCGCCCTCTTCTTCTACTGCCGCTTTTGTAATATTGCAGCCAACAATAGATTCATCAGACGGAACTCGATACATCAAATCCATCATTACTTTTTCCATAATTGCGCGGAGTCCTCTTGCACCTGTTTTACGTTTCAAAGATTTCTCTGCAATTGCTTCGATGGCATCTTCTTCAAATGTTAATGCAACACCGTCTAATTCAAATAATTTTTCATACTGTTTTACTAATGAATTCTTCGGCTCTTTTAATATGCGCACCAAAGCGTCCTTGTCTAAGGAATCCAAGGAAACAGTTACCGGTACACGTCCTACAAATTCAGGAATTAAACCAAATTTCACAAAATCCTGTGGTAATGCCTGTTTTAATATCACACCCAGATTCTTTTCTCTCTTATCTGCAATCTGCGCATTGAATCCCATAGACTTTTGATCCATTCTTGTCTCTACAATTTTATCCAAGCCTTCAAATGCTCCACCACAAATAAATAAAATATTTGTAGTATCAATCTGAATCAGCTCCTGCTGTGGATGCTTTCTTCCGCCTTGAGGTGGAACACTTGCCACTGTTCCTTCTAAGATTTTTAACAATGCCTGCTGAACACCTTCACCGGACACATCACGGGTAATGGATGGATTTTCAGACTTTCTGGTAATCTTATCTATTTCATCAATGTAGATAATTCCCTTTTGTGCACGCTCAATATCGTAATCAGCCGCCTGAATAATCTTGAGCAGTATGTTTTCTACATCTTCACCTACATATCCTGCTTCGGTCAAGGCTGTCGCATCTGCAATGGCAAAAGGAACATTCAATACTCTTGCCATGGTCTGTGCCAGCAATGTCTTACCGGAACCGGTTGGCCCTAGCATCAAAATATTACTCTTCTGCAATTCCACACCCAAATCCTGTGGCGCCATAATTCTCTTATAATGATTGTATACTGCAACAGAAAGTACCTTTTTTGCCTCTTCCTGACCAATTACATATTCATCCAGAAACGCTTTCATTTCTTCCGGCTTCAGTAAGTTGATTTCTTCTTCCTTAACGTTTACAGTTTCTTCTTCCTCTAATTCTTCTTCTATAATTTCTGCACAAATATCTACGCATTCATCACAGATATATGCACCATTTGGACCTGCTATCAGCTTACGCACCTGTCCGTCTGTCTTTCCACAAAAAGAACAACGTATTCTTTCATCCATTCTGCCTGCCATATTTTCACCTCGCTAATTTCTATTTTATACTCTACATTCAACATAGGGGACAGTAGCAAATGCTCGCTGTCCCCTGGGTTCTTTTCTTACTGTCTGTTTGTAATAACACGGTCAATCAAACCGTATTCCATTGCCTCTGCTGCAGACATATAATTATCTCTTTCTGTATCTGCTGCAATGACATCGTATGGCTTTCCAGTATTTTCCGCCAAAATAGTATTCAACTGTTTCTTGGTCTTTTGAATGTTATCAGCAACAATCTGAATATCTGTTGCCTGACCTTTTGCTCCACCGGATGGCTGATGAATCATAATCTCAGCATTTGGAAGTGCAAGACGTTTGCCCTTTGTTCCTCCTGCTAATAAAAATGCTCCCATACTTGCTGCAAGTCCGATACAAGTTGTTTCAACATCGCACTTGATATACTGCATAGTATCGTAAATTGCAAGTCCTGCGCTTACAACGCCTCCCGGAGAGTTAATGTATAAATGAATATCCTTTCCCGGATCTTCAGACTCTAAAAATAAGAGCTGTGCAACTACAAGACCTGCTGTTGTCTCGTTTACTTCTTCTCCAAGGAAAATGATTCTATCCTTTAACAGTCTGGAATATATATCGTAGGACCGTTCTCCTCTGCTCGTCTGTTCAATGACATATGGTACTAAACTCATCAATATTCCTCCTTACTCTTACCAAGAATTATTTTTCTGCTTCTGCTGCTGCAGCGGCTTCTGCCTCTTTTTCTTTCTTAGACTTTGGCTTTGCTCTTTCTTTGATGTTTTCCATGATTAAATCAACAGCTTTCTGAATTGCCATATCTTTCTTCATGGATTCTTTTTCTGCATCGCCCATGTACTCTTTGAGTTTTTCAACTTCCATTCCGTACATTTCAGCCATTTTCTTTAATTCTTCATCTACTTCTTCATCAGATACTTCGATGTTTTCTTCTTTTGCAATTGCTTCTAATACTAAGCTAGACTGAATACGCTTTAATGCTTCCGGTTTCATCTGCTCCATTAATTTTTCAATGTTCATGCCTGTAAACTGCATGTACTGTTCCATAGATAATCCCTGCTGTGCAATTCTGTTAGCAAAATCGTCTACCATAGAACGAGTCTGTGTATCTACCATTGCATCCGGAATTTCCATCTTAGACTTATCAATAATCTTCTGAATTGCTTCGTCTTCCTTAGTGCGTTTTGCTTCTGCTTCTTTTCTTTCTGCAAGCTTCTTTTCAACGCTTTCTTTGTACTCAGCTAATGTATCAAATTCAGAAACATCCTGTGCGAATTCATCATCTAATGCAGGTAATTCTTTTGCCTTGATTTCGTTAATCTTTACTTTAAATACTGCTGGCTTTCCTGCTAATTCTTCTGCATGATACTCTTCTGGGAAAGTAACGTTTACTTCTACTTCGTCACCAGCATTCTTTCCTACTAACTGCTCTTCAAAAGTATCGATAAAGGAATGAGAACCGATAACTAATGAGTGGTTTTCACCCTTTCCACCTGCAAATGCAACACCGTCAACAAATCCTTCGTAGTCAATTACTGCTGTATCACCATCTGCTACTGCTCTGTCTTCAACAGTAATCATTCTTGCATTGCTTTCTCTTTCTCTATCAACTTCAGCCATAACTTCTTCTTCTGTTACGGAAGTATCAATCTTTGTTACCTGTACGCCAATGTATTTTCCAAGTGTTACTTCTGGTCTTACTGCTACTTCTGCTGTGAAAATAAATGGTTTTCCTTTTTCAAGCTGTGTAATGTCAATAGTTGGACGAGAAACAATATCTACGCCGGATTCTTCTACAGCCTTTGGATATTCCTGATTAATCAGAATGTTTGCTGCATCTTCAAAGAAAATCTCCACTCCATACATTTTTTCAATCATATGTCTTGGTACTTTTCCCTTACGGAAACCTGGAAGGCTAATCTGTCCCTTCTGTTTCATATATGCAGCCTGAATTGCCTTTTCTAATTCTTCTGTGGAAACCTCAACAGTAAGTTTCGCCATGTTCTTTTCTAAATTTTCTACCTGTACGCTCATTACGACTATTTCCTCCTTAAATATATATCTTATCCTTTTCCATTCTTTTCAAAATGGTGTGCAGACGTACTTTTCACTCTTTCAGGACACAATACCAGAGCATAATGTCCTAATTTACAATCATTTTGAAATTATAGCACACTGTTTCTCAAAATACCAGTGTTTTTTACATTCTTTCGAGAAATTTTATAAAAACACCTACTGCATCCGACCGCCAAGCTTTTTCAAAAAGCATCTTTTATATATTTTTCTAAATTTATATTGCATTTTCACTGTAACTCCATACATTCTACAATTACTTCTACTTCTTCTTTTCCCGGCATAATGCCACAAGCCTGCTTTTCCAGTTGAAATCCACAAGATTCATAAAGTCTTCTGGCTGGTTCGTTTCCTGCCAAAACCTCTACATGAAGCGGGCGCCTTGACGTATGTTGAATGACATATTCCGAAAGTGTTCTGCCTACGCCCTGACAGGCATAAGCAGGGTCTATATACAACCATGCCAGCTCTTCTTGGGCATATGCGCAAAATCCCACTATGTTTTCTTCTATACAAGCTACGCAGATTTCATATTGAAACAATCTTTCCCAAATCACTTTTTCTCTTAGGGAAACAAATGCTTCTTCACATTTTGCCCACCGTAATTCTTCCATTCTTGCTGCATCATGAACTTCTACCAAACGATTCCAATCTTTTTCTTCGTAACTTCTTATTTTAATATGTTTCATTTTATATAATCCCTTTCATTAACCCAAACTCCATCTAAATATTCTTAAACTGCGCCATATACAGGTCGTAATAATGCCCTTTCTTTTCCATTAACTCTGTCGGGCTTCCCTGTTCTAAAATACCGCCTTTATCTATTACAAAAATGCGGTCTGCTTTTTGGATGGTCGATAATCGGTGCGCAATTACAAAACTGGTTCGTCCTTTTAATAATGCTTCAATCCCCTGCTGCACCAAAATCTCCGTATGAGTATCTATACTTGAGGTTGCCTCGTCTAATATCAGAATTTTCGGCATACTTACCATGGTTCTTGCAAAGGCAATGAGCTGACGCTGTCCAATGGATAGTCCTGCTCCACGCTCTTTTAACACTGTATCGTATCCTTTTTCCATTTTCACAATAAACTCATGAGCATTTACTGCTTTCGCTGCTGCTATGATTTCGTCTTCCGTTGCATCCAGTTTTCCATAGGCAATATTTTCTCTTATCGTTCCCTGAAAAATAAAGTTTTCCTGTGTCATAACTCCCATTTGTTGACGCAGACTCTGAATAGATACCTTTTTCACATCATAACCGTCTATGAGTATTCTTCCTTCCTGAATATCATAGAATCGGCTAATCAGGTTTACAATGGTACTCTTTCCGGCTCCGGTAGGACCTACCAATGCAATGGTTTCACCCGATTGTATCTGAAAACTTACGTCTTTTAATACTTTTGTTTCTGCAGGAGTGCCTGCGTCATAGGTAAAGGATACATGTTCAAATTCTACCTTTCCCTGAATCTCCGGCAATTCTTTGACTTCTGCTTCATCCGTAATATCTGCTTTTGTATCTAGAATATCAAAGATTCGCTCTGCTGCTGTCAGATTGGTAATAATCTGATTATAAAAATTACTCAGATTCATTACAGGATTCCAAAACATACTGATATAAGTTCCAAATGCAACCAAAGTACCTACGCTGACATAATCTGCTCCAATCATCTGAATACCAGCCCAATACAAAATCATAGCTCCAAGTCCCCAGCAAAAATCAACCGCTCCTCCAAACATATCTGCCAATCGAACTGCACTAACAAAAGACCGCTCATGTTCTTTTACCAAACCCGCAAACACGTCCTTAGTTTCATCCTCTGCCCGAAAGCTTTGAACCACATTCATACCGGCAATACTTTCATGCACATACGCATTGAGGTTAGAACCTTTTTTTCGAAAAATCTGCCAACGCACATGGGAAAATTTCTGGATAAGCCAAATTGCTAATATCATAAGTGGTATGCTGCACAAAGATGCCAATGCAAGACGCCAATCTTTTACCAGCATAATTACTACCACTCCACAAATAGTTGCAAAATCCGGAATCAGTGTAGTTACCGCATTTGTTAATACTTCTTTTAAGGAGTTTACATCTCCAATAATTCTTGCCAAAATCTTTCCTGTTGGACGGCTGTCAAAAAAGGAAAATGACAAGTTCTGAATATGTTCATATAATTCCTGACGAATATCCAGAAGAATTTTGTTGGATATCTTTGCCATTACATACATTCTTATCTTTACCATAATGATAAAAATCACATTTAATACTATGGCAAAAATTGCAAGTTTTGCCAATCCCCGCATATCTCTATTTGCTATATATACATCAATGGCATTTTCGATAATCAAAGGATTTACCAATGTAATTACTACGGTAATCAGCATACACACTAATACGCCAATTACTGCTGTTTTATACTTAAAAAGATAGGAAAACAATCGTTTCAGAGTTTCTTTTTTTCCTACTCCACTCAACTGTTCATCCTCTCGGAATGAATTAACTGCCATATTTTTGTCACCTCATTTTCTAATTTACGCTTCCATACTGTAACTGATATGTTTCATAGTACAATCCTTTTTGTTCCATCAGTTCTTCATGAGTTCCACGCTCTTTTATTTTTCCATTTTCCAAAAAGATAATTTCATCTGCACGGCGTACTGCTGAGATACGATGTGCAATGATAATCTTTGTGGTGTCCTGTAAGGTATCTAACGCCTTTTGTATCTCATACTCTGTTTCCATATCTAATGCAGAAGTGGAATCATCCATCACCAAAATCGGCTGATGCTTTGCAATGGCTCTGGCTATACTGATACGCTGTTTCTGTCCACCAGATAATCCCACACCACGTTCTCCAATAATGGTGTTGTATTGTGACGGCATTTCTTCAATAAAGTTCTTTGCCTGTGCAAGCTCTGCTGCATGCACCATTGTAGGATTTTCCATAGTCTCCCGCTGTCCCATTTTGATATTTTCCTCGATGGTATCTGAAAACAAAAATACATCCTGCATAACCGCAGACACATTGCTTCGAATCTGCTCTAATTTTAACTCTTTTACATCTACTCCATCCAGCTTTACACTTCCTTTATTTGCATCAAAAAATCGCATCAAAAGATTAATAACAGATGTTTTTCCTGCACCGGTTGCTCCCATAATTCCAAGGGTTTTTCCTGCCGGAAGTTCAAAGGAAATGTCTTCTAAAATCTTTTGATTTCCACGTTCAAAGGAAACATGCTCAAAGGAAACTGCTCCATTCACCTTTGATAATTCCACCGGATTTTCTTTTTCCTTAATCGTGGATTCCTGCTGATAAATCTTATTGATTTTCTTGCAGGAGGCAATAGCGGAAGACAAGTCATTAGTAAGCCATCCAAGCATTTCCATTGGCCATACAATATTACGACAATACTCCGAAAATGCTACCAAACTTCCTAATGTCATATTTCCATTGATTACCTGTACACCTCCGATAATTACCATAACAACCGGTAACAGCTTTCCGGTAAACTGGAAAATCGGATAATAGCGCACCAGCATTTTGGACTGCTGCATATTTAATTCATAATAGCGTTTGTTATGAGATAAAAATTTGGTAATCTCAAACTTCTCTCTGGCAAATGCTTTTACAGTGCGAACTCCTGCAAGATTTTCTTCTGCTATGGTTGTAAGAACAGCGTTTTCTTCACTAATGGATTCATATATCTTATCTAATTTTCGTTCCATGTAAATAGCTGTAAATCCCATAAGAATCATGGCTGCCAGTGGAATAAATGCTAATTGCCAATTCAATGTAAACATACAATACAACACGATGGACACATGAATTATGACCTCGATAATTAACATTCCTACATATCCCAGTGCATTCCATATATGATCTACATCATCCTTTACTCGTGCCATGAGTTCTCCTGTATTGGTATCATCAAAATAATCCATTGACAGGCTTTCGATGTGAGAAAACAGGTCTTTTCTCAATCTTGAACCAATTTTCGTACTGACACAGTCAAAGGTAAATTCTTTAAAATAACCCCCTAAAGCTCTACCAATTCCAATGACAAAAATCGTTGCTAACAGCCCACCTAACAGCTCCATTTTTCCACCAATAATTACATCATCTACAATACTTTTTGTAATCATTGGGTATAACATATCCAATACAATTGCTGTTATCATACATGCAATTGCAAACACATATGCATACCAGTATTTCGCTATGTATTTTAATATTTTCTTCACGTCTTTTCCTCCTGTTCTTTCCCCGATGGTTGGTATTCTATATTCACACGGAATAAAAGTGTGCTTCACACACTCTTGCCACCTAGTTTCTGATATAGCACACCTTTTGTTCCGCGCGCGAGCAGTGCCATTTATGGCTGTTCCCCACTCTGCGAGCTGCGCATCCTTGCTCGGAGAGCTGCTTTATAGGAAATCAAGAAGAAATTTCCTATAAAGCAAAAACCCCGTGGCAGATACATCTACCACGGGGTACTATTCCGTAAGAATACAATTTACAATTTCCATGTAAATTGGCGCATACTCTATTTTCCTAATTCACTAAACTATGAGAAACACGCTTTGCAAGTTTCTCAAGTTATTGCGGTGCTCTTCAATTGCTTGTGCAAGCACAGCATTTTCATCGCAACTCGCATAAAATAAAATACGCTACCTACGTTCTACAACCATCGAGGTAAATTTTTGATTATCTGTATATATTATGCTGCTTGTTGTGTACGCTAAATTAATCATCATTTTTACCTCGCTTTCTTTTTATTTTAATTCAGTTTACTAGTTCAGTAAATCATATATGTTAAAATTTGTCAATAGTTTTTTATCGCATTACTGCATACGCCAAATACCCAACGTATACAAGAATGCAGACTGCACCTTCTGCTCTTGAGGTCATACCTTTGGTCTTTCCAAATAAAAGCATCATAATTGTCACCACGGTCAATACACAAATATCTACAAAAGACTCTCTGGTGGATACCATTGGTGAAAGTGTTCCGGACATACCTAAAATAAACAAAATATTAAAAATACAAGAACCCACAGCATTCCCAAGGGCAAGTCCGCTTTCTCCCTTGCGTGTTGCAACGATAGAGGTTACAAGCTCCGGTAAGGATGTTCCCACTGCTACAATGGTAAGTCCAATCAGATTTTGGCTTAATCCAAAATTTCTAGCGATTTCACTGGCATTATCTACTACTAAATTTCCACCAAATACAACTGCTGCCAATCCTCCCAGAATATATATAATACTAATTATCGGAGATAAGATTTTTACTTCCTCTGCCTGCTCTGTACGATTCTTTAGTCCTTCTCCTACTACAATTATCATGTATGCAACAAAAAGAATTAGTAAAATGATTCCTTCTATTCTAGTGATTTTTGAGTCCAGTAAAAATAGCAATAATAATGCACTAACACCAATATTTACCGGCATATCCCTTTTTAAAATATCTTTATCGGTAACCACTCCCTTCATTACTGCACAGACACCAACAACCACTAACAAGTTAAAAATATTAGAGCCGATAATATTCCCGATTGCAATATCATTATTTCCTTCTAATCCTGCCGTAATGCTCACTGCTGCTTCTGGTGCACTGGTTCCCATTGCCACAATGGTAAGTCCAATCACAACGGATGGAATTTTTAATAATTTTGCAACAGCAGAGCTTCCTTCTACAAAAAAATCTGCTCCTTTAATTAACAATACAAATCCTACTACTAACCATACATAAATCATATCTTTTCCTCTCTTTCTGAAATAAAATTTCCTATAAAGGTACAAAAAACGAGACTCCTATTGCATATTCGTACCAAAATAAGCAATAAAAGTCTCGTTTCTTAGAATACAGCCCGGTTTTACAACGTGATGACGAACTGCATTATATCCTTCGGATACAAACTACTCCCTTTTATTTAAGAAGATAGTAGCAATAATGACAATTTTCGTCAATATTTTCCGTGCTAAAATTTTGTTAAGATTACTGTTGATAGATAATTCCTTGTTTTAATTCTTCTGCTTTTTCTTCCGATGTCAGATATGCCGCCAATCTCAATGCAAATGGAATTGCTGTTCCCATACCACGACTTGTAATTACGTTTCCTGCTTCTGCCACTTCGTCATTGGTAACTTCCGCTCCCAAAAGTTTTTCCTCAAATCCCGGATAGCAAGCTGCCTTTTTTCCTTTTAAAAGACCGTTTTCTCCCAGTACACTTGGTGCTGCACAAATTGCCGCTACTAATTTTCCTGCTCTTTCAAATGCTGCAATCTGCTCCTTCACGCCTGCGTGTGCACCTAAATGCTTCGTTCCCGGCATTCCACCCGGAAGCACTACACCATCTAATTCTTCAAATGCTACTTCTTCATACAATGCATCTGCCAATACGGTAATGGCATGTGCTCCATGAATCTCTTTTCTTCCCATTATGGAAATGGTTGTTACCTCCACCTCTGCCCGTCGTAAAATATCTGCTACGGTTAATCCTTCAATTTCTTCAAATCCGTCTGCCAGAAAAACTCCAATTTTTGCCATGATTTCCTCCTTAATATGATAATGTCTCTCTATACCTTATCACTTAAAGTCATTCATGTCCATAACTCCGTCACGATAATCGTCTACATCAAACTCTTGATTTTTAAAATAATACTTTCTGTCTTCCTCGGTAATATAACGAATAATTCTGCAAGGATTTCCTACTGCAATCGCATTGTCCGGTATATCCTTGGTTACTACACTTCCAGAACCGATTACCACATTATTTCCAATGTGTACTCCCGGATTTATTACACTACTTCCACCAATCCAGACGTTATCTCCAATGGTAATACTAATTCCGTATTCGTAGCCGGAATTTCGAGAATCCGGATGAACGGGATGTCCGGCAGTATAAATAGATACGTTTGGTGCTATCATCACATTTTCTCCAATAACGACTTTTCCTACATCTAAAATTGTTAAGTTAAAATTTGCATAGAAATTATTACCCACTTCAATATTGCTGCCATAGTCACAGTGGAATGGCGTTTCAATACAAATACTTTCTCCACACTTTCCGATAATACTTCGGATAATTTCATCCTGTTTTTCTACATTCCCCGGTGGCAACTGATTGTACTCATAAATTCTTTTCTTATTTTCTCTTCGTTCTTCTGCTAATCCATCTAACCATGCTTTATAGGGAAGTCCCTGCAACATTCTTTCCTTTTGATTCATTTTTCCTCTCCTTATTTCCACTTCATGTCATTTTTTACATACACTCTAACACGATTACTTCACAACTTTCAAGCTGCAGCTTTTCTCCTGCCTGACCTTTTTTCATATTGGATAGTACTACCTTTTTTACTGGATAATTCAACTCTAATTCCACAGGTTCTGTTCCAAAATTAGCTGCTATCAACATTCTTTTTTCTTCATCCACACGATAATATGCCATAACATTGTCTACATTTTCATAAGCCGGAACAAATGTACCATAAGTAAATACTTCTTTGTATTCCGGTGACTTTCGTACTGCTGTCAGCTTACGGTAATAGTTTAAAACAGAATCTGCATCCTTTTCCTGACTTTCTGCGTTGATTTCCTTGTAATTGGAATTTACCTTAAGCCATGGTGTTCCCGTGGTAAATCCTGCATATTCCTTGTCATTCCACTGCATTGGAGTTCTTGCATTATCACGGCTCATTCTGCTGCAAACCTCTAACGCCTCTTTATCGGAAAGTCCTGCCTCTCTTGCAATATGGTACTGGTCTTTGGTACTAATATCGTCATATTCTTCAATACTATTCCATACAGCATTCTGCATACCAATTTCCTGACCTTGGTATATGAATGGAATCCCTCTTAGTAATAGGCTTACTGTTCCGAGCATTTTTGTTCCTGCCGATGTTCTTGCGTATTCCGGCAAAAATCTGGAAACGCCTCTTGGTTCATCATGGTTTTCAATAATATTTGCTTCAAATCCTGCTTTTTGCACTTCTAACTGAGAACTTACAATAGTCTCTCTCCATTTTTTGAAATCTATTTTTTCCGCATCATACCAACCATGCTCCCCATCGCTTAAAGAATGAGCACTAAAATCAAAAATGGTGGAAAAGTGTCCGTCTTCTCCTATAAATTGTGGAAGCTCTCCTTCTTTCATATTGAATACTTCCGCAACCGTAAAGGCATCGTGCTTTTGGAAAGTATTTTTCTTTAAGTCTTCCAAAAATTCTCCTACTCCGTCTACACTTTCTACCATCTTCCAGCAGCCTGCCATTCCGTCTAAGCCATCCGGCTCAAAATCCGGAAACTCCAGATTCTTTTTGATATTGATAATGGCATCTATGCGAAATCCGGCTAAGCCTTTTTTCAGCCACCAGTTCACCATATCATAGAGTTCCTGACGAAGTCTTGGATTCTCCCAGTTTAAATCCGGCTGCTCTTTGGCAAACATATGGAAATAATATTTATTTGTTCCTGCTATCGGCTCCCAACAGCTTCCTCCAAAATAAGAACGATAATTGCTTGGAGGATTTCCATCTTTTCCCTCTCGGAAGTAAAAATAATCTGCATATTCTCCGTCTGGGTCTTTCAATGCCTTTTGAAACCACTCGTGCTTATCTGAGCAATGATTGATAACTAAATCCATAATGATATACATATCACGCTTTTTTGCTTCTGCTAACAATTCATCAAATTCTTCCATTGTTCCAAACTCTTTTGCAATTGCATAATAATCTGCGATGTCATATCCTTGGTCTACAAAAGGGGACTTGTAAATAGGAGAAAGCCAGATAATATCAATTCCCAACGCTTTCAAATAGTCTAACTTTGAAATAATTCCTCGTAAATCTCCAATACCATCCCCATTGGTATCTAAAAAACTTTTTGGATAAATCTGATATGCTACTTTATCATGCCACCATTTTCTTTCCATCGTTTCTACCTCTCTTTCTTATTTTCTTTATTAAGATTCGTTGTAATGTTTTTCCATTTGTATTATACTGCTATTGTAAGCGTAAATTTTTATTTTTTCTTGCAGTATATTTGCCTTTTATAACACAATACTGCTCACTTGATTTTTATAAAAAAATGTAGGTATCACATGAAAAAGCTGCATTCTCTTGCTTTAGAGCAAAAAGAAGATGCCAAACACGGAGAAGCTTTTTTCCCTGTGCAAAAATATATTACCAACTTAAAACCAGACTATCCGGTGGTAACAACCCACTGGCATAATGAGGCAGAATTTACATTAATCACAGAAGGACAGGCACTCTACCAGATTGATTTGACGGAATATCCAGTAGAAGCAGGTGACCTCTTATTCATTCCGCCTTTAGTACTTCACTCTATTTCTTTGCAGGAATATCCTAAAATTAGTTCAGAAACTTATGTATTTCACATGAATTTTCTAGGCGGCAACTCTACCGATATTTGCTCTACCCGCTATCTGACCCCTCTTATGAATCAGGAATTTTCTATGCCTTACCTGATAAAACCGGAGCATCCTGCTTATGCCTCTTTGCGAAAAATTTTTAATCAAATAAATTCTTTATATGGCGAGGCAGTCACTGGATATGAGCTTGCTTTGAAATCATTATTTTTACAGGCTATTTTCCTATTACTGCAATACAGCAAACGGAATCTTTCTTCTGGTACCGATACCTCCTCAGACAAATTAAAGCAGGTACTGGATTATATCGAAACTCACTATGCTGAAAATATCACGATTTCGGAACTGGCAAAGCTATGCTATTTTAGCGACTACCATTTTATGCGCTTTTTTAAAAAGCATATGAATATGACTTGTGTGGAATATATCAACAACTTGCGTTTAGAAAAATCCGTTGAACTGTTTGAACAAGGGAATACTTCTATTTTAGATGTTTCACTTTCCACCGGATTTCACAACTTATCTTATTTTCACAAGATTTTTAAACAAAAATACCATATGACCCCCAAATCCTTTTTAAAACAATTGGAGTGATTTTCCAAAATTCATAAAAATTGCCATTATATTTTTCTTTTCTTTGCAAATAATAACACCATGATAAGCGACAACATTTTGAAAAGGACATCATTCTTTGGAATGAACCACTTCAGAATGGTGTCCTTATCAAAACAAAAAGAAAAATTTGGAGGTGTATCACATGAGTGGATCTAATAACTCTGGTTCTAACACAAGTAAAATGGCAGTACCACAGGCAAAGGAAGCGATGAATCGTTTCAAACAGGAAGTTGCATCTGAAATTGGTGTACCTTTAAAAGAAGGTTACAATGGAGATTTAACTTCTGCTCAGGCTGGTTCTATCGGTGGAGAAATGGTAAAGAAAATGATTATGAAACAGGAACAGCAGATGTCTGGCGGACAGCAGTAAGCAAAAAACGCATAAAAACAGCATAATGCAAAAATAGCATAATGCAAAAAGCAGCAGGTATTTGTATACTTGCTGCTTTTCTGTTTATGGGAGTTTCTCATAGTTTACTTTTTTGTTTACTTTTTTTATAATAGTATCATCACTTTTCAAAGGAGCATATATATGGAAATCGAACGTAAATTTTTAATTAATACTTTGCCGGAAAATCTCTCGGACTATCCCTGTCACCAGTTAGAGCAGGGCTATCTTTGCACAGAACCCGTGGTTCGTATTCGCCGGGAAAATGATGATTACTATCTCACCTATAAATCCAAAGGACTTATGGTGCGTGAGGAATATAATCTGCCACTTACCAAAGAGGCTTATGAGCATCTGCTTCCTAAAATTGATGGCATTTTAATCTCCAAAAAACGCTATCTCATTCCACTTTCTGAAAATCTTACTATTGAATTAGATGTTTTTGAGGGGGAACTTGCTCCTCTGTATCTTGCAGAAGTGGAATTTGATTCGGAAGAAGCTGCCAATGCATTTATTCCTCCAAAGTGGTTTGGAACAGATGTGACTTACTCCTCTGAATATCACAATAGTACCCTGAGCCGGAAGAAATTATAGTTTCCGGTCAGGGTACTTTTTTACTCTGTAACACAAACATCTGTTGTACGTTCTGCGATATGTTTTAATTTTTCTAATGCAAATAAAATAACTCCGCCAAGTAAGAAAAATACAATATGAAATGTTTTCACACTCATTGCCGCCTTTGGCACATCTAATGTAGTTGGTCCCATCACAATGGCATATAGAGAACCGAACATCAGACCTATGATAAAATATATCATGGCACTGCGATGCTTTTCCAATCCCAGTTTTACCAGCTTAATTACGGATAAGATTCCCACTATTACACCACATCCGAATACAAACAATGCCGGAACATATTTAAAATTAAACTGTAAAAACTCCTTGATTCCACTAATAATCGGCACATAAAGACCGAAAATCAACAACAATGTAGAACCGGAAATTCCCGGCAATACCATGGCTGATATGGCAATCATAGCTACTACAAACAAATAGATTCCATTTTTCCAGCTTAGGGATGAAATATCAACAGAACTTCCTGCAGATATATGCTGATTTGAATAGGTAATGGCTACAACTACTGCTAGTCCAATTAGCGTGAATACGATATTTTTATAATGCCCTATGATACTTTCTTTTTCCTCACGAAAAATAATCGGCAGGGAAAATATCGTAAGTCCCATAAACAGAGAACATAACTGATAAATATAAGTCTGAAACAGATTTCCAATTACTAACACAGACAGACAAAATCCAATTGCCCATCCAAACATCAATTTTATCAAAAAAATAACTGCTTTCTTTTTCTGTTCCTTGTTTCCACTTACTATTGTATCTAATGAACCAATGAACTCATCGTAAAATCCCATGATAAAGGCAATCGTTCCACCGGAAACCCCTGGTACACTATCTGCCAAAGACATACAAAACCCTTGTATCATTGTCATAATTACTTTCATTTTTAGATTAATCCTCCTATGTCATGATTGTTTTCATCATAGCATAGAAGTGTGCTAAGATTCTGTACCGAATTGTCTACTGCTGATACACCGGCGGATTTTTTTCTAAAATGTCTCTTACAAATTCTGCTCGTTTATAAGTTATAAAGTCAATAATTTTTACTTCGTTTGCAAAAGGTTGTATTGCTTTATGAATTTCTTCAAAAACCTTTTTACCTTTTTCTTCGGGACAATCTATCACACACAGATAGGCTCTCTCATTGTTTTCTTCTATTTTCAGTAAAAAGTCTATCCTTTTAACTTCTTCCTCATGCTTTGCATAAGTAATCAATGCATCTTTTATTAGGGCAACTTCCTTTGTTTCACTTGGAATCCCCACCATAACCCGAGTGTCTTTCTTTGCTTTCACTTCTTTTACATTGGAGCTTTGTTTAGAACCAAACTCTGCCTGATATCCTTCCGTATTAACGATATCTTTTATCAAGTCTATTGGCAAAAATACAGGTGCAGTTCCAAAAGGATTCAATACCATTCCCGCACTATTTTTTAACACAAATGCTACACAATCCGGAAAGCGTAAAATTACAGTTTTCGGTGGGTGCTCCTTAGAAAATACATTTTTCCATTTTCGCAATTCTTCCCAATCGGTAAATACAGGAAATACATCCTTAGTAGCATCTTCCGGATGCTTTAAGGATAAAAATCCCATAGTCGTTCCCTCACCCATAACACACTTTCCATTTTCCTGTGTTTCCGGTTCTTTATTCATGTATATCGGTGTAATATAATGTCCGTGTGCAATTTGGTAAACCAAAAGATTAATGTAGTCTGCTTCTTTATAAAACCTTCCATATTCTCTTGCCAATCCTAAAACATATGGATTTTCTACCGCAGTATCTACATCTACTACCGTCTGCGGTCTTATACTGGTAAGTACTGAAAATCTGGCAATTTTGCTCTTATCTTTTAACCATATAGCAACCGGCTGATTGGACGCTTCTTTTACCTTACCCTGTGGTTTTAATTCCAATCCATTTACTTCTGTAAGAGTAATTGCATTTCCCGGACACATAATATATACTGCGTCACCTTCACAAATTGTTCCATGAATGGTTCCTACCACAACAATTCCCTGTTGGTCTTTTAATTGGAATATATCTTCTACCATACAGGTGAATCTTCTTCCATCATTTACACAATCGCCAGACTGCTGCGCTCCGCTCTTTTGTTCTTCTTGTTCTAATTGTTCTAATTTTTCGGTTTTTCCAATATTTTTTAATTTGTCAAAAATCCCCATTTTCCATTACTCCTATACGTTATATTTTCTTAATAGTATCTTCAATTTCTTTTCCATATACATTACGGTACACAGCACGATATTCCTCATATGTTATCTCACAATTATATGTAAGCACTTCCATTTCCACACCTCGCACTTCTACATAATAGTCCATTTGCTTCATTCCGTTGGAAAGATAAAATTTCTTTCTTCTTTCTCTGTCTTTTGCATTAGGTGCAGGTACTCCGGTTCGTTCAATTTCTAAAAAAAATCGCTGTTTCTCATACCTCTTTTGAAGTGCTCGTAAGGTCTTGGAACCTTTTCCCTTTCCACGACATTCCAAAGCCATGGCAAAATAATCTAACAATACGATATCTTCATATTTAGCTGTAATTGCTTCTCCTATAAATTGCGCCTGATTGTCCTCATCCGAAATAGCTGCAAGCACCTCTACACTTTTTTCTTTTTCTCTACCAAGTATCATGGAAAAAGGCTTTTTCTCTTCTTCCGGGAATGCATCTTCATATAATTGCTCTATTTTCGGTAAATATATTTCTGTTACACCATTGATTAATTTCATTCTTTCGTTTAGTCCTCCTTGCTATATTCTAAATCATCTTACCATATATAGCCAGAGTTTGCTATGTTGATTTTTATTCTCCTAACAAACGCATCATTATACAATTATTTTGGGAATTTATATTTCCTTTGCAAAGCATATAATTCGATTTGCTTCTTCAAATCCCATTTTCATATGAAATTCTAAACTACTTACATTATCTAATTCACAATCACTTGCAAACTCTGCACAGCCTTGTTCTTTTGCCCATTCCTCACATTTTGATAACAGTTTCTTGGCATATCCTTGTTTTCTATATTCTTCTTTAAGAAAAATACCTTCTAAATACCCCACCGGAGAAATCTTTGTACCCTCCACATAGTCATGGCGTAATTGGCATTGTGCAAAGCCTATTTTTTTATCATCAACAGAAACTATAAAAATTGCACATTCTTTATCTTGTATTACAGTTTCAAATTCTTCTATAAGTTCCTCTAACGTATGATTTTCCCACATCAGGATAGCTAATTTGGCAATTTCCTTGCAATCACTTTTTGTTGCCTTATCTATCATCTCATCTGACCTCCCAAAAAATTTCATTCCTAACTTTGCAGCTAATTCTAATTCGAAGCTACCTCTCCTCTCGCACCAACATATACTCAATTCCTCTACTTTGATATAAGCAATGATTCACTGTATGCCATACTTACTTGAAAATTCCCCTCGGATTTCATCAAAGGTCATGACTTGTAACGGACAGTCCAAGTGCTTAGAAATACATTTTTCCATCCACACCATGTTATACCATCTACCGAATTTATATCCGCATTTATGAAATTCACCTACAAATTTGTATCCCAAATGTTCATGATATTGAACACTGTTCTTTGTAAGATATTCATCCTCAATAATTGGATAACCGATACAAGCATTCAAATTTATAATGTTCTGTAATGCCAAAACATTTTCTAATGCCAGATACAATTCCTTGCCAAATCCCCTCTTTCTCGCATCTTTTGCAATGTAAATCGTTGTTTCTACCGCCCAGTCATATGCCCTACGTTCTTTAAAAGCACTAGCATATGCATAACCAACAATCCTCCCTTCACATTCTGCTACAAGATAAGGATACTTGCTAAGTGTCTGGCGAATTCTTCCTCTAAATTCATCAACAGATGGCACTTCATATTCAAAAGTAATTGCTGTATTCTCAACATAATAAGCATATATCTCAAGTAATTTCTCTGCATCATTTTCTGTTGCTATTCTAATCATCTTATCACCTATTCTATCATTCGAAACTATAGAGTCCTATTTTATACTAATTGAGTATTTACATAACTAATTCCATACAAATATACTCGTCTTCATCTATAGGTATAAATCCGTTTTTTCTCCAAAAAGCATTGCTCTGTGGATTTTCCTTATCTACACCAAGACGAATTTTCTTATAACCTAACGTTTGCAGATAATTTCTACATTCAATGATAATTTTCGAACCAATACCATTTTTCTGATATTCTACATTCACCATAAACAATCCTATATAGGCTATTTTTTCTGCTGGAAAATCAAGAATCAAGTCCATGATTGCCACCAAACTTTCTTTTTCAAAAAAACCAACATAGAACTTATCATCATCCCCCTTGCCCGTTGGCAATGCTTTCATATCATCCATAATACTTTCCTTTGTTACAAAAGGTGGATGATGTTGATAAAAAATTTTGTTTTTACAACTCACCTCATAAACTATTTCAACATCTTCCGTTGTTAATTTGCGAACCTCAAATATGTTTGATAATTTTTTTATCTCCATATAATTTATCTCCATAACTTCTAATTTTTCATCATTAAATATAATTATACAATATGCAGATAAATTTTCAATGCAGGAGTTGTAGGTTGTTGGATGTCCGAAAGTATAATCCTAATTAAATTTATTGAAAAAATTATTCTAACGTTTCTAAAAGCAAACTTCCTTTTTTTCTGCATTCTTCCCATTCTCCAGCATTTAATAGAGCGTCTTCTGTCCATAATTCATTTTTTTTAGACATACCAATTAGCATCTCATCTATAGATTTTGCAATGATATACTGTTCTTGACTTATCCATTCACTTTCCAGTAACTCTTTTGCGTACATCATCCCTATTTCACTAAAATCGCTTGCAAGCTCATCTGCAACAACTGTACCTTTCAGTTTTGCAATTTGTTCTGTTGCAGTCATAGACATTTGTTTTACAATGTCTATAAATCTATCATAGCATTGCATAATTTCTTCTATATCTTTTTCCACTAATATGCTAATTCTCTCGCTTTTATTTTCACATCCTCCGTCACCAAATCTGAAAAA
>CAYTDI010000013.1:0-66088 GCA_964436595.1 uncultured Eubacterium sp.
AAGAAAATAATAGGAATGGTTAATATAAGAAAAATATTTAATAAAAGTGATAGAAACGAGAGAAAGAAAATTGTAAGTAATCTTGAACAAGGTATGTATGAAGAATATAAGCAGTTATAGTAATGATTGGAATTGTTCAGTCCTTTAGAAAGTTGAGATTTTGGTGGTGGAACACAGTATGATTTAATTGGACAAAGAATAGGTGATTTAAAAAATGAAAAATTTTTCGAGGGTAATTAAATGTATCAATACGAGAAGAAGCATATTGAAATCAATAATAAATATTTGTTAACGAAAACTGTTCCGAGCTATATAAAATTAGAAATATAAAGGAGAAGATTGAAAT
Source organism: uncultured Eubacterium sp. (assembly GCA_964436595.1). Lineage (GTDB taxonomy): Bacteria > Bacillota > Clostridia > Lachnospirales > Lachnospiraceae > Petralouisia. Next base: position 347 of record CAYTDI010000013.1, read on the forward strand.
GGTACAATTTAATATGTAAAGTAAGCAAAAGTGACTTGGAACGTATATTTTAATATCTAAGTCACTTTTATAATTTATGAGATTTAGTCTGTTCAGGGCTTCGGGGTTCTTTTTGAAAATATTTCCAACAAGTCTTGTAACTAAAATTGACATATGCTAACATTATATTATTACGATAATTACAAAGGTGCAATTTACAGCACCGGAGGGAGAGCATATGAAAAAATGTAGAAAAATAATAGCACTGTTGCTTAGTTTGGCAATTTTTATGACAGGATGTACAAATAGCAACATAAGCGAAAGTCAGAATTCAAAGAAAACGATAAAAACAGAAGAAAAAGAGGAGACATCCGAGAAAAAAGAATCCTCTACGGATAAGAGCAAAGAATGTAATTATGACTTTTCTATTTATGAGGATGAAAGAGCGTTTTCAAAGGAGCAATTAGCAGAACAGGCGGAATTTGAGGAATATCTAAAAGGGATATTTATAGATGAAATGTCTGACAGTACAGTATCTGCTCATTTTTCAATGGAACATCCGGAAAATTATGGCGTAGAGAAAACAGAAGTTAGCTGGGGTCAGTTACCGGATTATAAGGATACCAAAAGTGCAACAGAAGAAGTAGAAGATATGTTAGAAAAGCTGCAAGAGTTTGATTATGAAGCATTAACATATGAACAGCAGCTTATCTATGATACCTTTGAGAGATATTTAGAGACTATAAAAACAGGAAATGAATATCCGTTATTCAGCTCAGCTTTTTCACCAATCTCCGGAATACAAGGAGAATTGCCAATTATTTTCTCAGAGTATGCATTTTTGTCAAAGGAAGATATTGATGATTATATAACACTTTTGAATACATCTTACTCTTATATTGAACAATTATGTAATTATGAGTTATATCGTATGGAAAATGGATATACTCTTACAGAAAATTCCTTAGATAAAGTAATAGAGCAATGTAGTGAGTTTATAAATGAACAGCCGAATTGTTTGCAACCGGTATTTGAAGAAAAATTGAATCAATTTGCGGAGCTTACCGAAGAGGAAAAAAATCAGTATATGGGAGCCTTTGAACAGGGAATGCAGCAATCATTGATTCCGGCATATCAGCTTATGATAGATACACTTACGAAAATCAAAGAACAGGAACAGTCGAAATTAGGATTGTGTAACTATGAAAATGGTAGTACTTATTATGAATATTTAGTAAGAGCGAATACAGGTTCTAGCCGTACCGTAGATGAATTGTATATGATGATTCAAAAAGAGATAGAGCGTTGTGCATTGGGAATAGCGGCTATTTATGCAAAAAATGATAATTTAGAAGAGGACATGGTGAGCTATGAATATCCGACAGAAGAACCAGATGAAATGCTTTCCATGCTTCAGACAGCATTAGAAGAAGAATTTCCTGCTGCAGTGAATGAAGAATATACGCTAAATTATGTTCCAGAGTCATTAGAAAGTACTATGTCTCCGGCATTTTATTTAATAGCACCCATTGATAATCCGAAAAAAAATATCATTTATATTAATCAGGGAGAAGCGTATGAAAACATGGATTTGTTTCCAACAGTAGCCCATGAGGGATTTCCGGGGCATATGTATCAGACAGACTATTTTTATAGCTTGAATCCACATTATTTTCGTTCTCTGTTATCTTTTAACGGATATAGCGAAGGATGGGCACAGTATATAGAGACTTGCTATGCTTATAAATATTCGGGAATGGATAGCAGTTTAGCAAAGGCTTTTGAATATAATACATCTTGCAATTTTGCACTTTATTGTATGGTGGATATAGGCGTGAATTATTATGGATGGAATTATGACGATACAGCAGAATTTTTATCTCAGTATGTAGGAGATGATGAAGACGTTATTTCAGAGGTATATTATACCATGATTGATGAGCCAACCGTATATTTGCGATATTATATTGGGTATTTAGAGATTCTTTCTTTAAAAAAAGAGGCAAAGAAAACATTAGGTGATGCCTTTGACATTAAGGAATTTCATAAATTTTTATTAGAAATAGGTCCATGTCAATATGATGTGATTGAAGATAGAATGGAAACATGGATGGAGCGGGTGACGGAATAAAACAGGAGTGAGACAGCTTCTTATAGTTTTCCCTAGCCTTATAGAAATACTTGTGCTAAAATTATAATTAATGAATACATTATCAGGAGGACACACCATGAGCAATTATGAAATTGAAACAAAATGTATACAGTCAGGCTGGCAGCCGAAAAAAGGAGAGCCAAGAGTACTTCCGATTTATCAGAGTACAACTTTTAAATACGATACGAGCGACCAGATGGGAAGATTGTTTGATTTAGAGGATGAGGGGTATTTTTATACCAGATTGCAGAATCCTACCAATGACGCAGTAGCACAGAAAATCTGTGAGCTGGAGGGTGGAGTGGCAGCAATGCTTACTTCTTCCGGACAGGCAGCAAATTATTATGCATTATTTAATATTTGTGAAGCCGGAGATCATGTAGTATGTTCTTCCACCGTATATGGCGGAACTTTTAATTTGTATGGTGCAACCATGAAAAAGCAAGGGATTGATTGCACTTTTATTGATCCGGATGCATCGGAAGAAGAGATTTCCAAGGCATTTCGTCCAAATACCAAAGCATTATTCGCAGAGACAATTGCAAATCCGGCATTAGTAGTATTAGATATTGAAAAATTTGCAAAGATAGCACATGAACACGGAGTGCCATTGATTGTAGATAATACTTTTGCAACTCCAATTAACTGCCGTCCGTTTGAATGGGGAGCTGATATTGTAACACATTCTACAACAAAGTATATGGACGGACATGCAATGTGCGTAGGCGGATGTATTGTAGACAGCGGAAATTTTGAATGGGAAGCACATGCGGATAAATTTCCGGGATTGACACAGCCAGACCCGACATATCATGGAATTGCTTATACCAAGAAGTTTGGAAAAGGCGCTTACATAACAAAAGCAACTGCACAGTTAATGCGAGATTTAGGTTCCATACCGTCACCAATGAATTCATTCCTGTTAAATGTTGGTTTAGAAACATTGCATTTGAGAGTTCCAAGACATTGTGAAAATGCTCAGAAAGTAGCAGAATTTTTGAACAGTAATGAAAAAGTAGCATGGGTGAATTATGCCGGACTTCCGGATAATAAGTATCATGCATTGGCACAGAAATATATGCCAAATGGAACTTGTGGAGTTATTTCCTTTGGATTAAAGGGTGGCAGAGATGTATCCGTGGAATTTATGGATAAGTTAAAAATGATAGCCATTGTAACCCATGTAGCGGATGCCAGAACCTGTGTACTTCATCCGGCAAGTCATACTCATAGACAAATGACAGATGAACAATTGATTGAAGCAGGCGTAGCACCGGATTTGATTCGTCTTTCCGTAGGAGTTGAAAATGCAAATGATATTATAGAAGATTTAAAACAGGCATTAGAAACCATATAAGATAAAAATATGGAGGGTTTAATATGAGAAAAATTCTTTTTGCAGCATCAGAGTGTGTACCTTTTATTAAGACAGGCGGACTTGCAGATGTATGCGGTGCGCTGCCGAAGGAGTTTGATAAAAAAGAATGGGATATTCGAGTGGTTATTCCAAACTATACATGTATACCGGAAACGTGGCGAAATAAGTTTGAATATGTTACACATTTTTATATGAGTTGTGGAAGTTATATTCAAAATGAATATGTAGGTGTTTTACAGTATGAAATGGATGGAATTACATACTATTTCATTGACAATCGTCATTATTTTGAATGTTTTGCGCCATATGGTGATATCCGATTTGATATTGAAAAGTTTATTTTCTTTGATAAGGCAGTGTTATCTATGCTTCCACTGATTGGTTTTCAACCGGATATTATTCACTGTCACGACTGGGAAACCGGATTTATTCCTGTATATTTAAAAAATGAATTTCAAGGTGATATGTTCTTTTGGGGTATGAAATCTATCATGACAATTCATAATCTGAAGTTCCAAGGAGTATGGGATGCAAAGACTGTGAGAGGATTAACCGGATTTCAGGCAGAGATGTTTACTCCGGATAAGTTGGAATTTAAAAAGGATGCCAATATGTTAAAAGGTGGATTGGTTTATGCTGATTATATCACAACAGTAAGTGATACTTATGCCCAAGAGATTCAAACAGATTATTATGGAGAAGGTTTGAATGGGTTATTAGCAGCAAGACACATGGATATGCAGGGAATTGTTAACGGTATTGATTATGAGGCCTATAATCCGGAAACAGATAAAAAGATTTATACCAATTACAATGCCGATAATTTCCGTAAAAAGAAAAGCATAAATAAGACAAAGCTGCAGGAAGAACTGGGATTGGCAGTTGATAAGAAACGTTACATGATAGGTTTGATTTCAAGATTGACAGATCAAAAAGGTCTGGATTTGATAGACTACGTTATGGAACGTTTGGTAGATGATTATACACAGCTTGTAGTAATCGGAACCGGAGAAACACAGTATGAAAATATGTTTCGCCATTTCGCATGGAAGTATCCGGATAGAATTTCAGCCAATATTTGCTATTCCGATGATTTGGCACATAAGTTGTATGCGGCAGCAGATGCATTTTTAATGCCATCCCGATTTGAACCTTGTGGGCTTACACAAATGATTTCTTTCCGATATGGTACGTTGCCTATTGTGCGTGAAACAGGAGGCTTAAAGGATACCGTACAGCCGTTTAATGAGTACGAAAATACAGGAGACGGATTTTCTTTTACCAATTATAATGGAGAGGAAATGCTTAATATCATTAATTATTCTAAACATATTTATTTTGACAGAAAACGTCAATGGAATCAGATGGTAGACCGTGCGATGGCAAATGACTATTCATGGAATGCATCAAAGTTCCGTTATGAGGGATTGTATAAGTACCTGATGGGGGAATGTTAAAGAAAAATGTAAGAATACTTGGATAATTTTTAAGAAACTTCCCATACTATGTGAAAAAGGCTTTGCCTAAAAACATAGAAAGGGAAGTTTTTTATGGAAGAAAATTTAAAACAACAGGAAAAAGATAAAAATGAGAATGATGAAATCAAAGAAATGGGACAGATTACCCTAGAACACGGGAAAGAAAAACATAAAATACATTTGTTATCTATTATAGGGGAAATCGAAGGACATGAAGTGTTATCTGCCAATACAAAATCTACGAAGTATGAGCATGTATTACCCAAACTTGCTGCCATTGAAGATGATGAGACTATTGATGGGGTAATGATGATTATCAATACTGTGGGTGGTGATGTGGAATCAGGACTTGCGATTGCAGAAATGATAAGTTCCTTAAGTAAACCTACCGTATCTTTAGTATTAGGCGGAAGTCATTCCATAGGTGTTCCGTTAGCAGTATCTACCGACTATTCCTATATCGTGCCTACGGGAACGATGGTGATACATCCGGTTCGGTTGAATGGACTGGTAATTGGAGCACCCCAAACATATGACTATTTTCAACAGATGCAGGATAGAATTACAGGATTTATCGCAGAACATTGTTTTGCAACACAAAGTAGACTGGAACAAATGATGCTGAATACAGGGATGTTAACCAAGGATTTAGGAACTATTTTAGTAGGAAGTCAGGCAGTTGCAGAGGGTATTATCAATGAAGTGGGAGGAATTGCAGAAGCAATGAAAAAACTCCATCAAATGATTGAAGAAAAAAAGGGATAATGACATTTTTAAATAATTATGATAAGATAATACGGATAGGGCAGAGGATAGCTCTGCCCATGAATGAAAGAGTAAGAAATTAGGAGGAAGCAAGATGGCAGCAAAGCCTAAAAATAAATCTGCCAGAGGCGGCACAAAGAGAAAGACATCCGGGCAGAAAGGAAAGAAGAATATAAAGCAGCAGCAGGAATTTCGCGATGAAATTATTTTGCTTTCCATATTGGCAGTATCAATTCTTCTTTTTATCAGTAATTTTGGATTTGGAGGTTTTGTAGGTGAGAAGGTAAGTTCCTTCTTTTTTGGTGTATTCGGACTGATGTCATACATATTTCCAATTGCATTATTTGTAGGAACCGCCTTTTTTATGTCAAATCGTAAAAATACCGTTGCCGTAGTGAAAATTGTTGCAGGTATATTATTTATTTTATTTCTAAGTCTGTTTGTAGAATTGGTTGTAGATGCATCAGGAACATATTCTATCAAGGCAGGTTATGAATATGCCCGAATCAATAAAAATGGTGGCGGAGCAATCGGAGGACTGTTGGCAGGAATTTTGTGTCCGGCAATTGGAAAGCTTGGAACATATGTGGTAGATATTATTATTCTGATTATTTCCATGGTGCTTTTGACAGAACGTTCTTTTTTAGGCGGTGTAAAAAAAGGAAGCAAAAAAGTATACGATACTGCTAAGGAAGATGCTGTAAGACGTCGGGAAATAAAAGAACAGCGGCGTGAGGAGCGAGAAAAACGTCGTATGGATAAAAAAGTGGAGGGTGTTTCAGTTGATACAAAAGTAATCCCTCCGGATGTTAAAAATTCTGATAATATCAGTGAATTGACCGCACCTTTGGTAGAAGAAAAAGAAGAAGTATTTTCTCCACAGGTAAGAGACAAGCTCTTTTCACCGGAACAGGCAGCTATGCCACCGGAAAGTGCGATTGAAATAAATCCCAAAATGGAATTAGAGCCAGAAATGGGATTGGAAGAAATAATACCGGAGCCTGTGGTGGTAGAAACAGTACATAAGAAGCCAAAACAGCCAAAGCAGGAAAAGGCAGCAATAGAAGAAAATGTGGCAGAAATTGAACAGGAAATGGAACAGATACAACCAACCGTTGTTGAAAAAGCAGCACAAGATTATATGTTCCCACCGTTATCATTACTTACTAAAGGTGAAAATGCACAGGGAGATTCCAAAAAACATTTACAAGAAACTGCAATGAAATTGCAACAAACATTGAAAACTTTTGGTGTAAATGTTACTATTACGGATGTAAGCTGTGGACCAAGTGTTACACGTTATGAATTGCAGCCGGAAATGGGAGTCAAGGTAAGTAAAATCGTAAATTTAGCGGATGATATTAAGCTGAATTTAGCAGCAGCGGATATCCGTATTGAAGCACCAATACCGGGGAAAGCTGCTGTTGGAATAGAAGTGCCAAATAAGGAAAATGTAATGGTACGTTTCCGAGATATGATAGAAGCTTCTGAATTTCAGAATCATAAGTCAAATATTTGTTTTACGGCAGGAAAAGATATTGGCGGTCAGGTAGTAGTAGCAGATATTGCGAAAATGCCTCATTTGCTTATTGCAGGTGCTACCGGTTCCGGTAAATCAGTATGTATTAATACCATTATTATGAGTATTTTGTACAAGGCAAATCCTGAGGATGTAAAGCTTATTTTAATTGATCCAAAGGTTGTTGAGCTGAGTGTATACAATGGAATCCCGCATCTGTTTATTCCGGTAGTAACAGATCCGAAAAAGGCTGCAGGAGCATTACACTGGGCAGTAGCAGAAATGACAGAACGCTATCAGAAGTTTGCTGAATATCAGGTACGAGACTTGAAAGGTTACAATCAAAAGGTAGAAGCAATCAAGGATATACCGGATGAGACAAAGCCACAGAAGTTACCACAGATTGTTATTGTAGTAGATGAGTTGGCAGACCTGATGATGGTTGCACCGGGAGATGTGGAAGATGCAATTTGTCGTTTGGCACAGTTAGCAAGAGCCTGCGGAATACATTTGATTATTGCAACCCAAAGACCATCCGTAGATGTTATCACAGGATTGATTAAGGCAAATATGCCGTCAAGAATTGCTTTTTCTGTTTCTTCCGGTGTTGATTCCAGAACGATTCTGGATATGAACGGAGCAGAAAAATTACTTGGAAATGGTGATATGTTGTTCTATCCACAGGGATATCAAAAGCCGCTCCGAGTTCAGGGACCGTTTGTGTCAGATGGTGAAGTAGAAGCAGTGGTTGACTTTTTGAAAAAACAAAGTACCGTGGTATATAATACGGAAATAGAGGAAAAAATGAACAGTGTTTCTGTTGGAAACGGTTCTGGCATTGGAAGTGCCGGAAGTGCGGATGAAAGAGATGCATACTTTGTAGAAGCAGGAAAGTTTGTTATAGAAAAAGATAAAGGTTCAATAGGTATGTTACAGCGTATGTTTAAGATTGGATTTAATCGGGCAGCGCGTATTATGGACCAGTTAGAAGAAGCCGGTGTAGTTGGACCAGAAGAGGGTACAAAGCCTAGAAAGATTCTGATGTCTATGTCAGAATTTGAGGAATATATTGAAGAATACGTTTAAAAACAAGAATGAAGAATAAGTCGAGGAGGATGAAAAATGAAAACAGACATTCAGATTGCACAGGAAGCCGAAATGATACATATCAGGGATGTGGCAGCACAACTTGATATTAAGGAAGACGATTTAGAGTTGTACGGAAAGTACAAGGCAAAATTATCAGATGAATTAATGAAAAGGGTAGAAAAAAATCCAAACGGAAAGTTAATCCTTGTAACTGCAATTAATCCTACTCCGGCAGGAGAAGGAAAAACAACTGTAAGTGTAGGGTTAGGTCAGGCATTTGGAAAGCTTGGGAAAAAGGCAATATTAGCATTAAGAGAGCCATCTTTAGGACCTTGTTTTGGAATCAAAGGAGGAGCAGCAGGTGGTGGATATTCTCAGGTAGTACCTATGGAAGATTTAAACCTCCATTTTACAGGAGATTTCCATGCAATTACTTCTGCAAATAACTTATTGGCAGCGTTATTGGATAATCATATTCAGCAGGGAAATGAACTTGGAATTGACCCAAGACAGGTAGTATGGAAACGTTGTCTTGACATGAATGACCGTTCTCTTCGTAATACTGTAATCGGTCTTGGAAGAAAAGTAGATGGTATGGTAAGAGAAGACCATTTTGTAATTACAGTAGCATCCGAAATCATGGCAGTATTATGTCTGGCAAATGATATGGCAGACTTAAAGAAACGTTTAGGCCGCATGATTGTGGCATATACATTTGATGGAAAACCGGTAACAGCGGATGACTTAAAAGCCACAGGTTCTATGGCAGCATTATTAAAGGATGCTTTGAAGCCGAACCTGATTCAGACTTTAGAACATACTCCGGCAATTGTACATGGAGGACCATTTGCAAATATTGCGCATGGATGTAATAGTGTACGTGCTACTAAGATGGGATTAAAACTTGCTGATTATGTTATTACAGAGGCAGGATTTGGTGCTGATCTTGGAGCAGAGAAGTTCATGGATATTAAATGTCGTAAGTCAGGATTAAAGCCGGATGCAGTTGTTTTGGTAGCAACAGTTCGTGCGTTAAAATATAATGGTGGTGTACCAAAGACAGAGCTTTCAGAAGAAAATCTGGATGCATTGAAAAAAGGTATTGTAAACCTTGAGAAACATATTGAAAATCTTCAGAAATTTGGAGTACCGGTTGTTGTAACATTAAACTCCTTTATTACAGATACCAAAGCAGAAACAGATTATATTGAACAGTTCTGTAAAGAAAGAGGATGTGAATTTGCACTTTCCGAAGTATGGGAAAAAGGTGGAGAAGGCGGCGTTGCTTTAGCAGAAAAGGTATTGAATACATTAGAAAACAAAGAAAATCACTTCAAACCACTTTATGAAGAGGAATTACCTTTAAAAGACAAGATTGAAACCATTGCAAAAGAAATTTATGGAGCAGATGGTGTTACTTATGCACCGGCAGCGTTAAAAGAATTAAAGAGAATTGAAGAACTTGGTATGGGCAATTTCCCAGTATGTATGGCAAAAACACAGTATTCTCTTTCTGACGATCAAACAAAATTAGGACGTCCGACAGGATTTGATATCAATGTAAGAGAAGTATATGTTTCCGCAGGAGCAGGATTTGTGGTAGTAGTAACTGGTGCAATCATGACAATGCCAGGTTTACCAAAGAATCCGGCAGCGTATAATATTGATGTAGATGATGATGGTGTTATCACTGGATTATTTTAAAAGATAGGTAGAAAGGAGACACCATGGCAAAGTTAATTGATGGAAAGAAAATATCACAGGAAATCAAAGACGAATTACAAGAAAAAGTAGCTGCATTAAAAGCGGAAGGAAAGACAGGAGCGCTTGCTGTGATTCAAGTGGGAGAAGATCCGGCTTCCAGCGTTTATGTGCGTAATAAGAAAAATGCATGTGCTTATATTGGAATTGAATCTTTGGCATATGAATTACCAGAGAGTACAACGGAAGAAGAACTTTTGAAGTTAATTGAAGAATTAAACAAGAAAGAAGAAGTGAAAGGTATATTAGTGCAGCTTCCTCTTCCTACTCATATTAGTGCAGACAAGGTGATTCAGGCAATCAGTCCTAAAAAAGACGTAGATGGATTCCATCCACAAAGTGTTGGAGCGATGACCATTGGAGAAAAGGGATTTTTATCCTGTACTCCGGCAGGGATTATCCAGTTATTAAAACGCTCCGGCGTAGAAATAGAAGGAAAACATTGCGTAGTAATCGGAAGAAGTAATATCGTAGGAAAACCAATGGCACTTTTGATGTTGCGAGAAAATGCCACGGTAACAATTGCACATTCCAGAACCAAAAATTTACCGGAGTTATGCAAGCAGGCAGATATTCTGATTGTTGCAATTGGAAAACCAAGATTTATTGGTACAGAATATGTAAAAGAGGGTGCGGTTGTTATTGATGTTGGAATTCATCGGGATGAGAACAACAAGCTTTGCGGCGATGTGAAGTTTGATGAAGTTGAACCGATTGCATCTGCAATTACACCGGTTCCGGGCGGAGTTGGTCCAATGACGATTGCTATGTTAATGAGCAACTGTGTACAGAGTATTGAAGAGGAAAAACGATGAAGTGCGCAAAATGTGGAGCGGAATTAAAGGTAGGATGTATTTATTGTTCTGTTTGCGGACAAGAGGCACAGATTGTACCTGATTATAATCTGCTGGAAGATGATTTGTTAAAGGAGCTTTTAAATCAGGAAAAGAAGCAAAATAATACAAATCAACAGAAAAAAGAAGTAGAGGAAGAAAAGAACCAAGTACCGCACAAAAAGAAGAAAAAGAGCAAAGCTCCTGTGATTGTGGGTGCCGTTGGAGCAGTAATTGTAGTAATACTTTTGATTGTTTTAGTGGTAAATCACAATCACAATAATTCTTATGACTACCAATTTGAAAAGGCCGAGACATATATGCAGGAAAAAGAGTACACCAAGGCTGAAAAGTATTTGGAACGTGCAGTAGAACTAAAAGCGGATAGCATAGAGGCATTATTGTTATTAGGCAATGTGTACCAAGCGGAGGATGAAGTGGATGATGCGGTTGGTGCATTCCAAAAGGTGATTGAATTAGAGTCAGATAATGAAAAGGCGTATCAAAGCCTGATTGACATCTATGTTCAGTTACAGAATTATGATGCCATAGCAGAACTTTCCAAACAGACAAAAGATAGTAGTATTTTGGACTTATTTTCCGATTATTTGGTAACAGCACCAGAGATTTCAGAGGAAGATTATGAGGAAGAGGAAGGCTTGGAGATTATTTCCCAATCTGGAACAACTACCTATTATACCTTAGATGGTTCAGATCCAAAGCAGGGAAAGAAATACGAAGAACCAATCTTTTTAGAGGAAGGAACTACTGTAATAAGAGCAATTTCAGAAAATGAGCTTGGTATTTATAGTGATGAAACAAAATTCACTTATAAGGTGGAATTTGCTCCACCAGAAGCACCAAAAGTCACACCGGATGGAGGAAGAATTACCATACCACAGCAAATAACCGTAGATGTTCCAAACGGATGCAGAGCATATTACACTTGGGATGGAACAGACCCAACGGCTAATTCGGAAGAGTATGTAGAACCACTGGAAATACCAGAAGGAAATAATATTTTTTCTGTTATTTTGGTAGATAAAAGAGAACGCTGGTCTGATGTGACGAAATGTAATTTTATATATACACCATGATGTAAATTATGGTGTAGTATTTTGTATTCAAAAGGTCATATCGCTAAAGTGATAAGAGCTTTTGAATATATTATAAATATTTATAATTATTTGTAAAATATGTTGCACAGTGTGAAAGGAAATCTTTATGGAGAATTATCAATTAGGAAAGAGTAACTGGCGGACACCGGAACAGGGGTTAGAAAAAGAGTGGCTGCTGGTGAATGGAATTGGAGGATATTCTAATTGCAGTGTAACGGGAGAATTAACAAGAAGTCATTCAGGATATTTGGTGGCAGCAATGAATCCACCAGTAGAGAGAATGTTGATTTTAAGCAAGACGCAGGAACGTATTGATATTGGAAAACGCACTATTGATTTGGCATGTCAACGTTATCTTGGAAAAGAAAAAAACGGATGTCGTTATTTAGAGCATTTTTCACTGGAAGCAGTACCGCAGTATTTGTATCAGGCAGAAGACGTTTTCTTGAAGAAAACGATTGGAATGGTACGGGGTGAAAATACGGTAGCGGTTTGCTATGAAGTAGAAAATGGAATGGAGTCTGCAACTTTGCATATCACGCCGTTGTTTAATGTAAGAGAAGCAGCAAATATGACAGATAAGTCTGCGATTTCTTATAAAAAAAGTATAGAGAAAAATGTACTTACATTAGAGACAGAAACATATCCGGAGATTCAGGTGAAGTTTTATACATCGGAGGGTGATTATGTAGACAGAAGTACATATCCTACTTCCATGGCAGCACCAACGTTTGTGGTAGAGGAAGACTTATGTTATACCATTGATGTACGAACAGGAAGTCATAGTCTGGATAGCCACTATACACCGTATGATATTGATATAGAATTAAAGCCGTTTGAAAAGAAGAAATTTTATATGCTTTGTTCAGTAGAAAATATTGACATAGCCAAAAAAGATGGATTTCAGATTGTAGAGGATTATAAAAAAGCAATTTTTGATTGTATGAATCAGTCAGTGATTCAAGATGAGTTTGCAAGAAAGCTCACTTGGGCAGCAGATAGTTTCTTGGCAGCACGTAATTCTACTGGATTAAAAACAATTTTAGCAGGATTTCCATGGTTTACAGATTGGGGAAGAGATACCATGATTGCATTTCATGGTTTGACCCTTTGTACTGGAAGACTTCAGGATGCAAGAGATGTCTTAGAGTCATTTTCAAGATATGTAAAGCATGGATTGATTCCAAATGTTTTCCCAAATCAGGCAGGAGAAGAACCGATGTATAATACCATGGACGCATCTATGTGGTATTTTTATGCGGTAGACCGATACCTTGCCTATGATAATTCAGAAGAAGGAAAAGGGTTTGTAAAAGAGAAAATATTTCCATATTTAAAAGAAATTGTAGAAGCTTATAAAAATGGAACAGATTTTTCCATTCATATGGATGAAGATGGATTGGTAGCGGGTGGTTCTGATTTAGACCAAATTACTTGGATGGATGTAAGAGTTGGCGAATGGGTTGTGACACCAAGACATGGAAAACCCGTAGAAATTAATGCATTGTGGTATAATGCGTTAAAAGTGATGGAGTATCTATGTGAAATCTTTCACGAAGATGGTAGTGAGTATCAAAAACTGAGCGAAAAGGTAAAAGAAAGTTTTTGCAAGAAGTTTTGGAATGAAGAAACAGGTTGTCTCTTTGATGTGGTAGATGAAAATGATGGAAAAATACGACCAAATCAGTTGTGGGCAGTTTCACTTCCATATACGATGCTGACAAAGGAACAAGAAAAAAGCATAGTAAACGTATGTAAGAAATATTTGTATACTTCATATGGTATGCGTTCTCTTTCTTGGGCAGATGCTGAATATCACCCCATTTATATCGGAGAATGTATCAAACGTGATGCAGCTTATCATATGGGAACGGTATGGGCATATCCGATTGGTGCGTATCTCACAGCTTATTGTAAAGCACATGATTACTCCAAAGAAGCAATATTGGAAGTCAAGAAAATGTGTGAATTGTTTTTAGACCACATGGAAGATGGATGTCTCAATGGAATTGCAGAAATTTTTGATGGTGATTTTCCATGTACTTCTCGTGGCTGTTTTTCACAGGCATGGAGCGTTGGCGAAGTGCTAAGAGTATACACAGAAGACGTAATGAAACACTTATAAAACATAAAACTTTAATATCATAGGAAGAACGTGCCTCCTTATACGTTAATGTGATGCATTGTTTCCTGTGATATAATAAAAGGACACCGAAAAGTAATAATTGCTTTTCGGTGTCCTTTTTAAGTATTAACATAGAAGTATTACATGACTCTTGTTAAAATATTATTCTTTTACAAATTCTACAAATCCTTCGCCTAGTTTCGCAATGCGGGCAAGAGAATAAACTTCAATGCCCTGCTGTGTAAGTTTATCGTGTCCGGGTTCAAAGGATTTTTCAACTAAGATACCAATACCTGCAATAGTAGCGTGCGATTTACGAATTAATCGAACAGCTCCGGTAGCCGCTTCGCCATTAGCAAGAAAATCGTCAATAATTAAAACATGGTCTTCCTCTGAAATATATTTTTGAGAAAGTGTTAATTCATAATTAGTTCCTTTAGTATAAGAAGTAACAACGGTCTGATAGTAGTCTTGATTTAAGATTTTAGAAGGTTGTTTTTTTAAAATAATAAGAGGAACATTCAGTGCAAAAGCTGTCATGAGAGCAGGACTAATGCCAGAGCTTTCAATAGTAGCTACTTTGGTAATACCTTTTCCACTAAAATGTGATGCAAATTCTTTTCCAACTTCTTGCATCAATTCAGGATCAACCTGATGATTGATAAAACTGTCAACCTTTAAAATGTGTTCGTTAACGGCGATACCGTCAGAAAGAATTTTGTCTTCTAATAACTTCATAATAAGCCACCTCGCAACATTATTTATATAAGGATAGTATAGCAGAATTTTCTAATCAGGGAAATACATCTGATAAATTTTTTCTGTCATATATTCTAAAAAATTTTCTTCCAATGTAGGAAATGCTTCTTTCATAAGACGGTTGATGTTTTCAGAACGTAGAAAATATAGCTGTTCTAAGGAAATATCCTCTGTATCCATACCATTAGAAATAGCATCTGCCGAATAGTTATCTTCAAACCATTGTTTTACTTGAATAATGGTACATTCTTCAGTATTTTTTGCAGAAGCTAAGGATTTCATTTCTCCAAAAGAACGAATTCCAATAAATACAAAGAATAGAAAAAGAATTCCTAAAACAATGGTAACTAAACATTGGGTGAAAAAGGAAAGGGAAATTGGTAAGATTCCAATCCAAAGGAGGATTAACAGAAGAATACCAAGGCATCCAGTAATAAGAAAAGTATACGCCGTACTTTTTGCGTCTTTATATTTTTTACCGATTTCCACATAAGCATGAGAAGCTTCTGAAAGTAAAAAAGAAGAGTCTTGCTTGGATGTATCATTCAAATTGTAATCATAACTCATGATAAATATACCTCGTTTCGTAAAAAGATAAATAAATTATAAAATAAACGGCTGATTAATACAACTGGTATGTGATATAATGAATAAAAATGGAACAACGTGCTTGAGTGACTAACAAATTTATCACATGAAATGACTATATGATAGAATAGAATTCTTGGAGAAAAATAAGAAATGAAAATAACAGTGTTAACAGTTGGAAAAGTAAAGGAAAAATTTTATAGACAGGCAATTGAAGAATTTCAGAAAAGATTGAGTAGATATTGTAAGTTAGAAATAATAGAAGTTTCCGATGAAAAGACACCAGACCATGCCAGCGAAACAGAGGAACGTCTTATTAAGGAAAAGGAAGGGCAGCGTATTTTAAAATATATCAAGGAAGATGCATGGGTATGTGCACTTGCAATAGAAGGAAAAATGTTGGATTCCGTAGAATTGTCTGAAAAGCTGGAACAAATGGGAATAGGTGGAGTAAGTCATATGATATTTGTAATCGGTGGTTCTCTTGGATTGGCAGACGAAGTATTGAAAAGAGCAGATTTTAAACTGAGCTTTTCAAAAATGACATTTCCACATCAGTTGATGCGAGTAATTTTATTGGAGCAAATTTATCGTGCATATCGGATTATGCAGGGAGAACCGTATCATAAATAACAAATCGTCTTTGTGTGTGATACGTTATCCGGAGATGTATTAGGATATTGTAGAATGGTTTGCAAAATGGATGGGATTTAGAAAGTATTTAGAAAAATTAAAAATTCTTCCAAAAGCACCATCTATTCCCTGTATTATTTATGCATATATCATGGTATGATACTTCTTGTAACAAAAAAGAAATTATTGCGAAATACTTTTGTAATAATTGAAAACAGGAGGTTTACATGAGAAAAATATCATTATTAGCATGCATTACAGCAGTGGGGATTGCAGGATGCATTATTTTGCCAGTACAGGCAGCCGAGGAAAGTGCTATTTCCTGCGAGTTGTGGAATGGAAAAGGTTATATTGTGGCAGGAGGACAAGTATGTAATCCGGAAGAAGTAAAGGAACTTTTAAAAGAACTTTGTAATCGTTTTCCTAATATTAATGTGCCTGATGATAATCAGCCGGAGACTGATACAGAGACACCAGACAATAATCAACCAGGAAATGATGTTGAGACACCTGATGATAACCAGCCGGAGACTGATACAGAAACACCTGCTCTTTCTTATGCAGAACAGGTGGTAAAGTTAGTAAATGAAGAAAGAGCAAAGGTAGGCGCAGAAGCACTTACTTTAGATAAGGGAATAGAGGCAGCAGCGTTAGTCAGAGCAAAGGAAATAGAAGCATCTTTTTCCCATACAAGACCTGATGGCAGAAGTTTTAGTACGGCTTTAACAGATGCTGGAATTATTTTCCGTAGTTCAGGAGAAAATATTGCATGGGGACAGCGTTCACCGGAAGAAGTAGTTAATGCTTGGATGAATAGTGAAGGGCATAGAGCCAATATGCTGAATACGAACTTTACAAAAATCGGAGTAGGATATTATCAGAACAGCGCAGGAAGAAACTACTGGACACAGTTGTTTACAAATTAGACGATTTATTTATATTGAGTATTATGGAAAAGGACTTTATCATAGCGATAAGGTCCTTTTTGTGTAAGGCATCTTAAATGATAGAGTCCTGTTTTTCTGTACAAGAAATCTGGTTTGCGTTATAATAAAAAATACATTATGAAAAATACATTATGAAAAATACTGGTTGAGAGGATAATCTCTATGAAAATGAATAATTTGAGGAAGAGTGCAATGGAGGTTTATTAAAGTGTTAATATTTACATTAGCTCAGTTGAGCCAATTAGAAGAAATTTTTACAATGTATACCAAAGCAATTCAAGAAATGAATGATAATAAAATTTATCAATGGGATGAGTTATATCCTATGAGAGAAGATTTAGAGGAAGATATAAAACGAAATGAATTAATGGCAGTTTTTAAGGAAAATGAAATCGTAGCTGCATATGTGGTAAATCAAGAGTCAGATGAACAGTATGAAAATGGAACATGGAAATATATAGGAGAAAAATATAGAGTACTTCACCGTTTGTGTGTAAATCCTGTTTTTCAGAATCAAGGGATTGCCAGAAAGGTAGTAAGTCACATGGAAGAAGAACAGAAACAACAAGGGATAAAAAGTATTCGTTTAGATGTATTTACGGAGAATCCATATGCTGTAAAATTATACAAGTCTTTAGGGTATAAAATTACTGGAAGTGTGGAATTTAGAAAAGGAAAGTTTTACCTAATGGAGAAATATGGAGCATGAAATATTTGATTAGATTAAGTGATTACGTAAGGAAATAGAAGAAAGGATGAAAACGAAAATGAGTACATTTCAGGTTGAATTAAAAAAAGTAGTGGATGACAGTTATGAAATAGAAATAGGATTTGAATTAGAACAGAAACTATTAGAGGATATAAAGCAGGGGCTGATGGGAAATATAAAAAAGTTTGCAGTAATTACGGATTCTATTGTAAAAGATTTATACGCAAATCAAATTTTATCATTATTGCAAAACGCTGGTTATACAGCGGAACTATTCGTGTTAGAAGCAGGAGAGAAGAACAAGACCCGAAAGACAAAAGAGCAGATAGAAGATGCCATGTTAGAAAAAGGTTTTCGCAGAGATTGCTGCATTATTGCCGTGGGAGGTGGCGTAGTAACAGATTTGGCAGGATTTGTTGCGGGTACTTTTGGAAGAGGTGTTCCATTTATTAATTATGCAACTACACTGTTAGCGGCGGCAGATGCCTCTGTGGGTGGAAAAACAGCCGTTGATACTCCGTTAGCTACCAATTTAATTGGATTGTTTAATCAGCCGGAAAAAGTATATATAGATATTGCAACTTGGAAAACACTTCCAAAGCGTCAATTATCCAGTGGTTTGGCAGAAACTATCAAACATGCATGTATGGCAAGCAGAGATTTTTTTGATTATATTGAGCAGCATATGGAAGAAATTTTAAACGTTAAAAAGGATGCCTGTGAAAAAGTCGCTTCCGAAAATTGCAGAATAAAATATGAAGTTGTTATGAAAGATGAAAGAGAAAGTGGTTTAAGAGAAATTTTAAACTTAGGACATACCGTAGGAAGAGCGATTGAAACAGTAAGTGATTACCGTTTGCTGCATGGTGAAGCATTGTCTATAGGAATGGTGGCAGAAGTTACACTTGCAAATCGACTGGGATATATGACAGAAAAGGAAAAAGCGGAGGTAATTGCGTTGTTGGCAAAAGCAAATTTACCAATAGCTATTCCGGACTACATAAATCGGGAAGAATTGGTACAAAAGCTTTATACAGACAAAAAAGTGAAAAACGGAAGACTTCGCTTTGTGGTACAAAATGGAATTGGTGATGTAGTAGAATTTGAAAAGGGTGTTTATGCTACGCCGATAGAAGAAGCTGTTGCAAGAGAGATTATAATGGAAATATAACAATGGATTAGAAGAGGTAAATAAAATGCGAATGTATGATTTAATTAACAAGAAGAAAAAGGGCGAAGCCTTAACAAAAGAAGAAATTGAGTTTATGATTACTGGATTTACTAACGGAGATATTCCAGATTATCAGATGTCCGCTATGATGATGGCAATTTGTTTTCAGGGAATGAACGATGAAGAAACCTTGAACCTGACCCTTGCTATGAGAGACAGTGGCGATGTATTGGACTTATCTGCTATCGACGGAATCAAGGTAGATAAACACAGTACTGGTGGAGTTGGAGATAAGACTTCTCTTGTATTAGCACCCATGGTAGCCGCACTTGGTATTCCGGTTGCAAAAATGTCAGGAAGAGGACTGGGGCATACAGGTGGAACGATTGATAAGTTAGAATGTTTTCCCGGCTTTTCTACCAGCCTTACAGAAGAACAATTCTATCAGAATGTAAATCAGGTAAAAATGGCAATCATGGGTCAGACTGCCAATTTAGCACCGGCGGATAAGAAGTTGTATGCATTGCGTGATGTAACAGCAACCGTAGACCAGCTATCCCTAATTGCTTCAAGTATTATGAGTAAGAAGTTAGCTGCAGGAGCAGATGCTATTGTATTAGATGTGAAGACTGGAAATGGTGCATTTATGAAAAAGGAAGAAGATGCATTTGCCTTGGCAGAAGAAATGGTGAAGATTGGTAAGAATGCAGGCAAGAAAATGGCAGCAGTTATTACAGATATGGATCAACCATTGGGAAATGCAGTTGGAAATGTGTTAGAAGTAAAGGAAGCTATTCTTGCACTCAATGGTTTAGGCCCAAAGGATTTTATGGAAGTGGTATATGCTTTGGGAACACAAATGGTTCTGTTTGCAGAAAAAGCCAAAACAGAAGAAGAAGCAAGAGAAATGTTAGAGGAAACAATCAGAAACAAGACTGCATTAGATAAGTTTGCAGAGTTCGTAGAAGCGCAGGGTGGCGAAAAACGCTTGGTATATCAGCCGGAGACACTTCCAAGGGCGGGAATTGTTATGGAAGTGATAAATACAGAAGAGGGTTATGTTTCCAAAATCAAGGCAGAAGAAATTGGATTAGCAAGTTTAATTCTTGGTGGCGGACGAGCAACCAAGGAAAGCAAGATTGACCTTACCGTAGGTGTGCTTTTAAATAAAAAGCGTGGGGATAAGGTAAAAATGGGTGATGTCCTTGCAACAATTTTTGCAAACGATGTGGAAAAGGCAAAAGAAGCCTATGGAAAAATCGTATGTGCTTATGAGGTTCAAAAGGAAGCACCAATGCCTGTGCCTATGATAAGAGGAGTTCTTCATTAGAACGGAATGAACATCGGGAATAAGTCCATGCCTTATCTCATATAGTGCAATATGGGAAAAAAGAATTTAAGTCGGGTCAAATCGAATATTGTGGAATCACTGGAACTTCCAAAAGATATCATGTATGGAGCAGTTATTATTTCTGCAACAGGAAGAAACCAAGTGCTCATAGAAAATTATAAGGGAATTATTGAATATACCAAAGAGAAGATTCGTGTTCAGACGAAAAATTGTCAGGTTACAGTAGAAGGAAAACGGCTGATGATAGAATATTATACCAATGAGGAAATGAAAATCACTGGATTTATACAGGGAATCTTATATGACTCATAAGGAGTAGTATTTTGTTAATTGATAAATTAAAATATCTGCAAGGGTATGTAAAAGTAAAACTTTACGGATATGCACCGGAACGTTTCTTGAACTTGTGCAGTAACCGCAATATTCTGATTTGGAATCTGGAGTATGAGGATGGAAACTATATATTTTGTATTAGTATCAAGGGATTGAAAAGTTTAAAACCTATTTTAAAAAAAACAAGGACAACATTTGTGATACAGGAACGTCACGGTATGCCTTTTTATCTGCATCGCTATCGGAAACGTAAGCTGTTTGCAGCAGGAATACTGGTGTGCAGCATATTGTTATATACCATGTCCTTGTTTGTCTGGAAAATTCAGGTAGAGGGCAATCTTCATCGTACCGATGAGGGCATTATTAAGTTTTTAGAAGAACATAAGGTGTATCATGGAATGCCTAAAAGCAAAATAAACTGTGAAGCAATAGAAGAACTTCTAAGAACAGGATATGATGATATTATCTGGGCATCTGTAAAAGTAGAAGGAACTATGCTGGTGATTGACATTCAGGAGAATCTTTCTGCCAATCAGCAGGCGGAAGAAAAGAAAGTAGAAGACGGAACGCCCGTTGATATTGTGGCAGATAAAGATGCCATTATTTATAGTATTCTTACAAGAAAAGGACTGCCACAGGTAGAAAAAGGAGCTGAAGTACATAAAGGAGATGTTTTGGTGGAAGGGCGTATTCCGGTTATTAACGATGACGGAGAAGCTGCCTCTTATCAATATTGCAGTTCAGATGCAGATATCATGGGAATTACCGAATATCATTATGATGACAGTTTTTCTTTAGAATATCAGGATAAGGAATTTACCGGAAGAGAGACGACTTCTTATGAAGTGCGGATAGGGAAAAAACAGATTTCTGTACCTAGCTTTTCAAAGAAATTTTCGAATTACGATACAATAACGGATGAATATGATTGGAAGTTAGGAGATACCTTTTATCTTCCTGGAGCTTTGCAGCGAAAAACCCACAAGGAGTATAAAATAGTAAAAAAGCGGTATACCAAAGAGGAAGCAAAACAGGTGGCAGAAGAAAAATTGGAGCAATTTTATGAAAAATTAAGACAAAAAGGGGTTCAAATTATAGAAAATAATGTTATGATAGTAACAGACGGAAAAAAATGTAAAGCTTCAGGTTCCATAAAAGTGATTGAAAAAATTGGAACTTCGAAAGAGTCCGTCATAGTAGAAGAGGCACAGGAAGGGCAGATAATAAATGAGTCTGATGGAGAGAACAATTGATATACCGATAGAACATATGTCAAATGTGTTTGGACAGTTCGATATGTATATGAAGAAAATAGAACGGGCATTTGGCGTTACCGTTGTAATTAGAGAAAACAGTATGAAGATTCTGGGGAATGAACAGGATATCCAAAAAGCATTGCGTGTATTTACGCAATTGTTTGAGCTTTCTAAGCGTGGCAATCAGATTACAGAACAGAATGTAGATTATGCAATATCACTTACCTTTGAAGAAAAGGAATCTGCAATTGTAGAGATTGATAAAGAGCTGATTTGTCATACCATCAACGGAAAACCGGTAAAGCCTAAAACACTTGGTCAGAAAAAATATGTGGATGAGATTCGTAATAAAATGATTGTATTTGGAATGGGACCGGCAGGAACAGGTAAGACATATCTTGCAATGGCAATGGCGATTACAGCATTTAAAAATGAAGAAGTGAATCGTATCATTCTTACCAGACCAGCCATAGAAGCAGGAGAGAAGTTAGGATTTCTTCCAGGGGATTTACAGAGTAAGATTGATCCGTATTTGCGTCCGTTGTACGATGCGTTGTATCAGATTATGGGAGCAGACAGTTTTCAGAAAAATATGGAAAAAGGGCTTATTGAGGTAGCACCCCTTGCCTATATGAGAGGTCGTACCTTAGATAATGCGTTTATTATTTTGGATGAGGCGCAAAACACTACCCCAGCACAGATGAAGATGTTTTTAACGCGTATCGGTTTTGGGTCTAAGGTGGTAGTGACTGGAGATGCGACTCAAAAGGATTTGGCACCGGGAGCGACTTCAGGATTAGATGTAGCACTGCGGGTTTTAAAAAATGTAGAAGATATTGGAATTTGCAGATTGAGCAGTGCAGACGTAGTACGTCATCCGTTAGTACAAAAAATAGTAAAGGCTTATGAAGAATATGAAAAGAAAGAGACAAAAGGAAAAGAAAAAAATAGAAACAGAAGCAGAAAAAAGACCGATACTGGAAGATAACTGGTCTTGGAAACGGTTCTACATGATTTGCATTATGGCGGTATGCGGAATCGTTACAGCTATTATTTGTGGCAGCTTGTCAAAAATAGCATCTGGTAGACGAGCTGCACTTGGATTCTCCAGTATTTTGTTTTTAATAATATTTGTATTAGGTATGGAAATTTACCGTTTAAAAAAGGGTTGGTTTCATGAAAAAGCTAATAATTATGTGAGAATTGCCATTAGTCATGGCGTGTGTTGCGTGGCGACGGTTATATTTTTTCTTTTGCCGTCTTATGCAGCTCCTATTATGCTTATGGCGATTGGAATGACAATTGTAACCAATTCTTCCCTTGGTATGCTGGCGGGAATATTTTATTGTGTTGTATGGAATATTTCTAAAAACGGAAGCGTATATCAGTTTTTATGGGCAATAGCATTACTTGTTTGCGGAGCCATGATTGTTGACTTTTTGAAAGAAAAGGAAAATCAAAAGTGGGCAGCAATTGTGATTGCAATATTTACTTTAGGATGTACAGTGGTATTTTCTTACTTGGATACTGGCAAAATAAATGTAAATATGATAAGCTATGGAATGTGCAATGGAATTATTACCGCAGGACTTGCCATTGTTTTGTATCGTTGGCTTACGGAACGAATGAGCCATACCAGAGAGCAGACATTGGAATGGATTATTTCAGAAGATTTTAGTCTGGTACAAGTAATGCGGAATTTTTCAAAAGCAGATTATGGACATGCAAGGAAAGTATCGGATATTGCAAGAGAATGTGCAAAAGAAGTAGGAGCAGACCCATTTGTAGCGGCGGCAGGCGGTTTCTATTATCGAATCGGAAGATTGGAGGGAA
Source organism: uncultured Eubacterium sp. (assembly GCA_964436595.1). Lineage (GTDB taxonomy): Bacteria > Bacillota > Clostridia > Lachnospirales > Lachnospiraceae > Petralouisia. Next base: position 24,124 of record CAYTDI010000013.1, read on the forward strand.
AGCCGTATGTAGAAAATGGAGTTCTTTTGGCAAAAAGCAATTATTTTCCAATGCAGGTTGTTCAGATTTTAAGTGAATACAACGGAGAAAAGGCTTTGCCTACAACGGTAGAATCAGCCATTGTGCATATTGTGGATAGTGTGGTTGCTAAGTTTGACGTATTAGACAGAAACACATTGTCTAATTCATGGAATCAAGATATATTAGTCTATCAGACATTAAATGAAAATTCTGCCGCAGGCTTATATGATAAGGCAGGATTTAGTATGAATATGTTTTTGAAAATCAGAGATTACTTGATAAAGGAGGCGAAGCTGCTGTGACAGTTAGTATCGAGGAAGAACAAAATCCGGAATTTGACTTTGATTATCAAACACTGGCAAAAGAAGTTATAGAAGCGGCTATTGCATGGGAAAAGTTCCCTTATGAAGCAGAAGTGAATCTCTTATTGGTGTCATTGGATGAGATTCATGAAATCAATCGGGAGCATCGGAATATAGACCGTCCCACAGATGTGTTGTCATTTCCAATGATTGCATACGAAACACCGGGAGATTTTTCAAATATAGAAGCTGATGAGGATAATTTCAATCCGGATACCGGAGAAGCTCTTTTAGGGGACATTATTTTATGTGTGGATAAGGTAAAAGAGCAGGCAGAAAGTTATGGGCACAGTGTCAAACGAGAATTTGCGTTTTTGATTTTACATAGTATGCTGCATCTGTTTGGATATGACCATATGACAGAGGAAGAAACAGCAGTTATGGAACAAAAACAACGAGAAATTTTAGAGCATATGAATATTTTGCGATAAATATAGAAAGAAGATGGAGGAAAAATAATGAAAAAACGTATGTTATGTGTTGCCTTGGCAACCTGCATGGCAGTTACAGCAATTGCCGGATGCGGCAAGAAAAAGGAAGAGCCAAAGCAAGAAGTAAAAAAAGAAGAAGTAAAGAAAGAAGAACCGGAGAAAGAGCCGGCAGATACCCATGAGGGACAGGCAAAAAGTTATTTGTCAGGACAGTGGATTGATGAGGAATTAGCAAAGAAACGTCCATTAGCAATTATGATTGGAAATACTTCAGATGCATTACCACAGTATGGTATTTCTTCTGCAGATATTATTTACGAGGTTCCGGTAGAAGGAGCGTACACTCGTTTGATGGCAATTTTTCAGGACTATTCCGCATTAGATAAAATTGGTTCTGTACGAAGCTGCCGTCATTATTTCCTTTATTTTGCAAAAGAGTTTGATGCAATCTATGCACATTACGGACAGTCTATTTATGCAGAACCATTATTAGAGCAGGAAGATGTAAATAATTTAAGCGGACTTGACGGTTCGGTTGGTTCTCTTGTATTTTATCGTGATACAAACCGTAAGGCACCTCACAATGCTTTTGCAAGTGCAGAAGGAATTAATGCAGGAATTGAGAAAAAAGGATATCGTACGGAGCTTTCTGAGGATTATACAGGACATTATCAGTTTGCAGAAGATGATCAGGAAGTGACACTTGCAAATGGAGAAGATGCACAGGTTGTAAGTCCGGGATATGTAGTAAATAAGCCTTGGTTTGTATACAATGCAGATGATGGTTTATATTATCGCTATGAATTCAAGGATAAACACATTGACGGAGCCAACGAACAGCAGTTAGCCGTGAAAAATATTTTAGTTCAGTATTGTTCATGGTCAAATAAAGATGAGAATGGATATTTGGATATTAACACAACATCCGGTGGTGAGGGTGTTTATATTACAAACGGAAAAATGGAAAAAGTAACATGGACAAAGGCAAACGAAAATTCACCGGCACGTTATTTTGATGAAAGCGGAAATGAAATTACCATTAATCAGGGAAAGACTTGGGTATGTATTGTACAGGATACCTATAAAGACCGTTTTCATGTATATCAGTCAGAGGAAGAATTACAGCAGGCAAGAGCTGCGGAATAAGAACGAATTTGAGGAATTTTTATGAGCACACAGAAAAAAAATGAATCCGGTTTTTTGATACAAGGCTCTATTTTGGCAGTAGCATCTATTATTAGCAGAGTAATCGGATTATTGTACCGAATCCCACTAACGGCAATCATTGGTGATATTGGAAACGATTATTATGGGGCGGCTATGGAAGTATACAGTATTTTATTGCTGATTTCTTCTTATAGTTTACCGTTGGCTGTTTCTAAGTTAGTATCAACCAGAGTTGCTAAGGGAGAAAGAAAAAATGCATATCGGCTTTTTAAGGGAGCAGTCTTATTTGCGATAATTTCAGGTACAATAGCAGCTTTGATTGTATATTTTGGAGCGGAGGTTATAACCGTTTATTTAGTAAAAACGCCCCTTAGTATTTTTGCATTAAAGGTACTGGCACCAACATTGCTGGTCGTAGCAATTCTTGGTGTAGTGCGTGGATTTTTCCAAGGAATGGGTACTATGATGCCAAGTGCTGTGTCACAGTTGTTAGAACAGATTGCAAATGCAATTGTAAGTGTATGGGCAGCATATATGCTATTTGGATATGGTTCTCGTATCGGTGCTGTTTTGGGAAATTCCGAACAGTATGGAGCAGCCTATGGAGCGGCAGGAGGAACTATTGGTACCGGAGTAGGGGCATTGATAGCATTGTTATTTGTGCTATTTGTATTTTCGGCATATGCTCCGGTGTTTAAGCGTAAAATGCTCCGAGACAGAAGAAAGGGACAAGAAAGTTATCGAAACATCTTTTTTGTTTTGATTATGACAATTATTCCGGTTTTATTAAGTACCACGATTTATAATATCAGTTCTATTATTGATATGGGAATTTTTAAGCATGTAGCAGCAGCTCAAGGTTACAAAGAAAAGACTTACAGTACCATGTGGGGCATTTTTACAGGAAAATACAAAACGTTGATTAATGTACCGATAGCAATTGCATCTTCCATGGCAGCATCCAGTGTGCCAAGTCTTGCAACAGCGTTTGCTTCCAGAGATTTTCCGCAGGTACGGCGAAAAATTGCAAGTTCCATTCGCTTTGTCATGGTAATTGCTTTTCCATGTGCGGTGGGAATGGGAGTGTTGGCATCCCCGATACTACAATTACTGTTTCATGATGCAAGACAAATGCCGGCAAGGATGATGCAGGTGGGAGCAATTTCTATTATATTCTATTCCTTGTCTACCTTAAGCAATGGTATACTTCAAGGAATTGACCGTATGAAAGCTCCGGTAAAAAACGCAATCATTACTTTGGCGCTTCATATAGGTGTATTGTTGGTGTTAATGTATGGTTTTGATTTGAATATCTATGCAGTTGTATGGGCAAATACATTTTTCTCATTCTTAATGTGTATTTTAAACGGAGCTGCAATAAGAAAATATATAAGGTATCGTCAGGAAATTGTTAAAACGTTCCTAATTCCCGCAATTGCTTCTGGGATTATGGGAGTTGCAGTATATGGTGCATATAAGCTTTTGATGAAAATAATAAAAATGAATGCAATTGCAACAGGAGGAGCGATTCTTGTTGGAGTTGCAGTATATGGCGTTATACTTTTATTAATGCGTGGATTAACAGAACAAGAGTTGAAAGCATTTCCGGGAGGAAATTATTTAGTACGGATTGCAAAGAAACTACATCTTTTGAAAAAATAAAAAATGTGTATAAAAAACTAAAAATAGGCGGATACTACATAAAAAGGAGTTTATGATGAAGAAAACATGTAGTATCCGCCTGTTAGTGGGCATAAGTTTATTTACGGCAGCTTTATTTAGTTGTATAGGATTTTTTGCGGGAACTCTAAAAAACTGGGATTCATATGAAAAACAGATTACCTTATTGGAAACAGAAAATGTAAAGCTAGAAAAAGTAAAAGAGGAAGATAAAGACATAAAGGAAAGTCTGAATGTGGTAGAACCTTACGAGTATATCTTATTAGAAGAAAAAGGGTATGTGGCTGTTTATCATACAGATCGTAAGACTTTATATGCATCTACAGATATTTTGGTGTCTAAGCTTCCGGAAGAGTTGCAAACAGAAATTGCGAAGGGAAAATATATTAGCAGCGAGGAGCAGCTTTATAGCTTTCTTGAGAATTATTCTAGTTAAAGAATGGCAAATCTTGAATGTTATTTGGGGTTGTGATAAAATCATGGATAGCGGAAAATGATAAAAGTAATAGAAGGATAGGAAAAGTAAAACCCATGGGCAGAAAATTTGATGTAATTATCGTTGGTGCCGGTGCGGCTGGAATGATGGCAGGAATTAGTGCTGCAAGACGTGGCGCAAGTGTATTGATTTTAGAACACATGGAGAGCGCAGGAAAAAAAATACTGGCAACCGGAAATGGAAAATGCAACTTTACCAATGAAAAGCAGGGAATCTTGTATTATAGAAGCAAGAACCCTGCCTTTGTATTGTCTGTTTTTCAGCAATTTGGTTTAGAAGATACCTTAGAACTTTTTCAAAAATTGGGAATAGAGCCTCGCAGCAAAAGAGACGGTTATTATTATCCAGCCAGCGGACAAGCTTCTTCCGTACGAGAAGTGCTTCTAATGGAATGTCGATATCAAAAGGTAAGGATTGCTTATAACGTTGGTATACGAAGTATTCGTAAAGAAGAAAGAAAATTTATTTTTGATACGAAGCAGGGAGAATTTCAAAGCAGTACTTGCATTATTGCTACCGGAGGAAAAGCGGCAAAGAAAACAGGAAGTGATGGAAGTGGAATTCCATATATTGAAGGATTCGGTCATAAAATAATAGATATTGTGCCTGCACTTGTCGCTTTGCAGGGAAAACAGTCATTTTTGCAGAAAATTGCAGGAATTCGTGCAGAAAATCGAATAGAACTTTACATAGAAAATGAGAAAATTGCAGAAGAAACAGGAGAGCTTCAGTTGACCGAATATGGTGTGTCTGGAATCTCTGTTTTCCAGATAAGCAGATATGCATCATATGCTCTGCGAGAAGGAAAAAATGTGTATGTGTTGCTGGATTTTCTTCCATGGCAGACAGAAGTAGAAACAGAACAAATGTTACAAGAACGTTTTTGGAATTATGGAAATAAAAAGTCTGCATATGAAGCATTGGTAGGTTTATTCCCAGATAAACTGATAAAAGTTCTATTGGAGGAAAGCGGAATTTTGTTAGATTCTGCTGCAAAGAATTGTTCGGAAGAAAAAATAAAAGCATTGGTAAAAATGGTACGTCATTTACAAGTAGATATTACAGGAACCAAAGGCTTTGAGTCGGCACAAGTAACAGCAGGTGGTGTAGATACAGAAGAAATCAATGATGCTACCATGGAGTCTAAATTAATTCCGGGACTTTACTTTGCAGGTGAGGTAGTAGATGTGGATGGAATGTGCGGCGGCTACAACTTGCAATGGGCATGGTCCAGTGGATGGATAGCAGGTGCATATGCAGGAGAAGGAAGTAAAAAGATATGATTCGAATACAACAATTAAAATTACCGATTTCTCATACTGAGGAACAGTTAAAACAAAAAATAGCTAAGACGCTTAAGACACCGATAGCAGACATAAAAGAATATTGCATAAGAAAGCAGTCCATAGATGCCAGAAAAAAGCAGGAACTGTCTTATGTTTATACCATAGATGTATCCGTTCCTAACGAACAAAAGCTTTTGAAAAAGTTGAAAAATAACCATCTTTCCATTGGAAAAGACGTACCGTATGTTTTTCCGGAAAATGGAACAAAAGTTTTAAAACATCCACCGATTGTAATAGGAAGTGGTCCGGCAGGTTTGTTTTGCGGATATTTATTGGCGCAACATGGTTATCGGCCAATGATAATTGAACGTGGCAGAAGCGTAGAGGAACGTCAAAAGGATGTGGAGACATTTTGGAACACGAATGTGTTAGATGTTCGTTCTAATGTGCAGTTTGGAGAGGGCGGCGCAGGAACTTTTTCCGATGGCAAGTTAAATACCCTTGTAAAAGATGTAAAAGGGAGAAATAAAAAAGTACTTGATATTTTTATTTCACATGGAGCACCGGAAAAGATTTCGTATATGAATAAACCGCATATCGGAACAGATATTTTGATGAAAGTAGTCGCAAATATGCGAGCCCAGATAGAAGCATGGGGAGGAAAATATCTCTTTGAAACCTGCATGACAGACATTCAAACAGAAGATAACAAAGTGACGGGAATTATATGCAGAAACGAAAAAGATGGGACGAAATTTCAGATTTCAACAGATGCATTAATATTAGCAATTGGGCATAGTGCAAGAGATACATTTGAAATGTTATTGGAACGCAGAGTACCAATGGAAGCAAAGTCCTTTGCTGTGGGAATGCGTGTGGAACATCCACAAGATATGATTAGCAAAAATCAATATGGAGAAGCTGCGGATATGCTGCCTGCTGCATCATACAAAGTTACGGCAAACTTGGAAAACGGGAGAGGTGTGTATTCTTTTTGTATGTGTCCGGGAGGTTATGTGGTGAACGCTTCTTCCGAAGAAGGGCGACTGGCAGTAAATGGCATGAGTTATAGTGGAAGAAATGGAAAAAATGCCAATAGTGCAATTATTGTAACTGTTACACCAGAGGATTTTGGGAGTACAGAGCCATTAAGCGGTGTGGAATTTCAAAGGAAACTGGAAGAAAAAGCATATAAATTGGGAAATGGGAAAGTTCCGCAGCAGCTTTTTGGAGATTTTGAAAAAAGAAAAGAATCCAAAGCATACGGAGCTTTTGAAACAGAATTAAAAGGAGCGCATACGTTTGGAGCACTTCATACATTATTTTCAGACGAAATTACAGACTCTTTTATTCAGGGAATACATCAGTTTGCAAAGCGTATTCCGGAATTTGACCGAAAAGATGCGATTTTATCAGGAGTAGAGAGTCGGACTTCATCTCCGGTAAGGATTCCGAGAGACGAGAACTTTGAAAGCAGTTTAAAAGGAGTGTATCCCTGCGGTGAAGGAGCCGGATATGCCGGCGGAATTATGTCGGCGGCAATGGATGGCATGAAAATAGCAGAAGAGATAGCAAGAAGGTACAAAGTACCTGAAACAGAAGCATAAGAAAAGAACAGAAACGAGAGGAAATAAGAACGTGAATGTAAATATGGCAGATTTAACACCCATGATGCAAAAATATATGGAGACAAAGCAAGAATATCCGGATTGTATCTTATTTTATCGATTGGGCGATTTTTATGAAATGTTTTTTGAAGATGCAGAAATCGCATCAAAAGAGTTGGAAATTACATTAACAGGAAAAAGCTGTGGATTAGAAGAACGTGCGCCGATGTGTGGTGTTCCGTATCATGCGGTAGAAAGTTACCTTAATAAATTGGTTTCCAAAGGCCACAAGGTAGCTATCTGTGAACAGGTAGAAGACCCTAAAATGGCAAAAGGGCTGGTAAAACGTGAAGTAGTGCGTATTGTCACTCCGGGAACTAATTTAGACACGCAGGCATTAGATGAGACAAAAAACAATTATATCATGTGTATTGTTTATATGCAGGATAGGTATGGAATCTCCATTGCAGATGTGACAACCGGTGATTACTATTTGACAGAAGTTGATACAGAACGAAAACTTTTGGATGAAATACATAAATTTGCACCATCTGAAATTATCTGCAATGAAGCATTCTATATGACCGGAATGGATTTTGAAGATTTACGTCATCGTTTGGGAATTGCCATTTATTCATTAGATTCATGGTACTTTAGTGACGAGACAGCGAAAGGAACACTTTTAGAGCACTTTAAAGTAAAGAATCTACAAGGACTTGGCATTGAGGATTATGAATCCGGTACAATTGCTGCGGGAGCATTATTGAAGTATCTTTATGAGACACAGAAGAATAATCTTGCCAATATGACGTCCTTGCAGTTGTATATTACCGGAAAATATATGATTATTGACAGCTCCACAAGAAGAAACTTAGAGCTGGTGGAAACCTTGCGTGAAAAACAGAAACGTGGTTCTTTGCTTTGGGTTTTAGATAAAACAAAAACGGCTATGGGTGCTCGAATGCTTCGCAGCTTCGTAGAACAGCCGTTAATTGATAAAGAAAAGATAGAACAACGCTTAGATGCCATTGAAGAATTAAATCAAAATGCCATGACCCGAGAAGAAATTCGGGAATATTTGAATCCGGTATACGATTTGGAACGACTGATTAGCCGAGTGACTTATCAGACAGCTAATCCAAGAGATTTGATTGCATTTAAAAGCTCTTTATCTATGCTTCCATATATTAAAAATTTACTGGGAGAATTTAAAGGAACGTTGCTGAATGAAATTGGAGAAGAAATGGATGTTCTTTCCGATATCAATGATTTGATTGAACGTTCTATTATGGAAGAACCACCCATTTCCGTTCGAGACGGCGGTATTTTAAAAGAAGGCTACAATGAAGAAGTAGATAAGCTGCGTCATGCTAAAACAGAGGGAAAAACGTGGCTTATGGAGTTGGAAACCAAAGAGCGGGAAAAAACAGGAATTAAAAATCTTCGTATTAAATACAATAAAGTATTTGGTTACTATTTAGAAGTAACTAATTCATATAAAAATATGGTGCCGGATTACTACACCAGAAAACAGACACTTGCCAATGCAGAGCGTTATATCACACCGGAATTAAAAGAACTGGAAGATATTATTTTGGGTGCGGAGGATAAGCTGATTTCCTTAGAATATGAATTGTATCGTCAGATTCGAGATACCATTGCCGCAGAAGTATTGCGTATTCAAAAAACAGCAAAGGCAGTAGCAAAGGTAGATGTATTTGCATCTTTGGCATTAGTAGCAGAACGCAATAATTATTGCAGACCTCAGATTAATGAAAACGGTGTTATCGACATTAAAAATGGACGGCATCCGGTAGTAGAAAAAATGATAAACAACGATATGTTTGTATCCAATGATACCTATTTAGATAATGGGAAAAAACGTATTTCTATCATTACCGGACCGAATATGGCTGGAAAATCCACATATATGAGGCAAACAGCATTGATTGTATTAATGGCACAAGTAGGAAGTTTTGTTCCGGCAGAAAGTGCTAAAGTGGGAATTGTAGACCGCATTTTTACCCGTGTAGGTGCATCGGATGATTTGGCGAGCGGACAAAGTACCTTTATGGTAGAAATGACAGAGGTAGCCAATATTTTACGAAACGCTACAAGCAATAGTCTTTTGGTATTAGATGAAATCGGGAGAGGAACCAGTACCTTTGATGGACTAAGTATCGCATGGGCAGTAGTGGAACATATCAGTAATCCAAAGCTTTTAGGAGCAAAAACGTTGTTTGCCACCCATTACCACGAATTGACAGAGATGGAAGGTAAACTGAGCAATGTCAATAATTATTGCATTGCAGTAAAAGAAAAGGGAGATGACATTGTTTTCTTACGAAAAATTGTTCCCGGTGGTGCAGACCGAAGCTATGGTATTCAGGTGGCAAAGCTGGCAGGAGTACCGGAAAGCGTTATTGAACGTGCCAAGGTGATTGCAGAGGAGCTTAGCGCCAATGATATTACAGAAATTGCAAGTAATATTATGGTAGACAATGGTGCCGCAGCACCGAAGAAAAAGAAACAACGTTTGGATGAAGTGGATTTGACACAAATGTCTCTGTTTGATACAGTAAAAGATGATGACATTATTGAAGAAATTAAGGAGATTGATTTAGCAAACCTTACACCGATTGACGCATTAAATCAGCTATATCAGCTTCAAAATAAAATAAAAAACAGATGGTAAATTATATAGCGTGCAAAATAAATTGACATAAAATAATTATGTAAACCAGCAAGAAAAAGAAGGAGGAAATATGCCTAATATAGAAGTACTAGATCAGCAGACCATAGATAAAATTGCAGCTGGAGAAGTCATAGAACGACCAGCATCCGTAGTAAAGGAATTAGTGGAAAATGCTATTGATGCCAGAGCTACTGCAATCACAGTAGAAATCAAAGAAGGCGGTATTTCCTTCATCCGAATTACAGATAATGGCTGGGGGATTCCAAAAGAACAGGTTCCGTTGGCGTTTTTGCGCCATTCTACCAGCAAAATTCGAAGTGTAGAGGATTTATTGACAGTATCTTCCTTAGGATTTAGAGGAGAGGCGCTTTCCAGTATTGCAGCCGTTTCTCAGGTAGAATTAATTACGAAAACAGCAGAAGGAATCAGTGGTGTTCGTTATGTGATTGAAGGAAGCAAAGAAAAAACACTAGAAGAAATCGGAGCACCGGATGGTACAACCTTTTTAGTACGAAATCTTTTTTATAATACTCCGGCAAGAAGAAAATTCTTAAAAACGCCTCAGACAGAAGCAGGTTATATTGGGGATTTGATGGAAAAATTAGCCATGTCTCATCCGGAAATTTCTTTTAAGTTTATCAATAATAATCAGGTAAAGCTGCATACATCAGGTAATTCCAATCTAAAGGAAATTATTTACCATATATATGGACGGGATATTGCGGCAAATCTTTTAGAAATACAAGGAGAAAATGAATTTTTCTCTGTGCAGGGATTTATTGGAAAGCCACTGATTTCCAGGGGAAATCGAAATTACGAAAACTATTTTATCAATGGAAGATATGTAAAAAGCAAATTGATAGCAAAGAGCATTGAAGAAGGCTATAAGTCCTTTGTAATGCAGCATAAATATCCATTTACTGTGTTACATATTTCAATTAATGGTCAGTTATTGGATGTGAATGTGCATCCTACGAAAATGGAGCTTCGTTTTAGTAATGGTGAAATCGTATATCATTTTTTGGAAAAATTAATTCGAGATACTATCAATCAAAGTGAATTGGTATATCAGGTGACATTAGAAAAAGAGCGGGAAACCAAAGCACGAGAAGAACAGGAACGAAAAGAACTTTTAAAAAAAGAACAACACGCACCGGAGCCTTTTGAAGTAAAGCGATTAGAAGCCATAAAAGAATCCATTCAAAAAGAGAAGGAGAAAGAAAAAGGACATCAGGTTCAGCAACAAAATATGGTGGCAGAAGAATCAGGTTATATGGTGAAAAAGGAACAGATAAAGTCAGAACCGATAACCGCACCAATGGGGTTGACAAAGGAAACAGAGAACTTACCACAACGAGAAGTTTTACAAGAAGAATCAGAACAGCCAAAGCGAGAAATTTTACAAGATATAAATGCGATTCAAAATAAGGAAGCTATTCAAGAAACATCAGAACAGCCGAAAGAGATTTTTGCACAACAAGTTGTAAAAAATCCCGTGCAGGGGGATATGCGAAAGCTATTAGATATAGAGTCTAAAAAAGATCATAGAATTATCGGGCAGTTATTTGAAACCTATTGGCTGATTGAATTTGATGACCAGCTCTATATTATAGACCAGCATGCGGCACATGAAAAAGTGTTGTATGAGCGAACTATGAAAACTTTGGCAAATAAAGAATTTACATCTCAGGCAATTTATCCTCCGGTTCTTTTGACACTCAATATGCAAGAGGAAGAATTACTAAAAAAATATATGAGCTATTTTCAAAAGCTGGGATTTGAAATAGAGCCATTTGGCGGAAAAGAATATTCCGTCACAGCACTTCCGGGAAATTTATTTGGCTTAGATGGAAAAAGATTGATGGTAGAAATCCTAGATAGCCTTGCAAGTTTTCACGGAAATGAAAAGCCGGATATGATAACCGAAAAAATTGCATCCATGTCATGTAAAGCAGCAGTAAAAGGAAATCAAAAGCTGTCTATGGCAGAGATTGAACGTTTAATAGATGAGCTTTTGACGTTAGATAATCCATATCATTGTCCACATGGAAGACCAACCATCATTTCCATGTCAAAGTATGAATTAGAGAAAAAGTTTAAGCGGGTGTTATAATGAAGAAACCATTAATTATTTTAACAGGACCTACTGCAGTAGGAAAAACAGAATTATCCATTCAACTTGCAAAAAAAATAAACGGTTCCATTATTTCGGCAGATTCTATGCAGGTATATCGCCATATGGATATAGGTTCTGCAAAGATTCAAAAGGAAGAAATGCAGGGAATACCCCATTATTTAATTGATACCTTTGAGCCGGATGAAGAATTTCATGTAGTAAAATTTCAGGAATATGCCAAAAAGTATTTAGAAGAGATTTATGAAGAAGGAAGAATTCCAATTGTAGCAGGTGGAACAGGATTTTATATTCAGGCATTGTTGTATGACATTGACTTTACTGAAGAACAAGAGGATTCTGCTTATCGTAAAGAATTAGAAGCGATTGCAGAAGAGCAGGGTGTACATATATTACACGAAAAACTAAGAGCGGTAGATTTAAAATCAGCAGAAGAAATTCACGAAAATAATGTAAAGCGTGTGATTCGTGCATTAGAGTTTTACCATCGTTCAGGTCAAAAAATATCAGAACATAACGAAAAAGAACGCCAAAAGGAATCCCCTTATAATTTTGCGTATTTTGTTTTGAATGACGAAAGAGAACGCTTATATGGCAGAATCAATCAACGTGTAGAGCTTATGTTAGAACAAGGTCTGGTGGAAGAAGTAAAGAAATTAAAAGACATGGGTTACCATAAACAGATGGTTTCCATGCAGGGACTTGGATATAAAGAAATCTTGGATTATTTAGACGATGAGTATACGTTGGAAGAAGCAGTTTACAGGATAAAACGTGATACCAGACATTTTGCAAAACGGCAACTTACTTGGTTTCGCAGAGAACGAGAAGTCCTTTGGGTGAATAAGCAGGAATTTCAATATGATAATGATAAAATACTGCACTACATTATATCAGAATTAGAAAAGAAACAGATTTTTTAGTATAATTATGTAATACAGAAAAGAGGAAGAAAAGTGGAAACTATGTATCAGGAATTAGGAATTGATGCAAAGGTGTATCAATATGGAAAGAAGTTTGAAGAAAAATTAAAGGAAAGATTTGAAGAAATTGACCAGACGGCTGAATATAATCAGTTAAAGGTAATAAAAGCATTACAGATGCATAAAGTGAGTGCTGAGTGCTTTATGGGAAGCAGTGGATATGGTTATAATGACCTTGGGAGAGATACGTTAGAAGACGTTTATGCAACATGCTTTAAAGGGGAGGCAGCTTTGGTTCGCCCACAGATTACTTGTGGAACTCATGCACTGGCATTAGCACTGATGTCAAACCTGCGTCCGGGTGATGAATTATTATCTCCGGTAGGAAAACCATATGATACCTTAGAAGAAGTAATTGGAATCCGTCCATCCATGGGCTCTCTTGCAGAATATGGAGTCACATATCGTCAGGTGGATTTACTTGCAGATGGCAGCTTTGATTTTGAAAATATAAAGAAAGCTATTAATGAGAAAACAAAGCTTGTAACTATTCAGCGTTCTAAAGGATATCAGACAAGACCAACCCTCTCCGTAGAACGAATTGGGGAATTAATTTCATTTATAAAAGGAATTAAGCCAGATGTAGTCTGTATGGTAGATAACTGTTATGGAGAATTTGTAGAAAAAAGAGAACCATTAGAGGTAGGAGCGGACATGATTGTAGGTTCTCTTATTAAAAATCCGGGTGGTGGATTAGCACCAATCGGCGGATATATTGTAGGGAAAAAGGAATGCGTAGAAAATGCAGCATACCGACTTACTTCTCCGGGACTTGGAAAAGAGGTAGGAGCATCACTTGGAGTTATTCAGTCCTTTTACCAAGGATTATTCTTAGCACCAACCGTTGTGGCAGGAGCTTTAAAAGGAGCTGTCTTTGCAGCAAATATCTACGAAAGTTTGGGATATCCGGTAGTTCCAAATAGTACAGAAAGTCGTCATGATATTATTCAGGCAGTTACCTTAAAGTCCCCTGAGGCACTCATTGCGTTTTGTAAAGGAATTCAGGCGGCAGCTCCGGTAGACAGCCATGTAACACCGGAACCATGGGCAATGCCGGGATATGATGATGAAGTAATTATGGCAGCGGGAGCTTTTGTACAGGGGTCTTCCATAGAATTAAGTGCAGATGGACCACTAAGAGAACCATATGCAGTATATTTCCAAGGAGGACTTACCTGGTATCATGCAAAACTTGGAATTTTAATGTCCTTGCAGAAGTTATACGAGGCAGGTTTGGTCGAATTATAAGTGCAGCAATGTAAAAAATAGAATAAAATAGTGTACACAAAACTTCTTTTGTGCTAAAATAAAATGTAAAACTTTTTCCGTTACAATGAGAGAGTTAGGGAAAAGTATGCAAACACATATTACAATGAAAGAAATGCCGGAATCAGAAAAGCCTTATGAAAAATGTATTCGTCAAGGTGCGAAGGAGCTTTCGGATGCAGAATTACTTGCAGTTATCATAAGAACAGGTACGAAAGAGAAAACAGCACTGCAAACGGCACAGCAACTGCTGTGTGGTGGTGAAAAAAATCTGCTCAATCTGGTCAATATGACGCAGGAAGATATGCGAAGAATTCCGGGAATCGGTCAGGTCAAGGCAGCACAGATGAAATGTGTAGCAGAGCTGGCCATGCGTATTGCCCGTACAAAAAGGGCAGTCAGAATAAGTTTAAACCAGCCGGAAAGTGTTGCCGGATATTTTATGGAGACACTAAGGCACGAATCGAAAGAAAAACTGTTATTAGCAATGTTTGATGCGAAGTGTAGTCTTTTGGGAGACGAAGTTATTTCCGTTGGAACGGTGAAACATTCATTAGTATCACCTCGTGAGATATTTTTAAAAGCATTACAATATAAAGCAGTACATATTGTATTACTTCATAATCATCCAAGTGGAGATCCAACGCCAAGCGAAGCGGACAAGCAGGTAACGAAGCGAATTGCAGCTTGTGGGGAAATGATGGATATTGTTCTTGCTGATCATATTATTATTGGTGATAACAGTTATATAAGCTTTAGAGAAAAAGGCCTTTTAGGCTGAGGGAAAGGATAAGAAAAATGTCAACAAATGTTTATGGAATTGATTTAGGGACCTGTAATTTGAAGATTTTTTGCAAAGCAACAGGAAAGGTAATCAACGAGAAAAACACCATTGCAATCGTAAAGAAAAATCAGTTATATGCTTTCGGTGATGCAGCATATGCTATGTATGAAAAAGCACCAGATAATATAAAGGTGTCATTTCCTATCGTAAACGGAGTAATTGCTGATTATAATAATATGCAGACCTTGATAGGAGAAGTGTTGGATAAACATGTAAAAAATCATACCAAAGGTGCGGAATATATTGTAGCAATTCCTACCTCTATTACAATGGTAGAACAGAAATCTTTTGCAGATTTATTCTATAAGAGCAGATTTAAGCCAAAGAGTGTATCACTGTTTCAACGTCCTATCGCAGATGCAGTAGGTTTGGATTTAGATGTGTTGTCACCTACCGGATATATGATTGTAAATATCGGTGCAGATACCACAGAAATTTCTGTGATTTCTCTTGGAGGACTTGTATTAAGTGAATTATTGGATTTTGGTGGAAAGCGAATTGATGAGTCTATTATTAGTTACTTAAAACGTACCTTTAGTTTGGCAATCGGGCATAAGACGGCAATGTATTTGAAAGAAACATTAGGATGTGCATTGCCGGAAGATGAAGAACGTACTGCTAAAATCGTAGGAAGAGATTTAGTAAGCGGATTGCCTATTGAAATGGAGATTTCTTCCAAAGTTATATATGAAGCGATTAAAGACAACCTGAACTCTATTTGCAATTCCATAAAGTTGATTTTGGAAAAAACACCACCAGAATTGGCACAGGATATTATTCATTCCGGTATTTATATCACGGGTGGTTCTTCTAAGATTAGTAAGTTGGAACAGTTATTTACTCAGATAACAAATATCAGGGTGAATTGCTGTGAATATCCGGAAGAAACTGCTGTTAGAGGATTAAATAAAATTGTTTCAGATGAGAAACTGAAAAGACTGGCATTATAGTAAATTATAGATAGGATTGTGTTTTATGAAACGTAGATCAAAACATTCATTTCCAACTAGATATATGCTGCTGATATTATCAGGACTATGTGTCTTGATAATGTTTGTAAGTTTTACGTTGAATCTGTCTGGCGGACCTTTAAATACGGTTGCCGGCTATGTATTTACACCAATGCAAAAAGGAATTAACTCTGTTGGAAATTGGTTCGTATCCAGAGCGGATGAATTAAAGTCGTTAAAAGACGTCACAAAAGAGAATGAAGAGCTGCAGGCGCAGGTGGATGAACTGACCACAGAATTGAATACTGTTAAATTAGAACAGTACGAATTGGATAGTTTGAGAGAATTATTTCAATTAGATCAAAAATATCCAAGTTATAAAAAAGTTGCGGCAAGAATTATCGGCAGTGATAGCAGCAACTGGTTCAATACCTTTGTAATTGATAAAGGAACAAAAGACGGCATCGAAAAAGATATGAATGTCATTGCGGGAAGTGGTCTTGTGGGAATTGTAATTGATGTAGGACCAAATTATGCCAAGGTACGTTCTATTATTGATGATGCAAACAATGTTAGTGGTATGACTTTGTCCACCACAGATCGTTGCAATGTAAGCGGGAACTTAGAGTCTATGAATGAAAATCAGGTAATTGAATTTTCAAATTTGAAATGTGATGAAAATGTAATAGGAAACGGAGAGCAATTAGTAACTTCTAATATTAGTGATAAGTATTTAGAGGGAATTTTGATTGGATATATTAGTTCTATTGAGCGGGATTCTAATAATTTGACATATTCGGGAACTGTAACTCCGGCAGTAGATTTTAAACATTTACAAGAAGTGTTAGTAATATTGGATAAGAAACAGTCGGTAGAGTAAAGGAGTATGAAACATGAGACGTAAAATAACTGTTTTCCTCATTATAGTGGTGTGTTTCTTGTTGCAGACTACCTTATTTCAAACCTTATCATTTGCTTCCATTGCGCCCAATCTTTTAATTGTAGTGGTTTCTTCCTTTGGATTTATGAGAGGACGAAAAGAGGGTATGTGGATTGGACTTTTCAGCGGTATGTTAGTAGATGTTTTCTTTGGAAGTGTAATAGGATTTTATGCACTAATATATATGTATATAGGATATATCAATGGGTTCTTTCGTAAAATCTTTTTTCCGGAAGATATTAAATTACCGTTGATTTTGATTAGTGCCAGTGATTTCGGATATAACATTTTGGTATATTTCTTTTTATTCTTTTTACGAGGAAAATTTCAATTTGGGTATTATATAATTCATATAATGATTCCAGAACTGGTATATACCATAGTAATAACAATTGCTTTATATTTCGTGATTTTGAAAATCAATCAAAAGTTAGAAGCAATCGAAAAAAGGAGTGCAAGTAAATTTGTTTGAGACAGTAAAAGATTTTTGCAAAAAATTAATAAAATCCAGATTATTTGTACTCGCCGTTGTAATAGCAGTGCTGTTTGGGGTACTGATACAGCGTATTTTTACGTTACAGATTATCAATGGAGAGAAATATTTAGATAATTATACATTGCGTATTCAAAAGACACGTACCATTGCCGGAACGCGTGGTAATATTTACGATAGTAAAGGAAAATTATTAGCATACAATGAACTTTCTTATTCCGTTACCTTTGAAGACAATGTGGTTTACGATACAACAAAGCAAAAAAATCGTGAAATGAATAAAGAATTGAGTACATTGATTTCTATGATTGAAGAACGTGGAGACAGCATTGCCAATGATTTCCAAATTCAAAAAAATGCTCAGGGAATCTATGATTTTACCGTGTCGGGTTCTTCGTTAAAACGTTTTCTCGCAGATATCTACGGTCATCAAAAAGTAGAAGAACTGACTTATAATAAGAAACTTGGATATGATGAGGGAAGTGCTACGGCAGAACAGGTAATGGAATATTTGCAAGGTTCTACGAAGTTCAATATTCATGTGGAAGGAAAAGAATATCCGGATGAAGAAGTTGAGGATATTGACTATTATACCAAAGACCAGGCTTATAAGATTATGATTCTTCGGTATGCCATTTCACAGAACAGTTATCAGAAGTATGTACTCACTACGGTTGCACAGAATGTTTCAGAGGAGACAGTTGCAGTAGTAAAAGAAAATTCGGATACACTTCCGGGCGTTGATATTTCAGAAGAAACTGTTCGGAAATATAACGATAGCAAGTATTTTTCACATATTATCGGTTATACAGGAAAGATTTCTCAAGAAGAATATGATGAGTTGTCTGAGGATAACGAAGAGTATACATTGAATGATGTAATCGGAAAATCAGGAATTGAACAGGTGATGGAAGAAGAACTTCAGGGAAAGAAAGGAAAAGAGACTTTCTATGTAGACAGCCTTGGAAGAATTATGGAAATTACCGATCATGAAGATTCTGCTGCTGGAAATGATGTATATCTTTCCATTGATGCAGATTTACAAAAGGCAGTTTATGATTTGCTGGAACAGGAGCTTGCAGGTATTATTTATTCCAAAATGATTCCGGCGAAAGAGTATGATACCAGTTCCGGTTCAGCTTCCGATATTAAGATTCCAAGCGATGATGTGTACTTTGCGTTAATCAATAATAATGTTATAAATGCAAGTCATTTCTCGCAGGACGATGCCAGTGATACCGAGCAGCAAGTGTATCAGACATTTTTGTCAAAGCAGGCAAATGTCCTTGGAGATGTGGAAAGGGAGTTGCAAAGTGCATCCCCAACGGCGTATAATGAATTGGATAAGGAAATGCAGGTGTATATGAGTTACATTCTGACTATGTTAACTAATGACAAAGTATTCCTTTCTTCAGAAGTTGATAAGGAAGATGCCACATATCAGGCTTGGAAAAATGATGAAATCAGTTTGGCGGAATATTTACACTATGCAGTATCAAAAGATTGGATTGATATTACAAAGTTTGATACACAGTCAAAGTATTCCGATTCGACAGAAATATATGAAGCATTAGTTCAGTATATTGTGGAAGCATTAAAAACCGATAAGGGATTTGATAAAAAAATATACGAATACATGATTCATCAAGACTTGATTTCAGGAACACAGCTTTGTATGATTTTGTTTGAACAAGGTGTTTTGGCGGAAAATGCAGAGGCATATGATGGATTGAAAAACGGCAGTATCAGTGCATATAACTTTATTCGGGAAAAGATTAAAAATCTGGAAATTACACCAGCACAGTTGGCATTGGACCCATGTACCGGTTCTTGTGTTGTTACAGATGTAAAAACTGGAAAACTATTAGCGTGTGTTACTTATCCGGGATATGATACGAATCGTTTGGCGAATACAGTAGATGCAAATTACTTTGCAAGTTTGCAGGAGGACTTATCACTTCCTATGTATAACAATGCAACTCAGCAAAGAACTGCACCGGGTTCTACTTTTAAGCCAATTACGGCGGCAGCAGCATTGGCAGAAGGTGTGATTAATACACAGGAGCAGATATTGGATGAAGGAAAGTATACCAAGATTGACCCTGTAAATCCACCAAAATGTTGGATTTATCCAAATGGAACCCATGGATTGATTAATATTTCGGAGGCAATTCGAGATTCATGTAACTACTTCTTTTATGAAATGGGATATCGTTTGAGTATGAGCGGTGATACCTATGACGAAGATAAGGGTATTACAAATCTTCAAAAGTATGCAACTCTTTTTGGTTTAGGACAAAAAACAGGAATTGAGATACCGGAAAATGAACCTAAAATTTCGGATGAGTACCCAATTACATCAGCTATTGGTCAGGGTAATCATAACTATACCACAACGGAATTGGCACGTTATGTAACAGCAGTTGCCAGCAGTGGTAATGTTTATCAAATGACGTTGTTAAGTAAAGAAACAACCTCAGAGGGTGAAATTTTACAGCCGTTTGAACCACAGCTTTTGTGGCATATTGATGAAGTGGAACAAACTTCGTGGGATGCGATTCATTCAGGTATGAGAATGGTAGCAGAAAACAATAATAGTTTTAAAAACTTCCCAATTGCAGTTGCCGGAAAAACAGGTACTGCACAGGAGGATAAAACACGAGCAAACCATGCGCTTTTTATTGGTTATGCACCGTATGAGGATCCACAGGTAGCAATTGCTACACGTATTGCTTATGGTTATACTTCTGCAAATGCGGCAGAATTATCCAGTAATGTTTTGAAATATTGTTTAAAGCTTTCAGATGAAGAGTCCTTGTTGAACGGACAGGCTCAGAATATTGGAGATTCTACCAATGGATTTACAGACTAAAAGTTGGAGGGATAGGATATGCAGCAATCAGTTGTATTAAAAAGTAATAAATATGGAATAAATCTGATTCTGAATGACCACATGGAATTTAAAGAATTGTTGCAGTGTATTATCGAGAAATTTAAAGAATCAGAAGGCTTCTTCAAAAATGCCAAAATGGCAATTTCTTTTGAAGGAAGAAAGCTGACACAGGAAGAAGAATTTGAAATTGTGGAAGCGATTACCGAGAATAGTTCGGTGCAAATTATTTGTATTCTAGACAATGACCAGTTAAAAGAAGAACTGGTACGTCAGAAGATAGAGCAGTTCGAAGAAGAACAGGCTGGAAGAACCGGAGAGTTTTATAAGGGAACACTTCGTTCCGGTCAGGTTTTGGACTGCGAGACCAGTGTTGTGGTCATTGGGGATGTAAACCCAGGGGCAAAGGTGATTTCTAAGGGAAATATTGTGATTCTAGGTGCGCTTAAAGGTAATGCTTATGCAGGGGCAAATGGAAATATGCAGGCATTTGTAGCGGCACTAGACATGGATCCGGTGCAGGTCAAAATCGGTGATGTCATTGGAAGAAGTGCGGACAAAACAGCAAAAGACCGCAAAAAGAAAAAACAACCGGTAGAGCCTGTGGAACCACAGGTGGCAATTGTAAAAGATGGAAATATTTACATTGAGCCAATCACCAAAGGACTTTTAAATAGCATATAAATATCAGGAGGATATGGTAAATGAGTGAAGTAATTGTAATAACATCTGGAAAAGGTGGCGTTGGTAAAACAACAACAACAGCAAACGTAGGAACAGGTCTTGCACAGTTGAACAAGAAAGTAGTATTGATTGATACAGATATCGGATTGCGTAACCTTGATGTAGTTATGGGATTAGAAAATCGTATTGTATATAACTTAGTAGATGTAGTAGAAGGAAACTGCCGTATGAAACAGGCATTAATCAAAGATAAACGTTATCCGAATCTTTGTCTGCTTCCATCTGCACAGACAAGAGATAAGACTTCTGTAACACCAGAACAAATGGTAAAGGTAACAGAAGAATTAAGAGAAGAATTTGACTATATTTTATTAGACTGTCCGGCTGGTATCGAGCAGGGATTTAAAAACGCCATTGCAGGAGCAGATCGTGCGTTAGTAGTAACTACTCCGGAAGTTTCTGCAATTCGAGATGCAGATCGTATTATTGGATTGCTTGAGGCAAATGAACTGAAAAAAACAGAATTGATTGTAAACAGACTTCGTATGGATATGGTAAAACGCGGAGATATGATGTCTATGGCTGATGTTACAGATATTCTTGCTATTGATTTAATTGGTGCTGTTCCGGATGATGAGCAGATCGTAGTTTCTACGAATCAGGGTGAACCGTTAGTTGGAAGTGATTGTCTTGCCGGACAAGCTTATGCAAATATCTGTCGTAGAATTCTTGGAGAAGAGGTTCCATTCTTAGATTTAGAAACAAAATCAGGTGTATGGTCAAAGTTCAAGGATTTATTTAAAAAGAATTAGGAGGAAGCCATAAGATGGGTTTAATGGACTTGTTTAAAAAGAAAAATTCTGGAGATATTGCAAAAGACAGATTGAAATTATTATTAGTTTCAGATAGAGCGAATTGTTCTCCGGAAGTAATGGAAAAAATTAAAAATGACATTATACAGGTGATTTCTAAGTATATGGAAATTGATCCGGAGGGTCTGGATATTCAGATTACACAGACAGAATCAGATAGTGACAATGGAAGTGTTCCAGCATTATACGCAAATATTCCAATCAAAGATCTGAAACATTCCGGAAATTCAAATTAAGGAAGTTTTTATATGTTAAAACAGTATCAGGTAAAGGATTATAACTTTCGTTTAATTGTATATGTGTTAGTGCTTACTATGATAGGAATTAGTATTATCGGTAGTGCTAGAGAATCAGTACAAAGCAAGCAGGTTATGGGAATGTTAGTTGGAATTGTTGCAATGGTAATTGTTTCACTCATTGATTATAACTTTATTTTACGATTCCACTGGATGATTTATGCATTTAATTTAGTGTTGCTTGGATTAATTACATTTAATATTCTTGGTTCTGATGCAGGTGGTGCAACACGTTGGATTGAGTTTGGTCCAATTCGTTTTCAACCTTCTGAGTTTTCTAAGGTATGTATTATTTTATTTTTTTCTTGGTTCTTTGCAAAGTATCACGAAAAAGTAAATAAACTTCCGCTGTTATTGATTTCAGGAATATTGATTATTGTGCCGTGGTATATGATAAAAGAACAGCCGGCGCTTACTACCAGTATTGTTGCAATTATGATTTTTTTATCTTTGTTGTTTTTGGCAGGTTTGAGTTATAAGATTATAGTAGGAGTATTGGCTGTCAGTGTTCCGGCAGTTGGTATTTTTCTCTACTTGATTTTGCAGCCGGATCAAAAAATATTAGAGCATTATCAGTGGCTTCGTATTATGGCTTGGCTGCAACCTGATAAATATGCAGAAAAAGCATGGCAGCAGCAAAATTCCATTATGGCAATTGGTTCTGGAATGTTATGGGGAAAAGGATTGAATAATGACAATGTGTTCTCTGTAAAAAATGGTAATTTTATTCCGGAACCTCATACAGATTTTATTTTTTCTGTAGCCGGAGAGGAATTAGGGTTTGCCGGATGTGCAGTTATTTTAATCTTATTATTGCTAATTGTGATAGAATGTATTATTATTGGAAAAAAGGCAAAAGATTTAGCCGGAAGATTAATATGCGGCGGTGTTGCTGCATGGATTGGCTTTCAAACCTTTTTTAATATTTGTGTAGTAACCGGTTTAATGCCCAATACCGGGGTACCGCTGCCATTTGTAAGTTATGGACTTACCTCGTTGGTGAGTTTGTTTATCGGCATCGGACTTGTATTGAATATCGGGCTTCAGCCTAGAAAATATGGAATGGGGGAATTTTAAATGAACATTGGTTTAATTGCACATGACTCTAAGAAAAAATTAATGCAGAACTTCTGCATCGCATATCGTGGTATTTTATGTAAAAATGAATTATACGCAACCGGTACAACCGGACGATTGATAGAAGAAGTTACAAACCTTTCTATTCATAAGTATCTTGCAGGTCATTTAGGAGGCGCTCAACAGCTTGGTGCTCAGATTGAGCATAATCAGATTGACCTTGTGATTTTCTTGCGTGATCCGTTAACTCAGAAGTCTCATGAACCAGATGTGCATAATGTAATTCGATTATGTGATACACATAATATTCCGCTTGCAACAAATCTGGCGACAGCGGAGTTGTTGATTAAGTCATTAGACAGAGGAGATTTAGAGTGGCGTGAGATGTACAAATAAAAAAAGAATAACCAGTGTGGCAGGTATTATATTGGCAGCTTCATTTGTGCTAAATGGTTGCGGAAATGAAGTGAAAATAGATGATGCCTATAATGTGTATGATACAACCAGTGCTTATGGAATGGATACCTCTGTACAAGAACAAAGTGTTTCTTATTTTGCAGATAATCTCTGTGTAGCCGGAAACGATAATTTGTTGACAGAAGGCGTTACAGAGAATATTTCAGAAGCGGCGGGATTATTTGATGTTGCAAACCATGAAGTGAAGTTTGCAAAAAACATACATGAAAGATTATATCCTGCAAGTACCACAAAAGTACTGACTGCTTATGTTGCGTTAAAGTATGGAAATCTTGACGCAACAGCAACAGTGACCGAAGAAGAATTGAAATTAGAGTCGGGCTCTACCACTTGTGGGCTTTCCGTAGGAGACACCATATCTTTGCAGGAATTACTATATGGGTTGATTCTGTGCAGTGGAAATGATGCAGCAAATGTAATTGCAGATATGATATCCGGCAGTACAGAAGAGTTTGCCAACTTGATGAATCAAGAAGCGCTGGCACTAGGAGCTACCAATTCACATTTTATGAATGCTAATGGACTTCAAAACGAAGAACATTATACAAGTGTTTATGATATGTATTTGATTTTTAATGCTGCAATTCAGGATGAACGATTTGTAGAATTGATTAGTACACAAAATCATACGGCAAACTTTGCAAATTCAGCAGGTGAGGCAATTGTAAAGGATTGGACAACTACAAATAAGTACTTAAAAGGCGAAGAAGAGGTTCCGGAAGGAATCAGTGTGATTGGTGGAAAGACAGGTACTACCAATGATGCAGGTTACTGTTTGGTTCTTTATAGCAAAAAAGGTGATGCTATACCATATATTTCCATTGTGTTTAAAGCAGATAGTAGAAATAATTTGTATCACGAAATGACAGAATTATTGCAGGAAACCTTGAAATAATCATTGAATTATCTGTAAATATATACTATAATGTACACATAATAAGAATCGTTCCTATACAAAATAAACAAAGATTGGGAGGAGATTGTTATGGTACAAATTATAGCTGGTGAAAAGGGAAAAGGAAAAACAAAGCATTTGTTAGAACGGGTGAATGAAGATGTAGCATCCGTAAACGGAAACATTGTATATCTGGATAAAAGTACCAGACATATGTATGAGCTGAACAAAGCGGTTCGCTTAATTGATGTTTCAGATTATCTTATCACAAACTGCGATGAATTTATGGGATTTATCTGTGGAATAGTTTCTCAAGATCATGATTTAGAAGAGATGTTTTTAGATAGTTTTCTCACCATTGCGCAAGTAAAAGAAGATGAGATATGTCATGCAATTGCAAAGCTTCAGGAAATTGGAGAAATGTTCCATGTAACCTTTGTTTTAAGTGTTTCAAAGAATGAAGTGGATTTGCCAGAATATGTAAAAAGTAAAATTATTATTTCGTTGTAAGAGAACAAAGAGAAAGGGGTTGTTGCCAGGCAATAACCCCTTTTAGAATGCTGTGAGCAACCAATTCAGGCTTCATTCATGGAACGAATACGTCCGAAGGCACTACACAGATATAATCCGCTGATTCCAACAATTCCGTAAACAATGCGGCTAAGCCAGCTCATATTGCCAAATAGAAAAGCGACTAAATCAAATCGGAAAAAACCAATTAAACCCCAATTGACAGCACCGATAATTACAATGGTTAATAGCGTATAATCTAAACATTTCGTGTTCATATGCATTCCTCCTTTTACATGATTCTAGTATTGCCATACCAAAGAAAAATATGTTGGAAATGTATGGTAGTATTGAGTTTCGTAAAATAAAATGTTAGAATATATAACAGTATAAAAATAAGGATGGCAGATTCTGTGACAAAAAAAAGAAATAAAAAAATCGTAAAATTTCATAAAAGTTCTCATTTAAATATTGGTGTTATTGTATTTGCGATTATATTCATCTATATGTTATATAATATTTTTCAATATTTTACGACAGAACAGGTAGCAGTGTATGAAGTGACACAAGGAACTATTGCTCAGAATAATACGTTTACCGGTCTTGCATTAAGAGAAGAGATGGTATTTAACGCAGAAGTAAGTGGTTATGTTAATTATTACAATAAAGATGCTACAAAAGTAGGTGCAGACACCTATGTGTATTCTGTGGATGAAACAGGAGATTTCTATAATCAGGTATTAAGTGCCAATAATGGGCAGTTATTTCAACAAAAGGACTCTTATCAGGAATTAGAAAAAACAGCATCAGAATATGTATTGGGATATTCTAATGAAGATTTTTATCAGGTATACGGATTTAAATATGATATGCAGGCGGCACTTATGGAAGCACTTAGTGCAAGTAATTTATCCAGTTTGGATGGATATAGTGGGAATACAGCAACGTTTCATCCATATTTAGCACCACAGGCTGGGGTTGTTGTATACAATACGGATGGATTGGAAGGAACAACGGTTGACACTTTTGATGAGGATAGCTTTGAACAGTCAAAGCATATAAAGGACAATCTGCAGGCAAAGGAAAAAGTTACTGTGGGAGAGCCGGTATTTAAGTTGATTACCAGTGAAAACTGGAATTTGATTTTACCAATTGATGAGCAGCTTGCTGTGGAATTAGCAGAGCAGAGTAATATAAAGGTAGAATTTCAAAAAGATGGAACAACCGCATGGGGAAGTTCGAACATTATAAATTGTGATGGTGCTTATTATTTAGATTTAACTTTTCAAAATAGTATGATTCGTTTTGCTTCTGACCGTTATGTGGAGGTAAAATTACTGGTTTCTGACATGGATGGACTTAAGATTCCTAATACAGCCTTAACGGAAAAATCATTTTTTGTAGTGCCAAAGGATTATGTAACAAAGGGTGGAGATTCGGATGGAAATGGTGTTTTAAGGCAAAGTGTTTCCAAAGATGGTAAAAATGCAATGGAATTTACAGATGTAACAGTATTTCAGGAGACTGAAGATTCCTATTATATTGCCGGTAGTGATTTGAAAAAGGGCGATATCATTAATAAACCGGATTCTAGCGAAACAATGACTTTGGAGAGTACAGCAAAGCTTCAGGGTGTTTACAATATCAATAAGGGTTATGCGGTATTTCGAAAAGTAGAAATATTATATCAAAATGAAGAGTACACCATTATTAATACAGGGACAAGCTATGGATTGTCACTATATGATCATATAGCATTAGATGCCTCTGCAATTAAGGAAAATCAGATTGTGCAATAAGGAGGACATTATGGTAAAAGAGAATTTAGAAAATGTACAGGAGAATATAAAAAAAGCTTGTGAAAAGGCAGGAAGAGATGTAAAGGACGTTACACTGATTGCTGTCAGTAAGACAAAGCCGATTCCTATGTTACAGGAAGCATACGAGGCAGGCAGCAGAGATTTTGGCGAAAATAAAGTACAGGAGATTATGGATAAGTATCCGGTACTGCCGCAAGATATTCGTTGGCACATGATTGGACATTTGCAGCGAAACAAAGTGAAATATATCGTAGATAAGGTTTGTTTGATACATTCCGTAGATTCTTTGCGATTAGCAGAAGAAATCAGTTCACAGGCAGAAAAAAAGAATGTAGAAGTAGATATTTTAGTAGAAGTAAACATTGCCCAAGAGGAAAGTAAATTCGGAACCAGCAGAGAAGAAGCAATTTCTCTGGTGGAAGAAATAGCAAAATTGCCGCACATTCATATAAAAGGACTAATGACTATTGCACCTTTCGTAGAAAATCCAGAGGATAATCGAAAATATTTTAAACAAATCAAAGAATTATCTGTTGACATAATGGAGAAAAACATTGATAATGTATCTATGAAGATTCTGTCCATGGGAATGACAGGAGACTATATGGTGGCAATCGAAGAAGGTGCTACCATGGTTCGTGTTGGGACAGGGATTTTTGGCGAAAGAAATTATAATATATAAAGTACGAAGAAGTTATGAGGAGAATTATCATGGGAATGCTTGATAAATTTTTAAATGTTATGAGATTGAATCCGGAGGATGATGACGATTTCTATAACGAAGATTATTACGATGACGATGAGTATGAGGAAGAAGCACCAAAGAAAAAAGGATTTTTAAAAGATAAAGAACCGGAAGATGATTTTGAATATGAAGAAAAGAAACCGAAAGCGGTGAAAACAACTCCGAAGATTACACCGATGCGGTCATCTAAAAGGCAGGGAACGAACATGGAAGTATGTGTGATTAAGCCAACCTCAGTAGAGGATGCGCGGGAAATTACAGAGACATTATTACTGAACAGAACCGTGGTGCTGAATGTAGAAGGATTAGACGTGGAAATTGCTCAGCGTATTATTGACTTTACATCTGGCTCTTGCTTTGCAATCAGCGGTAATTTACAAAAGATTTCTAATTACATATTCATAATAACACCTCCAAATGTAGATATTTCAGGAGATTTTGCTAATATTATGGATGCGTTTGATGTGCCTCCAATTCAGACAGATTTATAAGGAATGAGAAAATGACCAGAGACGAGACTTTATTAGGGAAACGTTTTATAGACTTGTCCAGACAGGCACAACAAAAGGATATTGTTTTATTTAGTGATTTTTTGAACTTAAATGAACAGAATATTTTTAAGCAAAATATTTCAGAGTTGTATTGTGGCTTTGAAATGTATGGTGGTTTTTTAAACAGTGAGCGTCAGATGATAGCATTTCTACCTGATGCTCTTTGTTATACATGGAATTATCCGATTTCCTGTTTAAAAATTACACCGTTAAATCGAAAATTTGCAGACGAACTGACACATCGTGATGTGTTAGGGAGTTTAATGAATCTGGGGATTGAGCGAAGTATGTTAGGTGATATTTTAGTGGAGGATAATGTTATCTATGTTTTTTGCCAAGAAAAAATTGCAAATTATATCCAAGAGGAACTTACACGCATTAAGCATACATCTGTGCAATTAGAAAAAGCACTTGCTTCAGAAGTAAATATTGTGCCCAAAACAGAGCCTTGTGAGGGTATTATTACTTCTAATCGCCTAGACAGCGTAATTGCTTGCATTTGTAAAGTATCACGATCACAGGCAAATGAGTGGATTCGAACTGGAAAGGTATTTGTAAATAGTAAGGAAATTTTAAATACTACTTATGAATGTAAAAAAGAAGAAGTGATTTCCGTTCGCTCCATAGGGCGTTTTTTGTTTCAGGGAAGTTCAGGAGAGACGAGAAAAGGACGATTGAAAATACAATATGAAAAATATATTTAGATAGAGGAGAAGAAATGGGAAGAAAAATAACTGTAAATTATGAACAGAAGCCTTGCTATGATATTGAGCTTCAACAAAGTTTTCAGGAATTACCGGAAAAATTAAAAGCATTAGGATATGAAAATCGCAAAGTTTGTATTGTTACAGATTCTAATGTTGGAAAATTATATTTAGAGGAGATTCAAGCGCTGTTAGAGCCTGTATTTTCAAAATGTGTTTCTTATACATTTGAAGCAGGAGAAGCCAGTAAAAACACAGATACTGTGGGAAAGGTATACGAACATCTGATTTTAAATTCTTTTGACAGAAAAGATTTGTTAGTAGCACTTGGCGGTGGGGTTGTTGGTGACCTAACAGGATTTACGGCAGCTACTTATTTGCGTGGAATAGATTTTGTTCAAGTGCCTACTACACTTTTAGCACAGGTAGACAGTAGCATTGGCGGTAAGACAGGTGTAGACTTTATGCAGTATAAGAACATGGTGGGTGCATTTTATATGCCGAAATTAGTTTACATGAATCTTTCTGTATTAAAAACACTGCCAAAGCGTCAGATTGCGTCCGGAATGGGTGAAATCATTAAGCATGGGTTAATAAAGGATGAATCTTATTTTTCTTATATTTTAGAAAATAGTGCCAAAATACAGGCACTTGAGATGGAAGCGTTAGAGGAATTGGTATATGGAAGCTGTGAAATTAAGCGTAAAGTAGTAGAAAGTGATCCGAAGGAGCAGGGCGAGCGAGCACTATTAAACTTTGGGCATACCTTAGGTCATGCAATTGAAAAGCTTTCCGGTTTTTCACTATATCATGGAGAATGTGTGGCACTTGGAATGGCAGGAGCAGGGTATATTTCTATGAAATTGGGATATATCACTGAGAAACAGTTTCATATAATAGAAGAAATCATAAGAAGTTATGACCTTCCGACTTGCCTTGAGGGATTTTCTCATACACCGGAAGAAATCTTAGCTGCAACAAAGTTAGATAAAAAAATGGAGTCCGGAAAAATAAAATTCATCGTACTAAAAGAAATCGGAAATGCGGTTATTACCAAAGAATTAACAGATGAAGAAATTCTTGCCGGAATTACCTATGTGACAGGAGCATAATATGATAAAGAATAAGAAAATGAGTTGTATATTAGGCATTATTGTAACAGTTGTTTTAGTTGTTTTAGACCAGTTTACAAAATATTTAGCCGCAGCAAATTTAAAAAATGGGAATTCTATTTCCATTATAAAAGATGTGTTTCAACTGCAATATTTAGAAAATCGTGGAGCGGCATTCGGAATGTTCCAAGGTGGTAAAGTAATGTTTATTATTATAACAGTATTTTTAGTAGCTGTTATGGCTTATATTTATTGGCATTGTCCTATGACAAAAAGATACCTTTGGATTCGGATTATCATTATGTTCCTTATGGCAGGGGCATTTGGAAATCTTATCGACCGTATTCGTTTGGATTATGTAATTGACTTTTTCTATTTTGAGTTAATTAATTTTCCTATTTTTAATGTAGCTGATATATATGTAAGTTGTAGTGTTCTAGTATTGTTGCTATTATTTATTTTTTATTATAAGGAAGAGGATATGGAGGTATTATTGCCTTCCAGAAAGAAAAAAGATGCAGGAAACAAAGCAAAATGATGAAATTTCCCAAGAGTTTGAGGTAAATTTTGAACAAGAAGGGGAACGTTTGGATAAATATTTGGCATTGATATATGAGAATCAGTCTCGTTCTTTTTTTCAAAAAATCATAAAAGAAAATTTGGTATTGGTGAATGGAAAAGCACAGAAGGCTAATTATCGGGTAAGTGCAGAAGATACTGTAAGTGTTACCATTCCAAAGGCGCAGGAGATTGAAATTGTGCCGGAGAATATTCTGTTAGACATCTTGTATGAGGATGAGGATGTTTTGGTGGTAAATAAGCCAAAAGGGATGGTAGTTCATCCCTCTGCGGGACATTATACCGGAACGCTGGTAAATGCCATTATGTATCATTGTAAGGAGAGCCTTTCAGGAATTAATGGGGCAATTCGACCAGGGATTGTGCATAGAATTGATATGGATACAACCGGAGCATTGATTGTATGTAAGAATGACAATGCTCATGTAAAAATTGCAGAACAGATTAAAGAACATTCTGTTACCAGAAGGTATCGTGGAATTGTAAGTGGTGTGGTAAAAGAAGACACCGGAAGAATTGAGGGAGCAATTGGAAGACACCCTGTTGAACGTAAGAAAATGGCAATTAATGAGAAAAATGGAAAGCCGGCGGTAACACATTATCGTGTATTAGAGCGGTTTCACAATCATACTTATATGGAGTTTGAATTAGAAACAGGAAGAACCCACCAAATTCGTGTTCATATGGCAAGTATTGGTCATCCTTTGCTTGGAGACACTTTGTATGGCAGTACAAGAAATCCTTATCATTTACAGGGGCAGACACTGCATGCCATGGTGATAGGATTTATTCATCCTTCAAGCGGAGAATATTTAGAAGTAGAGGCACCTTTACCAGAGTATTTTCAGAAATTATTAAAAGGAAAGCTGTAAATGAAATGAATCGTATATACATTTTTATTAAAATGTATTATAATAAAGACAAGTAAAGCAGAAAGGTGGTATTTCTATGGACAACTTTGTAATTACAATTGGTAGAGAACTGGGAAGCGGCGGTATGGATTTAGCTCGTGCACTTTCCGAAAAATTGAATGTGAAATATTATGACAAGGAACTGCTTGCTATGGCAGCAAAGGACAGCGGACTATGTGAGGAAATTTTTGAAAATCATGATGAAAAGCCAACCAATAGTTTCTTATATTCTTTAGTTATGGATACATATTCTGTTAGTGGCTATGCATCTGCACCATTTTTAGATATGCCATTGAACCATAAGGTATTTTTGGCACAGTTCGACACGATTAAAAAGCTTGCCGAAAAGGAATCCTGTATTATAGTAGGACGTTGTGCAGATTATGCTTTAGCAGAGCATCCAAAATGTTTAAGTGTATTTGTCCATGCAGATATGGATTCTAGAATCAATCATGTTATGGATACTTTTAAGCTTAGTAAAGAAAAAGCAAAGGATATGATTCAGAAAACAGATAAAAAACGTGCGAGCTATTATAATTATTACTCCAGTAAGAAATGGGGAGATTCCAGGAGCTATGACTTATGTCTGGATAGCAGTAAGCTTGGAATCGATGGATGTGTAGAAATGATTCTGAAATGCATGGAATTAAGAAAAATCAATAAAGGATAGAGAAAGATATATGAGTTATAAGATGATTGTTCTGGATATTGACGGAACACTGACGAATGATGAAAAAAAGATAACTCCTAAAACATTGGACGCCCTGAAAAAGGCACAGGAACAAGGAATTATTCTAGTGCTTGCTTCCGGGCGTCCGGTTGCGGGATTAGACTTATTAAAACAGGAATTAGAGATGGATACTCATCATGGAGTTTTATTAGCGTATAATGGCGGAAAAGTATTAGATGCCCAAAACGAAAAAGTATTATATGAAAAAGCGATTCCACAAGACCGTGCAAAAGCCGTTTTAAGACATTTAGAGCAGTTTCCGGTTTCTCCTATGGTGATGAATGGAAAATGTCTGTATGTGCCGCAAAAAGACGGATACAAGGCAGATTACGAGAGCAGTATCAATGGATTAGAAGTAGTAGAAGTGGGGTTACTTTCTGAATTTCTAAATTTTAATCCGGTAAAAATCCTGACTGCAGCACCAAATGAGGTTTTATTAGAACATATGGAACAAATGACAGAGCCTTTTCAGGAAGAATTTGCTTTTGTCATGTCAGCACCGTTTTATTTAGAATGTAATTTGAAAGGCATTACGAAAGCAGCTTCCTTAGATATGGTTTGTAAGGAATTAGGAATTGCCCAATCAGAGATAATAGCTTTTGGAGATGCCCAAAACGATATGTCTATGGTAGAATATGCAGGGTTAGGTGTTGCTATGGGCAATGCTTGTGATGAATTAAAGGCTATTGCAAATGATGTGACCTTGTCTAACAATGAAGATGGTATTGCAGCAACATTGAAGAAATATTCTATTATTTAATATTTAGAATTGAAACACGCAAAGCGTGTTTCTTAAATTATTCATCTTCATGAAAGATACTTCCGGAAAACTTACCTGCTAAGCGACGTCTGTCATCATCAATGGCAGCGTAGTGTTGTCGGGTAGTTTCAACACTTTTGTGTCCCAAAGCGTCAGCAACTAAATAAATATCTCCGGTTTCTTTGTAGAGATTAGTACCATAAGTACTCCTCAGTTTATGAGGAGTAATTTTTTTATTAATATTTGCAGCACCGGTATATTTTTTTACTAACTTTTCTACGGAACGGGTAGTAAGGCGGCTGTATTTTAAGGATAAAAATAAAGCATTTTGGTGTTCCGGTGTTGCTTTTTGCGCCAGACCTTCACGTTCTAATTCTAAATAATCTAAGAGAGCATCAGCCACTTCGTCTCCAAAATAAATGGTAGATTCGTTACCACCTTTTCGAACAACACGCATACAGCTATTTTTAAAACTTACATCGGCTATATCTAATCCCACACACTCAGATACACGGATTCCGGTACCCAGTAAAAGCGTTAAAATAGCAATATCACGGTATTTTGTCTTTTGGTGAGCAGCAAGCTGACGTGCAGTCAGATTTTCCCCGCTTTGTGCCGTAGTAATCAAATCAGCCACTTCGTCCTTATCCAAACGGATAATATTTTCCTTATGCTTTTTTGGTGTATCAATCATAGAGGGAGCATTTGTCTTGATAAATTCTTTTTTAAAATAGTAGTTATACATGGTACGAATGGCGGAAAGCTTCCGGGATTTCCCCTTTTCCCCATTTGTCATAGCCTGTCCATCCCTCTTTTCATAATAGGATAAATAGGAGAGGTATTCCTCAATATCCACCGGCGTCATTTCGTCTAAAACGTTAATGGGCATATCATGCATAGACATTTTTTTATATACCGGATTATTCTCTTGGATAAATTCAAAAAAGATTCGAATATCATATCCATAAGAAAGTCTGGTTCTGGAAGATGTATTCCTGGTATCTAAATAGCGAAAAAAGTCACTGCAAAATTTTGGCAGTTCTTTTAATAATTCCTGTAATTTTTTCTTGTTTTCTAAATTGATTTTTTCCGTATATTCCATGAGAAAACTCCTTGATTAGTAAGTAGTTGTACATAGTTATCAGTTCGCGAAATGTTGATTTTACGAACTGATAGGGCGAAATATTTCCAATTTGTCTTATCAGGCATTTATCTAAGTTTTATTAACAGATTTCCGCAGAATCTAAAATAATCGTAAATGGTCCATCGTTTAACAAAGAAACTTTCATATCTGCACCAAATTCTCCGGTTTGCACGACCGGAAATTCCTTTTTGCATGATTCAATAATATACTCATATAATTGATTTGCAAGCTCTGGCTTGCCTGCTTTTATAAAAGAAGGTCGATTTCCCTTTTTACAATCTGCATATAAGGTAAATTGTGAAATTAACAATAATTCCCCTTGAATATCCTTTAATGAAAGGTTCGTTTTTCCGTTTTCATCTTCAAAAATACGCAATCCTACAAGCTTTTTTACTAATTTGTCTGCAATTTCAGTTGTATCATCTTCAGCAATTCCAATTAATACTAAAAATCCATATTTAATAGAGCCAATTACTTCTTGTTTTACAGATACAGAGGCTTGAGTTACACGTTGTATTACAAATTTCATAATCTTGAACACTTATCCTTTCTTAATTCAGTTCTGTTATTGATTATAACATAAACTTATACTATAATAAATACTTTAGAAAATGACATTTTACAATAAAGTTGACATAAGTACATTATGTCAACTGATATGGAGGATATATGAAATTACAAAAATTATTAAGTTATACACGTCAGGCAATCGACACCTATCAAATGATTGAGGATGGAGATAAAATTGCCGTAGGTATATCTGGTGGAAAAGATTCTCTTACACTTCTCTATGCATTACAGGGATTGCAGCATTTTTATCCGAAAAAATTTGAGCTTACAGCTATTACGGTAGATTTAGGATTTCAGGATTTTGATACAAAAGCTATTGCAAAGCTGTGCAACGAATTAAAAGTTCCTTATGAAGTGATTTCAACAGACATTGCGAAAATCGTTTTTGATGAGCGAAAGGAGGTACATCCATGTTCTTTGTGTGCAAAAATGCGAAAAGGTGCTTTAAATCAAGCAGTTAAGAAATCTGGTATTAACAAAATTGCATATGCACATCACAAAGACGATATTGTAGAAACAATGCTGATGTCACTAATCTTCGAAGGTCGTTTTTACACCTTTTCGCCGAAAACATATTTAGAAGATATGGAATTGACGGTTATTCGTCCAATGATGTATGTTTTGGAAGCGGATGTAATTGGTTTTATGCATAAATACGATTTACCAGTGGTTAAAAATCCCTGTCCGGCAGATGGATATACAAAGCGTGAGTATGTAAAAGAACTTTTGAGACAATTAAACCGTGAACATCCCGGATGCAAAGAAAGAATGTTCACGGCAATTGAACGGACATTACCAGATTATCAAAGGGAATGATTAGCAAGTGATAAAGCTATACTCTTCTATCACTTTTGCAATACGTTCCTGTACGATTTGGGCAATTTCTATTGTTTTTAAGTGCTTATATTCCTCATATAACAAAGGTTTTAGGTAGTGCACTTGGGTAGTTACCTTTCCAAAGGAAAAGTTATTAAACACTCGATATGAGTCAATGAGAGCTACTGGTACAATCGGTGCTTTGGATTTTAGTGCACACTTAAAGCTGCCGGCTTTAAAAGTTGATAAACGATTGTGGTTGTTAAAAACATAGTCACCTTCTGGAAAAATAATATATTTTTTTCCATGTTTCACTTCTTCCGTAACTTCATTTAAAACAGGTAGGGCTTTACGCACATCTTTTCGATCTAAACGTTTTCCCTGTACTAAATCTACAATTTCACTGGTTAAAATCATATGAGACTTTACCTTATCCATAAC
Organism: uncultured Eubacterium sp.; assembly: GCA_964436595.1. Taxonomy (GTDB): domain Bacteria; phylum Bacillota; class Clostridia; order Lachnospirales; family Lachnospiraceae; genus Petralouisia. Next base: position 60,063 of record CAYTDI010000013.1, read on the forward strand.
AAAAGAACAAGGCTCCTTATGGGTAATCATAATACCAAGAGCATCATATTTTCCTTGATGATTTGGGTACATAATGTAACCGCCGCTTTTCGGAAGATTTTCCTCTCCATAAGCTTTTGTATGAATACGTCCAGTTCTCTTCATAAGGGTAATGGCATGCTGAACCAATGCATAACGTTTTTGTTCAGAATATTTTTCCGGATGATTTGCCTGATAACGCATCTTAGGAATCATATAAGGAGCACGAAACAAATTCATAAAAATAACATATAAAAATCTAAGCATATCTTTTCTCCTATTTGTAAGTACATCTTTTTAATTATAAAATGAAATGCTTAAAAACACAAGTAAAAAGCCTACTGAAAAATATGTAAAACATAATCAGTAGGCAAGAGCTATATTAAGATTAAATAAGTAAAAAGCAATATTATTTGTCTTCATCGGAAAAATAAGGAATCATAAGATATTGTCCGGTGTGAATGTCATCATCACCAAGATGATTAATTTCCTTAATTTCTTCTACATATTTTTGAGTATTTGGATATTCAGGTGTGATATAGTTTTCTGCAATGCTCCAAAGTGTATCACCCTTTTCAATTTCTATGCTTGTGTAATATTTAGTGGAAGCATTTTGAGCTGCCTTGCTATGACTGGAAGCTGCAATATTACTGCCAATTAAAGCACATAAAATAATCATAATAGATGTAAGTAATGCAAAAAGAAGATTGCGATGTACTACTGTTTCTCTTTGAAAAAAAACATTTTGCCTTTTGTAATTCATAATAATTCCTCCTTCATCCAATGACAATATTAGTTTTGTATCTAAATATTATATTCTGCCGAACATTTGTTGCGAACATTTGTTTATGTTTGAATCATAACACACGAACAGACGTTTGTCAACATAAAAAGCGAACAAATTTTCGGAATATGTGTTTGCATTTTGAAATAAGGTATGTTATGATAAAAGAAATGAATTTTCGTGATTTTATGCGTAGATTTGGAATAATATTAGGAGGTATGAATATGTCATACGGCAAGATTAGTGATAAACAACGAGAAATTTTAGAATACATTAAGAGTGAGATTTTGAATAAGGGATATCCGCCTGCAGTAAGAGATATTTGTGAGGCTGTTCATTTAAAATCCACTTCTTCTGTTCATTCGCATTTAGAGACACTTGAGAAGAATGGATACATACGTCGTGACCCTACCAAGCCAAGAGCTATCGAGATTATTGATGATAATTTTAATTTAGTACGTCGTGAAGTTGTTAATGTTCCTCTTATTGGACGAGTTGCTGCGGGAGAACCGTTACTTGCAGTAGAAAACATAGAATCTTATTTTCCAATTCCGGCAGATATGATGCCAAATGTAGAGACTTTTATGTTAAAAGTAAAAGGTGAAAGTATGGTAAATGCCGGCATTTTTGACGGAGACAGTATTTTAGTCCAGTGCCAAAATACTGCACAGAACGGTGATATGGTTGTGGCACTTGTAGACGATTCCGCAACAGTAAAGACATTTTATAAGGAAGATGGTTACTATCGTTTACAGCCGGAAAATGACAATATGGATCCGATTATTGTTCAGGAATGTAGTATTTTAGGAAAAGTATTTGGTGTTTTTCGTGTCTTTAAATAAATCATACATAATAAGATAATTTTAGTTAACATAAGAGAAACCGCTTTATCTTTAAAATTGTAGATAAAGCGGTTTCTTTTATCATAGGAAATGTGGACTGTTTATTCTAAATATAAATTCTTATAAATCTTCTAAGTCTACCTTTTTTCCATCTGTCCAAATACGTTCTAAATCGTAGAAAAGACGGTCTTCTTTGGAAAATACATGAACTACAATATCATTGTAATCCATAAGAATCCAACTGGAATTGCGATTTCCCTCTACTTGTTTTGCATGGTATCCTGCTTTTGTTAATTCTTCGTCTACGGTATCTACCATAGCCTGAAGCTGGTTGGCATTTGCACCACTTGCAATAACAAAATAGTCTGCAATAGGGGAAATTTCACCAATATCAATAATTTTAATATCTTCTGCCTTTTTTTCACTTAATGCGTGGCAGGCTATTTTTACCATTTCGCGTGAAGTATTCATTGTGTATCGTCTCCTTTTCTGTAATAGATTCAAAGTTAATTTGTTGAAACAATGTCATGAAAATAATGATATGTTTCTTGGGTTAAAGGATCTATTTCGCCACCTTTTTCTGTTAAATATTGAAGCGTATCACTTAAAATTTTTTCCATGGCTTTATCCAAATCCTTGAATGCCAGTTTTCGGATAAAGGTAAGATTCGGAGCTTGCTCCCTATTTGGTTCAATATAGTCCGCAATGTAAATAATTTTATCTAAAAGATTCATTTCCGGTTCACCAGTGGTATGCACCTTGATTGCATGAAGAATATCGTTGTCTTCTATGCCATAAATCATTTTTGCATAATATGCACCAAGTTTGGCATGCAAAAGAGATGGACTTTTTCTCTCAGCATCAGAAATAGTAATCTCATATTGTTCACATAGCGTAATTTTTTCATCATTTGGAATACATTTTGCGCAGTCATGCAGCAATCCGGCATATAAAGCCTGTTCCATATCTGCATCATGTGCCATGGCAAGAGCGGCTGCGGTATACATGACCCCAATGGTATGAGAAAAACGCTCCTTATCCAGCTCTTTTTTTAACTGTTTTTCAATTTCTTGGCGTTTCATAGTACCCTTCTTTCTCTAAACTTACTGATACAATCCTTTTTTCCTAATATAGTATTCTACTTCTTTTGGAATAAGATAGCGAATACTTAAATTGTGGTTAACACGAGAACGAATATCGCTAGATGATACATCAAAACATGGTGTATGAAGCGGATAAATATGCGCATGATACTTTTCATTTAAATATGAAATTTGCTGCATAAAATCTATTTCACGTTTGTCTTCACGATATGCCGCTAATATATTACAGGAAGCTAAAATTTTTCCTGGTTCTTTCCAATACTCAATATCAAATAAAGAATCTGCCCCTAAAATAAAATATAACTCAGCATTTTTATATTTTTCCTTAAGCTTTGGAAGTGTCAGGTAAGTATAACTAATACGCTCCTCTTCCACCTCCATAAGCTCCAGTGTAAAAAAAGGATTATCCTGAATCGCTAATGTTATCATGTCGCATCGTTGGGATGCAGGCGTAATCTGCTGTTTTAGCTTATGGGGAGAATGACCTGTGGGAAGAAATAAAACTTTAGATAAATTGTATTCTTCCCTGGCATAATCTGCAATTAACAGATGTCCGTTATGAATGGGATTAAAGGTACCGCCCATAATTCCAATCTTTTGTATGGAATCCTTATTTTCTATCACCTTGTCCATTTTAACGTCTCTTTTCTTTGAATGATTAGCGTGGTAACTGAATTTTTGCATCCTTTTTTGCAGGACGATATAAAACGATTTTCTTTCCAATAACCTGTACTACTTGGGAATGTGTACGTTCTGCTAATGTTTGTGCAATCTCCTTTGGTTCATCGAAACAGTTTTTTAATACAGAGATTTTTATCAATTCTCGTTTTTCTAATGCTTCATCAATGCCTGCTGCCATTTCAGGAGAAATACTAGCTTTTCCTACTTGAAATATAGGAGTCAAATTGCTGGCAAGGCTTTTCAGGTAAGCACGTTGTTTACTTGTTATTTCCATTTTTAGTTCCTTTCTAAATCATATTTTATTTGTAATAATCAAATTCTAATCCATACATACGAACGGTGTCGCCCTCGGAAATACCTGCATTTTCCAAGTCATCCAAAATACCCTGTTGACGTAAAAACTTCTGGAAGAATAAAAATCCTTTTTCAGAATCGATATTGGTATATCCCAGCATTTTTTCAATTTTGGGACCTTCTACCACATAAACATTGTCGTCCTCATTGTATTCTACGGTGTATGCTTCGTCTTGGAATAAGGATGCTTCAGGGAAGTATTCCTGTTCATATACCACAGGAGCGTCATCCAGTCCGGACAATAGTTCATTTACATGGTATAAAAGCTCTTTTATGCCCTCACCGCTAACGGCGGAAATTGGATATACTTTAATGCCTTTTGGTTCAAATTCTGCTTTTAATGCCGGTAAAGCACTTTCTTCTTCGTTGTAAATCGCATCAATTTTATTTGCAGCAATTACCTGAGGCTTGTTCATTAATTCCGGATTATAAGCCCTTAATTCGTTGTTGATTGCGTAGATATCAGCGATGGGATCTCTTCCCTCTACGGAAGCGGCATCTACCATATGAATCATAACCTTTGTACGTTCAATATGTTTCAAAAAGGAATGTCCAAGTCCGATTCCTTCTGATGCGCCTTCAATCAATCCCGGAATGTCTGCAATAACAAATCCACCGGTTCCCTCTAAGTCTACTACACCAAGATTTGGATTCAGAGTAGTAAAATGATAATTGGCAATCTTTGGACGTGCATTGGTTACACGGGATAATAAAGTAGATTTACCAACGTTTGGAAATCCTACTAATCCTACGTCAGCAATTACCTTTAATTCTAAGCGAACTTCTAATTCAATTCCCGGCTGTCCCGGTTGTGCATATTTTGGTGCCTGCATGGTTGAAGTCGCATAATGCTGATTACCTAAACCACCTCTGCCACCTTTTAAAATAATTTGTCTGGTATTGTCACCGGACATATCTGCGATTACCTTATCGGTAGCCGCTTCACGAATGATAGTTCCTGCCGGAACTTTTACAATTAAGTCTTCGCCATTTTTTCCATGGCAGTTACGCTTGCCACCTTCTTCACCGTTTTGGGCTACATACTTACGTCTGTGACGAAAATCAGTTAGTGTGTTTAATCCGTCATCTACCTGAAAAATTAAATCGCCGCCTTTTCCGCCATCGCCGCCATCTGGTCCACCATTTGGAACATATTTTTCACGACGGAAAGAAACATGACCATTTCCGCCATTTCCTGATTTTATAATAATTTTTGCACTATCTGCAAACATTGTTTTCCACCTCAATTTCAAATATGAATGTATGTTGGTAAAATACGCTTATTAAAAGAATAGACCCGGCTGTTGCAGTCGAGTCTATCAGTCTTTCTTATTCGTTGCTTGCTACTGGATATACGGAAGCCTGTTTCTTATCTCTTCCTTTTCTTTCAAATCTCAGAACACCGTCAACCTTAGCGAATAATGTATCATCTCCACCGATTCCAACATTCACACCTGGGTGAATCTTGGTTCCACGCTGTCTGTATAAAATATTTCCAGCCTTTACAAACTGTCCATCAGCTCTTTTCGCACCTAATCTCTTAGATTCGGAATCTCTACCGTTTTTAGTAGAACCAACTCCTTTTTTATGAGCGAAAAATTGAAGGTTCAAATTCAACATGTCTTACACCTCCTTGAATATAAGCGTAATATATTCATTTCCGTAGTTATTTTGTATTCCTTGTAAGCCTAAAACCATGGAGCGGATTAACAACACTGCTTCCTTTGAATAATCTTCCTTTAAAGAAAAATCAATCAGACCGCTTTCTTCTTCTGTTGCAATATGAAACTCATCCGAAAGAAGCTGTTCTATGGAATTAATCGTATTGATAACTAATACAGAAACTGCAGCGCAGACAATGTCTTCACCTGCTTCTGCATACTCGGCGTGTCCAATACAATTAAACGCAGTATATTCCTGCTTCTGGTTTTCGTAAATCGTTATATAAATCATAACAATTCCTATCGATTAGCCATTAATCTTTTCGATTTTCACTTTGGTGAAGGACTGTCTGTGACCGTTCTTCTTGTGATAACCGGTTTTTCTCTTGTACTTGTAAACGATAACTTTCTTACCTCTGCCGTTTTCTACTACAGAAGCATCAACAGTAGCCTTAGCTGCGTCAGCTCCAACCTTTAAAGAACCGTCGCTTACTGCTAATACGTTATCAAAAGTAACTTTTTCACCAGCTTCAACACCAAGCTTTTCAATGGTAATGATATCGCCTTCGGATACTTTGTACTG
>CAYTDI010000014.1:0-65908 GCA_964436595.1 uncultured Eubacterium sp.
ATTTTTATTAAGTTAGTTTTGACTATTAATTTTACAAAACAAAAAAGAAGCATTTTCCTTTTTGGAAAACACTTCTTTTTTCAACTTTTTATTATTTTTGATTTGCAGGTTCAATACTAATGCTCTTGCCCTTTATCTTAGCTCCTGCCAGTGCCAAAAGAACTTCTCGTCCATATTCTCTTGGAACTTCTACAAATGTGTATTTATCAAACATATCAATTGCGCCTACTAATTTTCCCGGCATACCGGATTCTCCGGCAATCGCTCCAAGAATATCTCCCGGCTTTACTTTTTGTTTCTTTCCTATATTAATGAAAAGACGAACCATTCCTTCTTCTGCTCCGGTATCACCAAAGTCAAAGTTATCTTTTTCTGCACCTTGGTCCTCGTTTCCACCCATTGCCATTTTTAAGAAAGCTGCTGCAATATCCATTGCGGTATAATCGGACTCATTTACCTGATTTTCAATCATATCAAGCATTGGGGTCAAATCTTCTTCTTCGATTACCGTAGATACTTTATCCATAATCTTTTCTAATTTTACCTGTGCAACATCCTGCATGGTCGGAATCTTCTGTGCAAGAATCTTGGTCTTACAGTAACGCTGAATATCCTTTAACTTATAAACTTCCTTTCCTTTTACAAAGGTAAAGGAACGACCGGTTCTTCCGGCACGACCGGTTCTTCCGATACGATGTACATAATATTCATCATCCTGTGGAACATCAAAGTTAAAAACAGCTTCTACGTCATCCACGTCAATTCCTCGTGCTGCCACATCAGTAGCTACCAGTATCTCTGTTTTTCCGTTTCTAAAGTTATTCATTACACGGTCACGCTGCTGCTGCTTCATATCTCCATGAAGTCCTTCTGCAAAATAGCCTCTTCCCTGCAATGCTGTTACCAATTCATCTACCATACGCTTGGTATTACAAAATACCAAGGAAAGCTTTGGATTGTATACATCTAAAAGACGGCTTAATACTTCTACCTTATCCTTGCGTTTTACATCATAATAATATTGTTCAATATTCGGTACCGTCAGTTCCTTTTTTACCACCTTAATGGTTGTAGCATTTTTCTGATATTTTCTGGTAATATCTAAAATTGCCTTTGGCATAGTTGCAGAAAAAAGCACTACCTGACGGTCTTCTTTCAGATATCCCAGTACTGTTTCAATATCTTCACGGAATCCCATGTTCAGCATTTCGTCTGCTTCGTCTAATACGATGGTATTAATGAAATCACACTTAATAGTCTTTCTTCTTAAATGATCCATCACACGTCCCGGAGTTCCTACGATAATCTGAGCTCCGCCCTTTAGGGAACGAATCTGTTTGCTGATTTCCTGTCCGCCATATACCGGAAGCACCTTTACTCCATGCATATATTTTGCCAGATTACGAATCTCGTCTGCTACCTGAATTGCCAATTCTCTTGTGGGACACAATACAATTGCCTGTGTCTTTTTATTCTGCGGGTCTGCTTTCATTAATAAAGGGATTCCGAATGCCGCTGTCTTTCCGGTTCCTGTCTGCGCCTGACCGATTACATCGCCGCCGGCTAACACTACCGGGATAGCCTTTCCCTGAATCGGACTCGCTTCTTCAAATCCCATTTCCTTAATTCCTCTTAATATTTGAGGAGATAAATCTAATTCATCAAATCTTACTGTTTCCATATATTTCCTTTCATGGGCTAGTTTTAAAGCCTGTTGCTTATCATAACAGAGATTATCTTGATTGTCAAACTTCTAAAAATTTTGAAACCTTTCTATTGACTTTATTTTCTATAAGTAGTAGTATTTATTTATCGTTGATGTAGTTTTTGATACTAGATGTTATATTTTTCAATTCTATACATATAATAATTCCGAAGGAGATGATTATATGAAATTCAAATTAAAATTAAAAGACCCGGGAAGTTCTATTACTCATTTTATTGGTATGCTGATGGCACTTTTTGCCGCAACCCCCCTTTTGATACGAGCTTCTACCAATCCGGACAAGGTGCATGTCATATCACTTGCTGTTTTTATGATTAGCATGATTTTACTTTATGCAGCCAGTGCCACTTATCACGCATTGGATTTATCAGAACGCACCAACCGTATTTTACGAAAATTAGACCATATGATGATTTTCGTATTAATTGCAGGCAGCTATACACCGGTATGTGTAATTGTACTCGGCGGTAAATTAGGTTATACGCTTTTGGCTTTGGTATGGGGAATTGCCCTTGCCGGCATTCTAATCAAAGGCTTTTGGATTACTTGTCCAAAATGGTTTTCTTCTGCGTTGTATATTGCCATGGGATGGATTTGTGTACTGGCTTTTACTCAGATTATCAATTCTTTATCCCCACAGGCATTTGGATGGCTTTTAGCCGGCGGTATTATCTACACCATTGGCGGCATTATTTATGCATTGAAGCTGCCGATTTTCAATGCAAGACACAAGAACTTCGGTTCTCACGAAATCTTCCATTTGTTTGTCATGGGCGGCAGCATCTGTCATTTCATTATGATGTACTGCTTTGTAGCAAAAATGCCGATTTTATAATTCATGTTCTTTCTGGCTTTGATACTGCTGTATCAGAGCCTCTTTTTCTTTGCGGGAAAGTTTTTTGATTCCGGCTTCCCGCTGCATTGCCTCCTGCTTGGTTTCATGTACCTCAAGGTAGACCAGCTTCACCGGTGTTCTCCCTCTGGTATACTTAGCACCTTGTCCACAATTATGAGCCTCTAAACGTTTTTCTATATTGTTTGTCCATCCGGTATACAAGGTGTTGTCACTACATTCTAAAATATAAGTCACATTCTGTTTCATATTCATTCCTTCTATGTAAAGAGACTGCCTTGCAGTCTCCTATATGCAAAGCAGCCGTTCCAATTGTACTTCACCCAAATTCATACTACCTGTAAAAAATATACGACTGCGTCTTTTCATTTATACTTCATTTTATGCCTCTTTCTGTCTCTTGTGCCTGTACTTTCAAACACTGAAATGCAGTCGTACTTGCTTTTCATTATACTTGTTTTTAAAAAAGGTGTAAAGAATCCTTTTTCCTAACTATTCCAAATATTCCATGGGATTTACCGGTGCTCCTTCTTTTTGCAATGCAAAATACAGGTTTGCTCCTTCTACGGAAAAGTATTTTGTCGGTTCGCTGACATAGCCAATTACCTCTCCTTCTGCCACCTTATCTCCTGTCTGGAATGCAATCTCTTTTAGTTGTCCATATACCGCACTATAACCATCTCCCATATCTACGGTAACTGTTGCTCCTGTCTCCGCACTATTTTCCACTGATGTTACTTTTCCGGCAGCAACAGATTCTACCGGTGTGTTCACTTCTGCCTGTATGATAATTGCCGGATTATATTTATATTGGTCTAAGGTTGCAAAATACACCGTCTGATCCATACTATAATTCATAATAACATTTCCCTGCAACGGCCATCCGATATTTTCTGCATCAAAATGCAGCTCTGCCTCCTGTTTCACGGGCTCTTTTTCTAGTGCTGTTTCAGGTGCATCTAAAAAATCATTATTCTGAGGTTCTATGATTCCCGATACGGCTTCTGTCTGTTGTTCTGCTTCTTCCATTCTAGCCTGCTGTTCTTTTTTTAATGTCTCCTGCTTTTCTTTCGCTGCCTCCTGCTTTTCAATTAACTCCTGTTCTTTTGCCAGCTTTTCCTCTTGTTTCTTGTTTTGTTGGGAATAATAAACACCCGTCATTCCAAATGCTGCTGCTACCATAATCACCGCTGCAATGATATAAGACTTCTGTTTCCATCCTGTTGTGGTTTTTCTTCCTCTCATCCTATCACCTTCCTGTTTTTATTTTCCTTGTTAGTCTTGCCGAAAAAAACAGGTTTATGCAATGGTTTTAATATATTTTTAGGGTTAAGTCCTGATAATAATACGCTAAAATCTCCTTGTAGCTTTTTCCTTGTTTTGCCATTTCGTTTGCGCCATACTGACTCATTCCAAGTCCATGTCCCAAACCTTTTGTAAGAATCCGCACCTGCCCCTCTACTTCTTTTATGTAAAAACAAGCCGAATTCAACTCCAGATATTGCCGAAACTGCTCTCCCGATAACGTCATAGCTCCTATTTGGATTTGTGTAACATAACCGCTGTCATCCCGTCCTGCTATCTGAATATTTTCCGGCAATTCCTCTGCATTAAGCTGAAGCGTATTATCTGCTGTCTGCAATTTCTGTGCTAACTCCTCTTTTTCCATAAAAATAACCTTTAAATAATCGGGAGATGAAATATCTTTCATGCTTTCTACGACTTTTAAATAAGGAACATCTTCTCTTCCCAGTGCCGTCTGCCCCTCTCTGGTTTTTCCGGCACTTACCGCATGATATGCCACTTCTGCCGGTTTTTCCTGCCAAGTCAAAATTTCTCCCTGGGTTGCAGCTACCGCCTGCTCTAATAAATAATATTTTTCTTTAAATCCTTTATTTTCAAAAAGCTTCGCCAGTTCCTGTGTTTCCATAGACTCCGGCAATTCCTTTTGCTCCGTTTGAGCTTTCACAATCATGGTTCTTGCAATCACAGTCTGCGCCTTTAATGTCTCTGACTCACTTTCTAACGAAATCTGCTTAGCAACCACACCTTTTACATATTCTTCCACATCTATGTCTTTTGCTTTTGCGCCGGCAGATGTATTATTTAATTCCATTTTTTCTATGTCTTTTTGATTTAAGCTTGTCTCTTCTCCTTGAAATAACAGCGTGGCAATATAAGGAATTGCCACCACCAACACACACATAAATAAAAAAGTTTTTATTTTTTCTTTCATACGCATCCCTTTCCTGATGTAGTTTATGTATTAAAGATAGAAAAAATACCAGTTTTTTGCCAAACAAATGTTCTTGCATTTTTCTAAGCATTGTGTTATTCTTATTTTAGAACATTTGTTCGTATTGGAGGGATTTAAATGAACTTGCAAATGAACATGGATTTGATGGAGAAATTAACGATTCTTTCCGATGCTGCTAAGTATGACGTTGCCTGTACTTCCAGCGGAGTAGACCGCAAGGGCACTGGCAAGGGTATGGGAAATTCTATTGCTCCCGGAATTTGTCATACTTTTTCTGCAGACGGACGCTGTGTTTCTCTTTTAAAAATATTATTTACAAATGAGTGTATTTTTAACTGCGCCTATTGCCTGAATAATTGCAATAATGACGTAAAACGTACTGCATTTACTCCGGAAGAAGTCTGCACACTTACTATGGAATTTTATCGCCGCAATTATATTGAAGGACTTTTTCTAAGCTCCGGCATTATGGTGAGCCCCAACTATACCATGGATTTGATATACCAAACAGTCTACCAGCTAAGAACCGTTCACCACTTTAACGGATATATTCATGTAAAGGCAATTCCCGGTGCTGACCCCGTATTAGTGGAAAAAACCGGTTTTCTTGCCGACCGTATGAGTATCAATCTGGAGCTTCCTACTTCGGATGGTTTAAAACAGCTTGCCCCATACAAATCACGAAAGACCATTCTAAAGCCTATGCGGCAGATTCAGAACGGAATTGCAGAGAATAAGCACGAGCTTATGGTGTACCGTAAAGCTCCTGCCTTTGTTCCTGCGGGGCAGTCTACCCAAATGATTATCGGAGCTACACCGGAAAACGATTTTCAGATTATGAGTGTTGCAGAGGGACTTTACAAAAAATTTTCTTTAAAGCGTGTGTTTTATTCTGCCTTTGTTAATGTGAACAATAATTCTAATCTTCCTGCTACTGTCAGTGGACCGCCACTCTTGCGAGAACACCGACTTTATCAGGCTGACTGGCTGCTGCGCTATTATAAGTTTGAAGTATCGGAATTGTTATCCGAAGACCACCCGGACTTTAACATCTTTTTAGACCCGAAATGCGACTGGGCTTTGCGCCACTTGGAGTACTTTCCGGTAGAAATTAATCGTGCCAGCTATCAAACCTTATTGCGTGTTCCCGGCATTGGTTACAAGTCTGCCCAGCGTATTGTAAAGGCTCGGCGCATGAATAAGCTCACCTTTGATGACTTGAAAAAAATTGGTGTTGTGCTAAAGAGAGCACTTTATTTTATTACCTGTTCCGGAAAAATGATGTACAACACCAAGTTAGAGGAAAACTATATCTGTGAGAATCTTATGCGGGATAAAACACAAATTCCAAAGGATATTCGTGAGTGCGGCTATCAGCAGTTAAGCTTTTTTGACCAAGATATGCGCTCGGACTTCCATCTTACCGATGCTCAGATTATTCCGCCGGGACAACAGATTACAGCAATTTAAGCAACAAATGGAAAGGAGTCCGACATATGTATATTTTTCTTTGCGAAGATAGTATTGACGGGATTTTTACCGGAGTATATGACGCATGGGCAAGCCGTTATGGACACCAAAATGTAGCCCTTACCACTCATACCTTGGAAAATTACACTCTGTTTGATGAATATATTTCCGTTACTCCCGACACCGACAAAAGTCAAAAAGTGGGAAATACTTTACGAACACGCTTAGGAGAAGAAGTATTCTCTCAAATTTGTGAAGCTGCTGCTGCCTTGGAAGAACCTGCCGGCAGACGCAGTTATATCCCTAAGGCTGATGCCATTTACCGCACCATTGTTTTAGGATTGTCTTTAAAAAACGGCAGCCGTGTTTTAGAATATCTAGGTGAACCTTATGTAAACCGTGTCTTTCAGTTGTCTCGTGCTACGGGAAATGAAGCCCACCATTTACTGGGTTTTTTACGATTTCAAGAATTAGAAAATGGTGTTCTTTTTGCCTGTATTCATCCCAAAAATGATGTGTTATCTTTTTTGGGCGACCACTTCTCCGACCGCCTGCCGGAAGAAAACTTTATGATTTATGATGAAACAAGAAAAAAGGCCGCTTTGCACCGGAAAGGTTCTTACTTCTTTCTTACTGATACAAAGGACCTGGATGAACAATTATTACAACGTTTTTCTCCACAAGAGCTGGAATATCAGAAGCTATGGTGTGGATTTTTTGAAAGCATTGCTATTGAAGCCAGATGTAATCCGAAGCTGCAAACGCAAAATATTCCAAAACGCTTTCAAAAAGATGCAGTAGAGTTTTCCTCTTTTCTATAACATATTTTTGATAATATTACTTAACTTTGCAAACTGCTCTAAACTTAATGCTTCTCCTCGAATACTTGCACTCACTCCTAATTCTTCTATCGCCTGTGCAATCTTTTCCTTGGATAGTGAAATATCCGGTGCATTATTCAGACCATTTGCCAATGTCTTTCTACGCTGGTTGAATGACGCACGAATAATACGAAACATCAGCTTTTCATCCTCTACCTGTACCGGCACTTCTTTATGCCTTGTAAGACGTATGACCGCACTTCCCACTTTTGGTCTTGGCATAAAACAGTTTGGTGGTACATTGGCTACAATTTCCGGTTTTGCATAATATTGTACTGCCAAGGACAGTGCACCATATTCCTTTGTTCCCGGTCCTACCTGCATACGGTCTGCAACTTCCTTTTGTACCATAATGGTAATACTGTCAATGGGAACATGGCTTTCAAATAGTCCCATGATAATAGGGGTTGTAATGTAATACGGCAAATTTGCTACCACTTTAATTGGTTTTCCACCGTTTCGTTCTTCTGCCAATTTGTTAATATCAACCTTTAGTATATCCTCATTGATTACTTCTACATTATCATAATCACTTAAGGTATCTGCTAATATCGGAATCAAATTTTTATCAATCTCCACTGCCGCTACTTCCCGTGCATTTTCACAAAGGTATTGTGTCATTGTTCCAATTCCCGGCCCGATTTCTAACACAAAATCTTCTTTTGTTACTCCTGCGGCTGCAATGATGCGCTCTAATACTCTTGTATCAATCAAAAAGTTTTGACCGAATTTCTTTTGAAAGTTAAAATTATATTTTTGTAATACCGCAATGGTATTTTGTGGATTTCCTAATGTTGCCATAACTACTCCTATTCTGTTACTCCTGCTCTTTTTCTATCCCAAAGAGGCATTGTGCATTTTTTCTTGTAGCTTCTATCACTTCTTCTGGCGTAATTCCCCGAATACGTGCTATTTCAGCAGCCACATACGGCAAATTCAAAGATGAATTGCGAGTACCACGGTTTGGTTCCGGCGCTAAATAGGGACAATCTGTTTCTAATAAAATTCGTTCCAACGGTACGGTTTCTGCTACTTCTTTTACTTTTTTTGCATTTTTAAAGGTTACAACACCGCCGATTCCAATATAATATCCCATTTTCACATATTCTGCCGCCATTTCCTTAGAATAGGAAAAACAATGAATAACACCTGCTATCTCCTCCGCATGAATCTGCTTCATAAGTTTTAAGGTATCTTCTGCCGCATCTCTGGAATGAATAATCACCGGAAGTCCTTTCTTTTTTGCCAGCTTCATTTGCCACTCAAACCATTCCCTTTGGGCTTTCTGTACTTCTTCTTCCTTATCCCAATAATAATCCAGTCCAATTTCACCTATGGCTACTACTTTTTTCAGCCCTGCTTTTTCTTCTAACCACTGACAGGTTTCTGCATTTAAATCTCCTATGTCACTAGGATGTATTCCAATAGCACCGTAAATAAACTCGTATTCACTCGTAAGTTCTACGGTTTTCTTACAACCCCGAAAATCAGAGCCTACATTGATAATTGTTTCTATTCCATTTTCTTTCATTGATGTCAGCAATTGTTCTCTGTCACTATCAAACTGCTTGTCATCATAATGTGCATGACTTTCAAATATCATTTTTTCTCCTACCTGTCGGAACAATTGTGTCCACATTCTTTTCTGTACAGAAAAACGTATTTAAGAGGAATTATACACGTTGGCACAACCTCTTAAATACGTCTTATATTTTCAATTAACCCCAGCTTAACAAATCTCTGCTCCGGATGGCATGCTCTTCTCCGGTACTACCAAAGCAAGCTGTCCGTTTTCATCCTCTGCGCAAAGCAACATTCCCTCGGATAATACTCCTGCAAGCTTTGCCGGTTTTAAGTTTACCAAAACCATTACTTTCTTTCCTACCATTTCTTCCGGTGTATAGTACTTACGGATTCCGGATACAATCTGTTTTACCTGACTTCCGATACGCACTTGTGAACAAAGTAACTTTTTGGATTTTGCAACCGCTTCGCATGCAATGATTTCTCCTACCTGAAACTGCATTTTCATGAAATCATCATACTCTATTTCCGGCTTAGATTCAATATCTATTCCCGCTTCTTCCTGCTTTTCTTCTGTCTCTTCCTTTTTCGGATGCAGTTGTGCAACTTTTTCCATTACATCTTCTACTTTCATACGCTCAAATAAAATCTCCGGCTCTGCTGTTACTTTCGTTCCACTGACATAATGTCCAAATGTATTTAAGCTTTCGTATGGAATTTCCTTGGCATTTAACTGACTTAAAATCTTTTCTGCTGTCTGTGGCATAAAGCTCTTTAATAAGGTTGCTCCAATGGAAATACTTTCTACTAAATTGTATAAAACAGTGGCAAGACGTGGCTTGTCAGCTTCTTCCTTTGCTAAAATCCATGGAGTTGTTTCATCAATGTATTTGTTGCAGCGTTTAAATAAATTGAAGATTTCTGTCATTGCATCTGCAACACGAAGTTCTTCCATCTTAGCTGCTACCTTTTCAACAGTTCCTGTTACAACTGCCTTTAAATCATCATCCACCGGATCTGTAACCTCCGCATTAGTTACTACTCCGTCAAAATATTTATTACTCATAGAAATCGTTCTGTTTACCAGATTTCCAAGGGTATTTGCCAAATCGGAATTTCTTCGCTCTGTTACTAACTCCCAAGAAATCACACCATCATTATCAAATGGCATTTCATGGAGCAGGAAGTAACGAATGGCATCTACACCAAACATATCTACTAATTCATCTGCATATAACACATTTCCCTTAGACTTACTCATTTTACCATCACCCTGCAACAACCATGGATGACCAAATACCTGCTTTGGTAATGGCAAATCCAATGCCATCAAAAAGATTGGCCAATAAATGGTATGGAAACGAATAATATCTTTTCCAATCAAATGAAGGTCTGCCGGCCAGTTCTTGTTAAATAATTCAGAAGAATTACCCTCTACATCATATCCAATCTTAGTAATGTAGTTTGTTAAGGCATCCAGCCATACATAAACCACATGCTTTGGATCAAAATCTACCTGAATTCCCCAGCTAAAGGAAGTTCTTGACACACACAAGTCCTGCAATCCCGGCAATAAGAAGTTGTTCATCATTTCATTTTTACGAGATACCGGCTGAATAAAATCAGGATGTGTATTGATATGCTCAATCAGTCTATCTGCATATTTGCTCATTTTAAAGAAATATGCCTCTTCCTTTGCAGGCTGTACTTCACGTCCGCAATCCGGACATTTTCCGTCTACCAACTGTGACTCTGTCCAGAAAGATTCGCAAGGAGTACAGTACAAGCCCTCATAAGAACCTTTGTAAATATCACCTTGGTCATAAAGCTTTTTGAAAATCTTTGCTACCTGTGTTTCATGGTCTTTATCTGTGGTACGAATAAAGTTATCGTAAGAAGCACCCATTAAGTCCCATACTTCCTTTACCTGACCTGCCACATTATCTACATATTCTTTTGGTGTAATTCCCTGTTCTTCTGCCTTTAACTGAATCTTTTGACCATGCTCATCCGTTCCGGTCTGGAAATATACATCATATCCTTCCTGACGTTTGTATCTTGCAATAGCATCTGCCAATACAATCTCATAAGTATTTCCAATATGAGGCTTTCCTGACGTATAGGCAATGGCTGTTGTCATATAATACTTTCCTTTGTTACACTTTGTACACATAAAATTTCCTCCTAATTTCCTCGTTACTTGCAGAACAAAGATTCCGCTCTTCGTTTTTTCACTCGAGCGGTGTCATTTACGACTAATTTCTTTCCCGCAAGGTGCGCCCTTAACGGAGCGCTTTTTATATCATATGATATAAAAAGCCCGTCTTCCATATTCTTATAGAAGACGGGCGAAATTGTCCGTGATACCACTTCTCTTCGTCTGTATCTCACAATACAGACCTCTGTAAGTACTTTCATACTCTTCGCTATAACAGGCGACCCTGTCACTATCTAGCCTAACGGTTCGACAATGCCACTCCAAAGCCATCTTCCACACAATCTCCTGCATCCTTTCTCAGCTACCGGGATTCTCTTTGCCATTCCTTTGTGCGTACTCTCTTTTTCTCAGTGTTTATCTATTCTAAAAATTTAGCACAGAAATACTTTTTCGTCAAGTTTTACTTATTGACATATAAATTTACTTATTTTAACGCATACAAATATATACTACATATGCTGCATAAATAACTATCATTAATATTCCATGCACACGGTTTAACTTTTTCTTACTCCATGCAAAAATCCATACCAGAACACTAACTGCTATCAGAATAATATCGTCAATCAGATTCTCATTTAACATTGCCATCGGACTAACGGCTGTTGCAACTCCCAACACTAACAAAATGTTAAAAATATTAGATCCGATAACATTTCCAAGTGCCATATCTGTTTCTCCTTTTTTCGCCGCCACAAGAGAAGTTACTAATTCCGGCAGGGAAGTTCCAAATGCTACAACAGTAAGACCGATTAAGGTCTGACTCAAACCAAAGTCTGCTGCAATGGCTGACGCAGCATCTACAACTAAGTCACCGCCAATGATAATTGCAATAATTCCGCCAATAATAAATATCAGACATTTCCAACCGGAAAGCGTCTCAATTTCCTCTACCTCTGTATTATCTCTTGCTTTTTTTGCTTCCCAAACCATCCAAAGTAAAAATCCGGCAAAAACAACAAGTAAAATCACACCCTCAATACGATTAATACTCATTCCCCAATATCCCATTCCTAATAACAGCACTGCTGCAAAAATAGATAAGGGAAACTCCTGTTTTAATGTAGAAGTTTTTACTGCCAACGGTGTAAACAATGCACACGCTCCACAGACAATCATTAAGTTAAAAATATTAGAGCCAACTACGTTACTAATCGCCATTGTATTGCTCCCTTTTACGGATGCCGCAATACTAACCGCACATTCCGGTGCACTGGTTCCCATAGCTACAATTGTCATACCGATAATCATGGTTGGTACACGAAGTTTTTTTGCTACACTGGCACTGCCATCTACAAAAAAATCTGCACCCTTAATTAACAGTATAAATCCCACTACCAGTAAAATATAATCCATCTTTTTTCCTCTTTTCTTTCGTTATTTTGTAGTATTTCCCATTTAGAAATTCAATATGCCTAAGTGCTCCAGTAAAATTTTTAATCCAATAAGAATTAATATGATTCCACCTGCAAGCTCCGCCTTATTTTTGTACTTACTTCCAAATATATTTCCAACAAATACTCCTATAATGGAAATCACAAATGTGGTAATTCCTATAATTGTAATTGCCGGAACAATCTGAACCTGTAAAAATGCAAAGGTAATTCCTACTGCTAATGCATCAATACTTGTTGCAATGGCAAGTAAAAAGAGCTCTTTGATATCCAGCTTTTGTGGACATTCTCCCTCTTTTTCTCCCTCATCCTTTTCCATGGATTCTTTTACCATATTTCCACCGATTAAAGCTAACAGAATAAATGCAATCCAATGGTCTACGGACGTAATATAGACCTCAAACTGCTTTCCCAAGAGCCAGCCGATAAGAGGCATTAGCGCCTGAAATCCACCAAAAAATAATGCAATTACCAGACACTGAATTTTATTTACCTTTTTCATATTCAGTCCTTTGCAAATGGCAACTGCAAATGCATCCATGGATAAACCAATTCCGATTAACAACAATTCAACTATTCCCATTTCTTTTCTCCTTTGCTGCATATTAAAAGACCCATGTATGCCTATTACAAGCATACATGAGTCTCATTCTTTAAGATTTGCCAGGTCTTTACGGCTTACGCCTGACCAGTGTGTTGACAAATCACGTTTCCACGCGAATTACTCCCTCACGAAGTCTTTTCATACTATAACAGTTTTTGATAATATTTGTCAACTATTAAAACAAAATTTTTATCTCTGTTCCTTTTCCCAGTTCACTTTCTAATGTCATTTCTGCATTATGCTGTGCTACAATGTGCTTTACAATGGCTAAGCCAAGTCCCGTTCCACCACTTTGCTTCGACCGGCTCTTATCCACTCGATAAAAACGTTCAAAAACTCTTTCCTGATGCTCTTTGGGAATACCGATTCCTGTGTCTTTCACCGACAACATTACTTTTCCATTGGCAGGTTTTACTGTTACTGTAACACTTCCACCACGATTATTGTAGCGTACTGCATTGCTGCATAAATTATACAACAATTCATCCATCAAATTGTGATTTGCCACCACGGTGCAATGCTCGCCTTTTAATTCTAATGTCACATCCTGTTTTGCTGCCTGTACATCTATCATATCCAGACAGCCTTGGGCAAGGCTGTATAAATCCACTTGTTCAAAATCAAATTCCAAGTCTTCGCAATCCAATTCTGACAATTTTATAATATCATTAATCAGTGTCAATAACCGGTCTGAACTATGATGTATTTCCTCTGCAAAGCGTTTAGTATCCTTTTCATCTGCCATTCCGCTTCCAATCAATTCTGCATATCCGGAAATTGCTGTTAATGGCGTTTTTAATTCATGGGATACATTTGCTGTAAATTCCTGCCGTATTTTTGCGCTATTTAAAATATTAATGTGCTGCTCCTTAATGGTTTGAATAAAGGGCTTGATTTCATCATAAATATTATCTTGATTTACCCCATCCAAATTTGACGCCAGCTTTTCAATGGGCGCTAACAAACGTTTGGTTAACACATGAGACAGCAGTACGCAAAGGAGTACTACCAACACAGACAGTACCAACACAAGGGATATGGTATTTAGCATAATTTGAAAAATATTTTTTGAATCTTTTCCAATACGCAATATCTGCCCATTTTCCAACTGTTCTGCATAATACAGTGTATGTAACGAACTGGTCGCAGACCAGCGCACTGCTGTTCCCTCGCCCTTTTCCATAGCTTTTTCTATCTCAGGACGGTTCTTATGATTTTCCATGGTTGCTGCATCCGCCGTACTATCATAGACAACTTCTCCGCTCTTTCCTACCAACGTAATACGAAGCCCATCCTTATCTAATCGTTTCTGATTCTCCGGCTGCTCCCAAAATTCTTGGTCTAAGGGCTGAATCACATGGGCATATGCCTTAATATCGTCAAATACCTGATTTTTAAATATGTTGTAAAATAGCAGCATCGAAGTAACAGCGGTTATAATTACTGCAAACGCTGACACTGCTATAAACTGAATATTTATTTTTCTTTTCATATAAACGCTTCCTACAATGAATCTATCATATATCCAACATTTCGCACGGTTTTAATTGAACTTCCTGCCGTTCCGAGCTTTTGGCGCAGCGTCTTGATATGCATATCTACCGTACGACTTTCACCTTCATACTCGAAGCCCCATACCTGATCCATAATCTTGTCTCTGGTAAGTACAATTCCCCGATTTAACAAAAGCATCTTTAACAGCTCAAATTCCTTATACGTCAACTCGCAGCTGCTGCCATTCACCTTCACACTGCGCTTATCCATGTCAATTACAATTTCTCCATTGGTAAGAACCGGTGTCTCCGCAATATCCTCTGTTCTTCTTAGAAGAGCTTTCACTCTGGATATTAGTTCCATAACCCCAAATGGTTTCGTCATGTAATCATCTGCGCCCAAATCCAGTCCTTTCACCTTATCAAGCTCTGTGGTCTTGGCTGTTACCATAATAATGGGCACTTTCTTCGTTGCCTTTTTGCTTCGCAACTCTGTTAAAATATCAAGCCCATCCTCATTTGGCAGCATAATATCCAATAATATAAGATTGGGCACCTGCCTTGCAATTGCCTTATGCAATTCCTTTCCACATTCAAATTCCTGCACTTCAAAACCACTATTTTTTAATGCATAACGTTCTATTTCCCGGATGTTTACATCATCCTCCACAATATATATCAACGGCATGGAATTTCCTCCCTCCATTTTTCCTGCTAGGAAAGCTGATATTTTTCCTTATAGGCCTCCTGCATTTGTTGAAATTGCTCTCTGCTTTCTTCTGTAAGTGTATTCATGTACTCATGTGCCTCTATGGAATTATCCTCCATTTGAATCATGTATACTGCCAAATTGGAACAGTGGTCAGCTACTCTTTCATAATTTGCTGCTACATCTGCTAATACCAATCCTAAATCAATGGTACACTTTCCTTTTCTAAGACGCTTGATGTGACGCTTTTTCACTTCTTTATTGAGACTGTCAATCACTTCCTCTAGAGGTTCTACTGACTGCGCCAATTTCATATCATTTTCTACAAAGGCCTGTACGGAACGCTCTAAAATATCCTCGACGGCACTTCCAAAAATTTCCATTTCTTTCTGTGCCTTTTTCGAAAATTCCATTTCTTTCTTGTTCATTTTTCGGGCAATCTCCATGAGATTCACAGCATGGTCTGCAATTCGCTCAAAATCATTAGTGCTATGCATCAATGTAGATACCATCTGACTTTCACGATATGCAAGATTTTGGCTGTTTAACTGTGTAAGATATGCTCCTAGTTTATCATCAAATTTATCTATCAAGGTTTCCTGCTGTTCCACTTTTTCCGCTGCTTCCTTTGAATATTCTGTAAAAAGATTCTTAGCAGAAATAAATGTGTCTCTGGTAAGTTCTGCCATCTGTTTTGTAACTGTTACACACTGTTCGATAGCAAAATTAGGAGTTGCTAAAAATCTGCTATCCAAGATTTTAAGTTCTTCATCTTCTCCATTCTGTTCTAACTCAGAATCGTCTACCGGAATCGTCAAATATGCCAGTTTTTCCAATCCCTTGGTAAATGGTAACAGTAATACAGTTGCAAATACATTAAAAATACTATGAATTGCAGCAATTCCGGCAACGCCTACGGTCTCATTGGCAAAGCTAAAATGAACTACTGCATCTAATATACTATACAATAATAAAAATACCACAGAACCGATAATATTGAAATATAAGTGTACAAAAGCGGTTCGCTTTGCTCCCTTATTTGCACCTACTGCTGAAATCATGGCTGTAACACAAGTTCCAATATTCTGTCCCATAATAATTGGTATTACAGAGCCATAGGTAAACGCTCCCGTCACAGACAATGCCTGTAAAATACCTACGGCAGCAGAGGAGCTTTGAATAATTGCTGTTAATACTGCTCCTACCAACACTCCTAATACCGGATTGCTGAATTTTGTAAGGATTCCTGTAAACTCCGGTACATCTGCAAGAGGCTTTACTGCACTGCTCATGGCATCCATACCAAACATCAAAATGGCAAATCCTATGAGAATCTCACCCACATCTTTTCTACGATCACTTTTATTACTCATAATTAAAATAATTCCAATAACCGCAAGAATCGGTGAAAACGAAGTAGGCTTTAACATACTGATAAAAAAGTTTTCGCTTTCGATTCCGGTAAGACTTAACAGCCAAGAGGTGGCTGTGGTACCAATATTAGCACCCATAATAATCCCGATTGCCTGTGACAGCTTCATAATCCCAGAATTTACAAATCCAACCAACATAACCGTAGTGGCTGATGATGACTGTATTACCGCTGTCACTCCTGCACCTAACAATACTGCTTTTAATGGATTTGAGGTAAGCTTTTCAAGAATACGCTCCAGCTTTCCACCGGAGACTTTCTCCAAGCCGCCACCCATTACGTTCATTCCGTACAAAAACAAAGCTAATCCGCCCAGTAATGACAGAAATCCAAAAATATTCATTTTTCATCCTCCTAAGTAATTCCTTTATCTTTTATCCCAACTGCTAATGAGTAGAATTTCCCCATTAGCCTTTTTATTGTATACTGTTTCTGTAAATCAAATACATAATCTATGTAAAGTCTGTGTAAAATCTTTACACTTTCTTTGCATCCAGACGCTGATTTGTCCATTCACGCAATAAGGAATATAAGACGGAAACCAAAGGGATAAATATAAGCATTCCCATGATGCCCATAAGTTTTCCACCTACGGTTACTGCAAACAGCACCCAAATAGATGGCAATCCTACGGAATTACCAACCACATGCGGATAAATTAAATTTCCCTCCACTTGTTGTAAAATCAAAAACAAAATCACAAAAAATACTGCCTGCATAGGATTCACCATTACTATTAAAATAGCTCCTACAAAACATCCGATAAATGCTCCCACAATAGGAATTAATGCCGTAAATGCTATCAACACTCCTACCAAAAGAGCATAAGGCAAACGGAAAATCGTCATGCTGATGAAAAACATCATTCCCAAAATCAATGCCTCCAAACACTGACCGGTAATAAATCTGGAAAAGGT
Organism: uncultured Eubacterium sp.; assembly: GCA_964436595.1. GTDB lineage: Bacteria > Bacillota > Clostridia > Lachnospirales > Lachnospiraceae > Petralouisia. Next base: position 17,479 of record CAYTDI010000014.1, read on the forward strand.
TTTATAAGAAAGACTGCTGATAGAAAGTATCTTTTCCACAATTTTCTTTGGGAAGATAGCAGTTATCAACTTTTTGCTTTGTCTTGCCAGATTTTCCTTTTGAATCAAGATATATATGGCAAAAATAAAAGCAATAAAAAATGTCATTACACCGTTTACTACCATCATTGTTGCGGACATGGTATAAGAAAGTACACTTCCCGCACCATTCCACGCAAAGTCTTTTATGGTATCCATCCAGTTCTTCCAGTCAAAATCCATATTTTTAATATAATCTACAATTTCCTCTTGATCTTGGAATGTCTGTTCTAACCAAATCTGAATCTTTGGCAAAGACTTGCTCATACTAACCCCAATACTATTGATAGTTGCACCTAACTGAGGAACTACCACTCCAATTACAACGCCAATAATAAAAAACACCAAAAAAATTGCAAGTATCAGACTTATGGGACGTATAACTTTTCCCAATATCTTTTCCCCACGCTTCGTTTTTATCTTTATCTTTTGAAACCGTCTTTCTATGGCAGACATAGGGATATTTAATATAAATGCTATTGCCCCTCCTATTACAAATGGAAATACAATTTCCCATAAAAACATAAGATAATTTCCTACCGCCCTAAAGTTAAGCAACACTGCCATAAGAATTAGTGTAAACGTAATAATTCCTAATATTTTCTTCACATTCTTTTTATTAAGTTCCATGTCTTTTCCTTTCTTTTTTAGAATACTTTGGATTTCGAAATATTATGATTCCTATTATAAAAGATTCCATTGCTTTTTCCTAGAGGATTTATCATAATTTAATATTTTCTTGACAAGCCTTCTTCTTTTTGTTTATAATGAGCATAGTTTTATATCAAGAAAAGCATTGATTGGAAAAAGTAACAATCAGGAACTCCAACAGAAAGCTGCCGGTTGATGAGAGGCGCAGGAAGAACTTTTGGTGAATACGTCCAGGAGCTTCACACCGAACAGAAGAATTATCTCCGCTAAGTAGGCTGTGACGGAATTGCAACCGTTATAATGCATAAGTGCTGATTGGCACTTAATGAGGCAGATTATGTGAGTAATCTGTAAACAAAGGTGGTACCACGTAAGTTTAGCTTTCGTCCTTTTTCGGACGGAAGCTTTTTTTGCGTGTTAAAGCACACAAACGCAAAATTTCACAAACAAAAATAACCATTCAGGAGGAAAACAAATATGACATTATATGATGAATTAGTTGCCAGAGGTCTTATTGCTCAGGTAACAGACGAAAACGAAATCAAGGAGTTAATAAACAACGGAAAAGCTGTTTTTTATATCGGTTTTGACCCAACGGCCGACAGTCTTCATGTCGGACATTTTATGGCTTTATGTTTAATGAAACGTTTACAGATGGCAGGTAACAAGCCAATCGCCTTAATCGGTGGCGGTACTGCTATGATTGGTGACCCATCCGGCAGAACTGATATGCGTCAAATGATGACACTGGAAACTATTCAACACAATGTAGACTGCTTTAAAAAGCAAATGAGCCGCTTTATTGATTTTTCTGACGGAAAGGCTTTACTTGTAAACAATGCAGACTGGCTTATGGACTTAAACTATGTGGAAGTACTGCGTGAAGTTGGTCCACATTTCTCCGTAAATCGTATGCTCACCCACGAGTGCTACAAACAAAGAATGGAGCGTGGTCTTACTTTCCTTGAGTTCAACTACATGATTATGCAAAGCTATGATTTCTATGAATTATTCCAGAAATACGGCTGTAATATGCAGTTTGGCGGCGATGACCAGTGGGCAAATATGTTAGGTGGTACAGAATTAATTCGCCGTAAGCTTGGAAAAGATGCATATGCCATGACAATCAATCTGTTGTTAAATTCTGAGGGAAAGAAAATGGGAAAAACTCAGTCCGGTGCTGTATGGCTTGACCCTGAAAAGACTTCTCCTTTCGACTTCTACCAGTACTGGAGAAATGTGGCTGATGCAGATGTATTAAAATGTATTCGTATGCTGACTTTCCTCCCATTAGAGGAAATCGACAAAATGAATGATTGGGAAGGTGCACAGTTAAATACTGCCAAGGAAATTCTTGCCTTTGAATTAACAAAGTTAGTTCATGGAGAAGAGGAAGCAAAGAAAGCACAAGAAGGTGCTCGTGCACTGTTTTCCAGCGGAAATGCCGCAAATATGCCAACTGCTACTTTAACAGACGCAGACTTTACCGATGGTTCTATTGACATTTTAGGCGTTTTGGTTACTTCCGGTCTTGCCGCTTCTCGTTCTGAGGCACGTCGTGCAGTAGAACAGGGTGGTGTTTCCATCGATGGAGAAAAAATTACTGATATCCGTGCCGCTTTTACTCCTGACGACTTTAAAGAAGCAAAAGTAGTGAAGAAGGGAAAGAAGAATTTCAGAAAAGTAGAAATGTAAACTTATTTTAAATATATTTCTATTACTATATCAAAAGAGCTGTCACATTCAACTGGACAGCTCTTTGTATATTACTCATAATATGTATTTTTAATATTCGAATATCGCAACCCCATATCCAGATAATGGATATGCAAAAGAATATGGTCGGTTATCACATTCCTGTGCAGTTGCCCGATAGGTAAGGGGGCGTGTTTCTCCATTTCCACCGTACTTCTTTTCATCACTGTTAAAAATCAGTTTATACTGCTTTTTTAACGGAACGCCTACACGATAATCTTCCCTTGCCACAGGTGTAAAATTGCATACAAACAGCAAATTCTTCTTTCCACTTTTACTCTTTCTTACAAAACTGAAAATACTGCGGTATGCATCATCCGCATTAATCCATTCAAAGTTGTTCCAATCGGTATCTGCTTCATACATTGCAGGATATTTTTTATAAATATGCAGTAAATCCTTTACAACAGTCTGAAGCTGTTTATGACTATCCTCTTCTAACAAGAACCAATCCAGTTCGCGTTCCTCGCTCCATTCCCGAAGCTGACCAAATTCCTGTCCCATAAACAACAGTTTTTTACCGGGATGCCCCATCATAAATGCATAGCCTGCCTTTAAGTTAGAGAACTTCTCCTCTCCAAGCCCCGGCATCTTATTCAACATGGAACATTTCAGATGAACAACCTCATCATGTGACAATACCAAAATGTAATTTTCACTTCCGTTATAACTCATACCGAAAGTCATTTTGTTATGATTATCTTTTCTAAAATACGGATCCAGCTTCATGTAATCCAGAAAATCATGCATCCATCCCATATTCCACTTATAACTAAAGTTCAGACCGTCTTCTTCTACCTTTCCTGTTACTTTAGGCCACGCAGTAGATTCTTCTGCTATCATAACCGTTCCCGGATTTCTTCCAAGAATCAAGGTATTAATATGCTTAAAGAACTCAATTGCTTCTAAATTCTTGTTTCCGCCATATCTATTAGCAATCCATTCTCCGTCTTTTTTACCATAATCAAGGTACAGCATAGACGCTACCGCATCTACACGCAAGCCATCTACATGATAATGCTCTATCCACATTAAGGCACTTCCTATGAGGAAGTTTTTCACTTCATTCTTTCCATAGTCGAAAATCTTTGTTCCCCAATCCGGATGCTCTCCTTTCTTAGGATCTGCATACTCATACAAACAACTGCCGTCAAACTCTGCAAGTCCATGGGCATCTTTTGGGAAATGAGCCGGTACCCAATCCAAAATTACACCAATATTGTTTTTATGCAGATAATCTACCAAATAAGCAAAATCCTCAGGCGTTCCATAACGAGAGGTTGGTGCATAATATCCTGTTACCTGATAACCCCATGAACCGTCATAAGGATACTCAGAAATTCCCATCAGCTCTACATGGGTATATCCCATCTCTTTTACATATGCAGTCAGATGTTCTGCAAGCTCTCGATAACTGTAAAACCCTTCGTCTTCTCTGCCCGGATGACGCATCCAAGAACCGGGATGTACTTCATAGATTGACATTGGCTGACTATGTACATCTTTTGTTGCTTTTCGCTTTGCCATCCACTTAGCATCTGTCCATTTAAACTGTGTAATATCTGTCACAACTGATGCTGTTCCCGGTCGAAGCTCTGCATAGTTTGCATAAGGATCTGCCTTATACAATCTTCTGCCATCACGAGTTTCAATATAAAACTTATACATATCACCTTCTGCTGCTTCTGGTATAAACGTCTCATAGACTCCCATTGGCTCTAAGCGTTCCATCTCGTTGGCATCTTCCTGCCAATTATTGAAACTTCCAATTACACTCACCTTTGCTGCATTTGGTGCCCATACTGCAAAATATACACCTTTTTTTCCTTTTTCCTGTGTAGGATGTGCTCCCAGCTTTCGGTAAATTTCATAATGTGTAGCCTGCCCCAAATAATATATATCTAGTTCCGAAAATCTGCCCATAGTACCCACTCCTTATTTCTTTTAATTTTGAAAATCCTTCTCTCGCAGATATAAATAACCCTCCGGACTATATCGTTTGCCGCCAAACAATTTTTTCAGTCCACCACGCTCTGCATGGTCAATTGCTTCATCTACAATTTCTTTTACTTCTGTCAATGTTGTTGCTTCATCCAGCTTTTGTATATTACTGATGCAGTTATACAGGGCAAGAATTCCCATATCGTCAATCTCACATTCTTGCTCTATGGCATATGCCTTTGCAAATTCTACAAGCTCGTCACTGGTAAATACCGGTATTTTTATTCGCTCTGTAAACTTTTGTGTAAAGTTCACATCTCTCCCTAATACTTTCTCTATTCCTACTCTGGTATCTTCCATAATGATGGTTAATCCCTGTGTATCCTGTTCCATTAGTAAGGATAATTTTGTCACTGTCTCTTGCGATAAATCTCCTGCCTTTTCAACAATCAGATAGCCACCTGCTATCTTTTTCAACATTTGAGATAAATCTTTCTGATTTAAGGATGATGCCGCTATTTTTCCTATTTTTCCACCTGTATGACCACCACTTTTTTGTACTGCCTTGATAATGTCCGTCGCCAACACGGTCTTTCCACTTCCACGTCCACCCATGATAACTATGTTTCCGGTAGCGGATGTATTGGTATTTCCACGTCTATGAAGTGTTCCCTCTAATACCTGACACAATTGCTGTTCCATACCGGTAACGGGAACAAAGTAGGAAAAGATTTCTTTTTGTTCTTCATTTAACTTTGTAATAGACTCTTTCTCTTCTTTTTCCACTTCTTGTTCTGTCTCTTGTTCTAGTGCCTGCTGTACTTCTGCCAAGTTAATTGTTGGCTGTGGTGCTTTCTTTTGCGATTCATCTAAATCTTCCGGTAACTCTATTTCCGGCAACTCAACCTCCGGCAGTTCTTTCTCTGATACTTCTGTCTCTTCTGCTATTGCTTCTTCTGCCATTGTCTCTTCCGGCAACTCTGTTTCTGTCTCCTCCGATAACTCTGCTCCTGTCTCCTCCGGAAACTCTGTTTCTGTCTTCTCTGACTGTTCTGCTTTTTCCAGTACTTTCTCCTCTTCCGGTAATTCAATCTCCGGCAGTTGTCCTGTTCCCTGTAAATACTTCTCTGCCATCAGTTCCTGCGGTGAAACTCCTGCATCCAGCTTTGGCATCACATCTGTCAAACGTTCCATGATTCCTTCTGCCTTTTGTAAAGCCTTTGCCTTTACGGATTCCAGCTTTCGCTGTCTTGCTGCCTCCATTGCAGCTTCAGCAGCTCGTTTGGTTCTTTCCCATTCTGACAATACTTCATCAATACTCATCTGTCCGTTTACCTGTGGTTCTTGATTTCCGCCACCCGGCACAAACAGACTAATCTGTCCGTCTCGGTCTTCTGCTAACATTTCTTTGAAATCCAACTTTAAAGAGCCATCAATTTCTTCATCACTCTCGATATGTCCGAATTTTTCTGCTGTTTCTTCTGATTCTTCCTTTTCGTCCGGCATCTGCAAATATGGAATATCTTCTACCATCTTGTTAATACTATCCATGGTATCTGTTACGGTTTCCTGTGAATTTGCATCCATAATCTGCTGCATACTCTTTGCAAGCTCTGCCTGCAGATTTACGGTGTTAAATTTTCCTGTATTCGCTGTCACTTTTGGAATCTTAACCGGTTCTCGTACAATTTCTCCGGATTCTAATTCATCCGTTGGCCGAACCTCTACAACGCCTTCTTTTCGCTGTTTAAACTGACGATACTTATCTTCCTGAAGCTTATTAAGTGGCTGATAAAGCATCTTTAATTCCAATGCTTTTTCTACATACTTTCCATCACCAAACCAAAGAATTAACTCATCACAAACTGCAACACACCGCTCACTGTTTCCTGCCCGATGATATAAATATGCTAATTCAAATGCCCATTCTTCTGTATATTCCCGTTCTTTAAATTCCTCTAAAATATCAATTAATTCACCTAAGGATGCTCCGCCTACCTTAGCAATCTCATAACGCAGCACATAACGCAGGTTATCATATGGTGCAATCTCCAAAAATTCATCGTAATATTCTTTTGCTTCATCCACGTTTCCCATTTTTAAAGCTACTAATGCAAGACGATAGATAATATTTCTTCCAACTGAAGAACGATCATATGCCATTAAAAGAATTTCTTTACTATCTTCATAACGCTTATTTCTATCATAAATTTCACCTACCATGCAAAGAGTGGATGCACTCTTTACTTTGCGCCAGTTAATGGTATCTGCTATTTCTACCGCTGTTTTATAATTTTTCTCTGCTACGAGATTTTTTAATTGTTCCAATTTTAATTTGTATTCGTATTTGTCCACCTTAATGTCACCTCAAACTCTATGAAAGGTATAGCTCTCCTAATTATCATTTTATTGAATTTAGTGTAACATATGAACCATACTTATGTCAAAAAATATGCCTAAAAAAATATCTTGCAAACTACCATATCTTTGAATGGTTTCGTCTGCAAGATACTATATTTGGTTAAATATTACTCTTTTGTTTTATCTTTTTCCTTATCCTTTGCCGCTTTTTGGGCTTTGAGGAATTTTTCCTGTTTTTCCTTATTTTCCCAGTGCTCAAATTCGTGCTTTTCTATATTTAGTCGACGAACCTGAATGTATGCATCGGTTTCTTTCGGAAGCTTTTTTTTCTCTAATACATAATTTACAGTATTTCGAATAATATAATAAATAACTGCAAATACAGGAACTCCGATAATCATTCCCGGAACACCAAAGAGTCCTCCGCCTACTAAAATTGCAAACACTACCCAAAAAGAAGTAAGCCCTGTGGAATCTCCTAAAATCTTAGGTCCTATAATATTTCCATCTAACTGCTGCAATACTAAAATAAAGATAATGAAGTACAATCCGTACAATGGATTTACCAATGTAATCAGGATAGCACTTGGTACTGCTCCTAAATATGGTCCGAAGAACGGAATTACATTGGTAACACCTACAATTACGCTCACTAATAATGTATATGGCATTTTTAAAATGGATAATCCCACAAAGCAAAGTATTCCGATAATAACAGAATCTAAAATTTTTCCGGAAATAAATCCCCCGAAAATCTCATTGCTTTTGTGTACTGTATGAACAATTACATTGGCTTTCTTTGGCGGAAATATTGCATACACCAGCTTCTTTGACTGCCCGATAAAGCTTTCTTTACTCATCAGTACATAGATGGAAATAATAATACCAATTACCACATTAAACAGTACTTTTACTACATTAATAACCCCTGTGGTAAGGGAAGTAAGAATATTCTTGGTCTGTGGCAGAAACTCTGTTTTCGCCCAATTTTCAAAAAACTTTGTTCCCTGCTTAAGCATCTGCTCTAATCGTTCTGCTACTTCACTGTTTTCATCCACATGGGTGCTTGCCCAATCAATAAAGCTGTTTACCTGTCTTGGCAAATCCACAATCATTCGTTCTATACTTCTATACAATTCCGGAATTACCATTTTTAGTAAAATACTTAAAATCAAGCCTACAAAAATCAATGCACCGAAAATACTAATTCCTCGACTGAGCTTTCCTGCCTTTTTCTTACTCTTCATATTCTTTTCCAATAATGGAAGTAAATACTTTTCTTCAAATTTTACAATTGGGTTTAACAAGTATGCCAATATAAGTCCAATGGTAATCGGCTGTAAAATATTAGAAAGCTTATCCCACAGCTCTGTTAGTCCCGTGTAACGATATATCAGGAAAAACACGGAAATACTTGCTATAATTACAATAAAGGCAGTAAGCCCTATCGCTAAATAGGGCCTAATATTCCAATTTGCTTTTTGTTTTTCTGTTTTCTTATTATTTTCTTCCAAAATGATTCCTCTTTTCTTTTCATTTTGAAATGCACCGGAGTCTATCCTCTGTAATAGTTAATCAGGCATCCCTTTAAAATAATGGTGCGCTCATCCTCTGTTAATTCACCCATATTTAATGTAAATTCTTTCAGAGTGTTATCTTTTACTACATATGCTGTAAATTCTGTCTTACGTTCTTCTACTGCCTTACGAACCTCCGGAATAAAGATATAATCTCCGTTTGTAAATGGTAACTCTCCCTCTTTAATCAAGAATGGAAGCATACCCCAGTTGATAAGGTTTGAACGATAACGCTTAGTTGCATATTCATTTGCAATATTTGCCCATCCGCCTAATACTTTCTGGCAGGATGCAGCCTGTTCTCTTGCAGAACCGTCACCCGGTTTTACTGCAAAAATAGTACTTCCGAATCCGATATTTCCCTTTCCTGCCTCTGGGAATTTCTCGTTTACAGTTTCCATAACTGCCTTTAATTCCGGAACTTCTTCTAACGGACATTTTCCTGCTTCTACTGCTTTTTGTGCTTTCTGAATCTCTTTTGCTCTTCCAACGTAAGCAGGATCTTTTCTGGAAAGTGTAAACTCTGCCAATCCAAGTGGATTAGAACGATAAGAGGATGTTTCTCCGGATGGAATCAATTCATCCGTTGTGGTTACCGGATCATGAATCTCTGAAACTACTTTTAATACCATGTTTTCCGGCAGTGCACTCATTGCAGGCCAATCCTTGATGTTTGGTCCAAACTTAATTTCCTGATTTGGATCTGCAACACCCTTACTGTCAAATACACGATTTGCATAAATGTTACTGTCGAAGTGATATTTTGGCTTGCTGTAATTTACATCTATATCTGTTGCAGGAGTTAAATATCCCTTGTTTGCTGCTGTTGCTGCGATAGAACGTGCATCCATTAATGCCACAGATGCAATCTGTCCGCTCTGAAGCTTAGAACCTTCACGGTTCGGGAAGTTTCTGGTGGAATGACGAATAGAGAATCCATTATTGCTTGGAGTATCTCCTGCACCAAAGCATGGTCCACAGAATGCTGTTTTTAAAATTGCTCCTGTTTCCATCAAGGTTGCTGCTGCACCATTTTTTACTAATTCCATATAAACAGGCATACTTGCCGGATATACACTTAATGTAAATTCATCTGCTCCGATGCTTGCACCTTTCAAAATATCTGCTGCATCACAAATATTTTCAAATCCACCACCGGCACATCCTGCAATAATACCCTGATCTACATAAAGTTTTCCATTTCTTACTTTATCTTTTAATGTAAAGTCTACTGCACCGTCTAAGCTTACTAATGCTTTCTTTTCGCAGTCATCTAAAATATCCATTAAGTTTGCGTTTAATTCTTCAATGGTATAGGTATTGCTTGGATGGAATGGCATTGCAATCATTGGTTTTACTTTGCTTAAGTCAATTTCAATCATTCCATCATAATATGCTACCTGGCCCGGATTTAATTCCTTATAATCTGCTGTTCTTCCATGAATGTCATAGAACTCACGAATGGTATCGTCTGTTCTCCAGATAGAAGATAAGCAGGTTGTCTCTGTTGTCATAACGTCTACACCGATACGGAAGTCTGCACTTAAGTTAGATACACCAGGTCCTACAAATTCCATAACCTTATTGTTTACATACCCATTTGCAAATACTTCTCCGATAATTGCAAGGGCAACGTCCTGAGGTCCTACTCCCTTTTCCGGTTTTCCTGTCATGTATACACCAACAACTTTTGGCATATTAATATCATATGTCTTATTTAATAACTGTTTTACTAACTCTGGTCCGCCTTCTCCCATTGCCATAGTTCCTAATGCACCGTAACGGGTATGTGAATCAGAACCTAAAATCATTTTTCCTCCGCCTGCAAGCATTTCTCTTGCAAACTGGTGGATAACAGCCTGATGTGGTGGTACATAAACTCCACCATATTTCTTTGCGCAAGTCAGACCAAACATATGGTCATCTTCATTGATAGTTCCACCAACAGCACAAAGAGAGTTGTGACAATTTGTTAATACATATGGTACTGGGAATTTTTCTAAACCTGATGCTCTGGCTGTCTGGATAATTCCAACAAATGTAATATCGTGAGATGTTAATTTGTCAAATTTAATTTTCAGCTTGTCCATGTTTCCAGATGTATTGTGGTCTGCAAGAATACCATATGCAATGGTATTTTGCGCTGCTTCTTCCTTTGAAATACTCTTTCCAACGGCTGCATTCAATGCCGCTTCTGCCTGTGCATTATCTTCCACCAAAGTAGTGCCATTTACCAGATATACACCGCCATCATGCAATTTAATCATAATATTTCCTCCTGTTTGGTATTCGTTTTTAGTAATACTATCTGCCACTTTTTCCTATTAACGTATTATACTGGTCTATTATCGGAATTGCAAGGCAAAATACGTTTTTTCTAATATGTAAATAACGGTAATGCTTATTTTTTGTGATTCTAATATGCGTGTTGGATTATTTTATATAAATTTTTGCTTGTCATTATTCTGTTATTATCCATGCGTCTGGAAATGCAGTTTCTAACTTGCTGATTTCTTCCTCATTTTCTGCAAGTGGCGTACCTGTTAGTATCAGCCGTTCTACATATTTTAATTTCAATAAATCGTCCGCACTAGCTATATTGCTATACCACAAATCTACACTTCGCAAATTTCTGCAATTCTCTAATACAGAATAATCTTTTATATTTGCATAAGCAATATCAATACTCTTTATATTTTTTCCATACTTTAAAAATTCCATATCGGTTATATTGAAGGTATCATCTACATTTGCAAAAATAAAATCCTCTATTGATTTTGCACTTTTTAAGATTTTCTCCAAATCTTTCTGCATTTTCTCCATTTTTTCCTCACTCATCGGAGGATAGTACCGTTCTCCGGTTTCTGTTATTTCATACAGTTCAAAACTAGCATCTTTTGGTTGCAGCAACAAATTTACTCCTAGCTTTTTTAAATTTTTACACTTGGCAACATCTTCTATTGTTTCAAATTCCCCTAACGGTCCTATATACAATTTTTCTATTGTCTCCAAATCTCGATAGGTCACATCTTGAGAATCCTTATCTTTTCCTAGTTCTAAACATATCACCTGACGCATCTTATCATCTGCAAAATGTACTTTTCGACCTTTGTAAAGCCAATTTCCAACAAAGGCTACTATTGCTATAATTGCAATAAATGCAAACATTTTTATTTTGCTTTGTTTTAACTTCTTCATCTCTTATCCTCATACCTTACTCAGTAATTATCCATGCTTCTGGAAATGCCTTTTCCAATCTGCTAATTTCTTCTTCATTCTCTGCAAGCGGTGTACCTGTTAATATTAACCTATTTACATATTTTAATTTTAATAAAACATCTGCATTTTCTATATTACTCTGTTCTAAATCCACCTTTTCCAACTCAATACAATTTTCTAAAAAAGAATAATCTGATATATTAACAAAACAAAGTGTCAATTCTTTTAAGCCTTTAAAATTTTCAAGGAATTTAAAATCTTTTATATTACAACTCTCATTTATATTTGAAAAAACAAAACTTTCCAGTTTTTTAAGTTTCTTTGACACTTTTTCTAGTTCTTCTTGTACTTTAAAAAGTTTTTTCTCATCAACCAGCGGATAGTACATTGAACCATCCTCGTTTTTTTGAAACAATTCATAACATAAATCTCTATGTGTAATTTCCACATTTACCCGTAACTTCTTTATGTTCTTACATTTTGCGACGTCTATTATGGTTTCATATTCACCAATAGGTCCTATATCTAATTCTTCTATTGTCTCTAAATCTCTATAAGTCACATCTTGAGATTCCTTATCTTTTCCCAACTCCAAACAGATGACTTGGCGCATTTTATCGTCTTCAAAATGTACTCTTCGTCCTTTGTAAAGCCAATTTCCAACAAAGGCTACTATTGCTATTATTACTATGTATACATATATCTTTATCTTGCTGTGTTTCAACTTTTCCATCTTTTATGCCTCATCATTCCGTTATTATCCATGCATCTGGAAATGCAGTTTCTAACCTGATAATTTCTTCCTCATTCTCTGCTAACGGTGTTCCTGTTAGCCAAAACTTTTTTACATTTTTTAATTTTAATAAGTTGTCTGCACTGGCTATATCGCTATACCATAAATCTACACTTTCTAGTTTACTGCAATTTTCTAACACAGAATAATCCTCTATATTTCCATAAGAAATATTTATTTTCTTTAAATTTTTTCCATATTTTAGAAAATCAATTTTTGTAATATTACAGCTTTGGTTGAAATTTGAAAATCCAAAATCCTCTATCTTTTTTGCCCTTTTAAATATTTTTTCTAAATCCTCTTGTATATTCCCAATTTGTTCTTTATCCACTATTGACAAAAAATTTTCTCCTGTTTCTGTTTTTCTATATACCTCATAAGCCGCATCTCTCTCTACAACCTCTATATTAATTCGTAATCTTTTTAAATTTGTACATTTTGCAACATCTTGTATAGTTCTAAAATTTCCAACTGGTCCTATTTCTAATTCCTCGATAGTCTCTAAATCTCTGTAAGTCACATCTTGAGATTCCTTATCTTTTCCCAACTCTAAACAGATGACTTGGCGCATTTTATCGTCTGCAAAATGCACTTTTCGTCCTTTATAAAGCCAGTTTCCAACAAATACTACTACTGCTATAATTGCAATAGCTGCAAATATTTTAACTTTGCTTTGTTTTAACTTCTTCATCTCTTATCTCCATACCTTACTCAGTAATTATCCATGCGTCTGGAAATGCCTTTTCTAACTTGCTGATTTCTTTCTCATTTTCTGCTAACGGTGTTCCTGTTAACCAAAACTTTTTTACATTTTTTAATTTTAATAACGTATCTGCACCTTCTATATTGCTATACCATAAATCTACATTTTCTAATTTATTGCAGTTTTCTAATACTGAATAATCTCCTACATTTGCATGAGAAATTCCTATTTCTTTTAAATTAGAAGCATATTCCAAAAATTTAAAATCTGTTATATTACAACTTCCATTTACATTTGTAAATCTAAATACCTCTATTTTTCTCGCTTTTTTGAAAATTTCCTTCAACTCATCCCGTATCTTTTCCACCTTTGCTTTATCAATTGGTGGATAGTACATTGTGCCATCTTCTGCCTTTTGATACAATTCATAATATCTGTCTCTATATGTAATTTCTACATTTATCAATAACCTCTTTAAATTCTTACACTTTGCAACATCCACAATAGTCTCAAATTCTCCAACCGGTCCTACTCTCAATTCTTCTATCTTCTCTAATTCTCTATAAGTCACATCTTGAGAATCCTTATCTTTTCCCAGTTCTAAACATATCACCTGACGCATTTTATCGTCTGCAAAATGCACTTTTCGTCCTTTATAAAGCCAGTTTCCAACAAATACTACTACTGCTATAATTGCAATAGCTGCAAATATTTTAACTTTGCTTTGTTTTAACTTCTTCATCTCTTATCTCCATACCTTACTCAGTAATTATCCATGCGTCTGGAAATGCCTTTTCTAACTTGCTGATTTCTTTCTCATTTTCTGCTAACGGTGTTCCTGTCAACCAAAACTTTTTTACGTTTCTTAAGTTTAACAACGCATCTGCACTGCTTATATCACTATACCATAAATCTACACTTTCCAATTTACGACAATTTTCTAACACGGAATAATCTCCTACATTTGCATGAGAAATATTTATTTTAGCTATATTACTGCCATACTTCAAAAATTCCACATCCGTTACATCAAAACTATCTTCTACATTTGAAACTCCAAAGTCTTCTATTGATTTTACATTTTTCAAAATTATTTCTAAATCTTCTTGCACTGTTTTTATCTGTTTTTCACTCACCGGCGGAAAATACATTGCTCCTGTTTCTGTTTTTTCAAAAATCTCATAACAAGCATCTCTATTTGTAATTTCTACATTTACCCACAATTTTTTTAAATTCTTACACTTTGCAACATCCACAATAGTCTCAAATTCTCCAACTGGTCCTACTCTCAATTCTTCTATCTTCTCTAATTCTCTGTAAGTCACATCCTGCGAATCCTTATCTTTTCCTAATTCCAAACATATCACCTGACGCATTTTATCGTCTGCAAAATGCACTTTTCGTCCTTTATAAAGCCAGTTTCCAACAAATACTACTACTGCTATAATTGCAATAACTGCAAACATTTTAACTTTGCTTTGTTTTAACTTTTCCATCTCTTATCCTCTTGTTTTAATCTACAACTATTTTGGCTTCTGGAAATGCCTTTTCCAATCTGCTAATTTCTTCTTTGTTCTGGGCTAATGGAGTGTCCATTAATATTAGTCTGCTTACATATTTTAATTTTAACAAGTCATCTGCTCTGTCTATAGCACTATACCGCAAATCAACATCTCTTAAACTTCTACAATTCTTTAATACAGAAAAATCTGTTATATTTGCATAGGCAATATGTATTCTCTTTATATTTTTTCCATACTTTAAAAATTCAACATCTGGTATATCGAAGGTATCATTTACATTCGAATAGCTAAACTCCTCTATTTTTTTTGCATTTTTTAAGATTTTCTCCAAATCTTTTTGTATTCTCTCCATCTTCTCCTTACTCACCAAAGGATAGTACCGTTCTTCTGTTTCTGTTATTTCATACAGTTCAAAACCAACTTCTCCCTGCGGAACTGATGAATTTACCCATAATCTTTTTAAATTTTTACACTTGGCAACATCTATAATAGTTTCAAATTCTCCAACTGGTCCTATCTCTAATTCCTCGATGGTCTCCAAATCCCGATAGGTCACATCTTGAGAATCCTTATCTTTTCCCAACTCCAAACAGATGACTTGGCGCATTTTATCGTCTTCAAAATGTACTTTTCGACCTTTGTAAAGCCAGTTTCCACCACACACAATAATAACTGCAATTATAATACACCCTATTACTTTTTTTCTGCTTCCTTTTAATTTACTCATTTTTCCAACTCCTTATAAATCTTTATTATATCTTGTTTATATCTACTTATTTTACTATCGTCTTTTGCCTTTACATCTAACATATCAAATATTGCACATACTTCATTCGGATACGTCACCAAATATGCTACGGTCAACTCTCCATTTGGCAAATCATTATATCCACACGCCTGTGCCTCTTTTTCTTCAATACCATTTTGCATATATTCATTAAATGCTTTTACCCAATCTTCCGTTTCCAGCCCTGGATAGAACGAATATGTATGCAAATTGGCATCTCCGTTTATATCTGAAGATACATAAAACATATCGAACAAATCTGCCAATTCTCCCACCTGTGCTATTTCCCAACATTCCTGTGTAGGATTTTTCGCCGCATCTACGCCTGCCGAAACAATGCTTTGGATAGAGGTTGCTATCCCACTTCCCGGTATCTCTCCTATAAATGTAGAAAGCACCTGATTGACCATTTCTTGCGAAACCGCCTGACCTACCGTATCCGTTCCAATATATGTTGCCATATACTGAAAGCTCTCTTCCTTAGCCTTATTCTCTCCGGTTTGACCTGACACGGGAGATGATATGGAAATCACGGTAGGCTTTTGCTCAATCCACACCTGATTTTTACCCGGATATTGGAAAAATTGCAGTTGCAACAATCCGTCCCTTGTATAGGAAATCTCTATCAGCCTTTCGGACGTAACCTTTTGCTCCCCCTGCATATTTTGTGTTGTAGCAATATCCAAAGCCCCACTATAAGGAAGAAAGGTCTGCAATAACTGATTAATACGGATTGCATTTCTTTGTGTGTCCTCGTTTATGTCCACCCCCGCCATACACGATGCTTCCAAAATTATCAGCGCCATATTTACCGCCTCTGCAATTTCTTTTAGTTTTTCACTTGCATTATAAGACACTACCGTAACCGTAATGCCTCCCACTGACCGACTTTCCACGTCAGAATAATCATAACACAGATTCAGCATCTCCTCTAAAAGCTCTGCATCTCCACTTCGAACCAACAATTCTGCCAACTGCATATATTCTTCCTGCGTGATTTCATTCGCAGGCTTTTGTAATATTTCTTTCCATTTCATTTGCAATAAAATATTGGCTTGTTTGGAAACTGAAGTAATAAAGGCTGTAGCATCAAATTCCGTTACAAAATTTTTGTTTCCTATCTCTTCCGTCAGTCTCTTTACGATTGTGTCAAATGCCTGTACCGTATCTGCCTGCGCCTGAAAAATTCCTCCATATCGTTTATCTACGCTATCCACATTTATAAAAATTTCTTTCAGTTTTTCCTCTGTATAATCGTTTAGGTCTGAAATATCCCGCATATATTTCTTTATATTATCCATATCCTCATCTAAGGTTACATTGCCAAACGCATCCTGTATATGTAATGGAATATCTCCAAAGAAATCCAAAAACGGTTCTGTAGAAATCCCACTCTCCAATGCTTCATATACTTCCGCTGTAAATATTCGTTTTCTTCCCATTTACTTTATCCTCTCCAATCGTTTTCCCACGTTTTTGTCCGCTTTCTGTATCGTCTCTTTTGTTCCCTCCAAAAATGTCACTGTAGATTCTATAAGCTTCTTCATACTCTCTTTGCTGTTATTTACTTTTTCCTCTATTTCTTCCATTTTTTCATAGGTAGTTCCAGCACCGCCTTCTTCTTTGCTTTCTGACAGGTTGATTTCCTCTAACTTTTCCAATAAACCTTTTAATCCCACTACCGCTTCTTCTATTTTTTCGTCTTTTACGCCAATTGTGGTTATCACTTTTTCCCTCCTAATATATTTCTTTGTCTGCTGTATCTATTTCTGTTACATACTGCACCATTTGACTTGTTAACTGTTTTGACCAATTGAGCATAGTATCTTTTAACAAAGATTCTGCCAAGTCTGCAAACTGTCCTAACTTTTGTGCTGTTTTTCCGCTCAGACCACTTTCATCCACAACACCTTTTAAAATACGAACATATTCCGCCATGACCTCGTTCATTTTCTCGCCTGCTATTAAATAATTTTGTTTTAACTGCACAGTATAATTATCATCAATTACCAGTATATCTTTTGTTAATGTACATCCCATCTTATATTCCTCCCAATTTTCTGTTTAATTGCTCTATTTTACCATGGTAATTTGCAATTTTTCTTCTCAATTCTTCTAATTTCTGTATGTTATCGTTGATTTCAATTGTCATTTTTTCAGCGGCTTCTTCCATGCTTCTACGGCTGTCAGAAGCCCTCTGCCCGTTTAAAAATTCATACATACGGCTTTGATAGCCATATAGGAATTTTACATCTTTTACATAGGATTCCAGATTGCGGGCATTTCCACGTTTTCTTTCTTTTGCACCCTCCACCTGATTGCACATATTATCATAACGCCCTTTTGCTTCTTGCTGTTGTTCTAACTTCCGATTTATTCTTCTGATTTCATCATTCAATTCCTCTATATGATTTTCACAACTTCTTATTTGCCCACGAATTGCCTGACGTTTTGCCTCTCTTTGCTCTGCTTCTGTCTGACGCATTATATTTCTCCTCTACTCTTTTCTCTTATGGGAATATCTTTGTAGAATTACAAAGTGTGAATAAATATACAATCATTTTATACTCATATTCCCTCTTGGTAATTAGAATAACATTTTGT
The DNA here is from genome assembly GCA_964436595.1 of uncultured Eubacterium sp. Taxonomy (GTDB): domain Bacteria; phylum Bacillota; class Clostridia; order Lachnospirales; family Lachnospiraceae; genus Petralouisia. The sequence continues at coordinate 35,471 of CAYTDI010000014.1, forward strand.
CTATTTTATGTCAATTTTATATGCTTTGTTTTTGCATAAATTTACATCACAATTAAAATTTTGTTCCGCGCGCGAGCAGTGCCATTTATGTCTGTTACCACTCTGCGAGCTACACATCCCTGCTCGGAGAGCTAATTTATAGGAAATTGCGGAGAAACTTCCTATAAAACAAAAAATTCTCTTGTCATATGTGTTTTCACATCATATGCAAGAGAATTTCTTTATTCTAAGTTCTTTATTCTGTTTTAACCTAGAGTGCTGTTACAGAATTTAAAAATTCCTGTACCAGTGTTGCATCTGTATAAGTCATGGTAAATACCAACATATAGTTTCCGTTCTTATGCGCATAATACTCCTGTGTCATTCCATTTGCAGTTAAGGAAACTACTTTAAAATCCATACCGCCATAGGTTGCATCTGCAACTTCCATATCGCCTACTTCAATTCCTGCGCTTTCATATGCTAACTTTAAATTTGTTTTCATTGCCTGAGCATACTCTTTGGCAGTTAACTCTCTTCCCGCAGAAACCTCTGTATCTTCCATTACAATCTGGATATTGGCAGTCTGGTCTGCTGTCACTGCAATAACATCATAAATCGTTCCTGAAATACTGTTTTCAACGGTATCGCTGTCATATGCTTCTTCTAAAATCTCAGAACCATTTCCTACTACCTGCTGAATCTCCTCATCACTATACATGGTACAACCTTCCGGAAAAGTCACCTGAAATCCCATACTTTCGTTAGTGTAAACATTTCCTTCAAAAGTTCCACGTTCTGCAATTACAGTTTCTTCTTCGTTTGATTCTTCCTCTTCGTCAACGTCTTCACTTTCCAAATCCTTGTCCTTCTTCTCTTCCGTCTTGGATGTTTCCGTTGTGTCCTTCTTGTTGTCATTTCCACATGCAGCTAATGAAAATACCATTGTCAGTGCTAACATGCATGCAATTACTCTTTTTTTCATATTTTTTGCCCCTTTTGTATATTTTCGTTCTATATCCAGAACGTTTATATTGTAACCTTCCTGCCTTTAGATGTCAAATCTACTGCAAAATCCTTTTACTTTCCAATCAATTCCTCTGCAAATGACTGATAATCCTGCATACTGGTACAATTTGGCGCATAATCACTTAACAACTGCTTTGCTCTTTGCGCTTCCTTTGTCTTGATACATTCACGAATTGCTGTTTTGAATACCTTTGTTCCTAGTTGTTGCGCCTGCTGTTCTAATTCTTTCTGCACTGTTTTTTCCAGATTAGAACGTCCGGAAAACTTCACCAAAAGCAATCCTGCTATCTGAAGTGCCGGATTCTGTCTCCTTTGCACCGCTTTAATGCTGTTATATAACTGCTGCAAACCCTGCATGGAGTAAGCATCTGCCATTACCGGAATAATCACCTCGTCTGCCGCAATCAAACAATTGTATAAAATTACATTTAAAGACGGTGCTGTATCAATTACAATATACTCGTACCCACTTAGTTCTTCAATGGCATCCTTTAACCGATACAAACCTTCCACATCACCATCTAACATCTTTTCCGCTTTACTTAATAATGGATCTGATGCCACGATATCCCCATTTGGCATATGCTGGATAGCATCTTCTAACGGCAGCATATCAGAATCTACCATAACATCATATAGAGTTGCCTGGTCTTCGATTTTCGCCTGATAAGTTGCACTGCTGTTACCCTGTGGGTCTGCATCAATTAAAAGTGTCTTTCCTTTTTTTCCTAAAATTCCTGCCAAAGTAGTTGCTGTGGTTGTCTTTCCGATTCCGCCTTTCTGATTTGCTACTACATATGTAACTGTCATTGTATTTTCTCCTCCACTTCTTCCTGCTTATCTTCCTGTTTAAAATGCAATTTTTCCTTCCACTTCTCCATTTACCACATAGAATACTGCTGATTCCTCCGGTTTGATATAAACATTTACTTCATTTATTTCTTCATCTGCTATTCCCTGACGCAAAACGTCTCTTCGCACCAAATCAAGTAAATTTTGCTCTAAACGCTCTCTTCCCTGATACTGAATCACTACATTTTTTCTTGCGGTTGCAAATCCTCCCGCTTTCTTTTCTGCTCTTTCTACGCTGCTTTTTAACGCCATAGTTCATCCTCCTCTAGTCTTAAGTATTTTTTTCTTCTGATGTTTTCTCCGGTTCTCTGCTAAATCCTATGGTAACCTTAAACAGGTCTCCATCCAAATATATCTCAAATTCACCGCCCATAAGTTTGGTAAGATTCTTTGCAATAGAAAGTCCCAAACCACTGCCTTCGGTGCTTCTTGACACATCTCCACGAATAAAACGTTCTGTTAATTCATCCGCCTGTATATTCAATGCATTCTGTGAAATATTTTTAATAGAGAGCGTCACCCATTCTTCCTCTACTTCCATATCTACATACACACGGGTGTTTGCCATAGCATATTTTGCCACATTATTGTAAAGATTTTCAACTACACGCCAGATTCTTCTGCCGTCTGCCATAATCACTACCGGTTCTCTCGGAAGCTTTGTCACGGCTGTAAGCCCTTTTGCCTCGAACTTTTCATTGAACTCTCCACCCGTCTGATATACCAACTCCACAAAATTGATACGCTCCATCTGAAGAGTAATATTCCCAGAGCTTATCTTAGATGCCTCCAACAAATCCTCTGTTAATTGCTTTAATCTCTGAGACTTTTCTTCTAATACATTAATATAATTCTGCGCTCTCTCGTTTGGTATATCCTCTCGTTTCAACAGATCTACATAATTGATAATGGAAGTAAGAGGTGTCTTAATATCATGGGAAACATTTGTAATCAAATCCGCCTTTAGACGTTCGTTTTTCATACTGTCATCCACCGCATGAAATAATCCGTCTCCTATTGTATTGACCGATTCTGCAAACTTCTTATTGTCGCCATTTAATTCCTTGGTATCTATTTTAAATTCAAGATTGCCATCTGAAATACTCCGAATTCCTTCTAACACTTTATTACGCTGCACACCTTCTCTTATGATAAATATGCCTTCTACAAGACTCATCCCTATAAACCAAAGGATTCCAACAAATTGAAAATTATAATTCCATTCCATTAAAAACGGAATCATAATGAGACAACCTAAAACATGTATCCCAAACCAAATAATCATTTTTGTCATAGGTCTGCGGGCATGAAAAATAATTCCAATTCCATGTACTACCCAGTGTGTAATGCTTTGACTCCACAATACTCCCGCACGGATTCTTCTCACAAAGCTTAGATAAAACAACATAAATAACGTAGAGCTAAAGAATGCCAAAACCCCTGACATAATAAGCATTCCTGCCAACTCCGATGGACTAAATGTATAAAATACCTCTCCAAACATAACAATGGTAGTTATGATTGAAATTGCAGCCGCAAAAAACACCAACTCTGTGGGAATTTTGTCAAACCAGCAAATCAGATTTTTTTCTCCGTTTTCTCCTGATTTTCCAGACACCGTACTTAAATAAATAAAGCATATGAGCCACCCAAGTCCACTTACAACCATTGCTACTGTTCCGATATAAATCCACGGATATAATTGATTATATTCCTGCTGTGCCGCATAAAAGCTATCCTGCTGTGCAAAGGACGTATTTACACTAATAAACAGGACATTCCCTTTGCCTCCATACATTTGTTCAATTCCATTGTAAAAAGCATCTTCCATCTCTTTTACATTTGTCTCTAAACGCATATCTGATTCCTGATAGAAAAAGTATTTTCCCATCTGTTTGCCATACGCAATTAAATCCTCAGCACTCTTATCTTCCAGATTGGTATATACTTGTTCATCACTTCCCCGCTTTATCCAATACGCTACATTACTTCCCTCTTTTCCGAGGTTATAGCAGTTCAGACACTTCTTATAATTATTTACTTCCTGCCCGATATTTTCCAGTGTATATTCTAATGCTTCATATGCTTTTTGCATTTGAGCTTCTGTGCAGTTTCCCTGAATATAGTCATCCCAAATACCTTTGCCATCCACAGAAAGGTAACTTTCATTTATAAAGCTATAATTGGATCTATATCCTCTCTGCTGCATTCCCATATCTCGTAATAATAATGCAAGTTCTTCACTATTCAAATCGTATAGTCCGCCATCGATAACTCTTTGAATGATACTCTGCAATAACTCATTGTCTACCGTTTCTTCATTGCCCTCATTTTCAGCATTCTCAGCTACTGCTATAACTTCACCGTCTGAAGTAGTCTCTGCTCCCGGAATCTGGTAAGAACCACCATAATAATGCTCTACATTCGCCACGATAAGTTCTTGAAGCTCCAAGCTCATATCCCCAAGAGTTTCAATATTTTTTTCTTCGTTATAGACAAACTTTCCCTCACAGGTTACCGCCTGCCTTTGATGAATTCCATTGTTGATATAATAACTGGATTCAAAATTATATTCAGAATAACTATAATTTCTTGCCCACTCTACTAAGTCTCCTAAATAATAGCGTCTTACATTGACATCATCCGCCATTTTGTCATCGACACTATCTGCTACTCTTCCCTGACTGCTATAATACTTTTGAATATCAATTTGCTTTTCCGTGTCATAATTTCCATTTGTTTCAAACTTCTTACGAAGCTCTGCAAAGTTAAAAATTTCCTCGGCTGATTGCTGAAACAGCGAGGAAAAATATGCCGACGTTGAAAAAGATTTATTCTTGATATCACCAAAATCCAGAATATTTTTCTGAAAAAGTGTTGTTACCAACAATATAGATATCACCAGTACTACAAAGAAAATCTGTTGTACAACCACCATGGTTGCTTTCAAGCCGGTAGAATATCGAATCTTTTTCATTACGTCACTCCTTTATTTTGACTTTTCTATTTTGTATCCGACTCCCCATACTACTTTCAAATATCGTGGTTCTTTCGGATTGATTTCTATTTTTTCCCTTATATGGCGAATATGTACTGCCACTGTATTATCTGCTCCGATTGCATCCTCATTCCATATGTTTTCATATATCTGATTAATGGAAAATACTTTTCCCTGATTTTTTACCAATAATAATAAAATGTTGTATTCAATGGGCGTAAGCTTTACCATTTCACCATCCACAGTCACTTCTTTCAAATCATCGTTGATGACCAAACCATCTACCTGATAAATTTTTTGACTGCTTTCTGCTGCATTGCCTAACTGGGTATATCTTCGCAGCTGAGACTTTACTCTTGCTACTAATTCCAACGGATTAAATGGCTTTGTCACATAATCATCTGCTCCGATATTCAGTCCTAAAATCTTATCTGCATCTTCGGATTTTGCAGATAAAATAATAATTGGTATACTGCTTTCTTCACGAATCTTTAATGTTGCACGAATTCCGTCTAACTTAGGCATCATTACATCAATAACCAACAGATGTACCTCCTGTTCCTTTAATACCTCCAATGCCTGTTCGCCATCATATGCCTTTAGGATGTTATAACCTTCATTCTGCAAGTATATCTCAATCGCATCTACAATTTCCTTATCATCATCACACACTAAAATATTTTTCATATCCATACCTCGTATTGTAACAACTAGTTTTTAAATTCCTACTTGGAAATTTATTAAGATTTCCGAAAGTTCCTATTTTTTACCAAATGTAAAGCGTTTTCCACCATTTTCTTCCTTGGTCTGCTTCTTTTTAAAGTACGCAGCATCTAAGTTGACTTTTACCTCCGGTGCAGTATGTACTTTGGGACTTTCTTTTCGGTCACTATACGCTTCACTACTCATAGCTGCTCTTTTTCGCAAACTTTCTGCAAATTCCTTGCCTGTCACCTTAGAAAGACTTTCTGTCAGCTCATCCTCTTCTAAGTTCTCCGCTAAATACCCATTTTCATCATAATGCTTTCCTGTTTGATTAAAGTAAGCCTTATTGACCTTTATTTCCGGATGAATTGCAGAATAGGACTTTCCCTCATTTGGAATTCTCTTTCCCTTTGTCTTTTCTATCTTTTCCTTCAATTCTTTTTCACGCTGCTGATTATTCTCTTCAATCAGCTTCAAATATTTCTGTGTATCTGCAAAGTCCTGTAATTGCTCTCTTAGCTCTGACTGATTCTGTCTTATCTGGTCTTTTTCCTCCGTCAGCTCTGAACTCATTTTTCGGAAAATCCGCTGCACTGATTTATTGGCATCTTCCATAATGGATTGGATTCTGCTCAAGGCATCATCTGTGTACATAATAGAAGCTGCATAAATATCATCCGCATGCTGATTTGCCTTTTCAACAATCTCTTCTCCACGTTTCTGACTGCGGCGCTCTGACAGCTCATGCTTTTGACTGGTAACTTCATATTCATCCATCACTTCATAAACTGCCATATTTAGTTGTTCCAGAAGTTCAAATACTTTTTGCTTTTCTACTACAACCATAGCCTCATCCGCTCCATAGGTAGGACTTTTGGAAAAAAGCACATGTATCTCTTTCAAAATTCTCTCTATCTTATCTTGTACGCTCATATTTAGGTTTCCCCTATCTGTTTCTTGTTCTCATTTATTATAGGGGATTTATTTTTATGTTGCAATAGCTGATTTATTTAGGTTAAGTAAGTTCCAAGGATATAGCAAAACTGCTGGAGTAACCTTTTACCTCCAGCAGTTCTTTTTCTATCATTTCTTTTTTATTAAAAACCTAGAATCTGAAATCTCTCTCTCCGTTATGAATGTTTGCCAGATATGCTTCTACCTTTTGTCTTACTTTTGGATTAGTTATTACATCTAATTCCTTTTCAATGAGCTTATCACCAACCGCCTTTGTTTCCGGTGACGCATAATCCTCTAAGTATTCTTTTAATGTCATAAGTGCATTTGGGTGACAGCAGTTTACAATCTGTCCGCTCTTTAATAAGGTCATGAAACGGTCTCCGGTTCTTCCCTCTCTATAACACGCTGTACAGAAGCTTGGCACATAGTCCATATCCATTAACCATTTTACTACTTCATCCAAGGTACGGGTATCACTTACATCAAATTGTGCTGAATTTTCTTCTTCCGGTTCTTCTTTTGCATAACCGCCTACACTGGTTTTAGAACCACCACTAATCTGAGATACTCCGAGGTGAAGTACTTTTTCACGACAGACTTGAGATTCACGAGTAGAAATTATCATTCCGGTATATGGTACTGCAATTCGAATACAGGCTACAATTTTCTGGAATGTTTCATCGGAAATACCATTATCAAACACATTCGGGTCAATATCATCCGCATGACGCACTCTGGGAACACTAATGGTATGAGGACCTACTCCCTTATATGCTTCTAAGTGTTCTGCATGCATTAAAATTCCAACAAAATCGTAACGATAATTGTTCAATCCAAACAGTACACCAAGTCCCACATCATCTATACCACCATCCATGGCACGATCCATTGCTTCTGTATGATATGCATAGTCATGCTTTGGTCCGGTTGGATGAAGCTTTTCATAGGATTCCTTATTATACGTTTCCTGAAACAAAATATAAGTTCCGATTCCTGCTTCTTTGAGCTTGCGGTAATTTTCCACAGTGGTTGCCGCAATATTTACATTTACACGACGAATTGCTCCGTTTTTATGCTTAATTCCATAAATGGTATGAATACATTCCAAGATGTACTCAATGGGATTATTCACCGGATCTTCTCCTGCCTCCAATGCCAGACGTTTATGTCCCATATCCTGTAATGCAGTCACTTCTTTTACAATTTCTTCCTGCGTTAATTTTTTACGGGCAATGTGTTTGTTTTTTGCATGGTATGGACAATATTCACAGCCATTAATACAATAATTAGACAAATATAACGGTGCAAACATCACAATACGATTTCCGTAGAAATCTTTTTTTATCTGCTCTGCCAGTGCATAAATTTCCTGATTTTTATCTTCTAATTCACAATCCAAAAGTACCATTGCTTCCTTATGGGAAACGCCTTTTCTCTTTCTTGCTTTTTCCAGAATCTCATCTATCAGTTCCCGGTTGTTTTTATTTTTTTCTGCATACGCCAGACAATCCAAAATTTCCTGATTGTCAATAAATTCTTCTGCCTTTGGTGACATTACATTATACATTTCTTTTCCTCCTTGTTATAGGGGATAATCTCCCCTATCTGTTACTAATTCATATCCTATGCTTTCCATTCTACGATTTAGGCACATACGACATTCTGCTACTTCATCCCCTGTACAAATTTTGTTGTCATATAGTTCATATTTTTTCCGTACTGTGACAGGAGAAAGATTGGGCATCACTACATTTGCCCCTGCCTGAATCCCCTTTTCTCTCCCTAATGGGTCTATGGTGCCAAGTGCTGTGGTTGACGGCAATAATAGCTTGGGCTGCGTCAATCGTAATAATCCTATCATAAAAAGTGTCAACTCTACCGTTCCACCCGTTTCCTTGGCAAATGGCGTCTCACGGTGAGGTACGAAAGGACCAATCCCTACCATATGTGGCTGCAGCTCATGGATAAACATCATATCCTCTGCCAACTGAACCGGCGTTTGTCCCGGACTTCCTACCATGAATCCTGTGCCTGTCTGATAACCAATTTCCTTTAAGTTTCTAAGACACTGTTTCCGATTCTCGGCTGATAACTGCGGTGGATGAAGCATTCCATAATGAGCATTTTCCGCTGTCTCATGGCGCAGTAAATATCGGTCTGCTCCGGCTTCAAACAGCCTCTTATAACTTTCAAAGCTGCGTTCTCCAATGGAAAGCGTCAGGGCACAATCAGGATAGTTTTCCTTAATGGTACTTACGATGTCTTCTAACCTTTCCTGCGTAAACCAGCTATCCTCTCCCCCCTGCAACACAAAGGTACGAAATCCAAGCGCATAGCCTGTCTTGCAACATTCTAATATCTGCTCTTTCGTAAGCCGATACCTTTCTACTTTGCTGTTGCTTCTGCGGATTCCACAGTAATAGCAATCATTCTTACAATAATTAGTAAATTCAATCAAACCTCTGCTATATACTTGATTGCCAAAATATTTATGCTGCCAATATCTCGCTTTTTCAAATAAATATGCCGCCGATTTTTCGTTCCTTTCTGCTATAAGCCTTATCCATTCTTCTTTGGTAAGACAGTGCTGCTTTTCTAACTTATCAATTAGCTCTAATATCATAAAAACCCTATACCAAAGGGTATAGGGCTTATACACAATCTACACCGCCAGAATAATTTCTGCCGGTTTTTACTTATGTCTGCACCTTCCCCCTCAGGTTCTCCTTCCTGGTCTGGTTCACTTCTTTTATTTCACTTCTTATATTACTATGCTTCGTTTGCGGTAAGAACAATTCTATCCACGCACTAAGGTTATCGTAACACGATTTTCCACAAAAGACAACTCTTGTATCCACTTTAAAACTCTTTTATCATTTCTTCATAATTTCTTTCGACTTTTTTATTTTTCTTTTAGAAAATGTCCACAGTTTGCACACATTTCTTTTTTATACTAAATATATCAAATGAAGTTGATAACAACACAGCGCGCACCGTTATTAGCTTCGCCAAAAAATTATTGTAATTGCTTTTGGCAATTGCAAATTATCCTATAGATTGTTGGTGCCACCGCCCAAGATGTGGCACCCCCCATGAAACATTTCATAAATTTACTCCCCCCAAAGCGTTGTCGCAAGGCAGCGCTTTCCTTCCATTTTACCCTCTTTTTTATTCTGCTGAATATGTTATTTCCCCATCTATAATAACATATTGAAGTTTTGTATCCGAAAGCATTGGATTTCCTTTGGCAATTACAAAATCCGCATCTTTTCCTATTTCAATGGAACCTACCCTGTCAGAAACACCTATATGTTTTGCTGCATTTATAGTTATCGCCTTTAAAGCATCAAATTCATTCATTCCATCCTTTACGGCAAGTCCTGCGCACAAAGCTAAATATTGTTCTGGAATCACCGGTGAATCCGTAATAATAGATACCTGACATCCGGCTTTTGCCAAAACTCCCGGTGTGGTAAAGCTCTTATTTTTTAATTCGTATTTTGTTGCATGCCCCAACGATGGTCCTACTGCAATGGAAAACCCTTCCTTTGCCAAATCATCGGCAATAAGTACACCATCGGTACAATGGTCTATGGTAAGTCCAAGATGGTATTCCTTGGCAATTCGAATTGCTGTATAAATGTCATTTGCCTGATGTGCATGTGCCTTTAATGGCATTTTCCCCTCTATAACCGGAATTAAGGCTTCTAGTTTTGGGTCATAGGCAGGTTTCTTAAACACATCCTCTCCTGCCGCTTTCTTTTTTTCCATATATTCTATGGTTTTATCTAACATAATACGAAGCTTAGAGGCAGTACTCATGCGAGAATAGTTATCTTTGTCCTTGTAACACCGCTTGGGATTTTCTCCAAAGGCGCACTTCATTGCCACCTTTTCCCGAATCACCATATCGTCTATTCGTTTCCCCGTGGTCTTATACGCAGTAAAAGTTCCGCCTAATACATTGGAACTTCCCGGTCCTGCTGCAGCACAGGTAACTCCGCCTTCCATTGCCAGACGTATGCTTTCATCCTGCGGATTCAATCCATCAATCGCCGACAACTGTGGTGTTAAGGAATCCGTCATTTCATTATAGTCTGCTCCCTCAAATCCAATCGCATATCCATCTAATCCCAAATGGCAATGTGCCTCTACAAAACCGGGATAAACGCTCATATCAGAAGCATCTAATATCCGTGCTTCGTTTATGATTTTCCCTTCTAATACCGGTGCAATCTGTACAATTTTTCCGTTTTCCACCAAAATATCTGCCACATAAGGTTCTTTGTGAATGGCATCGTACACATTTCCCTGCTTGATTAATAACATTTCTTTCATGCCAAAATCCTCCATTCCCATTATCTTTCTGTATAGTATACCACATTTTTCAGGGATTATTGTATTGTGTGAAATATCTTTTAACCATATACAAATATAAACTTTTCAGCACAAGTTATAGGGCTGTTACACTAGTTATTCAGTGCAACAGCCCCTGTTTTATATTGAAATAGAAAATTTTTCTGTCAGCTATTTACTTTTTTAAGATTTCTGCTAATATAATATTGATATATATTTTTAGAATTCAGAACCTACTTTTACAGTTTGTTTTGGATTCTATTTTTTATGCTAATCCTAAGAGACTTGCAATTTTCTTTATTACTGTTTCTCCTAATTCTAACAATTTGTCGTATACAGCTTCTACGCCTCTTGCTACTGCTTCCACTAATGCAGAAGATGCAATCTGCTCAACTGCCCACTTAACACCACTTGGTAATTTTCTCCAATTCTTTACGATATATTTTGCTATTTTTTTTGCTAATGCTTTCATACTTTATATTCTCCTTCCAATTTAAACTAGCCAACTTATTTTTCTATTATCAACCCAATTAGCAATCATACTTATTTTTTATCTTTTGTACAATAACACCTAGCCCTACTAAAATGGCAAATGTAATTACCCAAATAAGTATTTCTTTAAACATTACATAACACCTCACTTTAAAAATATTTCTTCCAATGTTGGTTTTTGCGGAATAACCGAACGAATTTTCACTTGATTTTTTACCAACTTTTCAACTATTTCTTCTATTTCTTCTTCTCTTATGTAAGAAACACAAAATCTATTTGCCTCCACTTCTATTTTTTTATCAGATAATATACTTTGTATTTTTCCCAGCTTCATCCCCTGTTCATTTACTACAATTTGTACCTTTTTTTGATTATATTCATCAATTATATTTTCCATTGTTCCACAAACTGTAAATTGCCCCTCCTTTAAAAATGCCACTCTATTACAAAGTTTTTCTATTTCCTGAAGATTATGGGAAGTTATAAATATAGAAGTTCCATCTTTGTTTCGTTTTCGGAATAAGCTTTGCAGCCTTAGTATGGATTCCGGATCTACGCCGGAAGTTGGCTCATCTAAAAAAATCAATCTTGGATTCCCTATTAATGCCTGAGCTACACATATTTTCTTTTTCATCCCAAAAGAAAAATTCTTTATTTTCAAACGTTTTCCTACCTCTAACCCAACCTCTTCTAACACTTTTGCTATTTCCTGCCGATTCAATTTGACTCCTTTTAAAGCCGCCATATACATTATAAACTCATAAGAATTCATTTCTCCGTACAAGTTGGATACATCCGGCATAACTCCCATTTCTTTTTTTACAGAATCAAGTTCTGAAGAATCATGATTCAAAATTTTAAAACTCCCGCTATCCCAATGATAAAGACCTACCAAAATATTTATCAACGTAGACTTTCCTGCTCCATTTCTTCCAACCAGCCCAAAAAAATCTCCTTCTTCTACGGTAAAGTTTAACTTATGTATCACCTCATTATTATGAAATTTTTTTGTTAATTCTATTGTTTCAATTGCCGACATACTTATAACTCCTTTTTTCCAATAATAATAAGAGCAATTATTATCCAAATTATAGCTATCAAAACAGGAATGAGCATGAATGCTCCGCCCTTTAATATATAGAAATAGGGGAAAATATATTTTGTAAATCCTAAAACATGTCTTTCAGCTAGTGTAATCCAAATCCCTATTCCCGGCATGGCTAGTCCTAAAAACAACCCAAGAAAATTACTCATAGACGTTTTATTAATCAGCGTTGATATCAACAATACCAATCCCACAAAATATGTCATAGTACTCAATGTCATAAAATAGACCTCGACATCTTGCTGATTACTCATGATCGATATAAGAACATAACTTACTGTAATGCAGACAAACCAAAACGTCAAATTTCCCACAAACTTTCCCATCAAAAAACTATTTCGTGAAATCTTTGTAACAATCAGCCGTCCTGTTCTTTGTTCTACCTCCCGATTAATTGTGTTGTGAGATAAAATTGATGCAAATAAGTATCCCAAAACAAATACTAACAATCTTAAACTGGAATATGCCGCTACTTTTCCTGTATTAAATTCAGCGCTTTTTATTAAAAAATCAGAAATATAAAGACTAAACATCACAAATATCAATATTATAATCACCGCTTTGACACTTTTTATCAAATTAAAAAACTCATTTTTCGCCACACTTATCATAGCTTATCCTTTCTTTTCTTATCAAATTATATACAGATTCCAAATAAACAGGAGTATATTCCTTTTCTACACGTTTCTCTATTTTTCCCTGCAAAATCACCTTTTGTATAAATAAACTATACAAACTGGAAATACTCCAGTAAATTACAACCCCTGCTGCTACTGTTTGGGACGTCCGGTATAACAAGACTACCAAAATGGCACTAATAATTACTTGCATTACTTCTTCTACTTTAGAACCTTTTTGAAAATTGATAATTTCGCCAAAAACCAATACTGCAAGGTATATATAAGATAACAGGCTTGTCCGATCTACTTCGTTTATTTTAAACCAAAATTCATGTGTATTGTTCAATCCGGATATCGCTCTCAAAAACATAAGTATTACCATAAATTCTATGCCGTAGATAACGCAAGAATAACTTAGCTTTTTTACATTTAAATATTGATACATTTCTTTTTTACTCTTTTTTCTCTCCGCTCTTTTTTGTATCCCTCTGATATATTTTCTAACCCTGGTTTTTACACAACTATTTTCATATCGAATTATGTATATAGGCAAACATACACTTTTTATAAAAATAGTGCCTATCCCAATCCCAAAAACAGGATTTAAAGCCTTACAAATCCACTCCAAAAAAAATTGTATTGGATTCACAACACTTCCCCCTTCCAAACCTTTTGGCAAAGTACTTATATTTCATATTTAAAAACTTATCATAATAAATATTTTTCTTCAACCAAAACCCCGTGAACGCACTATATAACCCCGTGAACGCACTATATAACCCCGTGAACGCACTATATACCCCCGTGAACGCACTATATAACCCCGTGAACGCACTATATAACCCCGTGAACGTATTTTTATTATTATTTTTTTACAAAAAAGGTGTCCTGCCACAAAACCTTTGTTTCATGGCAGGACACCTTTTGCCCTATATTTTTAAGTCTCCCACTACTTTCCCATTTCATGCTTCTCCTAAAAATATTATGAAATATCCCCTCATTATGCAAGTATCTCTTCACTGCTGTTTACAAAATATCACAAATCTTGCACTTCTTCAAGGATAACCCCGTAAACGTTGACTTAACCCCGCAAACGTCATTTTTTCTTATTAACCAAATATTTTTTTCCAAAAATCTTCCCACCATCCAGTACTAGATAACAACATATCATTACCTCCTTTTTATCATTTACGGTTATGACATCTCATTTTCTATCTATTACCTCTTAAAGGTAATGTCACCACCGTACGAAAGCAAGCGTTTTCTATCTTCCATTCAAACATTCCCTGATTCTTTTCTACGGTTTCTTTTACATTTCTCATTCCAATTCCATGGTTCTTTTTATCCTTTTTGGTGGTTTTCGGCAAGCTTTCTTGTATTTCTTCTTTTTCTTTGGAAATACTATTTGAAATTTCCATTTGAAATGCCTGCTGACCGGAACTTACCTTTATCTTTAAGTACTTTTTGCTCTCACTGGAGCTTTTTAATTCTTCTACACTGTTCTTGATAAGATTGGAAAAAATCGTACACAATTCCACATCACTAATGGCAATTTCCTGTGTTAAACAGCCTGTAACACTCACTTCCACATCTTTCTCTAACATCTGCACATAATAGTTTAAAAAGGCATCTATAATGGTATTTCCTATGCTATAACATTTCTGCTGTATGTTGACAAGGTTGCCCTGTATCTCTTCCACATAATCTGCAACCGGCTTCATTTCTCCCTGCTTTGTCAACTCCCCTAATGCTATTAAATGATTTAATACATCATGGCGAAATCTTCGCGTGTCCTCTTCCTTTGCCAACATTGCTTCATAATAATTCTTTTGTGTATCCTTTAACAGCTTTTCCATTTCCAGATATTTTTTCATCTTTTTATTGGTATTATTGACATAAATAATAAATACTGCAAGGGCAATCATACTGAAAAGAAACACCATTGTTAATATCTGCAGCTTGCTGTCAAGTGATGGATCGTTGATTCTCTCTCCAAAATAAGCCAAACCGCTTACGGTAAGCGGCAATGCTATCATCATAATTCCAATGCAAATATAAAGCATTGCCTTTAGCAACCCCTGAAATATTTTACTCTTTTCCATTAATCTCTTTTTTCGTATCCAATAGATAACCAATAAACCGGAAATAGAAATAATATTGTTAACATCCCAATTTATTCCCTCGGGTATTTGTTCGTAAACCGCATTACCCATCAATATTTCCAATAACATTCCCACACTAGAATCTAAGGTAATTGCTATAATCCATACTGCCGCTATATGCAACACTTTCTTTATAACAGTTTCTTTCGCCATCAGTAATAGCGTAAAAACCACCATAGGAACTATGACATACGACGTTTTTGACAAATCATCTGTCTGAACAATTCCTGTAAATAATAGCACTACCCATGTCCCAAAGGATATTCCTGCCAACCATTTTCTACAAATTCCCGTTCCGAACAGAATATGTAATAACAACGTATATTTTACTATTTCCAATACAAAATCAAATATTAAAATCAGCTTCATCCTAAGTCTCCTTATCTGTAATTTATATCAAACACAGTATATGCTTTTTCAAATTCTTTTTTCTTTCTTATAGAAACCCTTATTTTCGCTGTTCCAATGTTAATTATCCCATCTTTATATTTACTCATATCAATATACTTCATATTTACAATATACTGTTTATTTACTCGGAAAAACAATCTGTCATCTAATATTTTTTCTAATTCTCTTAACGATGTTTCCTTTCGAAATACTTCTTCTTTTAACACAAATTCAACGGAACTATCCACCGCTTCCATATACATAATGTCCTTTTGATAAAGGTTATAAGGTATCCGGTCCCGATATACTTCCATCTTTTCCATTCCGATTCTGGTATTAAGTACATCTTCCAGCGTCTCTTTCACTTCATCCTTTTGAAATGGCTTGGTTACAAATCGAAAGGCGTTTATCTTAAAGGCTTCTTTAAAACGTTCCTGTCTGCTGGTTTCCATGATAATCTTACAATCTAAATTACGTTTCTGTATCTGATGTCCTACTTCAATCCCATCCATTCCGGGCATTTCAATATCAAGGAATAATACGTCTAATTTTTCTACTTCTTCTAACAATCTTTCACCGGAATGAAACGTCAGTATCTGTGCATCCTCTTCTAATTCTTCCAGACATTGCTCTACTAATGTTGTTAATGCGCTTAATACCATTTTTTCATCATCACAAATTCCAATGTTTATCATATGCTGTATTCTCTCCGATTTCTTCCCCTCGAAGTACATACAATTTTAATTATATATTATATTGCAAAAATCAGAATTTGTACATGGAATTACCCAAAAATCATTTTTAACTTTACTTTCTTATAATATCTTTAAATATATAATAACGCTACAAAAGGCCTTACCACAAACGTGATAAAGCCTTTTCTCTACTACTTTATTGTTTAATATCAATTCGTACCAATGCTTTCTTCAAGGCAATCTCTGCACGAGCTACATCTATCTCTGCCGTATGATTGTGAAGTCGGTCTTCTGCACGGGCACGGGCTGCTTCTGCACGAGCCACATCAATTTCTTCCGGCCACTCTGCAATCTCTGCCAAAAATGTTACCTTATCCGGCAAAATCTCTACAAAGCCTGCGTGTATCGCTGCTTCTTTTTTGCCCTCTGCCTCTGTAATAGTTACGATTCCGGGAGATAAAACCGTTGTCATTGGAATATGATGTTTATAAACACCCATTTCTCCATTTACAGATGTAAATTCCACCATGGAAGCTTCTCCCTCGTAAAAATTACGGTCAGGTGTTATGATTTCCAATCGGAAAAATTTGTTTTCCTCTGCCATTTGTCCACCCCCTACTTCATGCGGGCACGGACTTCATCAATAGAACCTGCATTTAAGAAATAACTTTCTGGTACATCATCATGCTTTCCTTCCAGAATTTCTTTAAATCCGCGGATAGTTTCTGTAATCGGTACATATTTTCCATCTAATCCGGTAAACTGTGTTGCTACAAAGAATGGCTGAGATAAAAATCTCTGTACCTTTCTCGCACGGCTTACCACCAGCTTATCATCCTCGGAAAGTTCATCCATACCAAGAATTGCAATAATATCCTGCAATTCCTTATAACGCTGCAAAATCTCCTGTACTCCACGAGCTACTTCAAAATGTTCCTGACCTACAATTCGAGGGTCTAAGATACGGGAGGTAGAACCAAGTGGGTCTACTGCCGGATAAATACCAAGTTCTACGATAGAACGGTCTAATACGGTAGTTGCATCCAAGTGAGCGAATGTAGTTGCCGGAGCCGGGTCTGTCAAGTCATCCGCAGGTACATATACTGCCTGCACGGAAGTAATAGAACCATTTTTTGTAGATGTAATACGTTCCTGCAACGCACCCATTTCTGTCTGAAGAGTTGGCTGATAACCTACTGCAGATGGCATACGTCCTAACAACGCAGACACCTCAGAACCAGCCTGTGTGAAACGGAAGATATTATCAATAAATAACAATACGTCCTTTCCACCCTTATCACGGAAATATTCTGCCATGGTAAGTCCTGTTAAACCTACACGCATACGTGCTCCAGGTGGCTCGTTCATCTGTCCGAACACCATACAGGTCTTATCAATAACGCCAGACTCCTTCATTTCATAATAAAGGTCATTTCCTTCACGAGTTCTTTCACCTACACCGGTAAATACAGAATATCCACCGTGCTCTGTTGCAATATTATGAATCAATTCCTGAATTAATACGGTTTTACCAACACCGGCACCACCGAACAGTCCGATTTTTCCACCCTTCTGATATGGGCACAAAAGGTCAACGACTTTAATACCGGTTTCTAACATTTCCGTAGATGTAGCCTGATCTTCAAAAGCCGGAGCTTTTCTATGAATAGGCATATATTCTACATCTGTTGGCGCATCTACTTCGTCAATGGGGTCACCCAAAACATTAAACATACGTCCTAATGTCTTTTCTCCTACCGGAACAGAAATTGGAGCTCCTGTTGCCTCCGCTTCCATTCCACGAACAAGTCCATCCGTAGGTCCCATGGCAATACATCTTACCGTATCATCACCCAAATGCTGCGAAACTTCCACCACCAACCTCTTTCCATCTTTTAATGGAATGTTGATAGCTTCGTTAATCTGTGGCAGCTTTCCGTCGGAAAACTTTACGTCAAGAACCGCTCCGACAATCTGAGTGATTTTACCTATATTTTTTTCTGCCATATTTTCACTCCTTATTTTATAATCATCAAAAGTGCACACTTGCACTTCCTCGCAGCCTATCATACTTCTCAGTCTGCTTATATTAGAAACGCACACTTGCGTTTCTGCCCACGAATACCCTGCTGCATTTTTGCAGCTCTTTCCTTTAGGCATTCTGCAATTTACGCTTAGGTTATATCGAAAAAATGCATTGCATTTTACGATATAGCCTCCGCTCCCGCTATAATCTCGGTCAACTCCTGTGTAATGGAGCCCTGACGAGCACGGTTATATTTCAGTGTCAAATCACTAATCATTTCATCTGCATTGCTTGTTGCGGAATCCATTGCCTGCATTCTGGCACCATTTTCACTTGCAACAGCCTCTACCAAAGCTCCATAGAGCAAGCTTGTCACATATTTTGGTATAATAAGATTCAATGCTTCTTCTTCATTCGGCTCATAATTCATTAACAGATTCTGATCCGTTTCTGTGAAATCCGCATCATCAATTTCTACCGGAAGCAGTTTTATCAGCGTAGGTTCATGGCTTACCGTATTTTTAAAATGAGTGTATGCCAGATAAATCTCGCCGATTTCTCCCTCTGTAAAGGCTTTTAACACTTCTCTACTGATAAGAGCCGCATCTTCATATGTCGGACCTTCTATCACATCAGAATAATCTTCCTTGATATCATATCCTTTTCGCACGAAAGTTTCCTTTGCCTTGCGTCCAACCATGTAAATTTCAACATCCTCTTTTTTCATATCGCTTTCTGTAATCAGCTTCACGATATTGGAATTATATCCTCCGGCAAGTCCTCGATTAGAAGCAATAGCAATTACTGCTTTCTTCTTGGAATCCCCCGCCTTCAAATACGGATGATTGATATTACCGGAATGCGCAAGCATAGAACTTACGGTTTGATACATATGGTTAAAATATGGATTCGATTGCTCTGCGTGGTTTCTTGCTTTCTGCAGTTTTACAGTAGAAACAAGCTTCATGGCTTTTGTGATTTGCTGCGTACTTTGTATGCTGCCTTTTCTTCTTTTAATATCTCTCATGGAAGCCATAATTTTCACCACCTGTTCTACTTAAATTGTGCTTTGCACTCCTCAATTGCTTTTATCAGCTTCGTTTCCGTTTCTTCATTGATTTCTTTATCGTTACGGATTGCTTCTGGAATCTCCGGATATTTGGTATCCACAAATTCAAACAGCTCTGCTTCAAATCTTAAAATATCCTCTACTGCTATATCTAATAAATATTTCTTGGTTGCAGCATAGATAATCATAACCTGATATTCTACCGGCATTGGCTTATACTGTGGCTGTTTTAACATTTCTTTGATTCTTTCACCCTGCGCCAGCTTTTCTGCTGTATCTGCATCTAATTCAGAACCAAACTGAGCAAATGCTGCCAACTCACGATACTGCGCCAATTCCACACGGATTGGTGCTGCAATTTTCTTCATTGCCTTAATCTGCGCAGAACCACCTACACGAGATACCGATAATCCCGCATTTACTGCCGGACGGAAACCTGCATTAAACATTTCTGTTTCCAGATAAATCTGACCATCTGTAATAGAAATTACATTGGTTGGAATATAAGCGGAAACGTCACCCGCCTGTGTTTCAATAATCGGAAGCGCTGTTAATGAACCGCCGCCTAACTTATCCGATAATCTTGCTGCACGTTCTAACAATCTGGAATGTAAGTAGAATACATCTCCCGGATATGCCTCACGTCCTGGTGGACGACGAAGTAATAAGGAAAGTGTACGATAAGCTGTTGCATGCTTGCTTAAGTCATCATATACTACCAATACATCTTCTCCGTTTTCCATCCATTCTTCACCAATGGCACATCCTGCATATGGTGCAATATACTGTAATGGTGCAAGTTCACTTGCAGTAGATGCAACTACGGTAGTATAATCCATTGCACCAAACTCTTCTAACGTTTTTACAATGGTTGCTACGGTAGATGCTTTCTGTCCGATTGCAACGTAAATACATTTTACGTTCTGTCCTTTTTGGTTAATAATGGTATCTATTGCAATTGCGGTCTTTCCAGTCTGACGGTCACCGATAATTAACTCACGCTGTCCACGTCCGATTGGTACCATGGAGTCAATCGCCTTAATACCTGTCTGTAATGGTGTATCTACTGATTTTCTTGAGATAACACCGGATGCTACTCTTTCTATCTGACGAAACTTACTGGTTTCAATTGGTCCTTTTCCATCAATAGGCTGTCCCAATGCGTTTACAACACGTCCCAACATAGCATCGCCAACTGGAACTTCTACAACTCTTCCGGTAGTCTTAACGGTATCTCCTTCGTTGATACTTTTCTGGTCTCCTAACAATACGGCACCAACGTTATCTTCTTCCAGGTTCAATACCATTCCATAGACTTCTCCGGGAAACTCTAATAATTCGCCCTGCATTGCATTTTCAAGCCCGTGAATACGCGCAATACCGTCTGCTACCTGGATAACTGTACCTACGTCAGACACTTCCAGCTCTGCGGCATACCGTTTCACCTGCTCTTTTATGACTGAACTTATTTCCTCTGGTCTTAAATTCATGGAGCGCATTCACCTACTTTCAACTGTATTTTTGATAATTCTCTGGTAAGCTGTGAAAGCTTTTGCTTTACACTGCTGTCTACCACACGGTCACCGATACGGATTACCATGCCGCCTATCAGGCTTTTATCCACC
The DNA here is from genome assembly GCA_964436595.1 of uncultured Eubacterium sp. Lineage (GTDB taxonomy): Bacteria > Bacillota > Clostridia > Lachnospirales > Lachnospiraceae > Petralouisia. Next base: position 56,531 of record CAYTDI010000014.1, read on the forward strand.
TCATAATGCATTTCAAATGCTTCATAATGCGTGGTTTTTAATAACTTTTCTTCTACTTTTTCTTTTTGAACTGCATTCAGCTCCATAGGAGTTTTCACATAAGCAGTTCCAATATTCTTGTATTCTTTTATCTGGTCAATAAAATAAATAAATACGGATTCCATATCTTTATAATGACCTTTTGAAACAAGCATACACATAATTCCGGTCAATTCATCCCGTACTTTGCCTTTAAAGATATTTTCAATGATTTGAATCTTTTCTTCTTTTACGATTTTTGGGTGATTCATCAGTTTGGAAAGCTCGTTGTTTTCCTGAAGAATATTAAGAACGCCTCTTGCTTCTTCTAACATCTCATCCACCTGACCAGATTCCACAGCAAGCTCTACTAATGCATCCCCATATGTCTTGGATACTAGCTTTGCCATGTATTCTCACCTATTTCCTTTAATGTCTCTTCTACTAAAGCATCCTGCACAGATGTATCAATAGACGCTGACACAACCTTTCCTGCCATCATGGATGCAATGGAAATCATTTCCTGCTTTGCCTCATCCATAACACGTTTCTTTTCCAACAACGCTTCCTCATTGGCACGTTTTATGATACGGGCTGCCTCTTCTTTTGCTTCGTCTATGATTCTTGCTTCGTTCTTCAAAGCTTTCTGACGAGCCTCACTTAAAATCTCCTCGGCCTCTTTTTCCACATCTTTAAGCTTTGCATCATATTTATCCTTTAAAACAGATGCATCTTCTTTATCTTTTTTTGCCGCATAAATGTCACCTTCAATACGTTCCTGTCTATCCTTAAGCATCTTTCGTACCGGATCAAACAGCAAATATGACATTGCAGTAAATAAAAATAATACAGCAAGTGCTAAAAGTATCGTGTCATGTAAAAGCTGAGGATCTAAGCCAAATATTCTTGGTTCCAAGGCTTGTCCTCCTTTCCCTTGCTTATACTAATGGTTTTACGAACAGTAACAAGATTGCAACTAACAAACCATACAAACCTGTGGTCTCTGCTACCGCCTGACCTAAAAGCATAGTAGATGTAATGTCGGACTTTGCTCCCGGATTACGTCCTACTGCCGCTGCTGCGTGTCCTGCTGCAATACCCTGTCCAATACCAGGTCCGATACCTGCAATAACTGCTAATCCTGCACCAATTGCTGAGCATGCTAAAATTAAATCTGTTCCACTAATGTTCATAATATTTTCCTCCTTAGATTGTTAATCTTTTTTCTTCTTACTCTTATTTTGTTTTGATATTTCCTTCTTATTCTTCTTTGTCTCCAATTGCATTCGTGATATATGTCATAGTCAGCATACAGAATACATATGTCTGGATACATCCTGAGAAAATATCAAAATATGCGTGCAACGCACCCGGCCAGAAATATGCAAACTTGGATAACAAAGCATAAATCAACGCCATGATAATGGTTCCGGATAAAATATTTGCAAACAAACGAAGTGATAAGGAAATCGGTACTGCCAGTTCTCCTATCAAGTTAATCGGAAGCCACAAGGGCAGCCACGGGGGCAATGGAGAACACATGTCCACCCAAATTTCCTTTAGACTATTATACTTGAACTGACAAAAATGAATAATACAAAAAGTCATCAATGCCAATGGCAGCGTCACTCCGTAATCTGCTGTGGGCGGTCTTAGCCCGAACAAGCCTGATATATTACTCAGTAAAATAAATATAAATACTGTACCAATGTAATCGGCAAATCGTTCTCCCTTTTTTCCCATTACACCATGAACCATCTTGTCTATCATTTCTACAATCAGTTCTACTACATTTTGAAATCCGGTAGGAACCTGACTTGCATGCTTCATCGCCCTGTTGGCTGCAATAGCAAATCCCAGCATAATCAACATAACAATCAGTACACATACATGGGTCGTAGTAATCCAAAACGTATGCCCAAACAGCTCATAGGAAAACAATCCGTGAACTTCAATGTCAACCTCTGTACTCGTTGCCAGCAAAATCGAACTACGCACTCTCTCACCTCCTTAAAAATTTATGTTTTGTGATAAATTTATGTGTAAAGGGATAGAGATAAGCTGCTACCTTTAGTCCCATTACGCCCAAAAACATGGTAATTAAATTCCCCAGATGAAATACCCCTACAACTGCAAAAGCTATGACTACTAAAATATAACGTATTGCCGAAAAAACAGCGCTCTTTCTGGATGCTCGTTTTTCCGCCATCAACTCCACGGTATCTAAAATCACTACCGCCATATTAATCGCCATTCCCGCAGCAACTGCAATTCCAATCCATAACCCTGTGCTATAACGCAACTGTTCTTCTACAAACCATACCCCCGCAAACTGTATTACCAATCCATACAGTACCAATTCTATTATTAATTCGGGTAATACAGGATTAATCCTTTTTAACACGCCTTTGCTCCTTTTCGCTCTTTTGCTGATAAATTTTCTTTGCCATAATATATATGTTCCGAAATCCAGCTAACGCTCCTATAAAAAAAAACGGTATTACTAACCACTCCACATGAAATCGTTTTCCAATATATACCCCGGCAAAGCAACATAATAAAATAGGCACCAACATACTGATTCCAAACTGCGTAATAAGAACCAACGATTGATATACGCTTTTTTTGTACCTCACATGTGCTACCTCCTGTTACTTTCATCCTATATATTATATCTATTTTTCCACAAAATGTCTATCATTTCTACTGTTATTGAAAAAAATGCCAAAAAAAGAGCAACCTTTTTGCTTCTTTCGGTTACTCTTTCCATTTTCTGCTGTAATTATACTGTTATTTTAATTTCTCTTCCATTTCTTTGGTAACGATAAAATTCTACACCTGCTGCACGAAACATTCTTCTCGATGCAATCACAGATGGAGTATCACCGTACTTATCGTCATCATATATGACTGTTTTTATTCCAGCCTGAATAATTGCCTTGGCACATTCGTTACAAGGAAACAGGGAAACGTACATCTTTGCTCCCTCTAAACTTCCTCCACGATAATTTAGTATGGCATTCAGCTCGCTATGGGTCGTATAAAAATATTTGTTTTCTAAAGGTTCTCCTTCTCTCGCCCATGGAAATTCATCATCGGAACATCCGATTGGCAATCCATTATATCCCATAGACAAAATCTTATTATCGGAGCTTACAATGCATGCTCCTACTTGAGTATTGGGATCTTTAGAACGCATCCCTGAAAGAATGGCAACGCCCATGAAATATTCATCCCATGAAATATAATCCTCTCGTTTATCGCTCATAGCTGTCCTCCTGTCTCTATTTTGTGCCAAAAATACGATCTCCCGCATCTCCTAATCCCGGAACAATATATCCGTGTTCATTCAGACGCTCGTCCAATGCTCCAATATAAATATCCACATCAGGATGTGCTTTTTTCATGCATTCTACACCTTCCGGTGCTGCAATAATACACAGAAACCGAATATTTTTTACGCCTCTGTCTTTTAACATCTGAATTGCTGCCACGGAAGAACCTCCTGTGGCTAACATAGGATCTATCACAAATACTTCACGTTCCGGACAGTCTTCCGGCAACTTACAATAATATTCTACCGGTTCTAATGACTCCGGATCACGATAAAGTCCAATGTGCCCAACCTTAGCTGCCGGTATCATGGCAAGCATTCCATCTACCATACCAAGTCCTGCTCTTAAAATAGGCACAACTGCCAGTTTCTTTCCCTTTAACTCTTTTACTGTTGTGGTACAAATCGGTGTTTCAATCTCAATATCTGCTAATTCCAAGTCTCTGGTAGCTTCATAGCACATAAGCATTGCTATCTCGCTCACCATATTTCTAAAATCTTTTGAACCTGTGGACTTTTTCCGAAGCCAGCCTATTTTATGCTGGATTAATGGGTGACTCATTACTGTTACTTTTCCCATTTACGTCGCCTCCTTCTATTTCGTTTTTATTCATTTCTTTTTCTTCTTCATAAGTTTCATTAGCTTCATTTACTAAATTCACCAATTTCTTTATGGTTTTATTCAATGTTTCATAACAAAGTCCATATGACTGTAACGTTCCTCCATATGGATTGATAATTTCTAATTCGTCTCCTGTCAGTTCATTCAACACCGCAAGGTCCATTTTCTCCGGAATCTCATAATTTTCTATAATCTTTTGCTTTTGTTCCTCTTCCATGGCTATGATAAGATGCTCTGGTGCTAAATCTTCTTGTTCTAATTGACGTGACATTTGATTTTCTGCATTAATTCCATTGCTAATCAAAACGGCTTCTGCCTTTTGATTTAATGGTTCAGGAAAAAGTACCACCAAACCACGACTTTCAATTTCCAACGGATATTTTATCATATATTCTTTCATGATTGCTTCTGCCATAGGTGCTCGTGCAGTTCCGCTGTCACATACAAAGATTATTTTCTTGTATTTTTTCATTCTGCTTCCTTCCATTCTACACTTCAATTACCTGATGTCCTGCCGCTTTTAACATACGATTCATTATCGCCTGCCCGATTCTTGGCGTGGAAAAACTTTCTGAATAGATAATATCCACGTCTAAATCATCAAAATCTCTCAAAATTCCATATAAATGGCGGGCTATGGTATCTTCTTCTTCTCTGGTCCCAATACTTTTTACAATTCCAGCCTGATATTGCCCGCATGTTTCATCCGTTCCGATAACCCCCGTTTTCTTTCCGGACTTCTGCGCTATACTAACCAGTTCATTGATTTTTTGTATTACCCTCTCTTGTGCGCCGTTTACCAGTATCAAGTCTGCCTTTGGCGCATAATGCTTGTACTTCATCCCCGGTGCTTTTGGATGTGCTGCCGGATTATCCATGGACAGTCCCGGATCCATTTTCACTTCACCGATTACTTCCCGAATCATTTCCGGTGTAATATACCCCGGTCGTAAAATCATTGGTATGTCTGTTGAAAAATCTACAATCGTAGATTCAATACCAATTCCTACTGCCCCTCCATCCAAAATCATGGGAATCTTTCCATCCATATCCAATGCCACATGTTCTGCCTTTGTTGGGCTTGGCTTTCCTGATGTATTGGCACTTGGTGCTGCAATATATCCACCCCCGGCATCAATCAACGCCAGTGCAATAGGATGATTTGGCATCCGAACAGCAACTGTTTCAAGTCCTCCGGTTGTTTCTAAAGGAACCTGCTCACTCTTTGGAAAAATCATGGTCAATGGTCCCGGCCAAAATTGTTCTGCCATCTTCTTTGCCTTTTGAGGTATTTCTGAAGTAATTTTTTCCAACGCTTTCATATTAGAAATATGAACAATCAGCGGATTATCAGAAGGGCGTCCCTTGGCTGCATAAATCTTCTTGGACGCTTCCGGATTCAGTGCATCTGCCCCAAGTCCGTATACTGTCTCCGTTGGAAATGCTACCAATCCACCGTTCTTCAAAATATCCCCTGCTGCTTCTATTTTCTTTTTATCTTTTTCCGTTAGCTGCTCTGTTACTTTTTTTATTACCGTTTTCATAATTTCACTATCCATTTTTACATATTATCTTTAAGTATAACACGTTCTGGGATTTTCGCAACTATTTCATTGTTTTTCCTGCTCTGGATGCAAGTATTGCAGGATACCACTATGTACTGCTTCTGCCACCTTTTCCTGATATTCGTTTGTGGCTAAAAGAGCGGCTTCTTGGGAATTGCTTAAGAATCCACACTCCACAATCACAGTAGGACTGGAAGTCTTTTTTAACAGATAGTAGCTTTCGTTTGCCTTTGCCTGTCGATGATTGGTTGGATCTAATTGTTCTACCAAAACACTTTGCAAGATTTCTGCCAGCTTTTTTCCCTCTGCGGATTCTCCATAATAAAAGACCTGTGCTCCATTGACATATTCTTCCGGATAACTGTTTTGATGAATACTTACGGTAAATACCGGTTTCGCTTCTTCAATAATTTCACAGCGTTTTCGCATATCTTCTACTTTTTTATTATTGGAACTTTCACTATACAATCCATTTTCATCGGTACGGGTCATAACCACCTCAATTCCATCTTTTTCTAACAGTTTTTTTAGCTTTTTGGCTATCTTTAGGTTAATATCTTTTTCTTTTTCCTTATTAATACCTATCTTTCCCGGGTCAATCCCTCCGTGCCCAGCATCCACTACAATACAAATTTCCCCCTCCTCTGCTTTTTTACTTTCTACGATGTAAGCTCCACCTTCTTTTGCCAAAAAATAGGCTCCCACCAATACGATGACAGCCATAATAAGTTCCATTTTTTTCTTCATATTCTCACCTAAGTCTCTTCTTCGCTCTTAGTTAAAGATATGAAGCTTTGGAAAAAATATTCAATTTTGCAGTGCTTCTTCTACTGCCTTTTTTATTACTTTGCTGGAATTGGTAGCTCCTGTTACTTCATCCACATCTGTTCGTTGTTCTTTTATAATTTCTTCTACTACTTTTTCTGCCAACTTTCCTTTTTCATTTTCGTGTTGTACCAACGCAATATTTGTAATTTTCTCATTCTCTACGGTAACTTCTACCTCTGCACGAATATACCCTACGTCGTACTTTCCTGTATATGTTCCATCTGCTACTCCGGAAGCATCTATTCCTTGAATTTGGATGTTACTTACCTTTGTCTGATAATCCTTAAAATCCATGATACTCACTACTATATGCCAGACTACCACCACCATCATTGCTGCTGACAAGATACGATGCCATCGAAGGTTTTTCTCTTTTTTCTTCACAGCATGGCAAAATACTATAATCGCAATGATAAGAAGAACTGCAATAGCTCCTGTTATCTTTACCCCTTTGCTACGGTTTGCCATTACTGGAATCACATATACTATATGCGCCAAACAGGTTACTACCATTGCCACACACAGCCATTTATGTCCTCTCATTAATATTCTATCTAACTTTTTCCATTTTAGTTTGCGTGTTACTGCCTTTAACAACAACAAAACTCCACATAGGAAACTTATATACCCTAAAACAATTCCCATCCTTTATCCAAATCTCCTTTGTATCTTTTTCTTATTCATCTTGTTTCTCCCCAGCAATAGCATTGTATAACGTATCAAAACCGTTCTGCAAAAACTCCTGTTTGCTCTGATTCATTCCCTTTTTTATGTACTCCTCTTTGTTCACTGCTAACTGTATTAATCCGGACAACATTCCCCAAAATGCAAACACCGTAGATACACTATCAATTTCTTTTCGAAATTCTCCCGCTTCAATTCCTTCTTCTACAAATTTCTTTAACACCAGATTCAGTTCTTCCCCGATTTGAAATGTCTCCTGCTCCTCTGGCAAGCACTCTTCTTGTTCAAAATTAACCTTGATTCCATCCAATACAATTTTAAAGTAAAATGGATACTTTTCCTGATACCGCACAAGTCCTTGGCAAATAAGCCAATATCGCTCTCGTATGCTTTTCTTTTCTTCAATTGCACCTACAATGTAGTGATATAACTTTTTCATGCTTTCTAACACTAATATCCCTACGATTTCTTCCTTGTTTTGAAAATATACATACAAAGTTGCTTTGCTATATCCTGCCTTTTTTGCTATTTCATCCATAGAGGTTGCTTCAATTCCTTTTTGAGTAAATAACTCTTCTGCTGCGGCTGCTATATTTTGTCTATGTACTGCTCTTGGCTCTTTTTTTCGCCTTGCCACGCTCCTCCTCCTTTCTTTAATTAAACTCGTAGTTTAATTATATGTTTTATTTTGATTTTGTCAATGCTTTATCTATAAAAAACGCCTACTTTCTAAATCACTAGAAAATAGACGCTTTTCTTTATGTAAAATATCGCTTTTTGTTACTCGGTAAAATTGCTCTCTTTATCCCTATAATTACTACGACTATTCGATATGTATAATAAATATTACTTTAATAATAAATATCTGCTTCTGGATATGCTTCCTGAAGTTTCTTCACTTCCTCCGGATTTTCTGCTAACGGAGTATCAAGTATCATGATAGATTCAAGATTTTCTATTCCTATTAAATCCTCGGCTTTGGATATATCAGAATTTGTAATCTCTATTTGTTTCAGGGAGGTACAAGTCTTTAATACAGAATAATCTGCTACATTACAAGCACCAATTGAAAATAATTCTATATTATCACAATTTCTCATGAACTCTATGGATGTCCATTTCATTTCTCCTTCATTAGATAACCACAAACGTTTTAAATTTTTTAACTTTGGTAACACTTCTCCTAATTCTTTTTCTACCCTTTCTACATCCTTTTCAGATACATTTCCATTTGCTTCTCCATTATTTATAAAATATGCTCCCTCATCCTTACCTACTCCTCCGTTAATCCCAAGTTTTGTCAAATTTGTACAATATTGTAAATCCACAAGAGTATCATAATACCCGACATATCCTATTTTTAATTCGTTAATTCCCTTTAAATCCTTATATGTTACATTTTTTAGTGTTATTTCATCACTCCAATAACAAGAATTACACAACACTTGCCCCATGGTCTCATCTGCAAATTCTACCACACTGTTATCATGCGCTTCCTGCGCTTTCTCTAATGCATATTTTCCTATGATTCCACCTAATACTAATATGATTATGACTACCGTAATAATTACTTTCCTTTTCATTTTTCCCTCTTAATGTTCTAAAATTAACTGTTTAATAATAAATATTTGCATTTGGATATGCTTCCTGAAGTTTCTTCACTTCCTCCGGATTTTCTGCTAACGGAGTATCAAGTATCATGATGGATTCAAGATTTTCTATTCCTATTATATCCTCAGCTTTGTAGAGGTTTGAGTATCCAATATCTAAACTTTTTAATGATTTACATGTTTTTAATACAGAATAGTCTGTTGCCCGACAATGGTCTATCCAAAATTCTTCTATATTATCACAATTTCTCATAAACTCTATTGATGTCCATTCTACTTCCCCCTCACAGCTAAGTCCTAAGTTCGTTAATTCTTTTAATTTCGGTAATATTTCACCCAATTCCTGCTGTATATTTTCCACCTCTTTCTCGGAAACTTTACGATTTACTTCACCCTGATTTATAAAATAAGCACCATCATTTTCTCCTATTCCACTATTAATACAAAGCCTACTCAATCTTGTGCAATACTGTAAATCCAACAGCGTATCATAATAGCCAATATATCCAGTCCACACCTTGTTGATTCCCTTCAAATCCTTATACGTCACATTTTCCAACGTAATTTCATCACTCCAATGACAAGTATTACACAACACTTGCCCCATGGTCTCATCTGCAAATTCTACTACACTATTGTCATGTGCTTCCTGGGCTTTCTCGAATGCATATTTTCCTATGATTCCACCTAACGCTAATACAACTATGACTATAGTAA
>CAYTDI010000015.1:0-55335 GCA_964436595.1 uncultured Eubacterium sp.
AGTAGTGGTTGGAGTAAATGCAGCGGTGGCAGCGGAGTATTATGGAAATGTTGGGGATGTGGAGAGTGAGCTAAGTTCTGAAAGAGTAGAGTATTACTTAAGCAAATCTAAAAATAATAGTGAAAGCGATACTGTAATACTAGGAAGTACGGGAACATATGATGTTATTGCAGAAGAAGAAGGGTATTCATATTTTAAAATGAGTGATGAAGTATGGGGAAATTTAGAAAAAGAGACAGGAAGTAATTATGATGAAATATGGAAAGTAAATCAACAGTTTATTGATGAACAAATTGCTGGTCATAAAAATATTTTATTATCTAATAATCCATATAAAGGATATTATTTTGATAATGGTGAAAAAAGATTTTTTCAGAGGGAGATAGATTATATAATTAGTAAAGGATATATATTTGAAAAAACAAATGATGGTTTATGGAAAGCAATAAGAAAGTAGGCAGAATATGTTAATGGATGAAGCGAAAGAAATATATTTTAAGTATGATTGTTCATTATTTGCAATGGCAAGGGAGGAAAATATTTTATATGAGGAATTTAAATTTTTAAATATTGCAGATACAACACTGGACGAATGGAAACAGGAAAAGTTTCTTTCTTTGTGGCAACAGTTGAAAAAAAGTGGTTCGAGTAATCTTTTCAATAGAATGTATAACCTTACAGAAAATAATCATAATAGAGAAAATTTGTTAATTTTAAAAGAAGCATTATATAAAGTGAAGTATGATAGTTTTAAAACGAATGCATATATTTCGGAAATTATACTTGGGCGGAAAGTGTTTTCCGAAAGAAGTGGAATGATTTTTTGGGCACATGATATAGGCGAACATGAGATAGCAATGGAACTTATAAAATTTGTTATAAAATTATTGGATATCAATACAGACAATAAGAATTTGATTTCCAGATGTGAAAGGGATAAACAAAAGTGTTATTTAATCAGTTCGGAATTGAATTACGTTGTTCCAAATAATGAATAGTAACTATAGAAAATACGAGACAGAAGAGAATGAGAAATGTTATCTACAATTGATTTAGAAAAATATATAAAAAGAGAAGTACTAAATAATTTAAAAAATGTAAACTGGGAAAAGATTAATTTTAAAGAAGGAAATGACAGTAGCGTTGAAGGAACGTATATTTTTTGCAAAAATGAAAAATATCATATTCTTTTTACAGAGAAAGGAAAGGTTAGAGAAGATAAGGTTACGTTAGAAAAAGAAGTGCTGTGGAATGTAGTAGAGATATTTTCTTTTGATATTGCAATGGAATATGCAATGAATAATCGTGAAAAAGGAAAAGATTTTAGACGTGCTTTATTTAAAAAAGAACTTGAAATCTATTCATTATTTGGAGAACAATTTGAAAAAAGGAAAAAAAATGAACTTGATGAAATTCTAAAAAGAAATCCTTATAATGACATTTAAAGAAATGTTTGTATCTATACAAAGATGAAGTTATTTATAAAATACATATAAATACACAGATTTGATTGAAGATGGAGGATATTGGTATGCAATTAAATGATACACAAAAAATGGCAATTCAGTTTAACAAAATGGCAAGAGAAAAATTAGAGGATAGAGTTGAAGAATTTACCAAAAGTCAGCTTTTTTATTATTCTGCAAAGAAAAGTCCTCAGTTGATGCAAGCAATCATTAAGTCAGAAAAATAATAATACGGATAATCAGTTGGAAGCTATCAGAATGGCAATCATGAAAAGTCTGGCAGTTGTTTTGGCGTAAAGAAAGATTAAGTTTTATGCGCATATTTATTATAGTACATTTCAGAATGTTTAAGATTTAGTTCAAATCTTTTTTCCATTTTATAAAAAATATATCAGGTTGACGAATGTGGGGAACTTCACTATAATGCAGATAACTAATAAGAAATAAAATCTACGAGGTAAAACAGATGACACTTTCATTTATTTTCTGGATGGATATTATCGGAACCATAGCATTTGCTATATCTGGGGCAATGGTTGCGGTAAAAAAAAGGATGGATATTTTTGGGGTAAATATTTTGGCGATTACCACAGCGGTTGGCGGGGGAATGTTGCGGGATATTTTAATAGGTGATGTTCCGCCGGAAATGTTTCAAAATCCCATCTATACGCTAATGGCGGTAATTGTAGCAAATATTGTATTTTTTTGCACATATTGGAATAAGAAAAATATAAAGAGCAGTTATGTAAATATCTATGAAAAATTGTTGTTTTTATTTGATGCTTTAGGCTTGGGAGCATTTACGGTAGATGGTGTAAATGCAGGAATGCAGTCGGAATTTAGTAAAAATATATTTTTGGTAGTTTTTCTTGGGGTAATTACAGGTGTAGGTGGCGGAGTACTGCGAGATATGATGGCAAATGAACTGCCGTACATTTTTGTAAAACATATTTATGCCTGTGCTTCTATTGTGGGGGCTATTGCAACTGCGTATGCATGGGATGTTTTGGGACAGAATGGAGCCATGCTCACAGGATTTATTATTACGATTTCTATTCGTTTTTTAGCGGCACATTATAAGTGGGATTTACCTCGTATTGTGGGAAAATAAGGATTGCTTTTCAATTTGCAGCTATTATGTATTGAATTGCAAAAGAAAGTGGGATTATAATAAGGAAAGACAAAAATAACCATATGGAGGAATTATTCCATGAAAAATTTACTGATATATTTAAAAGATTATAAAAAGGAAAGTGTGCTGGCACCATTGTTTAAAATGCTTGAAGCATCCTTTGAACTGATTGTTCCATTGGTAGTGACACTGATTATTGATGTGGGGATTGCTGCTAAGGACAGTGGGTATATTTTAAAAATGTGTCTTATCATGGTGGCGTTAGGATTGATAGGACTTACCTGTTCCATAACGGCGCAGTATTTTGCGGCGAAAGCGGCAGTAGGGTTTGGAACACAGGTACGGCATGAATTATTTGCTCATATACAAACCTTTTCTTTTTCGGAAATTGATAAAGTGGGAACGGCAACACTAATTACCCGAATGACCAGTGATATTAATCAGGTACAGTCAGGGGTAAATATGGTATTGCGTTTGTTTTTGCGCTCCCCATTTATTGTATTTGGAGCTATGATTATGGCATTTACCATAGACGTAAAGGCGGCGTTGGTATTTGTAGTTACCATTCCCCTGTTGTCTGTTGTAGTGTTTGGAATTATGGCAATCAGCATCCCACTTTACCGCAAGGTACAGGAACGTTTGGATAAGGTACTTGGAATCACTAGAGAAAATCTTACAGGGGTGCGCGTGATTCGGGCTTTTCATAAGGAAGAAGAAGAAAAAGAGCGGTACGAAGAAAGTCTGGGAGCACTTACCGGAATGCAGAATCATGTGGGACGTATCAGTGCATTTATGAATCCGGTTACCTATATTATTATTAATGGCGGTATTATTGCATTGCTTTATATTGGTGCATTTCAGGTAGATACAGGAGTTTTAACGCAGGGACAAGTAGTAGCATTGGTAAACTATATGTCTCAGATTTTAGTAGAATTGATTAAGCTTGCTAATTTAATAATAACAATAACCAAGGCTGTTGCGTGTGGAAATCGTATAGAAGCGGTATTGGAAATGAAGAGCAGTATGCCGTTGGATGTACAAAAAGAGCAGTCAGAGACAGCAGGAGAAAATAAGAACGAAGCTTCTGAATATATGGTAGAGTTTTCACATGTAGGATTGACCTATCAGGGCGCAGGCGCAGAAAGTCTGACAGATATTGATTTTCAGGTGAAAAAGGGCGAAACGATTGGAATTATTGGTGGAACAGGAAGTGGAAAAACATCCTTAGTACATTTGATTCCACGTTTTTATGATGCAACAGCAGGAGAAGTGAAAATTAATGGAAAGAATGTTAAAGACTATCCAATGGAACAATTGCGCCAAATGGTAGGAATTGTGATGCAAAAGGCAGTTTTATTTAAAGGAACGATACGGGAGAACCTCTGCTGGGGAAAGGAAGATGCCACGGAAGAAGAATTATATCAGGCGTTGGAAACTGCACAGGCAAGAGAAGTAGTAGAGGGCAAAGACGGAAAACTGGATGCTTTGGTAGAACAGGGCGGAAAGAATTTTTCCGGTGGACAAAGACAGCGTCTTACCATTGCCAGAGCATTGGTGCGTAAGCCGCAGATTTTGATTTTAGATGACAGTGCATCGGCATTGGATTATGCCACAGATGCCAGACTTCGCAAAGCAATTCGTCAGATGGAAGGAAGTCCGACGGTATTTATCGTATCCCAGCGAACATCTTCTATTCAGCATGCAGATAAAATTATTGTGTTGGATGACGGTGTGGTATCGGGAATCGGTACTCATGAACAACTGTTAGAAAATTGTGAAGTATATCGGGAAATTTACGAATCCCAGTACAAGAAACACTAGGAAAGGAGGAAGCCACAGCATGAAAAAAGAGAAAAAGAGAAATCAGTCGAAAACCTTAAAAAAGGTATTACATTACATCAAGCGTTATCGTTGGTATTTGATTTTGTCACTTGTGTTTGCAGTGATAACGGTAGCGGCTACTTTATATATTCCGGTGCTTACGGGAGATGCTATTGATTATATTATTGATAAAGGTCTGGTGGATTTTTCCGCAGTATTTGCAATTCTTGTAAAAATGGGAGTTGTAATTGGCGTGACAGCATTGGCACAATGGCTGATGAATGTGTGTAATAATAAGATTACTTATGAAGTAATTCAGGATATTCGCCGTGAAGCTTTTGCAAAGCTTGAGATTCTTCCTTTGAAGTTTATTGACGGACATTCCCATGGAGAACTGGTAAGTCGTGTGATTGCAGACGTAGACCAGTTTGCAGATGGACTTTTAATGGGATTTTCCCAGTTGTTTACAGGAGTTATTACCATTCTTGGAACGTTATTATTTATGCTTGCTATTAATGTAAAGATTACATTGGTGGTGGTTTTGATTACACCAGTTTCGTTATTTGTGGCAAGTTTTATTGCAAAGCGCACATATGCCATGTTTTTGTTGCAGTCCAGTACCAGAGGAGAACAGACAGCACTCATTAACGAAATGATTGAAAATCAAAAGGTAGTACAGGCATTTTCCAAAGAGGAAGATGTGTTAGAAACCTTTGATGAGATTAATGAAAGATTGGGAAAGGCATCCTTACAGGCAACCTTTTTTTCCTCAACCACCAATCCAAGTACCCGTTTTGTAAACAGTCTTGTATACACAGGAGTTGGTCTGGCAGGCTCATTTTGCGCCATAAACGGAATGATAACAGTAGGTCAGCTTTCCTGTTTCCTAAGCTATGCAAATCAATATACAAAACCGTTTAACGAGATTTCCGGTGTTGTTACAGAGCTTCAAAATGCTCTTGCCTGTGCAGAAAGAATTTTTGCACTTATAGAAGAAGAACCACAAGTTCCGGAAGATGCAGATGCGAAAGTGCTTACGGATGTTTCGGGAAAAGTAGAATTAAAAGATGTTTATTTTTCCTATACTAAGGAGAAAAAACTGATAGAGGACTTTAACTTAAAAGTAGAACCGGGACAGCGTGTGGCAATTGTAGGACCTACCGGATGTGGAAAAACGACCATTATTAACCTTTTAATGCGATTTTATGATGTAGACAGTGGAAGTATTCAGGTAGAAGGAAATGATATCCGCAATGTTACAAGAAAGAGCCTGCGAGGCAGCTATGGAATGGTATTGCAGGAGACGTGGTTAAAGGCAGGAACGATACGAGAAAATTTAATTATGGGAAAACCGGATGCCACAGAAGAAGAAATAATAGAGGCGGCAAAGGCGGCACATGCCCACAGCTTTATTAAACGTTTGCCAAATGGATATGATACGGTTATTGGAGAAGATGGAGGAAGTTTATCCGCAGGACAAAAGCAGCTATTGTGTATTGCCAGAGTAATGCTTTGCCTGCCGCCAATGCTGATATTGGATGAAGCAACATCTTCCATTGATACCAGAACAGAAATGAAGATTCAGAATGCATTTGCAAAAATGATGAAAGGTCGTACCAGCTTTATTGTGGCACACCGTTTGTCAACTATTCAGGAGGCAGATGTAATTTTGGTAATGCGAGACGGAAAAATTATGGAGCAGGGAAATCACGAAGAACTCCTTGCAAAAAATGGATTTTATGCACAATTGTACAATAGCCAGTTTGCGGTGTAACTATGAGAAACACGCTTTGCGAGTTTTTCAAGTTATCGCGGTGTCTGCATTCCATTTTTATATACCTTTTTTGATAATGCTGTCTCCAAAACGCTTTCTAAGTTCTTCCGCAGCTTTGTCAGCTTTTTGTTCCTTTTGGGTCTTAGGCAAATCAAAAAGACTGAGCTGAACAGGTTCGGGATCGGAGGTGAGCTTTGAAGTGCGTACCCCTAAAAGGCGGATAGGCTCGCCGTTCCAAAGCTCGTCAAACAAAAGACAGGCGTAGTGGTATAAGGTAGCCGCATCGTCGGTGGCATTGGGAAGCTGTTGTTGATGCGAAACATTAGTAAAGCTGGCATATTTAAGTTCTGTACTAACCATACCTGCAAGCTGACCGTAATTTTTAAGACGAGAGGAAACCTGATCGCATAAGGCACGGAGAACTTTTTTCGCATCAGCAGAAGTTTCGGCATCTCTTGAAAGTGTGGTGGAATTACCGACCCCTTTTAATTGTGTTTCTTCGGTTTGAACAGGGGAATCATCGATTCCGTTGGCAAATTCCCAAATCAACCGCCCATGACTTTTCATGTGGCTTTCTAAAATAGAAACATCCGTGTGTGCCAAGTCGCCAATGGTGAGAATTTCTAATTTTTCCAAGGTAGCAGCGGCAGATTTACCTACCATAAAGAGTTCACGAACCGGAAGCGGCCACATTTTCTTAGGAACTTCCGAGGGAAATAGTGTGTGTACACGGTCGGGTTTTTGAAAGTCAGATGCCATTTTGGCAAGTAATTTATTATTGGAAATGCCCACATTTACGGTAAAGCCAAAGGTATCACGCACCGTATCCTTAATTTTCGTAGCCGCATCCACAGGATTGGTATAACCTTTCATATAATCCGTAAAATCCATATAACATTCATCAATACTGACCTGTTCAATAGCAGGAGAAAAGGTCTTTAAAAGCTCCATGAGACGGTGACTGTACTCACTATAAAGTTTGTGATTGGGCGGAGCCATGACCAGCTTTGGGTATTTTTGCAGTGCATGGGCAACAGGCTCACCCGTAGTTATTTTATATGCTTTCGCCGGTATGGATTTAGCCAATACAATTCCGTGGCGGCTTGCCATATCGCCGCCAATAATAGAAGGAATTTCTCGTAAATCTACCGAATCTCCATTCTTTAAATTTTCAACTGCTGTCCAAGAAAGGTAAGCAGAGTTCACATCAATATGAAAAATAAGTTTATTCATGGTATCCTCCAAATAATCTACTTTGGGAATCGGTTACAGTTTACATTTGCAAAAAAATGATTAATGTGTGAATGTAATAAATATATAATACCACACATTTGTTCGGGTGTAAAATTTTGCTTGACAATGCTTTACCACGGTGATATACTAAATAATGAAATTGACATAATAAGGGGCTAGAAGACCAAAAAAAGAATGAGGTGGAAAGATGATTGTAAAGCAGGAAGATATTCGCAGAGTAAGAGCATCCGTATTGCAGCAGTTAGGAAACAAAGTTTTGATTCAGTTAAATCATGGAAGAAACAGGGTTGATATTCAGGAGGGCGTCCTTAAGGGCGCATATCCTTGTGTATTTACCATTCAAGTGAATGATGAGAATGAGAACCCCCAGGTATTGTCTTTTAGCTATGCCGATGTACTTACAAGGGATGTTAGAATGAAGTTGTGTTAGAATGAATAAAACGTTTCTACTTTGAATAGAATGTACAAAGTTCAAAGTAGGAGCGTTTTTTAGTTTGGAGTTACAGAAAAAATATATACATATGAGCAGGGAAAAAGGTGAGGCAGTGACGCAGATTACCTTAGACGATGATTTTAATGTCCCTGATGTAAAGCCGGATTTGCTGCGGATTATTATGGATAGAGGAGAAATTCGGTTTGATGAGACAAATATTACGCAAGACCATGTGTGGTTAAAGGGCGTATTAAAGTTTTCAATGTTGTACCGCAGTGACCAAGATACCGGAAAAATCGACAGCCTTACCGGAGAAATTCCTTTTCAGGAAAGTCTTGCCATGGAGGGGGTCAATGAGTACGATACAGCGAAAATTACATGGGAAATGGAAGATTTGTCCCTTGGTATTATCAACTCGAGAAAAGTAAGTGTTAAAGCTCTTGTAGTGTTAAAAGCAGTTGTAGACGAGAATTATGATGAAGAACTGGTAACGGGAACAGAGGAAAGTGAAAAGCTTCAGGTATTGGAAAATTCCATGACAGCTATGGCATTGTTGTTGTCTCAAAAAGACACTTATCGTTTTAAAGAGGAAATTGTACTTCCGTCTAATAAGCCCAATATCCATCAGATATTGTGGAAAAGTGTACAGCTTCGAGGCGTGGAAATGCGCTTAGGAGAAAATCAGTTAAATATTAAAGGCGAGGCACTGATTTTTGTATTGTACGAGGGAGAGGATGAAGAAGAACGTCTGCAATGGGTAGAAAATGCATTGCCGTTTGTTGGGGTAATTGACTGTCCGGGCGGTACGGAAGATATGATAAGTGATATTTCTTATCATATTGCAGGAGTTGAGCTAGAGGCAAAGCCTGATTATGATGGGGAAGAACGAATGCTTCATTTAGAGTTGGTATTGGATTTAGAGCTTAAAATTTTTTCCGAGGAAGAAAATCGTATGGTAGAGGATATTTACTCTATTGAATCTAAACTGACACCGGTTTATGAAGATGCTGTATTTGAAAGACTGTTGCTTCGCAATTTCTCCAAGTGCAGAATTACGGAAAAAATGAATACGGATCAAAAGCAGGAGCCGATTTTACAGATATGTGCAAGTGAAGGAAATGTAGTGGTAGAGCAGACAGAAATTGTGACAGATGGGATTCAGGTAGAGGGTACGCTTCAGGTGGGAATTCTCTATGTGACCACGGATGATAAAATGCCCGTAGCGTCTATGCGGGATGTGCTTCCATTTCATTACTTGATAGAAGTGCCGGGGATTCATAAAAATTGCAGATATCATTTACAGGCAGGGATTGACCAAATGACAACGGTTATGACAGATAGTACGCAGGTAGAAGTTAAGGCAGTCATTAACTTAAACAGTATTGTATTTGAACAGCAGGAAGTGAAAAAAATGACCGAGGTAGAAGAAGAACCGTTAGATATGGAAGCATTGCAGGAAAGTCCCGGAATTATCGGATATATTGCAAAGGATGAAGATCGTCTGTGGGACATTGCCAAGGAAAACTATACAACAATTTCTGATATTGTAAGTACCAATCAATTGTCTTCCGAACAGATAAAGGCAGGAGATAAGATTCTCATTATAAAGACCGTAGGATAGAAATAATAAAAAATGGTATTGACAAATGGAAATTTACAGACTATAATTACCCACAAGTAAAAAAATGAAACCGCTGATACAGAGAAGGTATACAAAAGGGCCCGTACAGAGAGCCGGGATGGTGGAAACCGGCAGGTAGTGTTTGGATACATGGGCTGTAGAGGGCGAAGGGAAAGGCAGTTGCCAAGTATCCAAGACGTATTGTCTGCGTTAAAGACAGGTGATGTGATGGCATTACTGAAAGAGTGGATTCCATAGAATCAAGCAAGGTGGTACCGCAGGTTTATTTGATAACTTGTCCTTATTTTTACATGATGTAGAAATAAGGACTTTTTTGTTAGGAAAGATTTTACCGCATTACTGCATAAAGGTGTTGATTTTCCTAGAGAATAAAAGCTCTCCGAGCAGGGATGTTTATAAGTTTGCACCGCTAAGTTTGCTTAATCAGAGATTTGCATCATAAGAAAGCGTATTCAGAGGAGGAAAAAGAAATGAAAAAGAAAATATTGAGTGTTTTATTAGCAGCAGTTTGTGCGGCTGCATTAGTAGTAGGATGTGGAAAGAGTTCTGACAAGTCTGGCGGAGACAAAAAGAAAGTTGGAATTGTTACTATGGTAGAAAATGGAGCTTTTACCGATATGAAAGAGGGCATTTTAGAAGAAATGAAAGAAAAAGGTTACACAGAGGAAAACACGGAGTTTGATTATCAGTGTGCAGCAGGTGATGCATCTGCCCTTACTTCTATCGTAAACAATATGACAGATGGAACTTATGATATGGTATTTGCCATTGCGACACCATCTACTCAGGCATTTGTAAATGCCGAATCTGATACACCGGTATTTTTCTGTGCAGTATCTGCACCGGTAGCAGCAGGTGTATTAAGTGATATGGAAAACCCGGACAAAAATGCAACCGGAACTTCCAATGCTATTCCGGTATCTGAAATTTTTGAGCTTGCAAAAGCAACTACTCCCGTAGAAAAGTTTGGATTGATTTACAGCGGAAACGAAGATAATGCAACTAACACCATAGAGCAGTGTAAGCAATATTTAGAATCCGAAGGAATTGATTATACCGTAGCAACAGCGCCCACTTCAGCAGACATAGAAACAGCAGTCAATGCTTTGATTAGCGATGGCGCAGAAGCGATTTTCGTACCAAATGATTCCATTATTCAGGATGGTGTAGAAAAGTTAGCAGAGATTTGTAATGAAAAGAAAATCCCAACTTACTGTTCTTCTGCAACTACCGTAGCATCAGGATGTTTTGCGACCTTAGCAATTGATGATAAGGGAATCGGAAGAAAAACAGCAGATATGGCAGTTGAATATTTAGAAGGAAAGAAAATAGAAGAGATACCTTCAGAAGTAATTGGAATTGATTACTGTTCTGTAAATAAGACAGCAATGGAAGCACTTGGATTAACACAAGATACCATTCAAACTGCATATGAAATAAATGTACTAGAATAAGAGGATAAAAAAATGATTGAATTACAATATTACTTATCAAATCTGCCGGATGGATTGATTTATGGCTTGTTGGCAATGGGAATATA
Organism: uncultured Eubacterium sp.; assembly: GCA_964436595.1. Lineage (GTDB taxonomy): Bacteria > Bacillota > Clostridia > Lachnospirales > Lachnospiraceae > Petralouisia. Next base: position 11,063 of record CAYTDI010000015.1, read on the forward strand.
TATTTCCCTTAGAATTTTAGATATTCCGGATTTAACAACCGAGGGAAGCTTTGGCTTTGGCGTTGTAGTGTCTGTTCTGATTTCCTTACAGGGACATCCGGTATTGGCACTTTTTGCGGGAACGCTGGCAGGAGCTTGTGCCGGATTTATCACCGGATGCTTGCAGACAAAGTTAAAAGTACATCCGGTACTGGCAGGAATCATTACCATGAGTGGTCTGTATTCTATCAATCTGGTGTGTTACTCCTTAACGGAAAAGGGAGCAACCACCAACTTAAGCTATGATAAAAATACCGTATTTGAAAAAATAAAAGAGCTTTTCCAAATTCGCGGACAGTATGAAACAAGCGTAGTAAAGGCTGTGGTAAGTTTGGGTATTGTAATCTTAGTATTGTGCATTATCATTTGGTTTTTCCGAACACATATCGGTCTTTGTGTACGGGCAACCGGAGATAATCCGGATATGGTAAGTGCTTCTTCTATTAATGTAGATAGAACAAAAATTATAGGGCTTATGATTGCCAATGGATTAATCGGACTTGCAGGAGCAATGGCATCTCAAAGTCTTGGATATTCTGATATTAACACAGCAAATGGAACATTGATTTACGGTCTTGCAGCAGTAATTATCGGAGAGGCAATTTTAGGAAAAAGAGGACCGGCAGTTGGTGTGTTATCTGCAGTGCTTGGTTCTGTATTATATAAGTTAATCGTGGCATTTGTAATTCGACAAAATATTTTTGGCGATAAGAGTGCGAATCTGATGAAATTGACCTGTGCATTGATTGTGGCAATTACATTGGCAATTCCGGCAATCAAACAGAAGGCTGCAGAAAGAAAACAGAGAAAGGCGGCAAGATAATGTTAGAAATAGAAAATATTACCAAGGTATTTGAAAAAGGAACAGTCAATGAACATGTGGCAATAAAGGATATGAGTCTTTCTCTGGAAAAAGGAGAATTTGTGACGGTGGTAGGCTCTAACGGAGCAGGAAAGAGTACAATGTTTAATGCCATTTGCGGAAGCTTTATGGTAGATGGAGGAAAAATCTTATTAGATAACGAAGATATTACCTACAAAAGTGAGCATAAAAGAGCAAGAGACATCGGACGTGTTTTCCAAGACCCGATGAAAGGAACAGCACCACATATGACAATTGAAGAAAACTTGGCACTTGCATATACAAGATCCCAACATCATGCAAATCCATTTTCTTCTGCAATTACGAAAAAGAAAACGGAATTTTTCCGAGAGAATCTGGCACGTTATCACATGGGAATCGAAGACCGTATGAAAACGAAAATCGGACTTTTGTCGGGAGGTCAGCGTCAGGTGGTAACACTTTTGATGTGTACTCTTTCTGTTCCAAAACTGTTACTGTTAGATGAACATACAGCAGCATTAGATCCGGCAACGGCAGAAAAGGTCATGGAGATTACAAAGACGATTGTAGCAGAAAATAACATTACCACCATGATGATTACCCATAACCTGAAACAGTCATTAACCACTGGCAGCAGAACCATTATGTTAGATTCTGGTGAAATTATTTTGGATGTAAGCGGAAAAGAACGTGAAAATATGACCATGGAAGACCTGATTCAGATGTATTCCATGAAAAAGCAAAAGGAATTTGATAACGATAGAATTTTGCTTTCCAGTGAACCGTAATACAAGAAAAAGAATAATGGAGGAAGGCAGAGATGAAGTTGGAAAATTATGAAATGCACCTGCCAAGTTATTCTATTGGCAGTGATATTTACAATCAGATAGAAAAGATATGTAGTCCTTTTGGAAAAAAAGTTCTCATTATCAGTGGAGTAAAATCTTACAAAGCAGTTGCACCAAAGCTGTTAAAAGCAATGGAAGAAACTGGTTTTGAAGTAGTAGGGCAGGAGTATTTTGGGGCAGATTGTACCTATGCAAATGTAGAACATTTAAGAGCGTTAGAAGTATATAAAGAGGCAGATATGGTGTTTGCAGTAGGCGGCGGAAAGTGTTTAGACACCTGCAAGTGCCTTTGTATTGAAGATAATAAGCCAATCTTCACATTTCCAACCATTGCATCGAATTGTGCAGCGTGTACATCTGTGTCTATTATGTACAATGAGGATGGTACTTTTCTAAAACCTCACTTTTTTACAAAACCGTCTAACCATGCATTTATTGATACAGAAATCATTGCAAAAGCACCGGAAAAGTATCTTTGGGCGGGAATTGGAGACACTTATGCAAAATATTACGAAGCAACGATTTCTTCAAGAGGAGAAGAACTACCACATTATACAGCACTTGGAGTAGCAGTCAGCCGTATGTGCTTAGACCCATTAGTGCAATATGGCGGAAAGGCATATCAGGATAATCAAAAGGGTATCTGTTCATACGAATTAGAGCAGGCAGTGCTTTCTATTGTAGTCACTACCGGAGTAGCATCCATTTTTCTGACCAGAGACTTTACACCGGACTATAACAGCGGACTTGCCCATGCCATTTTTTATGCATTAACAGCATATCCGGTCATTGAAAAAGAACATTTGCACGGAGAAGTAGTAGGATTTGGTGTATTATATGCATTATTATGTGATGGACAGGAAGAAGAATTTAAAAAGATTTACCAGTTAAATCAAGAATTGGGATTACCATTGAAATTAAAAGATATAGGAATTACGGTAAAAGAGTTTGAAGAAGCTATGGAGCAAATTCCACAGATGTCTGATGTGCGCCATTATCCATATTCCATTACCAGAGAAATGCTGCAAAAGGCGATGCTGCGGTTAGAAAGTATATAAAAATTTCCACAATTTTCAAAGCCGGTTTGGTTGCTATCAACAAAAGATAATGCTATAATTATTCCATATGGAACATGAAAATGTAGATGTGAGAAAGGGGAAAGAAATGAAATCCAAAAGACTTACAGCCGCATTATTGGTAGTAGTATTATGCTTTTCACAGTTTACGGTAGCATTTGCTGATAAAAAGACCGATGCACAGAACAAGAAAAAAGAAGCAGAGGAAAATTTAGATAAAAAGAACGATGAGATTGACAAGATACAAAAGGAGCAGCAGTCGCTCCAAAATGAGATTGATCAATTAGATTCCGAATTGGTACAAGTTATGATTAACTTAAGTACATTAGAGGAAGAATTAGCAACGAAACAGGACGAGCTTGCCCAGACACAGGAAGAATTAGCACAGGCACAGGCGGATGAGGCTAATCAGTATGAGGCAATGAAAAAAAGAATTCAGTTTATGTACGAAAATGGAGATTCTACCATGATTACCAGTATTTTAGAAGCAGATAATATTTCTGATATGCTGAATCAAGTAGAATATTTTAATGAAATGTACAGCTATGACAGAGAACTGCTGGTAACTTATCAACAGACCAAGGAGCAGGTGGCAGCATTGGAACAGCAGCAGGAAACAGAAGTTGCCGAGCTGCAGCAGACACAGCAAGATTATCAGGTGGCAGCTGAAAATTACCAGAACACTATTGCTCAGAAGCAAAAAAGCATGGATGGGTTTGGAGAAAAGTTAGCACAGGCGCAGGCGCTTGCGGCTCAGTATCAGGATACCATTAGTGAGCAGAATACGGTAATTGCCAAAGAAGAAGAACGGGAGGCACGGGAAGCTCGAGAAAGAGAAGAAGCAGCTCGTGCAGCACAGGAACTGGCAAATCGAAATAATACCGGAAATACAGGAAATACAGGTAATACCGGGAATACCGGAAATACAGGAAACACCGGCGGACAGAACTTGAATCCGCCGCACTCCACAAGCGTAAGTGGAAGTTCGGTAGTACAATATGCTTTGCAATTTGTAGGAAATCCTTATGTGTGGGGCGGAAAAGACCCAAATACCGGAGCAGACTGCAGTGGATTTACCAGTTATGTGTACGCTCACTTTGGAATTAGTATTCCGAGTTATTCCTATGCACAGCGTTCTGTAGGAAAGGAAGTAAGCTATGAAAATGCGCAAGCAGGAGATTTAATCTGTTATGCAGGTCATGTGGCAATTTACATGGGAAATGGTCAGATTGTACATGCCAAAGGAACTGCGTATGGAATTGTAGCTTATGACAATGCTACATATCGCCCGATTATTACGGTACGGCGTGTATTATAAAGATGTTTAAAATAATTTAGGAGGAAATAGAAATGAATATTGAAACATTAAGAAAAGATATGATTGTAGCAATGAAAGCAAAGGATAAACAAAGAAAAGAAGCAATTTCTTCCTTGGTTTCAGCAGTGAAAAAGGTAGCAATTGATGAAGGATGCAGAGAAGATATTCCGGATGAATTAACAGACCGTATTATTTTAAAGGAATTAAAAACTGCAAAAGAGCAGATTGACACCTGTCCGTCAGAGAGAACAGACTTAAAAGAAGAATATGAGTTCAGATATAATATTATCAAAGAGTATGCACCTGCTATGATGTCAGAAGAAGAAGTAAAAGCATACATTACAGAAAAATTTGCAGATGTTGTAGCAACCAAGAATAAAGGACAGATTATGAAGGCTGTTATGGCAGAATTAAAAGGAAAGGCAGACGGAAAAGTCATCAATCAGGTGGTGGCAGATCTGTGCCAGTAGGAGAGTATAAATGGTAATTGAATTGCCTGAAAAAGTAAAATATGTAATCGATACCCTGATGGAAGCCGGCTACGAAGCGTATGCCGTAGGCGGCTGCATCAGGGATTCTGTTTTAGGACGAAAACCAGAGGATTGGGACATCACAACCTCTGCAAATCCAATGCAGGTAAAAGAACTGTTTCGAAGAACCATAGACACCGGAATCCAGCATGGAACAGTAACGGTTATGTTGGAAAAAGAAGGATTTGAGGTGACTACTTACCGCATTGATGGAGAATACGAGGATGGGCGACATCCAAAGGAAGTAGTGTTTACTGCAAATCTGATAGAGGATTTAAAGCGGCGGGACTTTACTATTAATGCCATGGCGTATAACGAAAAAGATGGCTTGGTAGATGCCTTTTGCGGAATGGAAGATTTGCAGAAAAAGGTTATTCGGTGTGTGGGAAATTCCCAAGAACGTTTTGAAGAAGATGCACTTCGTATGATGCGGGCAGTACGTTTTGCAGCACAGCTTGGATTTTCCATTGAAAAAAATACGAAACAAGCCATTGCAGAATTAGCGGAAAATCTTGCAAAAGTCAGTGCAGAACGTATTCAGGTAGAGTTAGTAAAATTATTAGTGTCTAATCATCCTGAGGAGTTTATGACTGCATATGAAACAGGACTTACCAAAGTATTTTTACCGGAGTTTGATGCTATGATAGAGACACCGCAGAATAACAAGCATCACTGTTATAATGTAGGACAGCATACCATAGAGGCGGTAAAAAATACACCGCAGGATAAAATACTTCGACTCACAATGTTATTGCATGATGTGGCAAAGCCCGTTTGTAAAAGTGTAGACGAGCAGGGAATATATCATTTTTACGGACATCCGGCAAAGGGGGCTGAAATGGCAAAAGAGATACTAAGAAGATTAAAGTTTGACAACGATACCATTCGTAAGGTAATAACCTTAATCAAGCACCATGATGATATACCCCCATTAGAACCGGTTGCAATCCGCAGGGCAATTCACAGAACGGGACTGGAACAATATCCGGCGTTGTTTGCGGTAAAGCGGGCGGACACTATGGGAAAAAATCTCTATAAGCGGGAGGAAAAGCTTGCTTATATTGAGGAATATCAGAAAATGTATGAAGAAATTCTGGAAAAAGAACAGTGTTTAACCTTGAAAAATCTTGCTGTAACCGGAAAAGACCTGATTGCGGCGGGGGTTAAGCCGGGAAAAGAAATAGGTGAAATTTTAGATAAAATGCTTGCACATGTATTAGAGCATCCTGAAGATAATCAAAAAGAAATTTTAATGAAGCAGATAAAAATTTGAATAGAATACAACCCCTTTACATATGTATAGAAAGACGCAGGAAATAAACTGTGAATACGATGTGGAGGGGTTTTGTGTGTATAATCGAGAAAACCAGATTTTAGAACAGTATCCATTTGAAGTAAAGCAGACAGTAAAAGGCAGAGGAGCTCTGATTTGTGATACCGACAAAGGGCTTAAGATTTTAAAGGAATATAAAGGTTCAGAAGGCAGAGCAGAATTTTTATATGGTTTGCTGGAATTTTTAAAGGAGCAAGGACAAGAGCATATCGATTGTATTGTGAAAAACAAAGAAGAAAAGACAATTACAGTTGATACCGACGGAACAGCGTATATGGTGCGTGACTGGTACGAAGGAAGAGAATGTGATACTAAAAACCGAGAAGATATTTTGTGTGCCGTGCAGGAATTGGCAAAGTTACATAAAGTAATGCGTGAATTTCCACTAGAGATACCGGAATACCTTCAGGTACAGGACAATACCTTGCTGTTGGAAAATGAAAAACACACCAGAGAATTGAAGAAGGTTCGCAATTATGTACATTCCAGAAAAAAGAAGAATCGCTTTGAACAGGAGTTTTTACATAGTTATTCTATGTTTTATGAAGAAGCCAGACAAGTAATCGAATTGCAGGAAAAGGCGTTGCAGCAGGCAGATACCAGTTTGATATATGGGATTTGCCATGGAGATTATAATCAGCATAATGTGATATTTATGCGTCAAGGTCTGGCTGTGTTGAATTTTGAAAAAGCCTCCTATGATGTGCAGGCAGGAGATTTAGGAAACTTTATGCGCAAAATTATGGAAAAGCATAACTGGAATATGGGGCTCGGAGTAGATATGCTTGCAGCTTATGAACAAGTAAGACCAATGACCCCAGAAGAATTAAAACAGCTATATATTCGTTTAGCTTATCCGGAAAAATTTTGGAAAATAGCAAACCATTACTTTAATTCCAGTAAGGCATGGGTATGCGGAAGAAACTTAGAAAAGCTGGAAAAAATCATAGGGCAGAACGAAGCACGAGAAACCTTCTTGCTTTTAATGAAAGAAAAGGTGTGATATAATGAGTGCAAGTGAGAAGAACACACTTGTGTGTTCGGCGAACGACGAAATTATTGAGTGATGAAATCACGATATAATGTGGGCGTAGCAATGAGCGGTAGAAAAGCGAAGCTTTTACGAACGAGCACTGCGGAGTAAAAGATATGAAGATATGGTGAGTCTGCAGTGAAAAATCCAAGCTTTTGGAAAAGGAGAAACAATGTTGCAAAAGAAAAAGATACGAGGTCTATTATTATTAAGTATATGTTTCCTATTAGTTGGTTGTGGAGAGAAAAAGGCAGAGCTGACAGATGGAAGAGAAGTGTATGTAAAAGACGAAAAGGAAGAAAAATCCCAAGAGGAAGAAAATACAGTCGAAGAAGAGCAGCTATTTGTTATTACAGGGTTTAATATCGAGCAAAATAAGATTATGCTGAAAGGGTATAAAGAAGAAAAAGAAAAGGAATATGAATATACCAGAGCTACTTACATTGAGGATAAGTATGGAAAAAGTATTACCATGGAACAGCTAGAGGCAGGAGAAATGGTAAACGTAACATTACAGCAGAACACGGTAAAATCTATACAAGTATCGGATGAAGTATTTACCTATGCAGATGTTCATAATTTTGCAGTAGACTCAGATGCAAAAACCATCACCGTGGGGAAAAATAGTTATTATTATGGAGATGATGTTCAGGTATTTTATCATAATAATCGAATTTCTATGGCAGAAATCAGTCAGAGAGATACCCTTTGCCTAAAGGGAATTGATAAAAAAGTTTATACCATTCAAGTGATAAGCGGACATGGAACAGTGGTTTTGCAGAATACGGATATATTTGAAGGTGGAAATATCACCATTGGAAATATATTGTCTGTGGATATCCAAAAGGATATGAGAATTGAAGTTCCGGAGGGAACATATTTATTATCCGTAGCAAATGATGGATACGGCGGGAATTGTGAAGTTACCATAGAGGCAAACCGTGAAACTACCGTAAATTTAGAAGAATTAAAAGGAGAGGGACCGAAGTACTGTTCCGTCACTTTTACCATAGAGCCTGAAAATGCAGTGCTCTATCTGAATGGAAAACAGGTAGATGTGTCACAGCCATTGTCATTAAAGTATGGCAGATATACATTAAGTGCCAAGGCAGATGGATATGCAGATTGGAAAAGAACATTAGTAGTGAATTCAGAAAATGCCAACCTGAAAGTGCAGCTTTTGACCACAGAAGAGGAAGAAGAAGCAGAAGAGGAAACAACACAGTCAAATACAGAAACAACCGACCAGTCAGAAACACAAAGTTCCAGTGGGGATAGCGGAAAAGAAGAGGAAGAAGCGGTAAAGCAATTGATACAGGAAATTCGAAATGGTACCTTATCCACTTCACAAAGTACCGGTACAAATTAGCATCTCTTAAAAAAATTATGGGAACAACTATTGAGAAAATCGGCAATTTGAAGTATTATGAATCTGTATGTCATAAAATAGTATATCATAAAATCATTTAGGAGGAAGAAATGGAATATAAAGAGATGTATCAAGAATGGCTGAATAATCCGTATTTTGATGAAGCTACCAAAGCGGAGTTACGGAATATTGCAGGAGATGAAAAAGAAATCGAAGAACGCTTTTACATGGATTTGGAGTTTGGAACTGCCGGACTTCGTGGCGTGATTGGAGCGGGAACCAATCGTATGAACGTGTATACAGTAAGAAAAGCAACACAGGGATTGGCAAATTATATTGCCTCTGTAAAGGGACAGAAAAAAGGTGTTGCAATCGCATATGATTCCAGAAGAATGTCACCGGAATTTGCAGACGAAGCAGCATTATGCTTAAGTGCAAATGGAATTAAGGCATATGTATTCGAGTCCTTACGTCCGACACCGGAATTATCTTATGCAGTGCGTAAGTTAGGATGTATTGCAGGTATCAACATTACTGCAAGCCATAATCCACCGGAATATAATGGTTATAAAGTATATTGGGAAGACGGTGCACAGATTACTCCGCCACATGATAAGGGAATCATGGATGAAGTAAAAAAAGTAACCGATTATGCAACTGTAAAAACCATGGACAAAGAAGCTGCAAAGGCAGAAGGCTTATATCAGACCATTGGAGCAGATATTGATGACCCATATATTGCAGAATTAAAGAGCCTTGTATTACATCAGGATTCCATTGATGCAGTAGGAAAAGACTTAAAGATTGTATACAGTCCTCTTCATGGAACAGGAAACATTCCGGTGCGCCGAGTGTTAAAAGAACTTGGTTTTACCAATGTTTATGTAGTGCCGGAACAGGAACTTCCAGATGGAGAATTTCCAACGGTAAGTTATCCAAACCCAGAAGCAGCAGAAGCTTTTGAGTTAGGATTAAAGCTTGGAAAAGAAGTAGATGCAGACTTGATTTTAGCAACTGACCCGGATGCAGACCGTCTTGGCGTTTATGTAAAAGATGCAAAAACAGGAGAATATCATAGCTTAACAGGTAATATGTCAGGATGCTTAATCGGTGATTATGTCATCAGTCAGAGAAAGGAAAAAGAAGGATTGCCACAGGATGGCGCATTTATCAAATCCATCGTTTCCACCAATATGGCAGATGCAATTGCAAAATACTATGGTATTCAATTAATAGAAGTACTTACCGGATTTAAGTTTATCGGACAGAAAATCTTAGAATTTGAAACTAAAGGAAATGGAACTTACTTATTCGGTATGGAAGAAAGCTATGGCTGCCTGACCGGAACTTATGCAAGGGACAAGGATGCAGTAGTTGCTTCCATGACTTTATGTGAAGCGGCTGCTTACTACAAGACCAAAAATATGACCTTATGGGATGCTATGATTGCAATGTATGAGCGTTATGGTTACTATAAGGATGATGTACAGGCAATTACCTTAAAGGGTATTGAAGGTCTGGAAAAAATTCAGAAAATCATGGATACATTAAGAGAAAATACACCATCTGAAATCGGCGGATATAAGGTAGTATCTGCAAGAGATTACAAAAAAGATACCATTAAGAACATGGAAACCGGAGAAGTAACAGCAACCGGATTGCCAAGCTCTAACGTATTATATTATGATTTAACAGATGATGCATGGATGTGTGTAAGACCATCCGGTACAGAGCCTAAAGTGAAGTTTTACTATGGTGTAAAAGGAACTTCCCTTACAGAAGCTGATGAAAAGTCAGAAAAATTAGGAAAAGAAGTTCTTGCAATGATAGATAAAATGCTTTAAATTGGGCATAACTACATTAAAACGTTAAAAAAACAAGAGAAAAAGTATACAAAGTAAAAATTCATATTTCGGCAGATTTCATAAAAACCTTGAAAAAGCCCATAAATATCGAATTTTTCTTGACAAAGCAAAGGAAAACAAGTATAAATATGTTTGTAGGTAATCAGCTAGAAGAGTATTTACTTTGATAGAGATCATAACCTAAGTATAATTTATATTAGAGAAGAGAATCCAGAGGAGGAATTTTGTCATGAACAAAGCAGAATTAGTTGCAGCAATGGCTGAAAAAACTGAATTATCTAAGAAGGATGCAGAAAAAGCATTAAAGGCTTTTACAGACGTAGTTGCTGAAGAATTAAAGAAGGGTGAAAAAATCCAGTTAGTTGGATTCGGTACATTTGAAGTTTCCGAAAGAGCAGCTAGAACAGGAAGAAATCCTCAGACAGGAAAAGAAATGACAATCGCAGCTTCTAAAGCTCCTAAGTTCAAAGCAGGAAAAGCTTTAAAAGATATGGTAAATGCATAATACATTAATTGTTTAAGATAGCATTTAAAAGGGCCTTCCAAGTTGAGTGGAAGGTCTTTTATTTACGCGAGTAGCGATGAAAATGCTGTGCTTGCACAAGCATTTGAGGGTGCTAAGTGCCAGTGGCACTTGTTCAGCACCGACCGAAATGGAATGCAGACACCGCGATAACTTGAGAAATTCGCAAGGCGTGTTTCTCATAGCTTTAAAGGATGGATAGATATGAGATTAGATAAGTTTTTAAAAGTATCCCGTATTATTAAGCGCCGAACGGTAGCTAATGAAGCCTGTGATGCAGGAAGAGTTACCGTAAATGGTAAGGTTGCAAAAGCTTCTCTTGATGTAAAAGTAGGAGATATGATTGAAATCATGTTTGGAACTAAAAACGTGAAAGTAGAAGTGTTAGATTTACAGGATACCAGTAAAAAAGAAGAGGCAAAAGAACTCTTTCGTTATGTATAAGAAATCATAGGCATAAAAAAATACCTCTTTCATATATTTAAAAGGGACAATCCAAAGCCTTAAATATGGAAGGAGGATTTTTTTATGGAAGAACGGATGTCAGCGCAAAAAACACATAAAATTATAATATCCAATCGAAAAAGTGGTGTGCTTAATGGTGTGATAGATGTACTATCTTTTGACGTAGGAGAAATATTGTTAGAGACTGAATTGGGAATGTTGATGATTAAGGGAACAGACCTTCATGTAAAGAGATTGACCTTGGAAAAAGGAGAAATCGATATAGAAGGAAGAATCGACAGTCTGACCTATTCAGATGTGAAAACCCCAACAAAACAGGGAGAATCCCTTCTGGGAAGACTGTTTAAGTAATGGAAATCAGCGCAGCGATTATAAAAGAAGCAGATGTACTGGGAATTTCTTTTGTTATGGGGATGTTCATATTATTTGTGTATGATTTCATAAGGATTTTCAGAAGACTCATTCCCCATGGTGTTCTTTGGATAGGAATCGAAGATATGCTATTTTGGATAGCCAGTGCATTGGCGTTGTTTGCCATGCTTTATCGGGAAAATAGCGGCTATATCCGAGGATTTGTCATCGGCGGAGTTCTGGTTGGAATGGTGCTGTACAATAGTGTCTTAAGCCGCTTTGTGGTAAAGAGCAGTGTTTTTTTATTGAAAAAGGTATTCTTTATTGTAAGCCGACCATTTGCGTGGACAGCTCATTTGTTTCATAGACCATTAAGGTTCTTGAGGAAAATTAGGAAAAAAGTAGTACGTTTTTTCAAAAAGCAATTGAAAAAAGTGTGGAGAACGTTTAAAATAGGCTTATGTAAACGCTAGAAGAGGGAGAAGATTAGATGAAAGAACGAGAACGGGCAAGAAGTTCCAGTGTGCAGAGAATGCGCATGCGCCGTCGGAGAAAACAAAATAAAGCGGGAATCGTATCCATTACCTTAATTGTTATGATTTTAATAGGTGTGATGTCTGTTCAGATTATTTCCTTATATGAGAAGAATGAGGGATATAAGAAGAAAGAGACACAGTTAAAGGCTCAGTTAGAATCAGAACAGCAGCGTCAGGAAGAGATTCAGGAATATGAGCAATATGTAACAACCAAGGAGTACATAGAGCAAATTGCCAAGACAAAATTAGGATTGGTATATTCCAATGAGGTTATTTTCAAGGAAAGTTCAGATAAGGGGCAATAGATGAATTTCTTAAAAAGCATAAGTTCCTTAGAATCGCCATAACCAGCGGTTCTAAGGATTTTTTTGTCTAAAAGTTTTTGAAAAAGCGTCTTTGGTTTGACAAAGATTTTAGAAAAGACTTTTTATAATAACTCCTGCACGTCAAAAACGGGCAGAAGGAGGATATAGACAAAATGAATAAAGGAAAATGGAAAGAAATAGGAATCTATGCATTGGCAGTGCTGGTAGGAAAAGTGGAGTTTGTAGGATGCTTTCCACTGATACCGGCGTTTTTTACAGTAGCATATATGGAGGAAATCAATCGGACATTATTGTTGATTTTTTCTATATTTGGAATGGCACTTTTTATACCGGTACAAGCTATGGCGAAGTATACTATGGCAATTTTAGTAACAGCAGTGGTCATCAAGCTGATTGAATGGGCAGATAAGACCTGTCGTACATGGGTGGGGGCAGCATCCATAGCAGTTAGTATGTTTTTGATTACCATAGCAGGAGAAGTGCTTCAGATAAGAAACCGAGCTGTCATTTGGATGGGTGGATTAGAGTCTTTGCTGATTGCGGGTATTGTATTGCTTGCGTCACCGATCATTCATTATTTTTTAGAAGAAAGTATTCCTTGGAAAAAAAACAAGACAGTGGGAAAAGGAACGACAACACCGGAGCATGGGGAAAAGCTGCAATCCTATGCAAAGTCTTTTAATGGATTGTCACAGATATTTTCTAAAATGAATCAATATAAGAGCAATTTTGAACCGGAGGAAATGGGAAAAATGCAGCAGGAGATTGCCGGGAAAATCTGTATGTCCTGTAATCAGTGTGCGATTTGCTGGCAAGAAGACACCAGTCCCATGTATGAGGTGTTTTATCGTTTGATTCATTCCTTAGAAAAACGAGGAGTGGCAGAAGAAGAGGTGCAGCAGGAGTTAAAACACTATTGTCCTTATTCTGATACCATTATCGAAGAGGCAACCGGAGTATTTGAAAAAGCAAAACTGAATCTTTCTTGGTATAACCGTCTTTTGGAAAATCGGGGAGTAATTGCACAACAGTTAGATGCAATGGCGGATATCATGGAGGATTGTGCGAAAGAATATATAGATGTGAGTGAAGCAAAGAGCAGAGTGTTGGCATCGGTAAAATATAAATTGAAAGAGCGGGGAATCGTAGTAAATGATATTCATCTCTATGAGAGGCAGAATGGAAAATTGTCCCTGCAAATGAAGGTGTGTTCCAAATGGGGAAATTGCGTTACCATAAAAGAAATTGCCAAAGGAGTGACGCAGGGAATGAAGCGAACCATGGTTCCGGGTAAGTATATTCGTTCTTTGGTTGGTAAAGAAGAAGCCTATCTGACCTTTGAAGAAGACACGGTATTTCATATGTTGCATGGAGTGGCAAGACTTACTAAGGATAATGCCCAAGTGTCCGGTGACAGTTTTTCCGTATTGGAGCTGGACGGGGGAGATTATGTGTTGGCACTGTCGGATGGAATGGGTTCTGGAATCAGTGCTTGTAAGGAAAGTGAAATGGTGATAGAGTTAATAGAGAAGTTCTTAGAAACAGGATTTCAAAAGGAAACCGCCATTCGTATGATGAATTCTGCTATGGTAATCCAAGGAGAAGACGGAATGTTTTCAACCGTAGATATGGCAGATATTGATTTGTATAGCGGAAAGTGTGATTTTTATAAAATAGGGGCGGCAACCACGTTTATCAAACATGGGGAAGAGGTGGAGTGTATTTCTTCCACAACATTACCGGCAGGAATCTTTCAACAAATAGAAATAGAAAAATCTTCAAGGCAGCTAAAGGATGGAGATTTTGTAGTGTTGGTAACAGACGGAGTACTGGATTATCTGCGGGTACCGTCACCAGAAGAGACATTAAGGGAAATTTTAGAAACAATAGAAACCAATCATCCGGGACAACTGGCAAAGGAAGTGTTAGAACGGATTTTATTATTTACAGCAGGAAGAGTGCCAGACGATATGACCGTGTTGGTGGCTGGCATATGGGAGAAGTAAATGCAAAAGAAAGTACTAGAGTTTATGGAGCAACATCATATGATAAAAGAAGGAGAGCGCATATTGGCTGCGGTATCCGGAGGAGCAGACTCTATGTGTCTGCTGTTGGTGTTGTTCCAACTGCGTACTGCTCAAAAATTTGAGTTGTGTGTGGTACATGTAGAACATGGAATCCGTGGGATTGAGAGTGAAAGAGATGCTAAGTTTGTAGAAAATTTCTGCAAAATGCATAAAATTCCATGTAAGGTATATCATTGTAAAGCAGAAAAATATGCAAAAGAACATAAGATGACCGTAGAAGAGGGAGCACGAGAACTGCGATATGGATATTTTAAAGAGGCTTCAAAGGAATTTAAGGCAGATAAGATTGCAGTGGCGCATCATCAGAATGATTGTGCCGAAACCATGCTGTTTCATTTGGCAAGAGGTACGGACATAAAGGGCTTGTGTGGGATTCTTCCGGTGCGAGGGAAGATTATACGTCCCCTATTATGTGTGGAACGAAGAGAAATTGAAGCGTATTTGGAAAAGCAAAAGCAAACATATTGCATAGACGAAACGAATAAAGAACTGGAGTATAGCAGAAATCGTATCAGACATCAGGTATTGCCTGCATTGACTAAAATTAATCAACAGGCAGTAGTACACATGAATCAAATGGCAGAAAAGGCGCAGGAATTAGAGGAGTTGTTAGAGCAGCTTACCCAAGAAGCGCAGGAACGTTGTATTTGCGAAAAAAATGGTGACATTCTTGTATTAGATAGGCTGCGGAAAGAAAAATATCTCATACAGAAAAATGTGCTGTATCAGGCAGTTGCAAAAAGTGCAGGGAGCAGTAAAGATATTTCCAATGTGCATATTTGTCAGGTCTTAGAACTGCTGGAAAAACAAGTGGGAAAGAAAATAAATCTGCCGTATGAGCTGGAAGCAGAACGGACATATGAAGGGATTTTACTTCATAAGATACAAGAGAAAGTTATTGAGAAAATGCTTCAAAATACATGGGAAATTGTACCGGGAGAGACGGTTGAGATACCGGAATTAGGATATTCCATTCATACAAGGGTGATAAAGGGAAATGGGCAAAATCAAGAAATTCCGCAAAAAATGTATACGAAATGGTTGGATTATGATAAAATAAAAGGAAGTATGCATTTGCGAACCCGTAGAGAAAGAGATTATTTTATTATTAATACTCAGGGCGACAGAAAAAAATTAAAAAAGTATCTGATAGATGAAAAGATACCTTGTAAACAACGGGAAAAAGTATTGCTGTTAGCAGATGAAGAACATCTTATTTGGGTAATTGGACATCGCATTGGTGAAGATGTAAAAGTAACAGAGCATACAGAAAGAATTTTGGAAATACAGATTGATGGAGGAAATATTCATGAGTGAAAATATTCGCGTATTAATTTCCGAAGAGGAAATAGAAAAAAGAATTTTAGAAATGGCAAAAGAAATCAGTGAGTACTACAACGGAGAAGAGGTACATTTAGTAAGTGTGTTAAAGGGTGGAGTATTTTTCACCTGTGAATTGGCAAAAAGATTGACGGTTCCGGTTTCTATCGACTTTATGTCCGTATCCAGTTATGGAAATGATACAAAATCCAGTGGTGTGGTAAAAGTTATCAAGGACCTGGATGAGGCAATTGAAGGAAAAAATGTTTTAGTAGTAGAAGATATTATTGATTCCGGAAGAACATTGAGTTATTTAATGGAGAACTTGAAAAGCAGAAAGCCAAAGAGTCTGCACCTTTGTACCCTGTTAGATAAGCCGGAACGAAGAGTGATAGATGTTAAGGTAGATTATACCGGATTTTCAATACCTGACGAGTTTGTAGTGGGTTATGGATTAGATTATATGCAGCATTACAGAAACCTCCCATACATCGGAATTGTGGAATTGGAAGCTTAAATATAGATAAAAGAAACGAGGAGGTGTGTACATGAATACACAGAAAAGAAATAGGGCGTTTGGATTGTATGTAGTTGTAATTGTAATCCTTGCCTTATTGTGGCTGTTAAAAGACAGTTCTGCAGGCTTGGGGCAGGCAAATAATTATACCTATGCCCAGTTTGAGGAAGATTTAGATGCTGGAAATGTAGAGTCTGTAATAATTTCTCAAAATCGTGAAGTTCCAAGTGGAGAAGCAACCATTACAATCAAAGATAAGGATGAGAAAGCGACTGACGTATCAATGTATTTATCTGATATAAATGCCATTCAGGATACCATGAAAGAGCATAAGTTTTCACAATATCAGGTAAAGGAAATGCCGCAGGAAAATTGGCTGATTTCCATTCTTCCAACATTGATTTTATTCGGAATCTTATTTATCTTTTATATTATTATGTCTAATCGTATGGCAGCATCCAGCAGTAGTGGAAACAAAATGATGAATTTTGGTAAGAGCCGTGCGAAGATGACTACGGATGAGAATAAAAAAGTAAACTTCGGAAGTGTTGCAGGATTAAAAGAAGAAAAAGAAGAGTTAGTAGAATTAGTAGAATTTTTACGAGCACCGAGAAAGTATACAAAGCTTGGTGCGAGAATCCCAAAGGGTGTATTATTAGTAGGACCTCCGGGAACAGGAAAAACATTACTTGCAAAGGCAGTAGCAGGAGAAGCAGGAGTTCCGTTTTTTAGTATTTCCGGTTCTGATTTCGTAGAAATGTTTGTAGGTGTGGGAGCTTCCCGTGTAAGAGATTTGTTTGAGGAAGCAAAGAAAAATGCACCATGTATTGTTTTTATCGATGAAATTGATGCGGTAGCAAGACGTAGAGGTACCGGAATGGGTGGTGGACACGATGAACGTGAGCAGACCTTGAATCAGTTATTGGTAGAAATGGATGGTTTTGGCGTAAACGAAGGAATTATCGTGATGGCAGCAACGAACCGTGTGGATATTTTAGATCCGGCAATTATGCGTCCTGGGCGTTTTGACCGCAAGGTGTATGTAGGAAAACCAGACGTGGGTGCCAGAGAGGAAATTTTAAAAGTACATGCCAAAAATAAGCCTTTAGGTGATGATGTAGATTTGAAACAGATTGCTCAGACAACAGCAGGTTTCACAGGTGCAGACTTGGAAAATCTATTAAATGAGGCGGCTATCGGTGCAGCAAAGGAAGACCGTGCTTATGTAATTCAGGATGATATTCGTAAATCTTTTGTAAAAGTAGGAATCGGAGCAGAGAAAAAGAGCCGTATTATTACAGAAAAAGAAAAGAAAATTACTGCATACCATGAAGCGGGGCATGCAATTTTATTCCATTTGCTTCCGGATGTAGGACCGGTGTATTCTGTATCTATTATTCCGACCGGTGTAGGTGCAGCGGGTTATACCATGCCATTGCCGGAACGTGAAGAGATGTTTAACACCAAGGGAAGAATGCTTCAGGAAATCGTTGTAGACTTAGGCGGACGTGTGGCAGAGGAATTGATTTTTGATGATATTACCACAGGTGCTTCTCAGGACATTAAACAGGCAACCGGAGTAGCAAAGGCAATGGTTACAAAGTATGGTATGTCTGAAAATGTAGGACTTATCAATTATGACAGTGACGATGACGAAGTATTTATAGGAAGAGATCTTGCTCATGCCAGAGCATATGGCGAAAATATTGCAACCATTATCGATCAGGAAGTAAAACGAATTATCGATGAGTGCTATGCAAAAGCAAAGGATATTTTGAACGAAAATGAAAATGTGCTTCATAAGTGTGCCCGGCTCCTTCTGGAGAAGGAAAAAATTGGCAGAGAAGAGTTTGAAGCCTTGTTTGAAGTATAAGTTGTGCAAAATAAAGAGAGTATTTTTGAGAATGGGAAGAAAGTACTATAAAATATGCACAAAAGAGAGTTTTGATTTTTGTGAACTTTGTGCACACTTATTTATGGATGTATGGTACTATAATTAACGTAAAAACCCCCCAATACATTATATAGTTTTTGCTACACCCCATAGTAAAAATACCTTCTCCTAAAAAGGCAGCTGATCGATAGCTGCCTTTTTTACTTTATAGGAAATATCGTGTTGTGTTAAAGTATTAAAGTGTATGAATTTCCTGTGATATAAAAACGCTCCGCAACATAGGAAACATTATGCTGATATCAGGGGGGTTAACTTGATTTAGAGTAGAATATTCGTTAGAATGAAGAAAAGAATGGAAAAACCTGTAAGCTGAGAGGTCATGTTTATGAAACAACTTTCGATTTATGAATTAAACAAAAGACAACAATATATGATGCAAATGCGTCCTTTGCTGAAAAAGTCTGCTTTGTTTGCAGATGGTACAAAAGATTATCGAAATCCGGTAGAGCCGATGGAGAATGAAAAGGTAACGCTGAAATTTCGTACAGCAAAGGATAATGTCGATGATGTGCTGCTGTGGAGTGACGGACAGCAGTTTATGATGGAAAAGACAGAAAGTGAAGACGAGTTTGATTATTATCAGGTTACGGTACAGCTTGGAACAGAAAGATTTTCTTATTATTTTGAAGTGGTTACCGGAATGCTTCACTGCTATTATGACAGAATGGGAGTGTCAAGACAGGTAAGACCGGAATATAATTTTGCCATTGTTCCGGGATTTTCTACGCCGGATTGGGCAAAAGGAGCGGTCATGTATCAGATATTGGTAGACCGTTTTTGCAATGGCGATACTTCCAATGATGTTACAACCAATGAATATCATTATATTGGCATATACAGTCAGCAGGTAGATAGTTGGAATAAATTTCCGGCAAACTTTGGTGTGGGAGAGTTTTATGGCGGAGACTTAGCAGGCGTGTTGCAGAAGCTGGATTATTTGCAGGAGCTTGGAGTCGAAGTAATTTATTTTAATCCATTATTTGTATCTCCATCCAATCATAAATATGATATCCAAGACTATGATTTTATTGACCCTCATTATGGTGTGATTGTAGAGGATGGCGGCGAAGCATTGCCACAGGGAGAAACAGATAATTCCAAAGCAACGAAGTATATTAAACGTGTGACAGACCGTAAGAACTTAGAGGCAAGCAATCAACTATTTGCCAAGGTAGTAGAAGAAGCACATAAGCGTGGCATGAAAGTGATACTGGATGGTGTGTTTAATCACTGTGGTTCTTTCAATAAATGGCTGGATAGAGAATTGATTTATGAAAAAGAACTAGGTTATGCCACGGGAGCATATATTTCCGCAGACAGTCCTTATCGCAATTTTTTTCAGTTCCATGATGAAGGACAATGGCCTTATAATGCAACCTATGATGGCTGGTGGGGACACGATACCCTGCCAAAGTTAAATTATGAAGGCTCAAGAGATTTGTATGACTATATCATGGAAATTGCAAGAAAGTGGGTATCACCACCTTACAATGCAGATGGATGGCGTTTAGATGTTGCGGCAGATTTAGGACATTCGGTGGAATATAACCATCAGTTTTGGAGAGATTTCCGAAAAAATGTGAAAGAAGCAAATCCGAATGCAATTATTCTTGCGGAACATTATGGTGATCCGGTAGAGTGGCTGGCAGGCGACCAGTGGGATACTGTAATGAACTATGATGCATTTATGGAACCGTTGACGTGGTTTTTGACAGGAATGGAAAAACACAGCGATGGATACCGACAGGATATGTTGGGAAATTATCAGAATTTTGAAGGTGCTATGAATTACTATATGGCGAGATTTTTAACACCGTCGCTGCAATGTTCTATGAATGAGTTGTCAAACCATGACCATTCCAGATTTTTGACCAGAACCAACCATAAGGTAGGAAGAGTTGACAGTTTAGGCAGCGGTGCGGCATCAGAAAATGTAAACAAAGGCATTATGAAAGAAGCGGTAGTCGTACAAATGACGTGGCCGGGAGCACCAACTTTATATTATGGTGATGAAGTAGGTGTTTGCGGATTTACTGACCCGGATAACCGCAGAACGTATCCATGGGGCAATGAAGACCGGGAACTGCTGGAATTTCATCGGGAAATGATACGAATCCATAAAGAAAATCAGGCACTTCGTACCGGCTCAGTGAAGTTTATGGGCGGTGATTATCAGATGATGTGCTATGGAAGATTTAGTCGAGAGCAGCAGTTTGTAGTAGTGCTCAATAATGACGAAGTACAACGTACCATGAAAGTGTCCGTATGGGAAGCAGGATTGAAAAAAGAGACAAAGTTAGAACAGATTATGTATACAACAAAAGATTCTTATTCCGTAGCACCAGTAATTTATGAAGTACATGGCGGCTACCTGAATCTGTCTCTTCCGGCACATTCTTCCGTGGTATTAAAAAATATTGTATAAAAAATAGAAAATATGCTTGCAAGAGAATCAGCCATATGATATAATAACTCATTGTCAGGGCAAGACTTTTGCATGACATATGGGTGGATTCCCGAGTGGCCAAAGGGGACAGACTGTAAATCTGCTGGCAATGCCTTCGAAGGTTCGAATCCTTCTCCGCCCATTGTATGCTGATGAGGGCAATTGGAACAGTGCATGCACGTATGTCCAATGTAATCGCCTATAGCATATATGCCGCAGTGGCGGAACTGGCAGACGCGCAGGACTTAAAATCCTGTGGTGGCGACATCGTACCGGTTCGATTCCGGTCTGCGGCATTTATATTTAATAATGAAATGACGAAGAAACACTGCATTGAGCAGTGTTTTTTTGTATGTCGCAAGTAAGAAAAGAATATAACATACATGACGATTCAGGAACTAGAGGTAAAACAAAATGTAAAGAGTTATCTCATCTCCCTTGCAATTGGTATCTGGAATAACAGAAAGAGAAAATATGCATGGAGAAATCGAATTGCTCCGCAAAAAGAGTTAGTG
This sequence comes from uncultured Eubacterium sp., assembly GCA_964436595.1. GTDB lineage: Bacteria > Bacillota > Clostridia > Lachnospirales > Lachnospiraceae > Petralouisia. Next base: position 32,358 of record CAYTDI010000015.1, read on the forward strand.
GATGAGGATGATATCTGAGGACATGGTATTAGGAGATGTTTTAACGGAAAATTGTGTGGATGAACAAAAAGCAATGGTTATGGAAGCAATAAACAGTCTTTCAGATAACTATCGCATTTTGGTTCTTCTGTACTATATGGAAGAACAATCAATTCGGGAAATATCTAAGCCTCTTCATATACCAGAGGGAACTGTAAAACGAAGATTATGGACTGCTAGAAAAAAATTAAAGGAACACCTGCTTTTTATAGCGGAAATATTTTTCGATATGCTATCTGGAAAAATAAATTTTTATTTCTTTGTTGGTTGCAAGCGTCAAGGGATGTTTGGTAATCACATAAACCAGTACAAGATAAATATCTTTTTTGGAGGCAGTTATCTGTACCTTTATATGGGAAAGATGGGCATTACGTTTTTTTACTTCTGTAAATAACAGGAGTTTTAGGAACGTTCCGTTACATGATAACCTTTTTCATATACTGATTTTGTATTGGTGCTTTTCGAATAATCCCTGATGATGTCGAGAGTTTTAAATTTATAGCCATCTGTTTTTTGGATTTTTCATGAAGCCGGTTAACAATGTCAGTAAGCAGACAACTGTTGGCTGCGAGTATACCGTAGGTTATGTCAGCCGTAAACTTCTTGTCTGGTTTGTAAAGTTTTCAGGAAATTTTATTTGGTAAATTGATGTAAAATTAGACATAAGGAATCCTTTTTTGTTTAGTTCTATTTTGATTAGACACCTTAATTTTACTACAACAAAAGGAAAGGTTTCTTATATTTTGGGTATTTTGGGAAAGTTTTTTGTGGTAGGTACTACAAAAATAGTGTCCTGTGGATAAAAGTACGGAAACTCAAGCAAGAAAATATAAAACTCAAGCGAGAAAATATAATAACTCAAGCGAGAAAATATAATATAATATAGAAAAATGGTATTAGGTGTGATATAATGTAAAAAACTAAGGATGTGTAAAAATAATTATGAATGGTAGTAGTTTGGCAGAAGATTGTAGCTGCACTGTCATTACAAAGAGGTGGAAGAAGAATGAGAAAATACATAGGAGCAAAAATAGGAGTATTGGTTACAGTTTTAACGGTGGTGTTTCTGTGTGAGTCAATCTTAGGGATTTATGTAAGAAAAAGCGCAAGTGAAACGGTAGAAGTTCTTACAGAAACGTATTTGGAATTAGAAGTAAAAAATGCGATTTTGATAAGAAGAGTAGAGGATTGTAAAGCAAACGGAAATATGATTGTATGGATGAAAATTGAAGAGGCGGTTCAGCAATTTGCAAAGACGACTATTCCAGAGGATATTCAGATAATCGATGCCACAGTAGGAGAAATGGAAGAGTTATGTGCCACAACAGGAAACAAGGAATTGATACAGGCATTTCAGGAATATAAGGAGGCAATAGGCAAGATAGAAACTAGAGTTAGTAAAGTTGCAGAAGTATATCTTGCGGGTGATCCGGAAGGAGCTGCAAAGGCAAATGTTGGTATGCAAGAGGAGGTTAACGCTATAGATGAGAGTGAGAATGCGTTTAATGAGGTATTAGAAAAAGAAATAAATTCTGCTGTAACAAAGAATCAGAAATTGGTGGAAACGAATAATGCAATAGCTGAAGTATTAAGTATTCTGTATTTGGCGATTACGGGAGTAGCTGTCCTTGTAATAATAAAATTTATTGCAGGACCGGTAGGAAAAGCGAGTAAACAGCTTGCTGGCATTATTGATAAGATTAAGAAGAATGAAGGTGATCTTACAGAACGAATTTCGGTAAAGAGCAAAGATGAGATTGGCCAGCTTGTAGGCGGTATTAATAATTTTGCAGGACAGTTACAGGAAATTATGTTGAAGATTCAAAATGAATCTTTGCATATGAATGAATTGGTAGAAAATATTACGGGTAATATTAACAATTCTAATGAAAATGCAGGAAGTATTTCAGCAACGATGCAGGAGTTGTCTGCAAGTATGGAAGAAATTTCAGCAACATTAAATGAAATCACGGAAGGTGCTAAGGAAATTTTGGATGCATCAAATAATATGAGTGCAAAGGCAGAAGAAAGCAGCAAATATGTGGAAACGATAAGAACTCGTGCAAATGATATCCAAAATGATACAAAGCACAGTAAAGATACTACGGTTCAAATGATAGAGGATATTCGGGGATTGCTCAAAAAGGCAATTGAAAATAGTAGAAGCGTTGAGAAGATCGATGAATTGACAAATGAGATTCTCAGTATATCCAGTCAGACAAATCTTTTGGCGCTGAATGCGTCCATTGAGGCAGCGAGAGCAGGAGACGCAGGTAAAGGTTTTGCTGTTGTTGCAGATGAGATTCGAGTACTTGCAGACAACAGTCGGGATACTGCTAATAATATTCAAAGTATTAGCGGATTGGTAACACAGGCGGTAGAAGAGCTTTCCAAGAATGCGAATGATATGCTCAAATTTATAGATGAAACAGTAATTGTTGATTATGATAAATTTGTTGGAGTGGCAAATCAATATCAGGAGGATGCAGATGTTATGGATAATATCTTGCGTGATTTCTGGGATAAAGCGCAGGAGCTTGCAAATACCATGTCAGATATGAAGGAAGGTATTGATGGTATTAATATTGCAGTCGATGAGAGTGCGCAGGGAGCAACGGTTGCAGCGCAAAGTACCAGCCAGTTAGTACAGGCATTAGGTGGTATCAAATCAGAAGCAGATACAAATAAAGAGATTTCAGAAGGACTTCAGAAAGAAGTTAAGAGATTTAAACATATTTAAGTAAGTATTTTCTATTTTTACAAAGAGCTAAAAAGTCAACATAATAAAGACTTTTTGGCTTTTTGTTTTTATAGAGATTTTTGCAATAATGTCGAAAAATAAAGTAAAAATTCTTAAAATTAGCAATATACTTTTTTTATAGTTGTAAACAAACATAGAAAATACAACATTTTCTTGAATCCAAAAGTGTTATAATTGACAATACATAGAAAGAACGATAAAATAGAAAGGCTTAGAAAAATGTCAAATAACGGAAGAAGGGAGTCATAAGAAAAAATAAAAATAAGGAATTGATGCAGAAATGGTAGAGGTTTTACATTTACAAAAGAAATACGGAAGAAAAGTGATTTTAGAGGATATTAATTTTCGAGCAGAATGTGGCGAACGAATTGGAATTGTTGGAAAAAATGGATGTGGAAAATCCACATTGATGCGGATTTTGTCTGGAATTATGAAGCCGGATGATGGCGAGATTCTGTATTTTGGGGAAAATGCATTAAGCAGGAAAAAAGTTTTTCGAAAGTATTGTGGCTATGTTCCTCAGGAAAATCCATTGATTGAAGAATTGTCCGTAAAAGATAATTTAAGATTGTGGGGAAATTATAATGGGGAAATGACCGAAAAGCTGACAGAGCTTTTGAATTTACAGGACATGATGAAAATGCCCGTAGAAAAGCTTTCAGGAGGAATGAAGCGTAGAGTAAGTATAGCGTGTGCGCTGATGAATATGCCTCCGGTAATATTGATGGATGAACCAACCACAGCCTTAGACTTGTACTACAAAGAGGGCATACATAAGTGGATGGAAAGCTATCAGAAAATGAATGGTATCATTATTATGACAACCCATGATGAACAGGAAATTATGGATTGCGACAGATGCCTTATCATGAAAGATGGAAAATTAACAGAATTACCGCAAGAAGAGGGAACCATAGACATGGTGAAAGCATATCTTAGCGAGTAATACGGAGCAAAGGAAGAGGAGAGAGAAGATGAATTTTGATCCAATGACAGGAGAACCAATTAAAAAGAATTTTGATCCGATGACAGGAGAACCAATTAATAATGACGCTGCAGCACCAGCAGAAAATACAGTACCGATGGAAAATGCAGCGCCAGTGGAAAATGCAGCATCGGTAGAAAATACAGCACCAGTGGAAAACACAGCACCGGTAAATGAGACCGCAGATGCACCAACAGAAGTGTTGACAAATAATGCGGCAAATCCAACACAGCAGCAGCCAACGATGGGATTTGATCCAATGACAGGTCAGCCGATTGGCGCACAACCAAAGCAGAAAAAAGGATTTTTCAAGAGCACGGCTGGGAAAGTAATTTTAGCTTTTGTAATTGTAGCAGTAATTGCTTGTGGAGGTGTAGCATTTGCATTTTCCAGCGGTATACTTGGAAGTGATTCAGACAAGGTTTTAAGGGCAATTAAAAACACATTAAATGATAAAGGTGAATTGACACAGGCATTTGATATTGGTGATATTGCAAAGTCAAATGAGTACACAATGGGATTTTCCGTAGAATCAGATGGAGTTAGTGTAGATGCTTCTTATTTGTCAGGAAAACAAGGAAAGCAGATAAACGGAAGTGTAAATGCATATTCTACCAATATTGATTTTGCTTTGAATCTTACAAAAGACAAATTGCAGGTACAGATTCCGTATATTTCAGATAAGATTTTTGCTTATAACTATACCGGAGATAACACCGGATATTTAATGAAAGAATTTGACTCAGACGAAGTAGAAGCTTTGAATAAGCTGATAGAATACTGTTATAACAGCAGTTATAATGATGAAGCAGTTGAAAAATTAAAAGATGCTGTTGCAGATGAATATAAAACACTGGAATTTGAAAGTGTAAAAGAGGAAAAATTTGAAGTAGATGGAAAAGAAAGATCCTGCAAAGGATATGAAACAGTAATCACAAAAGAGAATATAGAGAATCTTATCGATGCATATGAAGAAGCGACTAGTGAAAATCTGTCAGAGTTAGAAGATTTGATGACAGAGATAGATGCTACTTATACAGTAGGAAGTTACACAGAAGCTTTTGATGAAGTAAGAGATGCGTTAGAAGAAATGCCGGATGTAGCAGTAACTTTCTATCTGTATGATAATAAATTAGCTTGTATCGAATTACAGCCTAAAGGGGATGAAGCAATTCAGATTCAGTTCCTTGGCGGAGACAGAAGAGCGCAGAATATGCGTGTTGTGGATGAAGATGGAAACGTAGGATTTGAAATCGTTGGAGAAAAAGACGGTTCTAACGAAATAATGGAACTGATAGCAGATGACGAAACGGTGTTAAGTCTTGAATATGACAGCAAGAGTGGCGCATTTGGTATATATAGTGAAGAGTTTAACATTAGTGGAACGATTGAGTCTGACAAAGACGGACTGACCATTACCATTGACGAAGTTAGTGATGAATATGATGACTATGGCTTTGAGGGAACGTTTTCCTTGAAAAAGGGTGCAGACTTTGAAGTATTAGATGGTGATGAGTTTGATATTGGAAATGCATCAGAAGACGAAGTAATGGATTTGATGTACGAAATCAGTGATAGTTTATATTAAAAATGAGAACATTTGTTATATATTTTTTACTTGAATATAAGAAAAGCATCAAGGTACTGTTGAAATCATTCGGCAGTACCTTGATGATGTTATTGTTAATAATTGCAGGAACTTTAGCAGTAAGCCACTTTGTATTTGAATCCCGCATTTTTGAACCGGTAAAGGTGGGAATGGTAATCGACAAAGAAGATGATAAGGTAAAATTGATTACTAAGGTAGTATCTGCCATGGAAAGTGTAGAGAGTATCTGTGAATTTGTCTATGTAGATGAAACAGAGGCAAAGGAGTTAATGGCGGAAAATAAGCTGGTGGCGGCAATTGTATTACCGGAGGATTTCTATGAAGACGTGGATAGCGGATATAATACTCCGGTAAAAGTATATATATCGAAAAATGCCACATTGAATCAAAAGGTATTTCAGGAATTGCTTTCAGATGGAGTTTCCCTGCTGCGTACCTCAGAGTCGGGTGTGTATTCCATGTTGAAGATAGGGAGGGAATATTCCGCAGAACTCTCCCAGCGAAAAATAGGGGATGTGATTTCAGAAATCTATATCGAAGAGGCATTTTATCGTGACCGTATTTTTGCATCCGGTGTATGTTCTGCATTAGGAGAAATGGATTTGCATGAATACTATTTTAGTTCAGCCATTGTAATATTTCTTTTGATGAGCGGATTGAATTATAGCTTTTTATATCGGAAACGTACCAGAGCAGTGGAAGATAAGCTGAAGATATCCGGTGTAGGAGCGTGTCAGATTTCCCTGATAAAAGTAGGAATTATGGCAAATCTGTTATGGCTGTTAGGCATACTGTTTTATGGTGCAGTGTGCGGGATTTCTGAGAAATTGCATTTATCGTGGTTTTCCTTTGACGGATGGACTGTGGTATATATGATTCCTCTGTGTTTTGCCATTGCAGCATATTTTCACATGATATATGCAATATCCGGGAAAAATGGACAAGGAGCAATTCTTGTGTTTGCAGTGAATGTTTGTATGATTTTGTGTTCCGGTGCAGTCATACCAATAGCATATTTACCGGAAATTGCAGGAAACATCGGAAAGCATCTGCCTTTGACATTTTGGAATCAGTATTGTGCTCAGGCAGTATTTGGACAAGTGAACGGAGAATTTTTACTGGTGCAGTTGGCAATTGTGCTGGCAGCAACAGGGATAGGAGCGGCAGTGTCATGGAAAAAATCATAACATGGTATAGGCTCTTGGTAAAAAGCTGGATAAAGAGAAAAAGTAGTTGGCTGCAATTAGCAGGTATGCTTTTGGTTGTGGTTTTAGTTGGGCAGATTAAGATTCCTGATATTAACAATACAGTCATAGGGCTTTGTAATCAGGATGGAGCATTTGCGCAAGATGTAATCGAAATCCTACAAACACAGGACAGTGTATTTCAATTTCAAGTCTATGAGGACAGTCAAAAAATGCAGCAGGCGGTCATTCGTGGAGAGCTTGAGGGTGGCTTTGTTTTTGAAAAGGGATTAGAAAAGGATTTACAAAAAGGGAAAAAGAAAAAACTGATTACAGCCATTACAACGCCGCTGACTACAAAGGGAGCGGTGGCAAAGGAGACCGTGTTTGCAGCTTTTTTTCAACGATATAGTAAAGACATTCTCTTAGAACAGGAAAAAACGGTGTTTGGAAGAGAAGATGCAGAGATTTCAGAAGCATTGTTAAAAAAGAATCAGGAATATTTAAAGAGTGATGAGATTTTTCGTCTGGACTTTGAGGAGGTTGCAGGAAACGGAAAAGAAACTGCAGCAGGGGCAGACACATTTCCGGTGCGGGGAATGACAGCGTTACTTATATTCGTGATGATATTGTTGGAGCATGGGAAAAAATTTGAGCAAAAAGATTGTGTATTTGAAAAAGCCTTAACCAAGAGAGAAAAGCTGTTATTTGAATTTTTACGTTATGTATCCATTGCTACGATTCCGGCACTTGTCGGAGTGGGATTGATTTTAGTAACAGGAACTGGCGTGTTTTTCCTAAAAGAAGTTCTGGTGATGGCAATATTTGTAGTTGTTTGCGGAATATGGATGTTTTTCATTGGAAAGCTTTTTCGCAATGGAACAACTTATGCATCTTGGATTATGACGATTGTAATTGGCAATTTGTTGCTCTGTCCGGTGTTTATGGATATTTCACGGTATGTACCGGCATTGGGATATATAAGCTGCATATTTCCTGTTGGAATTTATTTGAAGTTGTTTTAGAGAGGGAATGTATATAAATTCGGATTATGATAAAATTGGGATATATTTTGACGCAATGTGAAATGTAATATTATAGGAGGAAATTATGTTAGATAAGATTGCATTTATGGAGACACTTCATTCGGTACAGGAGGTGGCAAGAACCTCTCTTACACCGTTAACCAAAGAAGAAATACAGACCTATTTTAAAGATATGGAATTAACCAAAGAACAGGAAGAAATGGTATATCAATATCTGTTACATCCTCAGGAAGAAAATACCACAGAGGAGGAAACGCAGGTAGAAACAGAGACTTGTGAAGAGAACGATAAACAGGAAGAACAGCAGGAGGCAAAGCCGGTATCTGCTCGTTTTCAAATGTATTTGGATGAACTGGGTGATATTCCGGTGCTCACCAAGGAAAAGGAACAGAGCTTGTATGAACGTTTGGCAACAGGGGAAGAAGAGGTAATTGCAGAGCTTTCCCATCAGTGGTTAAAAAAGGTAGTAGAAATTGCATCAGCATATGAGGTAGAAGACATATTGTTAGACGATATGGTACAGGAAGGAAATATCGGACTTCTTATGGGTTTGCAATCCCTATTGGGTCAAAAGGAAACAGAACCGGAAAAGGTATTGGAACAAATGATTCGTACAGCCATTGAGAGCTATGTAGACGAAGAAAGCGGCGAAGGAGAGCAGGAAAACTCTATTCTTGCAAAGGTAAGCTTAGTGCACGAGGCAAAAGAGGCACTTGCAAAAGAGCTTGGAGCAGAGCCATCCATTCGTCAGCTTGCAGAGTATACCAAGATTCCAGAGGAAGAAATAGCAGATATAGTATCTCTTGCAAAGGAAGTAAAACAAGGAGAATAGGATTAGAAAAGGAGTTCTTTTTCATTTATTTTGCAATATATCAAGCAGTATAAAAACAATATTTTGTCAAAACCTTGAGGGAAAGAAGAACCACCATATGGTGGCTCTTCGACTTTCCACGATTCAGTATGCAGATAAGAGACTGGTAATGCATAAAGGAGAGGTGGTAGAGTCTGGCTCCCATCAAGAGTTATTGGCAAGAAATGGAATGTATAAAAAACTGTATGATTTGCAGTTAGTAGAGTAAAGTTTAGCATTTGTGCGGACTTCGGATAACCGGCTGAATTTGCTGAGAATTAAAGGCAAAAGCAATGGTTTCCGGCAGAAGCTCCGTAAAAGCAGTCATAGAATTAGGTTTAGCCTGATAATTATCCTGCCCAAAGGGAACAAAATAAATATTTTTTGTATTCAATAAAATGCCGATATTTTTTAAATTCATGCCAAGGGCATCATTGGTAGAAAGGGAAATAACCAGAGGGCGGTTATTGCGAAGATGGGATTTTGCAGCCATTAATACAGGAGTATCGGAAATCCCATTTGCCAATTTAGAAAGCGTATTTCCGGTGCAAGGGGCGATAACCATAATATCCATAAGCCCTTTTGGACCAATGGGTTCGGCCTGTGGAATGGTGGTAATTGGAGTATTTCCCGTTAGCTCCTTTGCATGGGCTAAAAATTCTTCACTGGTACCAAAACGGGAATTTAGTGTGGCAGCGTGTTCGGAAAAAACAGGAAGCAGATTGGCGCCGGTTTGCTTTAGTTCTTCTAATGCACAGAAAATTTTTTCATAGGTACAAAAGGAACCGGTAAATCCGATTCCAATGGATTTTCCTTTAAAATTATAAACCATGATATATCATCCTTTCTATGGTTTTGCCGGCAATGATACCTGCGGTCTTGGGGTGGAATTTTCCCGGAAGTCCCGGCAGGCGAAAATATGGGATAGCAAATTCCGAGCTAATGTCATTTGAAAAACCAAAGGGGGCAGAAGCAATGTCAAAAATATGACAATCTCCCGGAAGTAATGCAAGTTCTTCTTTGGTTAATATTTGCTGGGGAATAGTGTTGATAACTAGGTTACAGCGTGGTAAGATGGTCTTTTTCTCACTTTCGGAAAGAGCGAGAAGACCATGTTCTTCTGCCTGCAATTGTTTGGAAATTTCTCGTTCCAGTACATAAATGCCGGTTTCAAAAGCAGAGAATAAAGTGCCAATGGCAGAGCCGCACCCACCATATCCCAATAGCAGAATGCGGACGTTTTTCAGGGAAAACGGTGTATAGCGGATAACATCAGAAAGCAGTCCTTCCGCAGTCAGGCTTGCATTGGCAGTAGCAAATTCTAAAGAATCAGAAAGAGCATAGAGCCTGCCACCAACGGATTTAAACTGTTCTTGAAAAGCAGTTGGCATACCGTTGTGAAAAATAGTCATGTGGTGGGAAAACTTACTTAACAGTTCCGATATAGAAATAGGAGGAACGGTTGTGTTTTTCTGAAACAAATGTGTGCCATTCGTAGAAAATGGGGTAGGCATAAAAAGTGCTTCTGCTTCTAATGCTTGTTCTAACGAAGTGACACGCTGTATGTTGGTATGGTAAGGAAAATCCGGTGTCCCAAAGCAGGTGACCGCATAGCCACAGGAATTCAGATATTCAGCGGTGTAAGCGTGGCGAAGGTCACCGCCAAGAAGTGTAATCTGAGATATTGCCATAAGAGGTCTCCAAACTATATAGTTCTTAGTATACTATGCTAAAAATCCAGAAGAGTGAGGACTTTTAGGAAGAAAAACTTACCTGTTAGTTTTCAAAATAAACCCCTTAGTCATTTTCTATTTACATCTATATAAGGATTGCTATAATGTTCTTATGGGAGGAACGAGTGATGAAAGTTAGAATTGAGATTGAAGAAGAATTGCAGGAAGATGAGGTTGTAATACGTTGCAGCAAAATGGATGAAAATATTATAAAAATCCAAGAGGTGATTATGGAGCAGACACGGGGAAAACAACAGATTTCCTTGAAAAATGGTGATACAGAGTATTATTTACCGTTGGAAGACATTTTGTTTTTTGAAACAGAAAATAAAACGGTGTTTGCTCACACCAGAGAAAAAATGTTAGAAACAGAATACAAGCTGTATGAGTTAGAAGAATTACTTCCCGGTTCTTTTATGCGAATATCCAAGTCAGCCATTGTCAATCTTGAACCTATCTATTCCATTACCCGTAACTTGACAGCCTCCAGTGTGGTAGAATTTGTGCATAGCCACAAACAAATTTATGTATCCAGAAATTACTATAAACCGCTGGTGGAAAGACTGGCAGAAAAGAGGAAAAAGTTATGAAAAGAGGAAAAAATATTTTTTGGGGAATAGTATTAATTCTTTGTGCGGTATTCATTGTAGTGAATAAGCTGGGATATTTTGAAGGAATTGGAATTTTCACTCTGTTATTTACCGTTGCAGTAGCAGCAGGTCTTATTGATAGTGTGGCTCGCAGGAGTTTTGGAGGAATTTTGTTTTGTCTGGCATTTTTAGGAATCCTGTATGACAAACAGCTTGGAATCGAAGCCCTTACCCCATGGCCGATTTTGGGAGTAGCATTATTAGGAACTATTGGACTTGATATGATTTTTAAACCAAAAAAAAAGAGCTGTAAGTACGAAAAAGACTTTGAATGGAACGATGAAAGTTATCGGGAAATCATTGATGAAGAAAGTGACGAGTGGGTACGTTGTGAAGTAAGTTTTAGTTCTACTACGAAATATATTAACAGCACAAATTTTAAAAAAGCAGATTTAGAATGTAGTTTTGGAAGTTTATCCGTGTATTTTGACAATGCTATTTTAGCCGGTGGAAAAGCGGCAGTAAATTTAGAAGTATCTTTCGGGGACATGAAGCTTTATATTCCAAAATCATGGAAGGTTGTAATGAATCTGGATAATGCTTTTGGAGGATGCAAAGAATATGGAACGTGTTCTGCAAGTGATGAAAATACTTTGATGATAAACGGAGAGGTAGCTTTTGGCGGATTAGCAATCTACTATATTTAAAGAAAGGGGCAGATATGCGAGAAGTCATATTACTATTTAATTTTAACGATAGAGAAAAGCGGAATAAGGTCACAAGGGCCTTATTCCCTTTGCGTATAAAAATAAAGGAGATAGAAAAGAAAGACTATCTGAATCCCATGGGTTATTTAGCAGGAAATAAAGAGCTGGCCGGGGTAGAAGAAGTGTATACAGGAGAAGAATTAGAGGGAGAAATGCTGGTAATGGCAGGACTTTCCAGCGTCAGAATGGATCAGGTTTTAAAGGCACTGCGAAAATCAGGAGCAGGAAGTATTCCCTATAAGGCATCGTTGACACCCATTAATCAGCATTGGAATGTTGTGAAGCTTTTTGAAGAAATCAAGGAAGAACATGAGCGGATGCATAAGGAGGAATAAGTATGGAATGGAAACAACTGCTTTGCGATGAGCGGGTTCGCAATTTTAGAAAAAATGGTTCAAATGATTTGCGTTCCGAATATGAAAAGGATTACCACCGTATTATTGGAAGTGCGTCTTTTCGCCGACTTCAGGATAAGACACAGGTATTTCCTTTAGATAAGAGTGACTTTATTCGAACCAGACTTACTCATTCCCTGGAGGTTTCTTCCTTTGGGAAGTCCTTAGGACAGAATATCAGTCAGAGGATTATAAAAGAAGAAAAGGATGCAGGATTTTTAAAGGAATATCAGGGATATATCTGTGACATTTTGCAGTGTGCCGGATTGTTGCATGATATTGGCAATCCGCCATTTGGGCATTTTGGAGAATCCGCCATTCGGGAATGGTTTGTAGAAAATCTTCCGAAAAAGATGGTACAGTTGCCGGGCATGGAACAGGCGCAGCCAATTAGTGAAGTATTAAATGAGCAAATGCAGCAGGATTTTTATCATTTTGAGGGTAATACGCAGGCATTGCGATTGGTGACAAAGCTTCATTATCTGGTAGACGAAAACGGAATGAATCTTACCAAGGCACTCCTTGGAACGATTATCAAATATCCGGGTTCCTCCTTAGAGATAAAAAAGACTTCCCACATCAAAAATAAAAAGATGGGTTATTATTATGCAGAGCGGGACTTATTTGCAGATTTACAGGAAAGTCTGGGAACAAATGGAAATCGTCATCCACTGGCATTCGTCTTAGAGGCGGCAGATGATATAGCCTATAAGACGGCAGATATTGAAGATGCAGTGAAAAAGGGGTGCATTACCTATGAGCAGTTAGTAGAAGAATTGGAGCTTGCAGAAGAAAGGATTCCGGAGGGAAGGTATAAGGAAAGCTTTCATAAAATGGTAGATGGTTTGAAATACCGATATAAAAGAGCAAAAGAGCGTGAGCTTCAAAATGCCAAGAGCAATGCAGTGCAAAACTGGGTGATTTATGTACAAGGCTGGATGATAAATGCGGCGACGGATTGTTTCCTTTGGCATTATGATGAAATTATGGATGGCAGTTATGGTGCTAAGGGGGAAGATTTGTTTTCCGGTACGGATGGAGAGTACATGATGGAAGCATTGGGAGATATTGCATTTCGCTACGCATTCCAGACAAAGCCTATTTTAAAGTTAGAGATTGCGGCGCAGTCTATTTTTGATTTTCTTTTAGATAAGTTTATTGATGCGGCAATCTATTTTGATACGGAACAAAAATTAACAGATGTGCAGAAAAAAATGATGTCTTTGGTTTCGGATAATTATATTGCTATTTACCGTCACTTTGCCGCAGGAGCAGCAGAAAATGAAAAACTGTACCTGCGACTATTGTTAGTAACGGATCATATTTGCGGCATGACAGACAGTTATGCCAAACGTCTATATCAGGAATTAAAGGGAATTGACTAGATTTGTTTTAAAATAATCTGATCAATCTCAATTCCGGCTTTCATAACTTGGAGTGATAATTTATAGCATCCTTTTTCCAATGTAGCACGGGAGAGCTCCTGAGTAATCCGGAGGTCTTTCGTGCCATGGGTTTGTAAGGTGGCAAGTAAAGAATCATTTAGCAGGATATTTGTGGTGCTCTGAGCCATATCAGAACCATGAGCAACAAAGTGTGCCTGTACGGAATAAGTACCGCCCTCTAAAAGCTGGAAGTTACATGGAGTATCTTTTTTGCAAGGTATGGTGATACAACCGTTTTCTAAAGGAATAGCTGTAAAATCATTTGCGGATGTCTCTAAGGTTTCCAAAGAATCAAAATGCATATACTGTCCTTCTTTAGAATCTATACGGGCAAATGCAGGTGTATGGATTAAGAAACGGCAGATATTCATAGCACATTGCTGAAGTTCACCGATGGTTAAAGTGCCCTTTTTTAAGGATTCCAGTGTATTGTCTTTATTTCCGTTAGCTGCAGCACCATTATTTGGAACTACCATATATAAATCATTTTGTGCACGAACCATAGCAGCGGTGTTTGTAAGGGTAGCTTCTCCACCTAAAACATTATCATTCATGGCAGCCCACCAGTCCGTCATAACGATTCCGTCATATCCCCATTCTTTTCGTAAAATAGTAGTATTTAAGTCATAGTTAGAGGCTGCCCAATGTCCGTTTACCGGATTATAGGAAGTCATAATGGAAGAGGCATGACCTTCTTTTACCGTCATTTCAAATCCCTTTAAATAAATTTCACGAAGAGCACGTTCGGATACCACAGAGTCTACAAAGGAACGTGCAGTTTCCTGATTGTTTGCGCAAAAATGTTTTACAGTACCGGTAGAACCACCGGCTTCAATTCCTTTGGTTACAGCACTTGCCATGACTCCGGTGAGATAAGGATCTTCCGAGAAGTACTCAAAGTTTCTTCCGTTCAAAGGATTGCGGTGGATGTTGATACCCGGTCCGAGAAGAGAATCAACTCGGTTTTCCACCAGTTCTTTTCCTTCGAATCGGTAAAGTTCTTCCACTAATGGCGCATTAAAGGTGCAGGCAAGTAGTGTACCGATTGGCATTTGTGTAGCCATTTGTCCGCTTTCCATACGAATACCGGAAGGGCCGTCTGCACAGCAGGCAATTGGAAGTCCAAATGCAAAAAGTTCTTCTGTAACGCCGCCAAATGCAGAAGCAGTACCTGGTGTTACCTTTGGACTGCTCATGCCTTCGGCACGAACGAGAGCAGATAAATCTTCCTTGGTAAATTGCGCAACAAATGTTTCCATAGAGGTTTTACCGGAAGCCACATCCTTTAAAGTTAGGTTTTGGTGTCCGGTTTGGGGAAGTGTTTTAGGTAAAGCATTTTCAATTCTTTCCTTTAGAGAAATGCTCTGTAAAGGAACTGGTTCATATTCCATAGAAAATACGCCATTTTCATTGGAAGTACCCGGTTTGAAACGAGTAAATTCTCTGGTAGGTGCTAAGGCTTCTTCTAATTCTTCCACTACCACAAGAGATGGAAGAGTGAACGCAGTTGGAGTTTTTGTTACATTGCGAATACTATTTCCAACATAAAAATCATAAGTACCGGATTCTAATACATAGCAGGATTTGTGACCGGTAATGCCGCTGTCATCATAAGAAGCCATTTGATTTATTGGAAAACCTATGGTAAGGGTTTGTGTTTCATTTGGATTTAGTGTATTCGTTTTTGCAAAACCACCAAGTTCTTTTGCAGCTTTTCCCAGAAGTCCCTGTGGTGCGCTGTAATATACCTGAACAACTTCCTTTCCGGCGCAATCTCCGGTATTGGTTACCTTTACTGTAAGGTCAACAGAACCCTTTGGAACAGAGTCGGAGATATTGATAGAAAGGATTTCAATAGAAAAGTCCGTATAGGAAAGTCCGTAACCAAACTCATATAATACTTTTTCAGGAGCAAATGTCTCAAAATAACGATACCCCACATAAATATCTTCCTGATAGAAATTTGCCTTTTTGTCACCAAAGTTGGCAGAAGACGGATAATCTGCAATGGTGTGGGCAATGGTGTCGCTTAATTTTCCGCAAGGAGTTACTGCACCGGAAAGTATGTCTCCCACAGCAAGTCCGCCCTCCATTCCGCCATGCCAGATATAAACAATGGAAGAAATCGGATGTTTGTAGGCAGGATTGTTAATCCAGCTCATGTCGATGATGTTTGCTACATTTAATAAGACTGCAACATTGGAAAAATGTGTGGTAACAGTTTGTAACATATTTAATTCTTCCTTGGTAAGACGGAAGCTGCCTTCCACATCTGCATTGTCTTGGTCTTCTCCGGCAGTTCTTCCGATAATGACCAATGCCTTGGAGGAAACAGAAGCTGCCTTTGCAGCAAGGTCGTCTGAAATAGGCATTTCCTGCTGATTCCAAGGCTCGGCAGCCCAACCTCCGCCACCGTTATCAAATGGATGCTCTTTGAGCCATACTTCATAAGTCGCAGCCAATGATTCGTTGACGGAAATATGATTTTCACGCAAGCCGTCTAAGATATTGGTGCGATAAGGAACGTGAACAGCACCACCGGAGCCGGTTCCGCTTTTATAGTATTCTAATTGACAACGTCCAAAGACAGAAACAGTTTCTGTGGTAAGAAGCGGCAGTACATGATTTTCATTTTTTAAAAGGACTGCACCTTCTGCGGCAGCAGTACGGCAAATCTGGGCAAATGCTGTACGATTCATAGTAAAAACCTCCTTAATCTCTGTTATATTTTCTTTCTTACTTTTAATCAAAGTATAGCCGAATCCGGTCAGGGATGATATAATTTTTTCATACAAAAATACGAAAAATTTGTCATAAGGAGAAAAGATGAATTATTTGGAGGAAAAGCAGACCTATATTGATGGAGTGCGGTGTGAGTATTTATGTCATTTGCAGGAATGTGAAGAGTGTGGAAATGTGTTTCCGGCACATTATCATTACTATGTAGAATTGCTTTATGGAATTTCGGGAGAGTTTCAGGTATTGCTGGGAGGTCAGTATCATCAGTTTGCCAGAGGAGATATGGTTTTGATTAATTCCAGAGAAGTACATCAGATAGATGCCCTTTCCAAAACAGGAGGAAAGTATGTGGTAGTGCGTTTTTTGCCGGAGCTTATCTATAACAGTATATCTTCTAACCATTTTGAAATGAAGTATATGCTGCCCTTTGTAACAGAAAATAGTTCTAAGCAAAAGGTGATATCAAAGGAAGCACTTAGAGGAACGGAAATTCCCAATCTGTTTTGTGAGATTGTACAAGAAGAGTCAGAGAAAAAGTATGGATATGAGCTGGCAGTAAAAAATCATATCGGAAGAATTTTTTTGTGGATACTTCGCTATTGGAATGCCAAGGAAGAAGATGTTTATGAGGAAAATGCCGGAGACCGGAATCTGCGTAATCAACTGCAGCCTGTCTTACAATATGTATCGGAGCAGTATGCGGGAGATATAAAAGCAGAAGAAATGGCAAAACTTTGTCATATGAGTTATAGTTATTTTTCCAGAACCTTTCATCGGATTATGAAAATGAACTTTCGGGAATATCTGAATCATGTTAGAATTGCAGCAGCAGAGCAGATGTTAGTATCTACCACACTTTCTATAACGGAAATAGGAGTAGAGGTGGGATTTACTACTACCAGCTATTTTATTAAGATGTTTCAAAGCTATAAGCATATCACGCCGAAGCAGTTTCGAAAATTAATTGCTTAGAAAAAGAAGAAGGAGATAGCATATGATATATACGGTTACATTTAATCCATGTCTTGATTATATCGTAAGTGTAGATGACTTTGTATTAGGAAGAGTGAATCGAACTACAAAAGAGCTGGTATATCCCGGTGGAAAAGGAATCAATGTTTCCTTAGTACTAAAGAATCTTGGAATGGAAAGTACAGCACTTGGA
The DNA here is from genome assembly GCA_964436595.1 of uncultured Eubacterium sp. Lineage (GTDB taxonomy): Bacteria > Bacillota > Clostridia > Lachnospirales > Lachnospiraceae > Petralouisia. The sequence goes on from CAYTDI010000015.1 coordinate 49,666, forward strand.
TTTACCGCAGGATTTACCGGTACAGAGATTGAAGAAGCATTACAGTGTTGGGGATGCTATACGGATTTTATCCGCATACCGGATGGGATGTCCCGCATTAACATCAAGCTTCGTTCCAAAGAAGAAAGCGAGATTAACGGTCAAGGTCCGGAGATTTCCAAAGAAGCGTTAGAAGAATTATATAAGAAATTAGACGCTATGACATCGGAAGATGTATTGGTACTGGCAGGAAGTATTCCGAGAAGTATGCCGGATTCCAGTTATGAACTGATTATGGAGCGGGTAGCCCCAAAGAATATGAAAGTGGCGGTAGATGCAACAGGGGATTTGTTGGTAAATGTGTTAAAGTATCATCCGTTTTTGATTAAACCCAATAACCATGAATTAGAGGAAATCTTTCATGTACCAATGGATAGCAAAAACACTATTATCGCATACGCCAAGAAATTACAGCAAATGGGGGCGGTAAACGTTTTGGTTTCTATGGCAGGAGATGGAGCGATACTGGTGTCAGAAGATGGAGAAGTAAGGCAGGGGATAGCACCGAAAGGAAAAGTAGTAAACTCCGTGGGAGCAGGAGATTCCATGGTAGCCGGATTTTTGACAGGGTATCTTACCACAGGAAATTATGGAGAAGCATTTCGTATGGGAATAGCAACCGGAAGTGCCAGTGCATTTTCAGAGAGGTTGGCAACAAAAGAGGAAGTAGAAGAAATTTTAAAACAATTTTAAAACAACTTTAAGATAATTTAATGTTGACATATATATAGTCTTACTGCTAAACTGATGGAGTAGATAAGTATCGGCTTATCTACTCTAAATATTTGTAAAGGAGGAAATGCATATGTTGGTTAATAGAAGTGAGGTAACTAATAACTAAATAGTGGGCATAAGTGCCGGTTTTCTATCCTTTATGAATCATGCTATATTTTTGAGTTAAGCAAGACGCATTAGGTGTGTCTTTTTTTGTACCCTTTTTTACCTTATAGGAAACACCATATTGCGTTGAAAGTGTGAAATATATGTCAATGTTTCTATAAAATAAACACATTTCTCTACAAAATGTGACTATTCTTATGGAAAAATAGAAAAGTAGAATATAACTGGTATTTTTATGTCCGATTATAAAGGAGAAATGAATGAACGGAATAATAAGTGCAGTACACAGAGAGAGGTATGAAGTAAAGACAGAACAAGAAAAAATATATGCAAGATTAAAAAGTGGAATTTATTATAATCAGGGAACAGAAAAATTTCCAACGGTAGGAGACGGAGTAGAAATTCAATATAATCCCAATGGAGATAGTATGATAACCAAAACGTTAGAGCGCAAATCATATTTTTCCAGACAAGACCCGGATATTGGCATGGGAGAACAGGTGGTTGTCGCAAATTTTGATTATGTTTTCCTGATTATGTCGCTGAATCAAAATTTTAATCTGGACAGAATGGAGCGTTATTTGGCGCAAGCATGGCAAAGCGGAGGAACTCCGGTAGTGATTCTTACAAAGGCAGATTTGTGTGAAAACCTGCAGGAAAAGATTATGCAGGTAGAAGAAATAGCACCGGGAGTTGATATTCATGCAGTGAGTGCTGTTACCGGACAAGGGATAGGGAGGCTGCGGGAATATGTAAAACAGGGAAAATGCGTAGTGCTTCTGGGGTCTTCGGGAGTTGGAAAGTCTACGTTAGTGAATGTTTTGGCGGGAGAAGAAGTCATGACAACGGGGAGGGAAGTAAATGAGAAAAGCAATAAAGATTTATGCGCCTTTTTCCGTTAATGAATTAAAACGGCAGATGGCATACAAGGGAGCATTTTATTTGTTCATCTTTATCAGTACCTTTGGTTCTTTTATCAGCTACTATCTGTGGATGGCAGTGTACGGAAGTTCCAAAAGTGCGGTACTGGGCGGATTAACACAAAATGAGATGGTAGTTTATATCTTTATGACATATGTAACCAGTTCCATGGTTACGGTTTCCATTTCAGATTGGGTGAGTGATGATATTGTAAAAGGTACGGTATCCATGAATCTGATAAAACCAATTGACTATCGTATGAGTCTGATTGCAAGAGCAGTGGGAGATATGATTTATCGTTTTCTATTTCCAGGAATTATCGTATGGATTGGACTTGAGATATATAAGATACAAATGCTTGGAATGAAACCGGTAGGAATTGTGACAATTCTTACCTATATAATAAGCGTGATAATGAGTTTTTTAATTTTTGTACTATTTGACTTTTGCTTTGGCATGATAGCATTTTTTACGACTTACATATTTGGTATGCTAATGGCAAAAGAGGCGTTGTTAAGTTTCCTTACCGGACAGTTGATTCCACTTAGTTTCTTTCCGGAGGGAGTACAGAAGGTGTTTGATTTTCTTCCATTTTCTTCTATGATATATACTCCCGTTATGATATATTTGGGAAAATATACAGGAAGTCAATTGACAATTGTATTGCTGCGTCAGACGGTTTGGGTAGTACTGTTATATGTTTTGGGCAATCTGATATGGAAGAAAGTTACAAGTCGTTTGGTAGTGTTGGGAGGATAATATGAAGACAATAAAGAGATATCTGCGTTTATACCGCATACTAATATCACAGTTTTTTAAAGTGATTTTACAATCAAAGGTAGACTTTTTTATGGGATTGTTAGGATTTTTTCTAACACAGATATTCGGAATCGTATTTCTGTTTTTGGTATTCCAGCAAATTCCCCATTTAAAGGGATGGACACTGAATCAGTTGATTTTTATTTATGGTTTTGCCCAGATTCCACGAGGGATTGATCATTTGTTTACAGACAATATCTGGATGGTAGCATGGCGTATAGTAGTAAATGGAGAATTTGACCGTTATATGCTGCGTCCCATGAATGTTTTCTTTCAAATAGTCAGTGAAAAATTACAGTCGGATGCAGTAGGAGAGCTTTTAGTAGGAAGTATTTTGGTGGTTTATTCTATTTCAAAGGGCGTAGTTGTGGTGGATGGATTCCATATTCTGATGTTTGTAATTTCCATATTTGCAGGAGCTTTGATTTATACTGCCATTAAGCTGTTTTTTGCCTCCATTGCCTTTTGGGTAAAAATAAGCGGACCGTTTTTGCAGGCGGCTTATGAAATGGCAGATTTTGCAAAATATCCGACTGAAATTTATGCAAAAGGAATACGTTTCGTGATTACCTGGGTGATTCCATTTGCCTTTGTGGCATATCTTCCGGCAAAGTATTTTCTTATCAGCGGAAGTACAGCGGCAATCATCGGAATTGAGTGTGGGATTGCAGCGGTATTTTGGGCAATTGCCTATGCAATGTTTCAAAAAGGGTTAAGTGTATATGAAAGTGCCGGAAATTAAAGAAAATTGAAATATTTTAAGAAAAAAATAGTAGGCATTATAAAAAAAATATGATAAAATAGAAACGTGTGCAGAGCACCTCAGAAACCATATGGTTTTTGTGAGGTGCTTTTGCTTATAGTGATTTTGAAAAATAGCAGGAGCAATTATGAAAAATATTGTATTAATAGGAATGCCGGGTGTAGGAAAAAGCACAGCCGGAGTAGTCCTGGCGAAAGTATTAGGATATCAGTTCATAGATGCGGATCTTATTATTCAGGAGGAAGAAAAACGCCTGTTGCATGAGATTATCAGCGAAGAAGGAACAGATGGATTTATCGCCATAGAGAATCGTGTCAATGCCGGTATCAATGTAGAGCAGTCTGTGATTGCAACCGGTGGAAGTGTGGTATATGGAAAAGAAGCCATGGAGCATTTAAAGGAAATTGGCACGGTAGTATACCTGAAGCTTCCATATGAGGAGTTAGACAAGCGTCTCCATAATATTCAAGGCAGAGGTGTGGTACTAAAAGAGGGACAGACTTTACATGATTTATATGAGGAACGTGTGGTGCTGTATGAAAAATATGCAGACATCACAGTAGATGAGACGGGACTTGATGTAGAAGCAACGATTCAAAGAATTATAGAAGAATTAAAAAAGGCAGAATGATTTTTTGAGAAAAAGCCAATACTTACATAAGAGGGAAAACTTCATTCTGGAAATGCTTTCCAATGCGAGAGACATACACCCAAATAAAGGCAAAGCATACAATAGAGATAGATAGAATCTCCAAAACGCAGGAAAGCAGACATTTACAAATTAATAAAGTATGTTATAATAATACATAAAGATTTTTTAGGCAAGTCCTTGACAGAGGAAAGCCGTATTACTATAATAACTTTTTGTACGAAAAATGAAGCATAGAGGTGCAATATGGAACAATATGTTATTAAAGGAGGCAATCCGTTAGTTGGCGAAGTAGAAATCGGTGGAGCGAAGAATGCTGCACTGGCAATTCTTGCAGCCGCAATTATGACGGATGAGACCGTGACAATAGATAATTTACCCGATGTACGGGATATAAATGCTCTGCTTCAGGCAATGGGAGATATCGGAGCAAAGATTGATAGAATTGATGCACATACTGTTAAGATTAATGGTGCATTTGTAAAGGATGTACCGGTAGATTATGACTCAATGAAGAAGATTCGTGCATCTTATTATTTGTTAGGCTCTTTACTTGGCAAATACAAAAGGGCAGAGGTAACTTTGCCGGGTGGATGCAATATCGGAAGCCGCCCAATGGATCTTCATATTAAGGGTTTCCGTGCCTTAGGTGCGAATGTTGAGATTCGTAATGGTGCAGTAGCAGCAGACGCAGAGAGGTTAGTGGGAAGTCATATTTATTTGGATAAGGTTTCCGTAGGAGCTACGATTAATATTATGATGGCAGCTTCTTTGGCAGAAGGAAAAACTACAATTGAAAATGCAGCAAAAGAGCCCCATGTAGTAGATGTGGCAAACTTTTTAAATAGTATGGGAGCAAATATCCGTGGTGCAGGAACAGATGTTATCCGTATTGCAGGTGTGGAGAAGCTTCATAAAACAGAATATTCCATTATTCCGGATCAGATAGAAGCAGGAACCTTTATGTTTGCAGCAGCAGCAACAAAGGGAGATGTTACTGTTAAAAATGTTATTCCAAAGCATTTAGAGGCAACTACTGCTAAGTTGTTGGAAGTAGGTTGTGAAGTAGAAGAGTTTGATGACGCAGTGCGTGTAGTAGCTTCTAAGCCATTACGTCATACACAGGTTACAACACTGCCATATCCGGGATTTCCGACAGATATGCAGCCACAGATGTCTGTGGTATTGGGAATTGCACAGGGAACAAGTACGGTAACAGAGAGTATTTTTGAAAATCGTTTTAAATATGTAGACGAACTGACTCGTATGGGAGCAGACATTAAGGTAGAGAGCAATATTGCCATTATCAACGGTGTAGAAGGATATACCGGAGCAAGAGTCAGCGCACCGGATTTAAGAGCAGGTGCAGCACTTGTAATTGCAGGACTTTCCGCAGAGGGTATAACCGTAGTGGATGATATCCACTATATTCAGCGAGGATATGAAGCCTTTGAACAGAAGCTGGCAAGTTTAGGTGCACAGATTGAACTTGCAACCTCAGAAAAAGAGATTCAGAAGTTTCAGTTTAAAGTAGGCTAGAGAGAATATTTAGAGACAGCATATATTTATAGAATTATGATATAGAAAAGGGGCTGTCGCTTTAACGAATGAAAATTCGTGAAGCGACAGCTTCTTTTTT
>CAYTDI010000016.1:0-54634 GCA_964436595.1 uncultured Eubacterium sp.
AAGAGATAAATCTCTGTCCTACCATACCTGTTCCACCAAGAATACCTACTTTTAACTTTTGACTCATTTTTCTAATCTCCTCGTTTTTATTCTGTCCGTTTGCCACGCACAATTGTCTTTGTAGTAAATATATTATTACACTTTACGAGAAAATGCAACCCCAAATATTAAACAAATTTACCATTTTATCCAATTCTTTTATCGGTAATGTGTATAAATATGCAGGATTTTGCATCTATTTTGCACAAGTTTCTTATACTTTCTATTTTACCAGCTTGCTTTCCCAATCTGTCAATTCTTCTTTCCAGTCCTTAGAAAGATACTCTTTTTCCATTGCAATTACTTTCTTCATGGCTTCCTGTCCCGGTGCACCGATAGTAAGACGTTTATTTACACAGGTTTCCATAGAAATTGCTTCAAAAATATCTTCTTTAAATACCGGACTAATGTCTTTTAATTCTTCTAAAGACATATCGTCGATGGAAATTCCCTTATCAATGCAATAAAGAACAATTCTTCCTACAATGCCATGTGCATCACGGAATGGCACTCCATGATTTACCAAATAATCTGCTGCGTCTGTTGCATTTGTAAATCCGTTCTTTGCACTGGCTTCCATTTTGTCCTTATTAAACTTCATAGTTGCTAACATTCCGGTAAATAATGCAATACATCCTTTTACGGTATCCATTGCATCGAAAGTCAACTCTTTATCTTCCTGCATATCCTTGTTGTACGCCAGCGGGATTCCTTTCATGGTTGTAAGGAGTGCTGTTAGCGCACCATAGACACGTCCTGTCTTTCCTCTTACCAGTTCTGCAATATCCGGATTCTTTTTCTGTGGCATAATACTGCTTCCGGTACTATATGCATCATCAATTTCTACAAACTGATATTCATTGGAATTCCAGATAATTACTTCTTCTGAAAAACGACTTAAATGCATCATAATGGTAGACATTGCGGATAAAAACTCTATCAAATAGTCTCTGTCCGACACGCCGTCCATACTATTTAAGGTTGGTCCGTAAAATCCAAGAAGCTCTGCCGTGTAATCACGATCCAATGGATAAGTCGTTCCTGCCAATGCGCCGGAACCTAATGGACAATAATTCATTCTATGATAGATATCATGTAAACGTAAACGGTCACGCTTAAACATTTCAAAATAAGCTCCCATATGATGTGCTAATGTAACCGGCTGTGCTTTCTGCAAATGTGTAAAGCCCGGCATAAAGGTATCTGTGTTATTTTCCATGATTGTTAAAATTGCATTTAACATTTCTCGCAGCAATTCATCTACTGCCAGAACTTCCTGTCTGGTGTAAAGACGCATATCCAAAGCCACCTGATCGTTTCTGCTTCTTCCGGTATGTAACTTCTTACCGGTATCCCCCAAACGGTCAATAAGTGTTGCCTCTACAAAGCTGTGAATATCTTCGTATTCATGGGAAATCTCTAATTTTCCTTCTTCTACTTCTTTTAAAATCTCACAAATAGCCTTTACAATGTCATTTGTTTCCTGCTCTGTAAGAATCCCCTGCTTTCCTAACATTTTTACATGAGCAATACTTCCTTCCATATCCTGCTTATAAAATTTCTTATCAAATGATATGGACGCATTAAAATTATAAACTAATTGATCTGTTTCCTTTGTGAAGCGTCCGCCCCATAACTGTGCCATATGATTTACCTCTTTCTTTCTGTATTTTAATTTATATAATTATGATTTAATTATTTACTTTTTATTTGTTCTAACACTTTTCCGGTAATAATAGAATTTTCTTCTATCTCTTTTTTGTATAAAACTTCATCCGGTACTTTTATGCTCAACTGCTCTTTTGTTTTTGTATTTTCCAAATATACGGTATCTAACGGTTTTTCGCCCTCCTGTCTGCCTTCACAGCCAAAGTCCGGCTCTATAATTCGAAGCACCTGATACTCCTGCTTTTGGCGTTCCCGTTCCTGCATGGAAAACACACAGCCACAATAATCCTGACGATACATTCCATATTCCTCGGAAATTTCTACGGAACGTTTATATCCATTCTTCTTTTTAAAATCAGATGTCAGATATTTGATACCATATTCCTGCGCCAGCCTGTCCCCAATCTCATTCAGCTTTTCAGCGTTTTTCATAGGACTGATGGACAACGTTGTAGTGAAATAGTCCATCTTTCGTTCCTTGGCATACTCTGCCGCCTCTCGTAAACGCAGCTCATAGCAGGCAAAACAACGTTCTCCGCCTTCCGGCACGAACTCTAATCCCTTTGCCATGGCATAAAATCTGTCTTTGTCATAATTTCCCTCTACAAAAGAAATCTTGTATTTTGCGGGAAAACGTTCAATAAACCGTTTTTGTTCCTCCACCCGCTTGTAATATTCTTCCTCCGGATAGATATTAGGATTGTAATAAAAGACTGTGATTTGAAAATACTGTGACAAATATTCCAGTACATAACTACTACAAGGTGCACAACAGCTATGCAAAAAAAGTGTTGGTACTGTGTTCTGTTCTTTTACATTTGTCAAAAGTTCTTCTAACTCTTTTTGATAATTACGCTTCATGTCTTTACCTCATAAAAGTACATTGCATTCATTTTACATTAATCACAAAGAAAATGCAATGTTTATCCTGCATTATGCATTTATCATTTTACCACATTATCTGCTATATGAAAATATCTTCGCCCCTGCTTTCTATGACACTCAAACACTTTCTCCTACATATAATATACAAAAGAAATCGGAGATTCTTATGGAAAAACTTATGGAAATCAGCCATGTGAGTTACTCCTATCATACCATGGAGGGAGAAACTCCAGCTTTAACTAATATAAATTTTACCGTTCATAAGGGTGACTTTTTAAGTATTGTAGGTCCTAGCGGATGCGGTAAATCTACATTATTGTCTCTGCTCACCGGACTTATTGAACCTGAACACGGCTCTATTTTACTCTATGGACAAAAACTTTTTGAAAAAGGTCGGGGCACGATTGGTTATATGCTTCAACATGACCACTTATTTGAGTGGCGCACCATTGAAAAAAATCTACTTCTGGGATTAGAAGTACAAAATCGTCTTACACCGGAAAACCAAGAAAAAGTTATGGATATGCTAAAACGTTATGGTTTGTACAAGTTTAAAGATGCAAGACCTTCCCAACTTTCCGGTGGTATGCGGCAACGTGCTGCACTGATTCGCACACTTGCATTAGAACCTGAATTGTTATTATTGGATGAACCTTTTTCTGCTCTTGACTATCAGACAAGACTTACGGTTGGCGATGATATTGGCTCTATTATAAAAAAAGAACAAAAAACTGCCATTCTAGTCACCCACGATCTTTCCGAAGCCGTTAGTTTAGGCAATCAAGTTCTCGTTTTGAGTAAACGTCCCGGTACAATAAAAGCCATTGTACCCATTCATTTTTCTGACACCATAACTCCCTTGGAGCGTCGAAATGCACCGGAATTTAAAGATTATTTTAATACTATCTGGAAGGAGTTGAACTCTGATGACTGAAATCTCATTAGCACAAAAAAACTTTTTATTAGCCCAAAAACGGCACAAACGCTCTGTAAGAACCAGTCGCTTGTGTATTTTTCTCTTGTTTTTCGGACTTTGGGAATGCGCTTCACAGAATGGACTGATTGATTCCTTTATCTTCAGCAGTCCCTCTAAGCTTTTCCTTTGTGCCTATGGCATGATATTAGACCATACACTTTTTACCAATATCGGCATCACGCTTTTTGAAACCATAGTAAGCTTCTTTCTTGTGATATTCTTTGCTCTTTTTGCAACTATTATATTATGGTTTAACAAACACATCTCTGAAACTCTTGAACCATATCTGGTAGTTTTAAACAGTCTTCCTAAGTCTGCACTTGCTCCTCTTCTTATTGTATGGCTGGGAGCAAATTATAATACCATTATTATTACGGGAATGTCTGTTGCTATCTTTGGCTCTATTCTAAGTCTTTACAACAGCTTTCAAGAGGTAGATGCTGAAAAAGTAAAACTCATTTATACACTTGGAGGAAATAAATTCCATGTACTCACCAAAGTAGTGCTCCCCTCCAGTCTTCCTTCTCTTTTTTCTATTATGAAGGTAAATATCGGACTTTGTCTGGTGGGCGTTATTATCGGTGAATTTATCGCTGCTCGTGCAGGTCTTGGCTATCTTATTATCTATGGCAGTCAGGTTTTTAAATTAGACTGGGTTATCTTAAGTATTGTCATTCTTTGCATTATTGCCATTGCCCTTTATCAGGGAATTGCTGCTGCAGAAAAATATTGTTTAAAGCATCATTAATGATTTTGAATATTACGAAAAAGGTGGCTTCTCAGCCACCTTTTGTTGCTTTATAGGAAACACCATATCATGCTAAATTGCAAAAGTACCTGATTTCCTATTTTACAGATGTATATTTTCATGTATGTTTTTTAGATTAATAAGAATCAATCCCTGCTCACTTAGCTCAATCAGTGTATAACGCTGTTCTTGTGTTAATTCATCACTATACACTTGATTCTCATAATCTACTGCCACTGCCTTGGTCTGAAATATCATATAAAACAATGGTGAAATATTATCCGGTATTTCCAGCAATAAATTTTTCTCTCTTCCTAAGTCCATCAATGCTTCCAGATGCCCTTTCGGACATTCGTATACGTTTCCTTCATAATCTACCACACAAGGACAGTAGCCCTTAGGATCTCCTTTATGCTTTTCAATAAACTCCTGCTTTGTCATATTATTCTTCACCTTCTTATTTTCTCACTGCTATTATACGCAGGGAATCCAGCGCACTTTCACTTTCTCTTTTGCACACAATGATATCCAATAACCATTCTCCTGATACTGATAAAAATTTCCTGCTTTACTGCATATGATTTTAGTACGCTCAGACTCTTCTTCCCTCTCAAACTTAAATTCTACTTCCTGCAGTGGGATTCTCAGTCCTTCACCAGTCATTTTTACATAACTTTCCTTTAAGGTCCATAATTGAAAGAAATGACTTTCCTGTTCTGTCTCTTGTCCATCTAATATATATTTTCTTTCCAAACTGGTTGCACACTTTTTCAATATCCCTTTTCGAAAAGGCTTTTCTTTTTCTGTATCCACACCAATTTCAACATCTGATATACCGCAAATCACCATTCCATCTGTATTACTGATATTAAAATGGTATTGCTTCTGTCCTTTTAAATAAGGCTTTCCATAAGTTGTTCTTTCTATGACTTTTCCTGTTCCATCTATCTGAAACATATCCTTTAGTCCTGCATCCAGTATCTTGTCTGCCAATTCACGCTGATAGTTGTGATAATCACCTGTATAGGTTGCTTTTTTCATACAATACTTATAATAAACGTTTACCTGATGACTCATAACTAATTTTTAGACTCTCTCATAAAATGAAGTGCAAAAATCGTAACAACATAAATAGCTGCTGCAATTATCATAAAAACTGTCGCTTTAAAAATAATACCCGCAGCAATACTTATAATAATTTCAATTCCATGTACCCATATAGGCATATCATGGAGACACGCTCCTATCATGGATTCCAATACTAAAATTACACATACAATAACAATTGGCATATCCAGTAAGAAAATCCCTGCCAGTATTGCCAATAATACTGCGATTCCATATGCTATGGGAATCATATAATCTTTTTCCATTTTTTCCCCTCCGTTATTCATTATATTTTTTCTGCTGGTTTTAAATTCTTCAATTATAATTTCTTCTCTATCTTCCAATGCCTTTCCCCCTAGCTCATCACTTTTCCTACTTTATTACCATTCTTAATTCCATTTACGTTTATCTCAATGCCCTTCTAATTCTCCCTGACTTATTTTCCTCTCATATATCACATACACATTTCCCTTACTATAACATACTTTGAATAAAAATCCTAGCACAAACCTTTCCCTCATTTAACTTTTTATATCCTAATACACAAAAAGCATTTACCAAAATCTCTCCGATAATGGTAAATGCTATTCAGCCAAAGAAGGGACTCGAACCCTCGACCTGCGCATTACGAATGCGACGCGCTACCAACTGCGCCACTTTGGCATATTGGAAACAAATCCTTAAATATTATAATAGTTTTTTATAAAAAAATCAAGAAAAAATTATATCAGCTTAGGAAATACTATTTTCCCAAGCTGATTTTCATGTTTATACCTACTCCACTACCACAGCTTCAAATCCCAAATCATCTAATGTTTCAATAGCTGTTTTTACACAGTGCTCGCATCCGTCAATGCTTACGGTTTTTTCTGCTAAATTTACCTCATGGGTAATCCCTGTTGCATCCAGTGCTTTATTGATTCTTTCCACACATTTCTCACAATGCATATCTTCTGCCTTTAATACTGTCATGTTTCTTCCTCCTAACATTTCCTGTTATTTATTACTTCATCAGCTTTTGAATTGTGCTGCAAAGTTCATCTACTACTTCTTCGTTTCCTGCTTTGATGTTCTCCACTACGCAAGACTTGATATGCTCTGAGAGCAAACACTTTGAAAAACTATTCAGTGCAGACTGTATCGCCGATACTTGGGTTAAAATATCTACACAATAACGACTGTCCTCCACCATCGCCTTTACTCCACGAACCTGCCCCTCAATTCGATTCAGTCTGTGAACCATATCCTTAATTTCCTTAGAGCTGCGTTCTTTCTTTTTTTCACAACAACAGCAGTCTTTGGTACACGCTATTTCTTCTTTTTCCATATATCTCTTTCCAACCTATCCCTTTTCTTTCTTCCCAAATAACTATTTTTCCAAATTCAATCTGCGTAACCGCAATGCATTTCCAACCACGCATACGGAACTAAAGGACATTGCAAGTCCGCCCAACATTGGACTTAATAATGGACCTCCAAAAATATACAATACCCCTGCGGCTACCGGAATGCCCAAGCTATTATAGAAAAATGCCCAAAAAAGATTTTCCTTAATATTTCGGATTGTTCCTCTGCTTAATTTTACAGCTTTATAAACATCTTGTAAATCAGATTTCATTAAAACTACATCGCTGGACTCTAAGGCAATGTCACTTCCATTTCCGATTGCAACTCCTACATCTGCCTGTACCAATGCCGGAGCATCATTAATGCCATCTCCTGCCATTACCACCTTTTTTCCTTGTTGCTGCAATTCTGCTACAATTCTTGCCTTATCCTGTGGAAGCACTTCTGCAATGACCTGATTTACTCCTACTTCTGCACCAATAAATTCTGCCGCTGCCTGATTATCGCCTGTTAGCATAATCACTTCCATTCCGGCTTTTTGTAAACTGTGAATTGCTTCTCTACTACTCTCTTTTACCGTATCAGATACCACTATTACTCCTTCTGTGCAGCCATCTAATACTACAAACATTGGAGTTTGTCCTTTTTGTGCACAGCTTGTTGCTGCTTTCTCCAACTTCGAAATATCCTGTCCCTGTTCGTCCATAAAACGTCGATTTCCGATAGAAACACTGATATTTTTATACTTTGCCTGAATACCTTTTCCGCTTACTGCTGCAAAATCACTGACATTCTCAGCCACCTCATTTTCCAATAACTCATGCTCTTTTCCATAGTCTACCATTGCCTGGGCTAAAGGATGTTCGGAAAGCCGTTCACAAGCCGCTGCTATTTTCATCAATTCATCCTTAGTATAATTGCCATTTTCCGAAAGAATCACTTCAACTACTTTCGGTTTTCCCTCTGTAATCGTTCCTGTCTTGTCCAACACTACTGCATTGGTATTCTGTAATATTTCCAATGCTTCTCCACTTCGGAACAAAATTCCATGATTTGCTCCTAATCCGGTTCCTACCATAATGGCTGTCGGGGTTGCCAGTCCAAGAGCACAAGGACACGCAATGACTAACACTGATACAAAAATATTCAATATAAATGCTGTATCTTTTCCCGCTAAAAACCATCCAAATGCTGCCAGTACCGCAACTGCCATCACAACCGGCACAAAATACCCTGCCACCGTATCTGCCAATTTCGAAATAGGTGCTTTCTTTCCCTGTGCTTCCTCTATCATTTGAATGATTTTAGAAAGGGTGGTATCGTCACCTGTTCTTATTACCCGTATCTGCATAGTGCCATTGTAATTTATACTTCCGCCAATCACCTCATCCCCTATATGTTTTTCTACCGGAATACTCTCTCCCGTCAACATGGACTCATCCACAGAGCTTTCGCCGAATACTACTTCACCATCCAGCGGTATTTTGCTCCCTGGTTTAATTAAAAGAATCTCTCCTTCTACAATTTCATCCGTAGGTACTTCCACTTCTTTTCCATCACGGATTAATATAGAAGTGTCCGGTGCTAATGCGATTAACTTTCGAATTGCTTCGGAAGTTTTCCCTTTGCTGCGGCTTTCCATGTATTTTCCAAGCATAATTAACGTAATTACAATTGCTGCTGATTCATAATATAAATGGTGAACTGCCTGCTCATTGCTTGGAATCTGTATTGTCATTACCAGACTGTACAGAAATGCACTTCCTGTTCCAATCGCCACCAAAGAATCCATATTCGGATGTCCACGAAACAATGTCTTAAATCCTACCGTATAGAACTTCCATCCGCATATCATAACTGCTGCTGCCAATATCAACTGGGCAAGGGCAAAATTCATAGGATGCACCATCATATCCAAAACTCTTGGTAACGGAAGTGTTACAGGCAGCATATGTCCCATGGAAATATAGAGCAACGGAACAGAAAAAATTGCTGCCGCAATTAAACGATTACGTTTCTCTTTTACTTCTTTTAATTCCTGTGCGCCAAATTCATCGGCACTTTCCGTGTCAATATCCTTTGGTTCAAATCCAGCCTTTGTAATTTTATTTTTAATATCAGAAAGCTTTACCTTATCTGTATCATAGATAATATGTGCTCTCCGTGTGGTCAGATTCACATCACAAGTCTCCACACCCTCCAGTTTTCTGGTAACACGCTCCACTGCCGCTGAACAGGAAGCACAGGTCATACCATTTACTTCTAAATATATCTCTTTTTTCATTTTAAGCCTCCTTTATACCCCTGTGGGGTATGTTTATCATAAAACATTCTTCGTGTTTTGTCAATATCGTCAGATGATAGAAAAATGCCGAAGCTCTCTTATTTTTTTCTTATCTTCAACCTCTTTTCTTTATTATAACTTCTATGCATATTTCTATTGAATTTTATCTATTTAGCGTCTATAATATATCTTGCTTTGTTTATTACTATTAAACTCAGAATATATTATTAGTTTTATTTTTTCAGAAAGGACAAATCAAGATGGATATAGGACATCGTATGAAAGAATTGCGTATTCAATATGGGCTTACCCAACAGGAACTTGCTGACCGCAGCGAGCTTTCTAAGGGATTTATCTCTCAATTAGAACGCAATCTCACTTCACCTTCTATTAGTACCCTGTTAGACATTATTCAATGTCTTGGTACTACTCCTTCTGAGTTTTTTACAGACGAAGAACCGGAACAACTGATATTTCGACAGGAAGATTATTTTGAAAAAGAAAATGAATCTCTAAATCATACTATGAAATGGTTGATTCCAAACGCACAAAAAAATGCAATGGAGCCCATTCTTATGACTTTACATCCGGGAGGTTCTTCAGATACCCATCTTCCTCATGAAGCAGAGGAATTTGGCTATGTGATAAAGGGCAGCATCAAGCTGCACTACGGTTCCCGCTCTTCCATTGTAAAAACCGGAGAAAGCTTTTATTTTAAATCGGGCAAAAAACACTATATTGAAAATTACGGCAACAGGGAGTCCATAATTCTTTGGATTACTACTCCCCCAAGCTTTTAGGAGGAACTTCCATGAGTAAAAAATTAATTGACTTACAACATATTACCAAATCCTATGATGGACACATGGTTTTAGATGACCTGAATCTCTATATTCGTGAAAATGAATTTCTTACCCTGCTTGGCCCTTCCGGCTGTGGAAAGACTACCACCTTACGTTTAATCGGTGGCTTTGAATCACCAGATAACGGTAAGATTATTTTTGATGGAAAAGACATTACCGGTCTTGCTCCCAATGAGCGTCAATTAAATACCGTATTCCAACGCTATGCGCTCTTTCCACACATGACGATTGCAGAAAATATTGCTTTTGGTCTGAAAATCAAGAAAAAAAGCAAAGATTATATTAATGATAAAATCAAATATGCCCTAAAACTGGTAAATCTGGATGGGTTTGAAAAACGAAGTATTGACTCCTTAAGCGGAGGACAGCAACAGCGAATTGCCATTGCCCGTGCTATCGTAAATGAACCTAAAGTTTTACTTTTAGATGAACCCTTAGGGGCTTTGGACTTAAAACTCCGTCAGGATATGCAATACGAATTGATTCGTTTAAAAAATGAACTGGGAATTACCTTTATTTATGTCACACATGACCAAGAAGAGGCTCTTACCATGTCTGATACAATTGTTGTTATGAATCAGGGATATATCCAACAGATTGGAACACCAGAGGATATTTATAATGAGCCTTGCAACGCCTTTGTGGCTGATTTTATCGGAGAAAGTAATATTATCGACGGTACTATGCTGGAAGACAAACTGGTTAAAATTTTAAATGTAACATTTCCATGTGTAGACGAAGGATTCGGTACAAATACTCCGGTAGATGTAGTTATTCGTCCGGAAGACGTAGAACTGGTTGCTCCGGAACAAGGACGTTTATCAGGAGAAGTTATTTCTCTCATTTTCAAAGGAGTACACTGGGAAATCGAAGTACTGGCAGGCGGATATGAATGGCTGGTTCATACCACACAAATGCATCCTGTTGGTTCGAAAGTCGGAATCCGAGTAGACCCATTTAACATTCAGATTATGAATAAACCAGAATCCAGTGATGAAAAGGCGGTGGAATTAGATGCGTAACTTAAAACGTCAGCTTCTTGCCGGTCCGTATATGATATGGATTGTTGGATTTATCCTGTTACCGGTAGTTATGATTCTCTACTATGCTTTTACTACCTCCAGCGGTTCTTTTACCGTATCAAATGTATTGACCATTACACACCCTATCTTTTTTCGGGCATTGTTGTTTTCTTTAAAACTGGCTCTGGTCTGTACGCTGATTTGTCTGGCATTGGCATACCCCCTTGCCATGATACTAAATAATATGAAAAACGGAAGTCAGGGTTTTATTGTATTTATTTTCATCCTTCCTATGTGGATGAACTTTATGCTTCGAATTCTGTCTTGGAAACTGCTCCTATCAAATAACGGAATTATTAATACTGTACTGGACTTTTTTAACTTACCGCAACTGCATATCATTAATACTCCTGCGGCTGTTGTCCTTTGCATGGTATATGATTTTCTCCCATTTATGGTACTGCCTATCTACAATGCTCTGGCTCGTATCAATCGGGATGTCATTGAAGCGGCCAAGGATCTTGGTGCAGGAAACATTAAGATTTTCTTTAAAATTATTGTACCTTTGAGTATGTCCGGAGTAATCAGCGGTATTATCATGGTATTCGTACCAGCTTTAACTTCTTTCGCTGTTTCCGACTTACTGGGCGGCGGAAAAGTTTTATTAATTGGAAATATTATTGAACAGGCATTTACACAAGATTATAACTGGAATCTTGGTTCCGGTCTTTCCTTTGTGTTAATGATTTTCGTATTAGTCAGCATGACACTTGTAAATTCTCGTGATACTGAGGGAGGTGCTAACGTATGGTAAAAAAATCAGCAGAACGTATTTACTTAATTTTGATTTTTCTATTTCTTTATCTGCCTATTGCAGTTTTAATTGTACTCTCCTTTAATAACTCTAAGTCAAGAGTACATTGGGGCGGATTTACCCTGAAATGGTATCAAAAAATGTTTGCAAGTCCTACGATTATGAAAGCATTTGGAACTACGCTTCTTATCTCACTGGCTTCTGCTCTCATTGCTACCCTCCTTGGCACACTTGCCGCATTGGGTATTAATGCAATGAAAAAAAGAAATCAGACCATTATGCTTGGAGCAACTAACATTCCTATGCTAAATGCAGATATTGTAACCGGTATTTCCATGATGCTTTTATTCGTAAGGTTTACCCGTCTTGGTATGAGTACAGTTTTAATTGCACATATTACATTTAACATTCCTTATGTCATTTTAAATGTACTGCCTAAGCTGCGCCAAACCAGCAAATACACTTACGAAGCTGCCTTAGACCTTGGTGCTACACCTTTATACGCCTTTTTCAAAATCACTTGGCCACAATTACGCCCGGGGGTATTATCCGGATTCCTTATGGCAATGACTATGTCTTTGGATGACTTTTCCATTACTTACTTTACGAAAGGCGCCGGAATGAATACCTTATCTACTATGATTTATACCAATATGCGAAAAGGCATTAACCCTGAAATGTACGCCCTGTCTACTATTTTATTTATGGCAGCCTTGATACTCTTGCTTTTGATGAACTTTGGTCCTTCTGCCAAACGTGAAAAAGCAAGTAAGTAATTCCATATAAAAGGAGTAACCCTATGAAAAAGAAATTGATTGCTATTTTTTGTGCCGCATTGACAGCTCTTACACTCTTTAGCGGATGTGGTTCTAAAAAATCAGAAAATACACTTACTGTTTTAAACTATGGAAAATATATTGACCCGGAAATTTTAGAACTCTTTGAAAAAGAAACCGGAATTCATGTAGATTACGAAGAATATATTACCCCGGAAAATATGTATACCAAATATAAAGCGGGTGCTATCGACTATGACCTTATCTGCACTTCCGACTATATGATAGAAAAACTTATTAAAGAGGGTCAGGTATTGGAAATGAATTACGATAACATTCCATTAACAGAAAATCTTGATGAAACCTATTTTGATTTTTCTAAAGCCTTTGACCCTGATACGAAATACACTCTTCCCTATTTCTTTGGAACGGTAGGAATCCTATATAACAAAAATATGGTGGATGAATCTAAGGTAGATTCTTGGGATATTCTCTGGGACAAAGATTATGATGGACAGATTATCATGCCTGATTCCGTTCGAGATGCTTTTATGGTATCTTTAAAACGTCTTGGATATTCTCTTAACACTGATGACGAAGAGGAGCTTCGAGAAGCACAAGAGCTGCTTTTAGACCAAAAATCCATGATTTACTCTTATCTGGTAGACGAAGCACAGGATGAAATGATTGCGGAAAATGCAGCTATGGCAGTTGTTTATTCCGGTGAAGCAGGACTTGCTATGGATTACAATGACAATCTTGCCTTTTCTGTTCCAAAAGAGGGCTCAAATATGTGGATTGACTCTTGGTTTATTCCTAAGACCTGCACCAATCAGGAAAATGCAGAAAAGTTTCTTAACTTCCTGTGC
The DNA here is from genome assembly GCA_964436595.1 of uncultured Eubacterium sp. Lineage (GTDB taxonomy): Bacteria > Bacillota > Clostridia > Lachnospirales > Lachnospiraceae > Petralouisia. The sequence goes on from CAYTDI010000016.1 coordinate 13,399, forward strand.
CGTGAGGATATTGCAGCAATGAATTTTGATTATGTTTATTATGCAACTCCCAACAATAAGGTCATGGAACAATTAGACCCTGAATTGCAGGAAAATACTACAATTTTCCCACCAAAAGATATTTTAGATAACTGTGAAGTATTAAAATCCTTAGATGATGATACTACTACCCTTTACAGTGAACTTTGGTTAGAATTAAAAGCCTACTCCGAGTAGCGCGTACTCTATACGCAAATGTCCAATTTTTTGTTATTTACTTGTATTTGTTTTTATTTCATGTTACATTTAGACCCACACAGAATTTTGTGTGGGTCCTGCTTTGCCAGCACAGCGCAGGAGGTCTTATGACATACGAAATATTTAAAAATCAAGTAATTACCCGGTTAGAAGAAAAATTTCCATTGGGTACATCTATTACTATTCAATCCATTTCCCGTAACAATAACCAAGCAGAAGATGCATTAACGATTTTAGAACCCGGACTTAATATTTCACCTACGATTTATTTAGCTCCCTATTTAAAGCAATTACAGCAGGATATCCCTATTACTTCTATCGTTTCTCAGATTTACAGCTATTATCAGGAACATCGCACTTCCCATAGTATTGATACAAGTTTTTTCACGGACTTTGACAATGTACGTTCTCATATTGTATATAAGTTAATTCATCAAGAAAAAAACAGAGAACTCCTAAAAGAAGTTCCCTGGATTCCTTTTTTAGATCTTGCAATTGTTTTTTACTGTCTTCTTTCAAAATCTTCTACGGAAAGTGCTTCTGTATTAATTCGAAATGAACATCTCTCATATTGGAATGTTACTGCTCCTGACTTACTCTCTTTAGCAGAAAAAAACACTCCGTTTTTGCTAAACTCTTGCTGCAATTCCCTAGCAGAACTACTGCTTCCTGCTTTAGAGCAACTCCCTTTTTTTGAAAAATCCAGTACACAACAGGCATTTTGTTCCTCTCATACCGTTCCTATGTATGTACTAACCAATCAGCAACGCTTTGGCGGTGCCTGTTGTATTCTTTATGACAATGTTCTAAAAGACATTGCAGAACGATTAGACAGTGACCTCTATATTCTTCCCAGCAGCATCCATGAAGTAATTCTCATGCCTACCTCTGTCACAGAATCTATTTCTTCTCTGTCTCAAATGGTAACGGAAATTAATGAATCCGAGGTTGCAGCAGAAGAAATCCTCTCAGATCATATCTACTATTACCACCGGAATACAGATAGTATTACGATGTGATTATGTCATAAATTGCTTCATACTTTTTCGTAACACTCTGCCAGGAGCTATCACGTTTCATGCAACGTTTCATCATGGCTTTCCATGCTTTTGGCTGCTCCTGGTAGATTTTAAGTGCATAACGAATAATATATAACATTTCTCCCGCATCATAATTGCGAAATCCAAATCCGGTTCCGATCTGCCAAATCTCATTATAAGGTTCTACCGTATCTTTCAATCCACCGGTTTCTCGTACAATCGGCACTGTTCCATAACACATACTGATAAGCTGACTAAGCCCGCAAGGTTCAAACTGAGAAGGCATTAAAAACATATCCGCTCCGGCATAAATGCGATGTGCTTTATCTTCACTATACCCGATATTGGCGCACATCTGCTTTGGATATTTCTGTGCAAACCAAGAAAAATCATGCTGAAATCGTTCTTCTCCTGTTCCTAATACAACCACCTGCACATGCTCGGTCTGTAATAGCTCCTCCATAACAGAAACCACCAAATCAAAGCCTTTTTGTTGGGTTAATCGTGATACAATAGCAATCATACAAGCTTTCTCGTCCTGCTTTAATCCCATCTCCTTTTGCAATGCTTTCTTATTCTTCTTTTTCTCTGCTATATTTCTAATTCCAAATGGATATGGAATATTTTTATCCGTCTTTGCATCATACTCCTTTTCATCAATTCCATTAGTAATTCCAGAAAGTTTTCCGGAGACTTCTCGCATTACACCGTCTAAGCCCTCTCCACCTTCCGGAGTCTGTATCTCATTAGCATAAGTCTCACTTACAGTAGTTACCTGATTCGCATAGAGAATCCCCGCCTTTAGAAAATTACTCTCTCCATATGCTTCCATAGCTCCATAACGATATTTTGCAGGAATATCTCTGCAATTTTCAATATCATCAATTTGCCATCTTCCTTGGAACTTCTGATTGTGAATAGTAAAAACAGTCTTGATATTCCGATAAAATTCATTTCCCTCATAAAATACTTTTAAAAGCATTGGAATCAATCCTGTCTGCCAGTCATGGCAATGTATTACATCCGGACATAACTCCAAGTACGGCAATGCTGCTAATACCGCTCTTGAAAAAAATGCAAACTTATTTACATCTTCACAGATATGATGATAGGGTGCATCTCCTGCAAAATAACACTCATTGTCAATGAAATAATAAGTAATTCCCGCTTCTTCCATTTTATAGAGTCCGATATACTCTCGTTCTCTTGGCATATCCTCATAAAAATGAGTTACCTCTTTCATCTGTTTACGAAACTTCTGTGGTATACACTGATAAAGGGGCATGATAATACTAATTTCATACAATGACTTATCTATATACTTTGGCAATGCTCCCACCACATCTGCCAGACCACCTGTTTTTATAAATGGATTTCCCTCTGATGCTGCAAAAAGTATTTTCTTCATGTAAAACCTCCGGTTAGTAATTATTTTCCTATCTTATATTCTAACCGAATTTTGTCTGCAATTAAAGCTATAAATTCTGAATTTGTTGGTTTTCCCTTTCCATTATGTATGGTATATCCAAAAAGCTCGTCTATGGTATCCATTTTTCCTCGACTCCAAGCTACTTCAATAGCATGACGAATTGCTCTTTCTACACGACTTGGTGTTGTCTGAAACTTTTTTGCAATACTTGGATACAAAATCTTTGTAATAGAATTAAGCATTTCCATATCGGTAACAGACATCATAATTGCCTCTCGCAAATACTGATATCCCTTAATATGCGCCGGCACTCCGATTTCATGGATAATATTCGTAACATCATTTTCCAAATTGCGTTCTTCTAACTTTTCTTTTTTCTCATAAGGATTTACTTTTCGTGCTTCTAAGCTTCTACGCTTTTCTTTATCTCTAATACGTTTGATACGACTAATAACCACATCTTTGTCAAATGGTTTCATAATGTAATACTCTGCGCCCAATTCAAATGCATCTTCTGTAATACTTTGTTGTCCTACTGCGCTTATTATAATAAATGCAGGGCATCGTTTCAGATTTTTGTCGTTTTTTACTTTATCAATTACTGCCAAACCATCCAGCTTTGGCATAATAATATCCATCAAAACAACATCCGGTTCTTTCTTTTTTATCATTTCATAGGCTTCTTCACCGTCTTTTGCAGTTCCAACCACCTGAAACTCTTCATCACTTCTAACGATATTCCCTAATTCTTGCAGCATTCCCTCATTATCATCTGCAATTGCTACATTTAATTTTTCCACGTCATATCCTCCTGTTGCTTTTCATCATAATTAGAAACAATTTGTATTATAACTGTATCTGAATATTACTTCAACGAAAAGATTTCTTGTAATTTCGACACTTTGCCCTCTATTGTTTCATAATAGCACGAACCCTGTCATTTTTAAAGAACTAACTCTCTCTTCTTATTGATAATATCTGTTTCCCTTGGTTGCATTTTGTCGAAGAATGTCACTAAGTTTTTAAACTTTATTTTTCTAACATTTGTTCCGCAAAAATCCCGTATCCCTTAGCCGCATCCTGCACAAATACATGAGTAACTGCTCCTATCATCTTTCCATTCTATATGATAGGACTGACGCTCACGAGTGATTGACATTAAGGATAACTTTTTCAAAATGCAAAACAGCCATGCGCTATAAACACATGACTGCTACAATTTATCTTTTTACATTACTCCAACTGCGTGTCCAAATTCCTCTTTTGTATCCACTTTCTGCATGACTCAATGCTCCAGCATATTCTCAATAAATATCCCATGCCCTCTCCTTGGGTCATTCAACAACACATGCGTGACCGCACCCACAAGTTTCCTATCCTAAATTATTGGCAAACCGCTCACGAGTGATTGACATTAGGGATAACAATTTTAGATAATCAATCTTCTTTTTTGATGCCTGCTAAAGGATTATATATTGCAAAAAATACTGCACCGACAACAAATACTACTGCACCCATGTAAAGGAGAGTTTTAAGACCATTTCCTATAACAGAGTCAACTATTGTCTGAATTGGACTGCAAAGAAACATGCCAAGATTAAAACAAGCCATAATCATTGAAGATGCCATGGCGACAGCTGATTTTGAAACCGATGCACCTGTTACCATCATTGCGCCTGCCTGTATGGTGGAAAAACCTGCACCACCCAAAAAAATGGTAACACAAAGCAATGGGATATTATTTGCAAGTGCAGAGCCTACAAGACCGATAGCTGCAATAATTAAAAAGCAAGTAAAGCAATATCGTCCAAACATTTTGGAAAGTTTCGGATAAACAAGTCCGCCAACCATACAGCCTATTGAAAAGCAAACTGCTACGACACCTGCAATTGTTGCAGAAGGATTGATTGCCGTACTTAAGAAAGAGCACCCTATCAAAAGCGGAGCAACAAATAAACCAACCAATGCCATCATTATACATATAGCAAAAACGATTGGAGGATAAGACACGTTCTCTTTCTTTTCTCCATTTGTTTCTGAAACTGCCGTATGATTTGGAATATCAGGACAACATACTAGAAGAATCACAAATGGAATAATAAGCAACAATGTGTTTAAAAATATGTAGTTCCATTTGATATCTGCCAAAGGTCCGCCGATAAACTGAAGAATACAGTTTGTACCATATCCCACAAACATACCAAGACCAAGTGCAGATGCCTGCTTTTCTTTTGGAAGAGTAAGATTTGCAAATGTATTCTGCAAACTCATCATACCACCAAAACCGATACCATAGATAGCTCTAAAAATAAGTAGAACTGCATAATTTGTAACTACGAACGGAACTAATCCGCCTACAATTACGCATACACCTGCAAAAAGTGCAATCGTCTTATATTTCACTTTTTTTCCTGCAATAATACCAACTACAAGCCCAAAAATTACACTTGCAATAGCTGATACAGACGATACATACATAGTTGTTGCTTCAGAAAGTCCAAAATGCTCACCGATAGTTGCAATCGCCGCATCAATAGAACCTGCAATCTGACCCATTGAAAAAATCGCCATTACAGTCAGAAATGCAAACATATAATTCTTTTTGTTTGTCTTTGAATTTGTTTCACCCATTTACTTTTACCTCTTTCTAAATAGTGATTACCAATGTTTAGTTGACAAAATATTTTCTTTATGATAAATTCAAAAAGAGACATTTATCTCTTTCGATTGTACTTCAAGTTTAATCACCTGTCAACATATAACACCTAAGCGAACCTAAACTGCAACAAAAAGGAGGGATTTGTCGCTTTATGAGAAGAAAATCCATTACTACAGAAATGATGAAATCATATATTTCCGATGCACTTTTGATTCTTATGACAAAAAAAGATTATACAGATATTACCGTAGGCGAAATTGTGGAAAAGGCTGGAGTGAACCGTTCAACATACTATCGCCATTTTGAAAAAAAAGACGATGTCATTAAGTATTTTCTTGATCAAATTTCTAAAGATATTTTAGAATGGGACAAAGCAATCGAAAGCAATTTTGAAGAACATCTGATAAATGTATATAAGTACTATTACAAACACAAAAAACAAATGATGACCATATATAAAAACGGGCTTTCAATTTTATTTCTTGATATATTGAAAAAATACTTAGGAGCGGAAACTCATAAATACGAACAGGCATCAATACAATACGATATTGCATTTCACATAGGAGGCACATTCAATCACTTTATGTTATGGTTTTCAAGAGATATGACAGACTCACCTGAGGAAATGGCAGCGTATACTCTTGCAGTGTTGCCAAATCATCTTATTGACCATATATGGAATGTTCCAAAACAAAAGTTAAATTAACAAAAGAGCAAAACAATCATTTCTGATGGTTTTGCTCTTTAAAAAGCAGATAACACAACACTCTTCCTTACATTACCTGCCTCATTTTACTCCTGTCCAGCTTTGTCTCAATGCTCTAGCATCGTTTCAATAAATGCTCCATACCCTCTGGTCGGGTCATTGACAAATACATGAGTTACTGCACCTATTATTCTTCCATTTTGTACCAGCGGACTTCCAGACATTCCCTGTACAATTCCCCCTGTTAATTCCAATAATTCCGGGTCTGTCACTTGAAAAAGAATTCCTTTATTTATGTTACTACTGCTATAATCTATTCCAGTAATATTAATCTCATATTCTTTTCGTTCTCCGGAAAGATAAGATATAATCTGCGCTTTTCCCTCTTGTACCTCCTGCTTCATTGCTACAGGACAGTACTGTTCTCCCTGAATCTGCTCCGGCATACGCTCTAATTTTCCATAAATTCCAACTTCTGTGTTTTTTTCTACACTTCCTAATTTAAACTGGTCTAAATATGTGATAAGACCTGACACTTCTCCCGGTTTTCCCTTTTCCCCTTTTGTAATTCCTACTACCTGCGCTTCATATAAAGTTCCTTCTGAAATGAGTATCTTGGTTCCTGTATCCATATCACTTACCGGATGCCCCAAAGCTCCATAATTTCCTGCACTGTCTGAAAAAGTAAGCGTACCTACACCTGCTAAGTCATCTCTTACCCATATACCTAGCTTATATTCATTTTCTCCTGTTCTTACCGGTTCTACTTTTAATTCAATATATTCTCCCTCACGCACCACTCCAAGAATTACAGGATTCCCACCGCATTTATTAATTGTTTCAATAACATCCTCTTTTGTTTTTACTACTTCTTCATTAATTGTTTTGATATAATCCCCGCTTTTTACAATATTTGCAGCAGGCTCATAATTCATTCCGTCTGTTCCATTTACTACACCTGTTCCGATAATTAGTACCCCCTCTGTTTTCACATAAATTCCCACTGGAATCCCACATGGTACTACACTTTCTTCTTCAATAACTTCTACTGCAACTTCTTTTATGTCAAAAATTCCAAAAAGGCGACATACGATAGAATAGCTTCCCTGATTCGCCGATTTTATAGAAAATTTTTTATTCAAATCCACATGTACTTCTTCATTACTCACAGTTTGAGACTGATTGTCAAATACCTCTAACCCCTCTTTTTCTACTACACCAGTCATTGGAACACGAAAATTAAATTCTTCTTTTTTTCCTTGTACCATCCATATCTTGTCCGGTATTGATTCCTTCATAATAAAAAAAGAAAACACCAGTAACAGTCCAAATCCTCCCAATATACCGGCTCTTGCAATCCACTTTTGCATTCTCATTTTCCCATTCCTCCTACTGCACTTTTATAATAAAGACTTACCAAAACCCGAAAGTTCCTATACCAGAACAAAAGTCTGCATTTACACAAAAAAAGTGTGCATTTACACAAAAAAGGATTTCAGTAAATACTGAAATCCTTTTTAGTATATGAAGTTCTTTACTTTTTAACTCTGGGATTTTTTAACTGATTTTGCCAGTTCTTTCATTTCTTTTGCACTTTCTAATACTGTATCGGTTACTTTTACACCACCAAGCATTCTTGCCAGTTCTTCCACGGTTTCTTTTTCCTTTAATCTGGAAATATTGGAAACAGTTGACTGATTTACCACATTTTTACTAATTAAAAAATGCCAGTCTGCCATTGCTGCAATCTGCGGAAGATGGGTAATGCAAATTACCTGATGATTCTTTCCTATCACGTTCATTTTCTCTGCTACCATCTGTGCCGTACGCCCACTGATACCTGAATCAATTTCATCAAAAATTAATGTCTCTATCTGGTCGCTCTCTGCTAAAACTGTCTTGATTGCTAACATGATACGGCTTAATTCACCACCCGATGCTACCTTTCCCAGTGGTTTTACAGGCTCACCCGGATTCGTGGAAATCAAAAATTCTGCATCATCCGTTCCATTTGCCGTATAACCTGCTGTCTCTTGAAATGCCATGGTAAATTCTACATCTAAGAAATTCAAATCTACTAATGCATCTTGTACCAGTTTTGTCAACTTTTCTGCATAACGTTTTCGAATAGCCGATACATCCTTACAACTTTTTTGCAATGCTTTTTCTGCCTTTTCTTCTCGCTTTGCTAATTCTTCCAGATAACGTTCATAATCCTTAAGCTGCTGATAACGCTGCTCCTTTTCTTCCTGAGCTTTTAATACTGCCTCAATAGAACCGCCAAACTTATCCTTTAAGTGATTTATCTCATCCAAACGTTTTTCTGTTTCAAAAAAGGTTTCCTCGTCAAATTCTCCATTTGAAATATAGGCTGCCAATTCACGATTAAAATCATTCAATAAACTATCAATTTCACCAATTTGTTCTGCTATCTGTACCAATTCATTGTCATACTCAGCCACAGAGGTAAGCTCTCTCAAAGCTCGTCCTATCTGTTCTGTTGCACTGCTATCTCCTCCGGTCAAATTATGAGCAATATTGGCTGCCTCCATAATTTTACGGTTATTTGCCATTTTTCGATAGCTGCTTTCTAAGGTTTCGTCCTCACCAACTACCAGTTGTGCTTCTGCTATTTCGTTTATCTCATATTCTAAAAAAGATAATTCCCGTTCTCTTTGGGCATCATCCGTTACTGCCTGTTTCCTTTCTTCCAGTATCTTTTGATACTCCTGATAACAAGCCTTTAGGGTTTCCTTTTTCTCTTTCAGTTCGTCCTTAGCATACTCGTCTAATATTTCTAAATGTTTCTTCTTATGAAGCAGAGACTGATGTTCATGCTGTCCATGAATATCAATTAAAAGTGCGGCTACTGCTTTCATACAAGATGCCGATACTGTCTCCGAATTGATTTTTCCTACACTTCTTGAAGCAGTAATCTTTCTGGACATGATAATCTCCCCGTCCTCCGGGAAAATATCCATCTCCTCTAACAATTTCTGTTGCTGTGGATTCTCCACTTTAAAAATCAGCTCAACCAGAGCATATTCTGCGTTTTCCCTTAATATCTCTTTTGAAACTTTTTCTCCTAACGCAAGATTAATGGAGCCTATAATAATTGATTTTCCCGCTCCTGTTTCACCGGAAAGAATATTCAATCCCGGTCCAAATTCTACCTCCGCCTCTTCGATTAGCGCAAGGTTTTTCACATGCAGACTTACTAACATATCCGTTCTCCTTCTGCTCTCTCATTTACAACGGCTTAAAAATCAGTATCTTACAATCAGTATCTTACATTTAATTTTCTACGATTTTTCTTAATCGCTTCATTAAATTTTCGGTATCTTCTACCGTTCGTACCGCACACATAATGGTGTCATCACCTGCAATGCTTCCTACAATCTCATGACAATCCATGGCATCCAATGCTGCGGCAACTGCCATAGCCATTCCCGACACTGTCTTTATCACTAAAATATTCTGCGCCATATCCATGGATACAAAACCATCTCGAAAGACACGAATGTATTTTTCGCTCATATCTACATGATTTTCATTCAGCGCTACATACTTTTGTCTGCCGCCTGTTCCACTTGCTACTTTTGTAAGCTTCAGTTCTCGAATATCTCTTGATACCGTAGCCTGTGTTACTGCAAAACCTTCCTGCTCTAAGCGGTCAGACAATTCTTCCTGTGTTTCAATATTATACTTCCTTATAATTTCCAAAATCTTAGCATGACGTTTTGACTTCATAATTATTCCTACCTCCTTTTATTAGCTGGTATATCCCTGCAGCTTCTTTCCCAAACGTTCCAAAAAACTTAACTTACTTAGCTTTAATATTCCTGTTCTGGTTCCTGCTTTCTTTACTACAATCTTTTCTCCTACTGAAAGAATCCCCACATGATCACCATCAAAGCTAACTTCTGCCTTTTCATCATTTTCTACCCGTCTTGGTGCTACTTCTATGGTAATCTCTGCATCTGCACCAAGCACAATGCTTTTTGCATTCAAGGTATGAGGACTAATAGGCGTAATCAAGATTAACTCCGCTCTTGGGTCTACAATCGGCCCTCCTGCTGACATATTATAAGCAGTAGAACCTGTGGGTGTTGCAATAATAATCCCATCTGCACTATATGTATTTAGATATTCTCCATTTACGGAAATAATAAAATCTGCTACCTGAAGTACGCCGGAACGGTGAATGACAATATCATTTAATGCAACCTGCTGTCCGGAATGCCCTGACTTATTCATCAAATATCCGGTTAAAAGCATACGTTCTTCTACGGAATAGCCAGTCCCTTTCATAAGTATTTCCAGACCACTCATAACATTTCCTGCATCCAGCTCACATAAATATCCTACATGTCCGGTATTGATTCCGATTAATGGTATATTGTATTCTGCCATATCTCTTGCTGCACGAAGTAACGTTCCATCGCCGCCTACTACCAGAACACACTCCGTTTTATTTGGAAGCTCGGCTACATCATATGCCTGATTCAACTGATAGTCACAGCTTCCACCATGTTCTTCGATAAACTTTTTTATCTGCTTTGTCAATACTAATTCCTTATCTTTTTGTGGATTTGCAATAATGTAAAAATGCTTCATGCTTTTATGCCAGCGTACTGTGTGCCTTGGCAACCACAGCTTTTACGTCTACCGGCTCCTCCTGACTCTCCATACCCTTTTGAATGTATACAAGATATTCAATGTTTCCTTCTGGCCCTTTAATTGGGGAAAATTCCAGATTTTTGATGCCGAATCCAATCTCTTGTGCAAAAGAAATCACCTTTTCTATTACTTCTTCATGCACCTTCGGATCTCTGACAACTCCTTTTTTTCCTACCTTTTCCTTTCCAGCCTCAAACTGTGGTTTAATCAGGCATACCATCTCACCATGCTCTGTTAATAATTCTTTTGCTGCCGGAAGCACCTTGGTAAGAGAAATAAATGATACATCTACGGATGCAAAATCTAAAACATCATCAATATCCTCTGGTGTTACATAGCGGATATTGGTCTTTTCCATACATATTACACGTTCATCCTGACGTAGTTTCCATGCAAACTGCCCATATCCCACATCTACGGAGTATACTTTCTTTGCTCCGTTTTGAAGCATACAATCCGTAAATCCTCCGGTAGATGCACCTATATCCATACAAATCTTATTTTCTAAGGAAATTCCAAAGTTTGCCATTGCTTTTTCTAACTTTAAACCGCCACGGCTTACATATTTTAATGTATTTCCTCTTACTTCAATTTCAACTTTTTCATCAAAAGAAGTTCCTGCCTTATCCTCTCTTTGACCCGCCACAAACACATTTCCTTCCATAATCATGACTTTTGCCTTTTCTCTGGAGGGTGCAAGTCCTCGTTGTACTAATAATACATCTAATCTTTCTTTCATGCTATAACCTTTCTCGTACTTTAGCATATTCCGCTACAATTTTCTTTACTACGGATTCTTTATCAATTCCCGTTTCTTTTTTTAATATATCTATGTTCCCCTGTTCCACATATTCATCCGGAATGGCAACCGTAAGAACCTTTCTGCCCGATTCTTTCCTATCTTTTTCATTCATATAACATACCACATGCTCACCAAATCCACCACTGGTTACATTTTCTTCCATGGTAACAATAAGCTCATGGTTTGCAGCCAATTTATCTAGCAATTCCGTATCTAAAGGCTTTACAAATCGTGCATTGATAAGGGAACATTGATATCCCATGGCTTTTAACAATTCTCTGACTTCTACTGCTGTTTTTACCATACTGCCCACAGCCAAAAGTGCAATCTGACTTTCCTGCTTAAGCACTTCACTTTTTCCCAATGTAATTGGGGCACGAAACTCTTTCAAACCATCGTAAGCCTCTCCTTTTGGATAACGAATGGCGATTGGATGCTTATATTCTACTGCAAACTTTACCATATCGGAAAGCTCCCATTTATTTTTCGGTGCCATAATCACCATATTGGGAATGGTAGATAAGTAAGACAAATCAAAAATTCCCTGATGGGTTTCTCCATCACTTCCCACTAATCCGGCACGGTCAACCGCAAACACCACCGGTAAATCCTGAATACAGACATCGTGCAGAATCTGATCATATGCTCTTTGTAAAAAAGAAGAATAAATGGCTACAATAGGTTTTAGTCCTGCTGCCGCTAGTCCCGCCGCAAATGTTACCGCATGACCTTCTGCAATTCCTACATCAAAAAAGCGTTCTGGGAACATATTGTGGAAACGTTTTAATCCTGTTCCGTCTCCCATAGCTGCTGTAATGGCAACCACTTTTTCATCCCTATCTCCTAACTTGCGCATTACCGTAGAAAAAATATCTGTATAATTCGCTTTGGTTCTTGGATGTATCGGAATCCCTGTTTCTATTTCAAAAGGCTCTGCTCCATGAAATCTTGCAGGATGCCGCTCTGCGGGCAAATAGCCCTTTCCCTTGCGTGTCAATACATGTACGATGACTGCGCCATCCACCTTTACAGCTTCACGAAAAATTCGTAACATTGCAGAAATATCATGCCCATCTACCGGACCTAAATAGGTGATTCCCATATCTTCAAACAACATTCCCGGAATAAACAACTGCTTAATTCCACTCTTTGTCCGCCGTATGTGTGACACCATGCGCTCTCCATACACCGGAATCTTACTTAAAGAATTTGTTACTCCTGTTTTCAAGTCCTTGTATGCATCTGCTGTCCGTAAGTTTCCCAAATGTCTGGAAAGTCCTCCCACATTCTCTGAAATGGACATATTGTTGTCATTTAACACAATAATAAAATTTGTTTTCATCCGAGATGCATTATTTAGCGCCTCGTATGCCATTCCTCCGGTTAGTGCACCATCACCAATTACCGATACAACATGATAATCCTGTCCGGTAAGTTCCCTTGCTTCTGCATATCCCAACCCTGCCGAAATAGACGTGGAGCTGTGTCCTGTATCAAAACTGTCACATTGACTTTCTTTTCTCTTTGGAAATCCACTCATTCCACCATATTTTCGCAATTCATCGAATCCTGCTTTACGTCCTGTCAATAACTTATGGGTATAAGATTGATGCCCTACATCCCAAATAATCTTATCCTCCGGTAAATGAAATGCAAGATGCAAAGCCATGGTAAGCTCTACTACTCCTAAATTCGATGCTAAATGACCTCCATTTTCTGATATTTTCTGAATCAGGAAATCACGAATTTCATCCGCAAGAATAGATAATTCCGCACTTGTTAATTTTTTTATATCATTGGGCTTATTTATTTTTTCCAATACCATGAAGAATTTCCTTCTTTCTCTATGCACTCCTATTTTTTCCGATGCACTAATTCCATCATCAAATTTGTTAAAAACTCATTTTTTACTACTAAGGAGCTTAATAACTCCACACTATGCTTAGAACGTTCTTCCACTTCTTTGGAAGCCTCTTCGATTCCTTTTAAAGTAACATAGGTAGTCTTGTGATTTTTTTCATCACTTCCCACCGGCTTTCCTAACTCTTCCGTACTGCCGGTAACATCTAAAATGTCATCCTGAATCTGAAATGCAAGTCCTAATTCTCTTGCTGCCTGTTCTACGATTTTCTGTTCATTTTTCGTAGCTCCGGCAAGAATTGCTCCAATCATCATAGAGCTTTCTAATAATGCTGCTGTTTTTAACTTATCTATAAACTGTAACACCTCTTCGGTTACTTCTTTTCCTTCTGATTCTATGTCTACGCATTGACCGCCTAACATACCATGAATCCCTGACTTAGCTGCCAATACTTGTAATGCTCTTCCGATATTACTGTTTTCCGGCTCTATCTCAAATGCCTGCGTTGCTGTCTCAAAAGCATAGTTTAACAGTCCGTCTCCTGCAAGAATCCCTATTGCCTCTCCATACCTTGCATGTGTTGTCTTTTTTCCTCTTCGAAATTCATCATTATCCATCGCCGGAAGGTCATCATGTACCAAGGAATATGTATGAATCATTTCCATCGCTGCCATAAAAGGCTCTATCACCTTAGAACGACCGCCAAACATCCGGTAAGTCTCCATCATAAGAATGGGACGAAGCCTCTTTCCGCCTGCTAAAACACTATAATTCATAGCCTCTATGACTGTTTTCTGATACCCTTCTTCTTTTGGAAGATATTGTTTTATAATCTGTTCTGCCTCTTTGGTACGGGCTGCGATTTCTGTCTTTATATCCATGGTACTTCTCCTATTCCGCATCCAATGGTTCTAGTTCTCCCTGACCATTCAATAAAAGCATTTGCTTTTCTACATAATCTATCTTACTATTGCATTGTTTCAATTTCTGTATTCCCTGCTCATATAGTCGAAAGGAATCCTCAAGGGATACTTCTCTTTGCTGCATTTTTTCTATAATCTCGTCCAATTCCTTAAAGATTTCTTCTAATGTCTGTTCCTGTTCTCCCATGAGATAACCTCCGTTTCTGTTACTGTTGCATTTACTTTTCCATTTAACATATGAACGATAATCTTATCATCCTTTTTTACTTTTGTTACATCAGATAGTGCATTTCCCGCTTCATCTGATACATAGGAATACCCCTGACTGAGTTTTTTTACCGGAGACATCCCCTCTAACTGTCCTGCATATAGTTCCATCTGATGTTTCTTTTCCCGAAGCTTTTGCTGCATATATAAGTGGAGCTTTTCTTCTAAGTCTATGGTATACTGCCGTTTGTCATTCAAACGATTCTGTGGTGTTAACAGCTTTAATTGTCGCTCATACTGCTTTAAACGTTCCTCTGTCTGTTCTAACTTGTCACTTATTCCACGATTTAATTCTATTTTCACTGCCAACAACTGTTGTTCTAACTCTTGCCAGTCATATACTGCCAATTCTGCTGCCGCTGATGGAGTGGGAGCTCGCAAATCTGCCACAAAGTCTGCAATGGTAGTATCTGTTTCGTGACCTACTGCTGAAATAATAGGAATACTACACTCAAAAATAGCCCGTGCTACCACTTCTTCGTTAAATGCCCACAAGTCTTCAATAGAACCACCACCTCGTCCTACAATTATCACATCTACCTTTAATTGTTCTAACGCATGAATTCCATTTACAATACTTGCTGCTGCACCCTCTCCCTGCACCAATGCAGGATATAAAATTGTCTGTACATAGGGATTACGTCTTTTGGAAATATTTTGAATATCACGAATTGCTGCTCCCGTAGGGGCAGTCACAATCCCTAATGTTTTAATATATTTTGGCATAGGCTGTTTGTATTCCTGTGCAAACATACCCATTTCTTCTAATTCTTTTTTTAATGCTTCGAACTTTTGATATAGCACTCCAGCCCCATCCAAAATAATCTCTTTGGCATAAAGCTGATACTTTCCATCCCGCTCATATACAGAAATAGAACCTAATACAATTACATTATCCCCATTTTTCATAGGAAATGTAAGTCCTTTTCGATTTCCTGCAAACATGACTGCTGTAAGTGCTCCGCTTTCGTCTTTCAAGGTAAAATAAATGTGACCGGATGTATGATACTTACAGTTTGACACTTCACCCTTTACATAAATGCGGTTCATCATAAAGTCCTGTGTAAACATATTTTTAATGTAGGAGTTTACCTGCCCTACGGAATATACATTCTTTATCATACTAATTTTGCAAGAATTCCGTTTACAAAGGAAGCAGAATCATCTGTTCCATATGCCTTTGCCAGTTCTACGGCTTCGTTGATTGCTACCCCTGTCGGAATATCCTCTTCATATTTTAACTCATAAGTTGCAAGACGAATTAATGTTAAATCCACCTTTGCCATGCGGCTTGTTTTCCATCCTTCTGCTACTTCATTAATCATGGCATCTATCTCTGTTAAATGCTCCATAATATCCTCATATTTTTTCTGAATATAATCCGTATCTTTCTCTTTTCGCTGATCCAGTTCTTCAAAAAATAAAGACAACTGTTCTGACATTTCTTCCTTATCATAATCATAAAATTCTGCACGAAACAGCAGTTTGAATATCTGTTCTCTAATCTCTCTTCGACTCATTCTTTTTCCTTTCAAAAAGGGGTGCCTCATAATAAGACACCCTTGTTTTGTTTTTGTAAATATTCACATTCTGTCTTTTAGCATGACATTACTGTGAAATGTTCTCTTCGTTCTCTTATTTTCAAGGTTCTCTTACTTATTCTTTTCCATTTCCACACCGGCAATGCGCACATTTACATTGCATACTTCTAATCCGGTCATATTCTCAATGGCACTCTTTACTTTTTCCTGTACCTTAGCAGATACTTCCGGAATAACAAAGCCAAACTTAATATGAAGTGCAACATCTACACTTACAATATTGTTCTGTACGTCTACTTTGATTCCCTTGGAAAGATTCTTCATTCCAAGCTTGCTTACTAATTCATTAGTGATATTGCCTGCCATGGAGCTTACTCCGTCAACCTCTGTGGCAGCAAGTCCTGCAATGATTGCTACTACTTCGTCTGCAATACGCACCTCTCCTAAATTATCATCTTTTATCATATATGCTTTTCTGTCTTCAGCCATTTTTACGCCTCCTAAACTTATTCATTGTTATATTATAACAGAATCTTGTACTTTTGCAAAGATTTTCTAGAATGTTTCCGGATATTATCCGGCTTATATTTCAACTGCATAAAACCACCGCAAATCCTTTATTATAATTCTTCAGCTTTGTATATCGCATACCCTTCATAATAGTAACTATGGTCAATGCCTTTCATATAAATTTGTCTATCTTCAGTCTTATCTGTCAAGGCTTCTTTCAAAATATGTTTTATTTCAATATCTTTTATTGGACTTCTTTCCATTGCTAACAAATAGTCATCTTTGTCAACGAAACTCCAATCAATCACCAGATTCAACTCTTTTTTCAGCATTAAATCAAGCCATATTCTTGTACTGCGTCCATTTCCCTCACGAAACGGATGTGCTATATTCATTTCTACATACTTTTCAATAATTTCATCAAAAGTTGATTGCGGCATCTTCTCAACATTTTCAATTGCTGCCTGCAAGTACATCACCGGCGCAAATCTGAAATTGCCTTTTGCAATATTTACAGTTCTTATCTCTCCTGCAAAATCGTATATTTCATCAAATAAATATTTATGAATTGCAGCAAGCATCTGAAATGTTCCCGCTCCATAATTATTCAAATATCCACTTTCAAATAATTCAACTGCTTTTTTCTTACTTATCTTTTCTTCCATTCTTGCTAATTCTGTCGAATCACTAATACCAAGTTTATTATCTAAAGCCATTACTTTTCCCTTTCTAAATATGTATTAACATATCTTTATTTACAACCTTTTTACACTACACCAAACCACAAACAATGTTATATCTATCTCTGTACTTTTTAGTTATTACACTTCTCCATACTTCCCTCTTCCACCTTTAACTTTTCTCATGCATATCATACTACTTTCTATTATCATTTTCAAATATAATATTCCCACTTGATAACGTTTCTTTCATACAATGTACCATAAATGGCACATTAGTATTTTTTACATTATACTATAAATATAGTATACTTCTTTTTCGCAAAAATTGCCTGTACCATATATGGTACAGGCAATCAATAAAAAATGTGCCATTTAGGCACATTTTTTATATCTCTTAAATTCTACTTTATCTTACCTTTTTATTTAATTTCTCCACAAGTAGTACACTTATCATACGCCTGGCTGTCTTGAATCCATTTTTGTTCTGTCACCGCATTGTGATGTACTGTTTGAGTTCCTGTCTGTTCATATCTCCATTCCGTATGATGTCCACTACCTTCATACGCTAAAGCATGGGCTTCTGCATGCGATGCTGTATTCCCTGTCACATCAGCTCCACATACATTACAAATACTATGTGCTACATTTTCGTATACTGGAGCTTCTTCATCCCATGCTTCTTGTACAATCACTGTTTCGTAATGTCCGGTTGCTTCTATATGTTGCCATGTATGAGTGTGTGTTGCCTGTGTTGATTCTGTCTGTGTCGAAGAATTATTATTTGAACTTGAACTGTTAGTATTTTGTTGAGTGTTGTTATTTTTTCCTGAATTACTCTCTGCTGCTGTAGTATTATTTGTTGTGGTATTACTTCCAGTAGTAACTGTCGCAGCTTTTTTATCAGTAGTTGTTGATGCATCTTTAGATGATTTTGCACTATCGTTGCTCACTTCATTTTTAGTAGTATTTGTGTCACTTTCACCCTCTCCCTGTATTAAATCTTCACTGGCAGTATTGCCATTATTAATTTCATTGGTATTAATTTCATTGGTATTAATTTCATCAGTATTAATATCTTGTTTATTGCTTTTTACAGTTTCTTCCTTTTCCTCTTTTACTGTAGTTTCTGCCTGTGCAGCTTCGCTACTGTTGCTCTTTGCTCCGCATCCAGTTCCGGCAATCGCCATAGCTAAAATAATTACTGTAATCATTACTCTTTTTTTCATATCTGTTTCCTCGCTTTCTGCCAAATGAATAATCACTCATTTTATGCTATCCCACAATATCATCCAAACATTTATACAACTTGTAACAAGACATATCACTTTCTTTATTAAACGTGCTCATATCATCTTCAAAATCTTCATAACTATTTCTTTCGTGATACAAATTATATCCTTCTCTTGTTGAATATAACGTTATAAAAGAAATTCCTACCTGCTTCCGTATATCCAAAATTCTCTTTTCACAATCACGAAGTAAGAAATCTCCTAAATATATCTTTTTTCTTTCGTATTCAGCAATTTGAATCCCCTGATATTTACTATGTACTGCTAAATAATTAATATTAACTGCTCCACCCATCGGAATATAAATATCTTGTCCATTTACATTTTCGATTTGGTCGATTCTTCCAACCTCAATATTATAATATCCGATGATAACATCTTCTTTTTCAGAAAGTAATACATAAGTAATGCCTTGGTTTTCATCCAAGGCACTACCATCTCTTAAAAAATTATCAATTATTAAATTTCCGCACTTAAAATGCTTGGATAACTCACTGTATTTCTTCGTATACCTTTTTATATTCATTTATCACTCTACTTTTTTGTTATTACACTTCTTAATTTTCCTGTTTTTGTATCAATATCAAAAGAGAAATTATGTGAATCAATGAATGCTGCCATTTTTCTATTGTCTTCTGATGCTGGCGTTCTTTCAAGCTTTTTTCTTGTCACAAATGGTGCATTAGGTTTTAAAACACTTGCTTCCATGTTAATCTCTCCTTTCTTTTCACTCTTCTTATACATATCATACCACTTTTTATTATAATTTTCAATTATTATATACCAAAGGTATGATATGTATACATCATGACAATATAATTTGTTTATTTGATTGCTTCTACTGAATTAGATTTCTCGCTAAAATTGCTATTTTCATTTTTTTGCTTATCTTTACTACAAAAATTCCCTACTTTATTACTAATAAAATCAAAGTAATATTCAAACTTATAATTTCTCAATTTTTCAGGATTAATTTCCCCATTTTCCTTAATCTCCGGCTCTTTATATGCTTCTTTCAATATAGAATCTGCTAATTGATATTCTACTGATTCTTTGCTTATCTTTTTCATCCATATTTTCATTTCGTCATAATCATATATTTTCTTTTTTTCTATCTTTTCTTCGGTCTTTCTTCTTACTAGCTCTTGCTTATTCTTTTCTTTAATTTTTCTGTTTACTTTTGCTTCAGTTTTTATATAATATTTCTCATAACTAAAATAATATAATAATAACAATATAGCATTTTTAATTTTTTCTTCTTCCTTTATTTTTTCCTCTATCTGCCTAATTACTATATACGCTACCTTTTTTCCTTGTTTATTGTATATTAAAATTTTATAAAAAGATATTAAGTCTTCTATTGCTCCTATAAATTCATATCGCTTTCTATATCCCCACCACCATCCAAACGCTGCAATTTTTTCTTTTTGAGAATCGTTTTCATCCTTTTTCTCTATTTTTCCCTTTTTTTCATATTTAAACACAAAAAAACTTCTATTAACAGCAAATATATTCCATGCATTCATTATACTCCCTATTATAATTAGAATTACCGTTACAACTATTTGAACTATTATAATTCCTATAAGTTTCCAATTTCCTTTCATACTCGCATGTTCTTCCAATAGAAGTACACCAAAATATGACATAACCAATAAAACAACTGGAACAAGCCCTATTATTCTAAATCTTCTATTATACTCTTTAGTTTTTTGGAGATTATCTTTTATACCTAGTATTCCCGATCCATATTGAACCTCTACTAAACTATTAGACTTTTCCTTAAAACTTTTATAATACTTTTTCACCTCATTTACTAAATATGTAGATATTTTTTCCACCATATTACCATTTATAGGCTCTTCTTGCTCAACTTGATATTCAAATGCTATTTTATATCTCAAACATTTAAAAGTTTCTATTTCCTTTTTACTATTACATAGACATATAACAATTGTTCTATATATGAGAATTATTAAATTCACCAAAAAAACTAACACCAAACTATATATCGCAAATTCTACAAAAATAACGTATTCACTATTCCTAATCATGGATACATTGTACATTCCATAACCAAAAAATATTATACACGAATAAATCAAAACCTTCATTAGTAAATTTGGTATTCTATATGCCTTCATTACCTCTTTAATTGTAATTCCTAAATAAAAATCTTTCTTTAATACCGTTACTAAACTAACAATTGTCAATATTTGTATATCCATTCCCAAAATATTCCAAAATGCTTCAATAGATATAAATGATTTCAATGTTAAAAAATTATATCCATCAACTAGAGCTATTATCAATAAGTAGAAACCAATTATTATTCCCAAATATAATCCTCTTAAAATAATCATTCCAATACTATAATCTTTTTCCACTAGTTTTTTACTACTATTTTTTAACCAATAAAAATTTTTTTCTTCTTCCAAACTTCTATTTTTACTGTTTGTTTTTACTATCCAATAAACAACGCACCAGCAAAATAATGCTATTGGACAACAAGAACTTATTATTATAACATTTTTCATTTAGTAATTACCTCTTTTCTTTCTGCATCTTAATTGCTATAAGTAATGCCTTGACTCCTGTCAAGACATTACTTATTTGTTATTTAGCACTCTATTTTTTTGTTGTTTTATTTTCATTACTTAAATAACCTTTTATCAATCTTTTCCAACAATTCTTCCGAAAACAAATTTTCTTCTTTCTTCAACAATCCTTGTTTTATTTCAAAAAAGATTTCTTTATAATATGTATCCCTTTTTGCTTTTTGCAATATAAATACTATTTTCTGTGGCTTAGAACTATAATCCGTAATGGGATTGGTTAATAGTGTCGTTGGTATTGCTAAGCACCCTCTATCAATTTGCTTACTTCCTTTTTTGGAAATACGTTTATCATATCCAACTACTCCACTAGCATTTCCTATTGCCATTTCAAAATCGTTAACTCTTGTAACTAAATTTTTTTCACCTATTTTATAGCATTTGCTATGCCGCAAATCTAAAAGTTGTTCCAATACAGATATTTTTGAATGCATATTACTTATAGAATGAGTTGGCGTACAATCTTTAGCTTCTACAATTCCCTTTGCACATGCATCTAAAAATTTCTCTGCTTTTATAGTTTTACTTCTTATTCCTGCTAGATGCATAAAATTTCTTTTAGCAAAACTTATCTCATAAAACTTATATGAATCCATTTTTGATTGTTTGTATATAACTAATAAATCTGAGTCTGCATATTCCAGATATAAATCTGCACCTTTCTTCAAATGCAACAGCATACTTTCTTCTGAAATGTATGGAACATTTTGTATGTAATATTTCATTTATCTCCTCATAGCAAAAGAGAAACCTTTTGAAGGTTTCTCTTACATATTTAATATCTACTGGTTTCATTCTGGTGCTTGCCACCATACCATAAGCTTTCCACTTATTCGACTATTATTATCCTCTTAGTTAAAGAGTAAATGCAAAGTTTTTCTCGCTGCCAGTACAGCGGAAGTACGCTCCTTATACTTCGTGTCCTACCTATAGGAAGAGATAATATCTCTTGGCAATATTATTATATACAATATTCAAAGAAAAAGCAACAATTTCTAAAATATTATCCCTATTATTTCTGCGGCACTGTAATATACTCATACGGCGTTGTCTGGTACACATAATAGTTCAACCAGTTGGTAAATAAGGCATTTGCATGTGACCGCCACATTAGATTTGGCTTAATGGTACAATCATCATTTTCATAGTAATTTTCCGGCACTTGAATATCCAATCCCTTTTCCTTATCCCGTATGTATTCAGAGTGTAAAGTCATTCTGTCATATTCAGGATGTCCCATTACAAAGATTTTCTTTCCAGTTTCATCCATTACCAAGAACACTCCTGCCTTTGGAGATTCTGCTAAAATCGTAAGTTCCGGTACTTTTTCAATATCTTCCCGACGCACTTCTGTATGACGTGAATGTGGTGCAAAGAAACAATCATCAAATCCTCGCACTAATGGAATCTTGCGGTTGCTTACCCGATGCTCAAACAATCCAAACATTTTATGGTCTAATAAATGCTTTGGTATTCCATAGTAGTAATAAAGACCTGCCTGCGCTCCCCAGCACAAATGCATGGTAGAGGTTACGTTGGTTTTTGTCCACCCGCATACTTCTTCAAATTCTTTCCAGTAATCTACTTCTTCGTATTCCATTTTTTCAACGGGAGCTCCGGTAATGATAAATCCATCAAACTTTCTGTCTTTGATTTCTTCAAATGTACTATAAAACTCATTTAAATGGCTTAAAGATGTATTTTTTGACTCATGACTGGATACTGTAACAAAGGTAACATCTACCTGTAACGGTGTATTAGACAATGCTCGCAGCAACTGCAATTCCGTGTCTTCTTTCAAAGGCATCAAATTCAATATTCCCACTTCTATCGGACGAATATCCTGATGCATCGCCCGCTTTTCGTCCATTGTAAATACATTTTCCCATTCTAGTTTTTCTCTTGCGGGCAATCCGCTTTGAACCTTAATTGGCATATTCTCTCCTGCTTTCTATTTTCTAATTTCTTCTATATTCTATTTTTTCTAATTTTTATTTGTTTCTGACAGCATTTCCATAAACTGTGCTTCATCAATAATATTTATTCCAAGCTCCTGTGCTTTTGTCAACTTACTTCCTGCACTTTCGCCTGCGAGCAGATATGTTGTTTTCTTTGAAACAGAACCAGACACTTTTCCCCCTTGCTTTTCGATTAATGCAGCAGCTTCTTTTCTATCCTTATTCGGCAATGTTCCGGTAATTACAAAAGTCATTCCCTCAAATAGTGTTCCGCCTGCTGTTTCTGCTGTCTGCATATTCACACCATAGTTGCGCAAACGTTTCATCAGTTCTTCATTCTTTTCATTTTTGAAAAATTCCTGTATACAACGTGCACTTACTTCTCCAATATCGTTGACCTTTTGAAGTTCTTCCATCGTAGCCTGCTCCAGCGTTTCCATATTTTTGAACACTTTTAAGATTCCCTTTGCAGCAGCTTTTCCTACATTTGGAATACCCAGTCCTGTCAACAACTGATATGCATCGTTTTCTTTTGATTTTTCAATGGCCGCCAGTAATTTATCTGTATTTTTCTCTTTTCCGATAATTCCCTGCTCTATCAATTCTTCCCGATGTTCTTTCAAAGTATAAATATCTGCCACATCTTTAATATACCCCAATCGCACCAGTTCTTCAATATAAACCGTACCAAATCCTTTAATATCCATGGCATCTCTGCCTACAAAATTAATAATATGGCGTTCTAACTGTGCCGAACAGTTTGGTGAAGTGCATTTAATATCTGCCGTATCTTTTTCTCTCTGTGTCTTTGCACCACAGACCGGACAGACTTCCGGAATTTTAAACGGAACTGCTCCCTGTGGTCTTTTTTCTTTTATTACCTTTCGCACCTTTGGAATGATTTCTCCAGACTTATATACCTGTATGGTATCGCCGATTCGAATATCCAAATCGTCAATAAAATCCTGATTATGAAGCGTAGCACGGGACACACTGGTTCCGCACAAACGCACTGGTTCAAAAATGGCAGTTGGCGTAATACGCCCTGTTCTTCCCACGGATAATTCAATATCCAAAAGCTTTGTTTCTTTTTCTTCTGGAGGATATTTGTATGCTACTGCCCAACGTGGTACTTTTGAGGTACTTCCCAGCTTTTCTCTATCTGCAAAAGAATTGATTTTCACCACTGCACCGTCAATATCATAAGCGAGATTGCCTCGATTTTCTCCTATGGCGCAAATTGCCTCCCAAACTTCCTCCTTGGTATGACATACCTTATAATCATCAATGACATGGATTCCGTTTTTTTTCAAATATTCATATCCGTCTGTGTGCGTTTGAAACTCCATACCACGCACCTGCTGAATATTAAAAATAAACATGGAAAGTCCACGTTCTTTGGTAATTCTGCTATCCAACTGACGAAGTGTTCCTGCCGCACAGTTTCTTGGATTGGCAAAGGTCTTTTTTCCGTTTAATTCCTGTATTTCGTTTACTCGGTCAAAGTCTGCATTTTTCATATAGACTTCCCCTCGAATTTCTAAATATTCCGTCGGAAATTTCAGTTTCTTTTTTACATCCTGAATCACCTTGGCATTCTCCGTCACATCTTCTCCAAAGTTCACACCATCCCCACGGGTAAGTGCTAGCTTTAATTCTCCCTCTTCGTAGCGAAGCGCCATAGATAAACCATCTATTTTATATTCTACTACGAATTCCGGATGGTCCAACTGTTCCTGCATCTGCTCTACAAATTCTTCCACTTCTTCTTTGGAAAAAACATCTTGAAGACTTAACATCGGAACATTGTGTGCTACCAGCACTCCCGCTTCACGCTTTGCTGTTCCTCCTACTTTCTGAGTGGGGGAATCCTTTGTCACCAACTCTGGAAATTCTTTTTCTAATTTTTTCAACTCCTGCATCAACATATCGTATTCATAATCTGTGATTTCAGGATTATCCATATTGTAATAACGATTGCTGTGATATTCAATCTGTTTTCTTAATTCTTTTATTCTTGTTTCTGCCTGTTTCTTATCCATCCTGCTTTCCTTTCTCCTACTGCCATGTTGGAATTACGGTTTCATTGGAAGAATCTTTGATAAGTTCCTGCAATTTATTCCATTCTTCTGATGAAATTCTTCGGCTCATTCCCTCTTTTAAGTCTCCTAATTGAATATTCATAATTCGTGTTCTTTTTAAATCTACCACACGATAGTTAAATTTTTCACACATTCGGCGTATCTGTCGATTCATTCCTTGCGTCAATACAATGCGAAAGGTACGCTTTCCTAACGGTTGTACCTTACATGCTCTTGTTGTAGCATCCAATTCTTCTAAATATACTCCAGCCGCCATTTTTTCTAAAAAATCTTTGGTAATATCACGATTCACTCGCACAATATATTCCTTTTCGTGACGATTTCCACTACGCATCATTTTATTAACTAATTCCCCCTGATTTGTCATTAAAATAAGACCTCTGGATTCCTTATCCAATCGCCCGATAGGATATATCCTCTTGGGATAATTTACAAAATCTACAATATTATTTCGTTCCCGCTTTTCTGCCGTACACACAATTCCGCGTGGCTTATTTACTGCCAAAAGAATTATTTCTTCTTCCTTGGAAACTTTCTTTTTTCCAAAATACACCTCGTCTTTTGGTGATACCTTGTCCCCCATAACTGCTTTTCTGCCATTAATAGTTACATGTCCTGCCTCAATCTGACGGTCTGCCTCTCGTCTGGAGCACACGCCTGCTTCACTTAAATACTTATTAATCCTCACTGGTTCTGTCATTTTCTTCACCTACAAAATTCTTTTAATCGTTCTATATTTTCTTCTTCAAAGTCCATTAGTTCTTCTGCTATTTCATTTGCAAAACTTCCTGCATTTTTATTATTATGCCTTACTTTCATTAAATCTGCAATACCTCTTGTATTTCCCTGTATCATCATATCTGCCATATGCGTAGTACTGATATTCCATAATGTATTCATTTGGATTCCACCCCAAAGCATTGCTTCTTCCCATGCTGATTTTTTTGCTGTAATTCCGTGTTCCCACAAACCTGCTTCCGCTTTCCGCTCAAATTCCTGAAAACGCTTTTTCTGACTGGTTAATTCATAAGCAAACTCCTGATTATATACTTTTTGCATTAAAGTATCTATGGCATGGATTGCCATTTGGGCATTTTTCTTTGTTTCCTTTAATACACAAATTTCTTCATATTTTTTCATATGTTTCCTCCTAATCATTTCTTATCTGATTAGGTTAAAACATTTTCTGATTTTTATACTTCTATGATATTAATTTTATATTAAAGGTGTGCCATTTATGGCTCTTTTCCACTCTGCGAACTGTGTCGTTTATAACTATTTTCAGCTCTACGAGGTGCACATCCTTAGCGGAGCGTTTTTTATATCACAGGAAATCTATGTACTTTCACACTTTAACACAACACGGTGTTTCCTATGATATAAAAAGAGAACTGCTCCCTAAAGCAATTCTCCTTTCCATGATTCTGTCTCTACTTCTATTTTCCTAATTCTTCAACAAAAGCTCTGTCTTAATATATCCGGTTTTATCCTTCCACTCAACCTTTGTCCATCCCTCTTGATAACTTAACACTACCTTGATAGAATCTCCAATTGCAGTAGTTCCTACTTTATCGGAAGTCTCACTCATTGATACTCTGATATTATATGCATCATTTGCTGTTAATGTCGTTCCTTCCGGAAGATAATTCAAGCCATTATTGTTGTCTTGCTGTTGTGCAGCTTGTTCTGCTGCTGCCTGTTCTGCCGCCTGCTGGGCTGCAGCTTGTTCTGCTGCTGCCTGTTCTGCCGCCTGCTGGGCTGCTGCTTGCTCTGCCGCTGCCTGTTCTGCCGCCTGCTGGGCTGCTGCAGCTTGTTCCGCCGCGGCCTGCTCCGCTGCTGCTTGTTCTGCCGCTTGTTGCTGTGCTACATAATTAGATGCCCAATTTTTAATTCCGTCTGTTACAGTATTAACCGCATTCTGAAGATTTGCATCTGCCGCAATTGCCTGTGTATAACGATTTTGGAAATCTGCCTGTAATGCCTTAACATCTTCGCTTTCCTTAAACTTTTCAATCAAGGCTTCCACATCAGCATCTACCTCTGTTTCCTGCATTTCGCTGTTAAAATTACTATATAAATTGTCAATATAAAGCTTGCCATCTTCATTCGTTCTAACGTAAAAAGATTCCATTCCCGGAACAGTTCCCTCTACTCCGTTAAACTTCATATCATAAGTGGCTGATACTAAGTAAGAATTTTTCTCCAATCCCTGCTTGGTATAACAATCAATATTAGAATAGCTTTCTACATAACCACTCATCAACTGAATATAACTTTTCTCCATATCGGATAATGGTGTTGCTATTTGCGCAAGTCCTTCTACATCTCCGCTTGCATATAATCCATAATACTGCTCAATCAGGCTATTCAATTCCTTGTTTTCATTTACAGCATATTCATCCTGTGCATCTGCCATCTGTTCCTGCTTGGTATTTTCCTTTTTACTATCAGAATTACCATTATTAGCTGCTGTTACAGCTAATACTACTACCAAAATAACTGTGAGCACTCCTGCTGAAACGTAGCGTGCATTTTCTTTACAAAAAGTAACAATTGTATCTATATCAATTTTCTTATTTTCATTATTATTCAAAGAGTTCTTCATATGTCCTCCTATGATATTATCTATATAAAAAGTATATTTACAGTTACAATGCACCCAGAGGGAATCGAACCCCCAGCCCCAGAACCGGAATCTGGTATTTTATCCGTTAAACTATGGGTGCTTTCACAGTATAAAATTACAACTTTGTAAGTATACCATATTTTCTTTTAAAAATCAAAAGAAAATTTAGGTGTTGTGAGATTTTCCTTTAACTCTTTTGCCATATCCATAGAATTTCTTCCGTCAGTTGAAATTACAATTTCCCCTGCCTGTTTATAATAAGGCTCTCGCTTTTCCATAAGTTCCTTAATATATGATACATTCATATGTCCATTTAAAATCGGACGGTCTTTTCCGTTTTTCACACGTTCTAATATTGTTTCCGGCGTTGCGGTAAGCAACACAATCACGCCTGTTTCACGCATTAGTTTTACATTTTCTTCCCGCAATGCCATTCCGCCACCGCAAGACACGATACAATGTTCTCTTTCACGCATTCCCTTTAAAAATTCTGTCTCTTTTTTTCGAAAATATTCTTCTCCGTATGTTTCAAAAATTTCAGGAATACGCATATTTTCTTTTTTTACAATTTCATAATCTGTATCTATTTCTTCATATCCGGTAATTTCTGCCATGTGTTTGGAAATGGTACTTTTTCCTGTTCCCATAAATCCAATAAAATAAATATTATTTTTCATATTATTTTTCCATACTTTCTGAAATCTTATTTAAAATCATTACTGCATCTTCTAACGGAAGTTGCCCCGGTGCAGAAGCTTTTCCTGCTGTTGCAAAAGTTACACAGGAACCGGAAAACTGCCCTGCGATTCTGGAAATCATCCCTGTTTTTCCCATAGACATGGTAATTATAGGGTAATCCGGATACTGTTCCTTTACTTCTACGGTTGCTTCCATCAAATGCAGCACATCATTTCTATCATTTGGCATTACTGCAAGTTTTCCAATATCAGCCCCCATGTTTTTCATATGTAGTAATTTCTCCGTCATAACTTCTGCTGCTGGTGTCTTGGCAAAATCATGTTCTGAAGCTACCGTCACAATTCCCTGCTGCTTTAATTCTCCAATCAGTTCTCCTGGATGTTCCAATTCATATACTTCCACATCCAGCATATCCATCTTCCCATACTGTCCAAGGTATTGTAACATCTTAACATAAGATTCCTTTGATATTTCTTTTTCCCCACCTTGTGCTTTACTGCGAAAGGTACACAACAAAATCTTATCCTTAAAAATCTCTGCCAATTTATTGCTTACATCACTCAATGCTTCTATTTTCTCACACTCTTCGTACCAATCCATCCGCCACTCTATCATATCTGCCGGTTCACTTACCAACTCATTCGCTTTTTTTATAATGTTTTCTTTTGTTTTCTCCACAATCGGTACACACACAAGCGGTCTGCCCGCTCCAATATTCTTTCCTTTTATATTCACAACTATTTTCTCCTACCCTTTGTTTACACATCATTACTTTACCATAGTATAACTTACAAAAATAAAACCCGCAAGTCATTGACATATTTTTTATTATCTATTAAGATAGTGTCTAGGACTTTTACACATTAAACCAATAAATTAAAGCAGGTGAATATATGAATTATGAAATTACCGGGAAAACCAAACTTACAGGTCTTCTTGGAAGTCCTGTGGCTCATAGCATCTCTCCACAGATGCATAATGAAGCATTTCGTCAGCTTGGGCTTGATTATGTATACCTTGCCTTTGATGTGACACCAGAGCATTTAGAATCTGCTGTCCTTGGCCTTAAGGCAATTGGGATTCATGGTTTTAACCTGACGATGCCTTTAAAAGTACATATTATCCCATTGCTGGATGAACTTACTCCTGCGGCAAGACTTGCAAATGCTGTAAATACTGTTATTATTAAAGATGGTGTTCTCATTGGGCATAACACAGATGGCATTGGATATATGCATTCTGTAATTGATGCAGGTTATGATATCATAGGCAAAAAAATGACTTTACTGGGTGCCGGTGGTGCTGCCACTGCCATCTGCGTACAGGCTGCTTTGGATGGTGTTTCTGCTATTGATATGTTCAAGCGTAAAAATGCCTCTTGGGATGATACCTTGGCGTTTTGCCAGAAAATAGCAGCAGAGACAGGTTGTCCGATTCGCCTTCAAGACATCTCTGACCAGAATGCACTTGCAGAAAGTATTTCTGACAGCGCAATCCTTACCAATGCAACAAATGTTGGAATGGCGCCTGATACTGAAAAATCTCCTATTACTGATGTTTCTGTGCTTCGTAAGGATTTAATCGTATCAGACATTATATATAATCCTAAGGAAACCTTGCTGTTAAAGCAGGCAAAGGAAGTGGGTTGCTCTCATTTCAATGGTTTATACATGCTGTTATATCAGGGTGCTGCTGCTTTTACCTATTGGACTGGAGAAAAAATGCCGATTCAACTAATTAAAGAAAAATATTTCAAACACTAAAGGAGAATTATTATGAGTTTTACATTTTTGAAACAGCTTCCTTCCCCAGGAGCAATCAAAGAACAATATCCACTCTCTGCAAAGGCTGTGGAAACTAAAAAAGAAAGAGATAAAATGATTCGTGATATTATCACTGGAGAATCTGATAAGTTTCTCGTTATCATTGGACCATGTTCTGCTGATAACGAAGATTCTGTTTGTGACTATATCAATCGTTTAAGCCGTGTACAGGAAAAGGTTGCAGACCGTCTGGTTATTGTACCTCGTATCTACACCAACAAACCTCGTACTACGGGAGAAGGATATAAAGGAATTGCACATCAGCCTGACCCAGAGAAAAAACCGGATATGGTAGGCGGATTAATCGCAATGCGTAAAATGCACATTCGTGCTTTAGAAGAAAGTGGACTCTCTTCTGCTGACGAAATGTTGTATCCTGAAAACTTCAGCTACATGGAAGACTTACTTTCCTATGTTGCAATTGGAGCTCGTTCCGTAGAAGACCAACATCATCGTCTTACTGTTAGTGGATTTGATGTTCCTGCCGGAATGAAAAACCCAACCAGCGGTGACTTCTCTGTTATGTTGAATTCTGTGTATGCTGCACAGCATCCACACCACTTTGTATATCGTGGATATGAAGTACGCACTAGCGGAAATCCATTAACTCACGTTGTTTTACGCGGTTCTGTAAATAAACGTGGTGTTTCTCTTCCAAACTACCACTATGAAGATTTGGAATGTTTAATTCGTATGTATGACAAAATGGATTTGGTACATCCTGCTGCTATTATCGACTCTAACCATGCAAACTCCAACAAACAGTATGAACAGCAGGTTCGTATTGTAAAGGAAGTAATGCACAACCGCCAAATTTCACCGGATATTAAAAAAATGGTAAAAGGTGTTATGATTGAAAGTTATATTGAACCAGGCAGCCAGAAGGTTGGCGACCATATTTATGGAAAATCCATCACAGACCCATGCCTTGGCTGGAAAGAATCTGAAGAATTGATTTATCATATTGCTGAAACAGCATAAAATGATATATGTAAAAGGAGCTGACTTGTGTCAGCTCCTCTTTTTTGCGTGAGTAACAAGCAACATCTCTCTTTTTTGCGCCTAAATATTTTTACACTCTCGGATGTGCTTTTGCATATACTTCCCGAATTCTATTTTGATTCATATTTGCATAAATCTGTGTCGTAGAAATATCGGAATGTCCTAACATTTCCTGTACGGAATGTAAATCCGCCCCATTACTTACTAAATGCATTGCAAAAGAATGGCGCAAAGTATGCGGCGTCAATTCGGTGGTAATCCCTGCCTTTTTTCCATAAGATTTTACCAACTTCCAAAATCCCTGTCGGCTCATAACATGTCCTGAACAATTTGTGAATAAATAATCACTGGATTCTTGTGTTACCAGCTCAGGTCTTCCTTCACTCAAATATGCCTGAAGCTTTTCCTTAGCCACTGCTCCAAATGGCACGATACGTTCTTTATTACCGTCTCTGCATGTAATATATTCCATTTTCAGATTCACATCTTCTAATCGCAAGGATATTAACTCTGAAACTCTTATTCCAGTAGCATATAATAATTCCAACATTGCACCATCCCGCAATTCTTTTGGGGAAGTTCCATTTGTCTCATTTAACAGTCTTGCTGTCTCTTCCTGACTTAAAACAGATGGCATCTTTTTCTCGACCTTAGGCGCTTTCAAATCCTCTGCGATATCCTGTTTTACATAACCTTCTTTTTGCAAAAAATGCCAAAATGCCTTTAACGAAGCAATCCCTCTGGAAATAGTTGCAGGCTTTAACCCCTGCTTTTCCAAATGCAAAATATAAGAATTCAATCCTGTTGCTGTAACCTGATTCACATCTGAAATTCCAACTTCCAAACAATACTTATTAAATTTTCTTAAGTCTCTTTCATAGGAAAGAACTGTATTTTTAGAGGTCTTTTTCACTTCTCTCAAATATACAATAAATTCTTGAATCTTATCTTCCATAAACTCGATTACTCCATCTGTCATTTTATTATCTTAAAATTTTACATAAATGTAAACTGTTTTTTTCGATACAATCTATATTATAATGACAATTTTTCGGAAAATCAAATAGTATTTTTCCTATATTTTCAAGGTTTTTCGTATCTATACAACATATCGTTCCAATCCTTTTCCTATCTCCTATATCTTGTAAATTTTGTCAAAAAAATTTTACTATTTTTTTAAGAAAAATTGGATTCAGATAACTTTCCAGAAAAATTCCTGTAACAAATAGTAACAATAATGCTACCCCTATTAACAGAAACCTTCCATAGGTTCGTACCTGCTCCTTGCTGACACTTCCAACTGAAACTGCTTGATGCATTCCCTTTCCCATAAAAAATGCCAATCCACAATATCCTACATATACTAATATATAAATAATATATTGGGGAAACATTCCGGCAATGACTAACAACATTCCCTTCCCCCCATACTTTGCCATTGCTGCCGCAAGCATAAATCCTACCGAAAAACCAATCCACCCCAAATTCAATACCCCAATTATGCCTCCAAAGGAGCTAAAGGACAAAATTAGTAATACCAATACCATGGGCATTCGTTCTTCTATTATGTAGCAAAAAAGGCTCTCTTTATTGATTCCTGCATATTTATATTTTTCAACAAAATAATCATTTAGAACACCTGCGCCTGCGATATGTTCTCTTCCCATCGCATTTGCGACTATTACTCCTATCACAAATGCAAGTAACATTACCACTTTTACGGTTCTCTTCCAATCCCATCTCTTTTTTCTAAAACGTAACAGTTCCCTCATTTGTTCCATTTCCGTTTTTTTCTATTCTATGCATTTTTCCGTCTATAAATGATATTTATTCTTATATGCCATAATTGCGGCTACTGTTTTCCCGTCTTGTATTTCCCCTTGATAGATTTTTTCACACAATTCCTCTAATGTATGAGCTTCTAATTCAATTTCCTCTGCTTCATCTAATTTTTGCTTAGAAGGAATTAAATTTCTTGCCACATATACATCCACTAATTCATTGCAAAACGCTACCGTTGTCTTAAGAGAAATCAAAAACTCCAAATTATCACATCTATATCCTGTTTCTTCTTCTAATTCTCTGGTTGCACATTCTGAGGTCGGTTCTGTTACAGAATCCCTTGCTCCCGCCGGAATTTCCAGCGTAAAACGATTCAAAGCGTTACGATATTGACGTACTAACAGCAATCTTCCATCCTCTAAAACTGCAACTACTGCAGCTGCTCCTTTTCGATGTTCTACATAATCCCAATGCTCTATCTTGCCATCCGGCAACTGTATGGAATCATCATAAATATCTAAAATAGAACCTTGATATACTAATTCTCTTTTTACTCGTTTAATCATTTTATTTTCTCCTACCTATTACATAATATATGATATTTCCTATAAAGCAAAGAAAAACCGCCATATACTTACATATATAACGGTTTTCTTCACATTTAATATTGTTCAATACTATTTTGCATATTCGGTGACACGAGATTCACGAATTACATTTACCTTAATTTGTCCAGGATATTCTAATTCACTTTCAATCTGTTTTGAAATATCTCGTGCTAACAATACCATATCTGCATCATTAATTTGTTCCGGAACTACCATGATCCGAATCTCTCTACCTGCCTGAATTGCAAAGGATTTGTCAACACCTTTAAACTCATTAGCAATATCTTCTAACTGCTTCAATCTGTTTGAATATGTCTCCAGTGTTTCTCTTCTTGCACCTGGTCTTGCTGCTGAAATTGCATCAGCCGCCTGTACCAAACATGCAATCATAGATTCTGCTTCTACATCCCCATGATGTGCTTCTACTGCATTAATTATAAGTGGACTTTCTTTGTATTTTCTACATAAATCCACACCGATTTGAATATGAGAACCTTCTACCTCATGGTCTACAGATTTTCCAATATCGTGTAATAAACCAGCTCGCTTTGCTAATCTTACATCAAGACCAATTTCAGCTGCTAAAAGTCCAGATAACTGTGCTACTTCAATAGAATGTTTCAATGCATTCTGTCCATAGCTTGTCCGAAACTTCATTTTACCAAGTAAACGAACGAGTTCTGGATGTATACCATGTACACCAACTTCTAACGTTGCCGCCTCTCCTTCTTCTCGAATCATAGTCTCTACTTCTTTTTGAGCCTTTTCAACCATTTCTTCGATTCTTGCCGGATGAATACGTCCATCCACAATTAATTTTTCCAAAGCAATTCGTGCTACTTCTCTTCTTACAGGGTCAAATCCTGAAAGAATTACCGCTTCCGGTGTATCATCAATAATCAAATCTACACCTGTTAAAGTTTCAAGGGTACGAATATTTCTTCCCTCTCTACCAATAATTCTTCCCTTCATTTCATCATTCGGAAGTTGTACTACTGAAATCGTTGTCTCTGATACATGATCAGCCGCACATTTTTGAATGGCATTTACAACGTATTCTTTTGCTTTCTTTCCAGCTTCTTCCTTTGCTTTGTTTTCCATTTCTTTAATCAATTTTGCAGTATCAAGCTTCACATCATCTTCAATTGTCTTTAAAAGATAATCCTTTGCCTGTTCAGAGGTTAATCCAGAGATTCTCTCCAGTTCCTGTACTCGTTTCTCGTGTAGTCTCGCAACTTCTGCCTTTTGCTTGTTAATCTCTTCTTCCTTAGCTGCAAAACCGGCTTCACGCTTCTCAATTGCTTCCAGCTTCTTGTCCACGTTTTCTTCCTTTTGGATAATTCGCCGCTCATTTCGCTGAATCTCATTTCTTCGCTCTTTGATTTCTTTATCCAATTCATTTTTATTTCGAATGGATTCTTCCTTAATCTCAAGCATAGCTTCACGCTTTTTCGTCTCAGCACTTTTAACAGCTTCATCTATTATCTCTCTTGCCTTTTCCTCTGCACTTCCAATTTTGGATTCCACAACACGCTTGCGATAGCTGAGTGTTACAAGGTAAGTAATAGGTATTGCAATAATCAACGTGACTACTACGGCGATAATGATTCCTTGCACAGGAGCACCTCCTTATGAAATTTTCATTGTACATATAGTAAAACATATTCGTTTTCATATGCCATATACAATAAATTGCACATTTTCTATGCAATCTACCTACATGTATAACAACATATTGATTTTATACTTTTTTCAATGCTATGTCAAGTAGCACACTTGGGAATTCTTCATCATTCCAAGACGTGCAAAATATCCTCTGAACGAAATCCTTTTCTCATTAGAAACTGGTACATTTTTTGCTTTTCTTTTACATCGCTGTTTCCAATTTTGTACTTTCTTTTTTCTACCCATTTCATAATCAGTTCCTGTTCCGATTCTGTCCCATATTCTATTTCAATTGCCTGTTCAATAATTTCACGTTCAACACCCTTTTGCATTAAATCCATTTTAATTTGACGTTTACTTTTTCGTTCCTTTTGATATCTGACATAGGTCTGTGCATAACGATTATCATCAATATAGTGATATTTTTTTACATATGCAACTGCATCATCTATAAGGTCTTCTCCATAAAAGCCTTGTCGCAGCTTATTTCTAAGCTGCGACTCTGTACGATCCATTTTTTCTAACAAAAACATGGCACGTTTTCTGACTCTTTTTATTAAAATGTCTGTTCGTATTTCTTCATAGACTTCACTTGCAAGTTCCTGTCCTTCTTTTAAATCAAATCTACGAACCTCTCCCTTGTACAATACAAAAGAAACACCTTCCTCTGTATGTATCATCATACGCTTTTTATCTACTTCAGAAATCTGTGTAATCAGCATTCCTTATTCCTCTTTTGCACCTTCTGTTTTTTCTGTTTCCTGTTCTGTTTCTTCCTTCTTCTCTTCCGGTTTAAAATGCTCTCTTACCTTTTCTTCAATTTCTTCACATATCAGCTCATGTTCCTTCAAGTACTGTTTTGCATTTTCACGTCCCTGACCAATTTTCTCACCGTTATACGCATACCATGCACCTGATTTATTTACTACACCGATTTCAACTGCATTATCCAAAATATCTCCTTCACGGGAAATGCCTTGTCCGAACATAATATCAAACTCTGCTTCTTTAAATGGCGGTGCTACTTTATTTTTAACCACCTTTATTCTAACTCGGTTTCCAATAAATTCTCCACCCTGCTTTA
Organism: uncultured Eubacterium sp.; assembly: GCA_964436595.1. Taxonomy (GTDB): domain Bacteria; phylum Bacillota; class Clostridia; order Lachnospirales; family Lachnospiraceae; genus Petralouisia. Next base: position 49,993 of record CAYTDI010000016.1, read on the forward strand.
ATGTTTCAATTCTTCTAACATCCATACGGATAGAAGAATAAAACTTAAGCGCACGACCTCCGGTAGTTGTCTCCGGATTTCCAAACATAACACCTACTTTTTCACGAAGCTGATTGATAAAAATAACAATACAATTAGACTTACTAATCACGGCTGTTAATTTACGCAATGCCTGTGACATCAAACGTGCCTGAAGTCCCACATGAGAATCTCCCATATCACCGTCAATTTCTGCCTTTGGAACTAATGCTGCCACAGAGTCCACAATAATAATATCTACTGCTCCGGAACGCACCATTGTCTCTGTTATCTCTAAAGCCTGTTCTCCGTTATCCGGCTGTGAGATATACAAATTGTCAATATCTACTCCGATATTCTTCGCATAAACCGGATCTAATGCGTGTTCTGCATCGATAAAACCAGCAATCCCCCCCTGCTTTTGTACCGCTGCAACCATATGTAATGCAACTGTGGTCTTACCACTGGATTCCGGACCATATACCTCGATAATACGTCCTCTTGGTACTCCTCCTACTCCTAATGCAAGATCCAGACTCAGACATCCGGTAGGTACTGTCTCGACATTCATCGTTGCCGCTGAATCTCCTAACTTCATAATAGAACCCTTTCCATACTCCTTTTCAATTTTTGCAATTGCCGCATCTAATGCACCTAATCTATCTTCCTTAGCCATGTTTATTCTCCTTCTTTAACGAACTTATGTTCGTCTTATATTTATTATATTAGTATACTTTTTTTTGCTTGTCAACTGATTTTTGACGAAATGTCATAGAACTATGCGACTTTACGATTATTTTCACTCTTAGAAGTCCTCCACACAAAAAGGACAGCTGTCTTTCACAACTGTCCTCATTATAAATTGTTCTAAAACTTACGTCAAGCCATTAATTTTTTAATCTCGTCTAACGTTTGGAATCCAACTGCTCGTCCTGCTTCTTTTCCATCCTTAAACACTATTAATGTGGGAATACTCATAACGCCAAATTGCTGCGCCAATGCACCTTCTTCATCTACGTTTACTTTTCCTACCTTAGCACTCTCTTTCAACTCTTCTGACGCTTGTTCTACAACTGGTCCCTGCATCTGACATGGACCACACCATGTTGCCCAGAAATCTATTAATACCGGTACTTCACTCTTTAATACCACTTCTTCGAAATTATCTGTTGTTATTTTCATCGCTGCCATATGATTTCCTCCTTTATCTGCATTTCTTAATTTGAAACTCTTATCGCTTGATATAACTTTCCATCTTTTACTATATCCCCGATTGCCCATATTATACCATGTACTTCGCACATGATATATAGCACCTATACGCACTTTTGCGCATATGATGTCCGTTGACATTATACCATACATTTTCTATTCCTGTTATACTTTTTGCTAAAATGCTGTTAAGATTTTTTTTCATTCTTGAATCCCTATGGCAGTCATGGTACATTAAATTAGTATTATACTTAAGAATAGAGGGGGCTCATATGAAAAATATATTTCATTCTCAAAAATTACATGACTATTTACTAACAATTTTATTGCTATTTTTAACCACTGTGCTTTGTTTTCTACTGTTTTTCTGTATTTCAAGAAATCCCGTAAATGTTGCACTTTTATATTTGCTGGGCACCAGCGCCATCGCCTATTATACTAGCGGCTATTTTTACGGCATTTTTGCTTCCTTTTTGGGGGTAATGTTTATCAATTGCTTTTTTACTTACCCCTATTTTCACTTGAATTTTATCCTTCCCGATTACCCTTTTACCTTTCTTTTTATGCTCTGCGCTTCTGTAATAACAAGCACACTAACCTCGCATTTAAAGAAACAGGCACAAACACTTGCACTCCATGAAAAACAATTAGCGGAAGCTAATAAGGAAAAAATGCGTGCTAATTTTCTTCGGGCAATTTCGCACGACTTACGCACCCCGATAACCAGTATTATCAATTATCTTTCTGATTTAGAAATAAATGAAGATTATCCACCGGAAAAACGAAAAGAAATCATTCATAATATTTATGATGATGCTAATTGGCTTTTAAATATGGGAGATAATCTCCTTTCGATTACAAGAATGCAGGGAACGAATTCTAAATTAAAAACTTCACCTGAACTGGTAGAAGAAGTTATATCCGAGTCTGTGATGCGTTTCAAAAAACGTTTTCCCTCTGCCGAACTTGAAATATCCGTTCCTGATGAATTTTTATTAATTCCCATGGACGCTATTTTAATTGAACAGGTTCTTATGAATCTCATGGAAAATGCACTTATTCACTCCCAAAGTCAGAAACCAATAAAATTATTAGTAGAAAATCAACCTCAGACGGTCTGCTTTCATGTTATTGACTATGGCATCGGGATTAACCCTGAATATTTAGATACTATTTTTGATGGCATTTGCGGCTCTAGTCCTTCCGATGTTAGAAATAGAATGGGCGTTGGACTTTCCATCTGTAAAACTATTATTTCTGCTCATAGCGGAGCAATTATTGCCCGCAATCACGAAGATGGTGCGGAATTTTTATTCACATTACCTAAGGAGGAATCACATGACAAAATTTAATATATTAGTAATTGAAGATGAAAAAAGTATTTCTGACTTTATTAGCAAATCACTTACCACACACGGGTATCATACCGTTTCCGCTTCTACCGGTGCTGCGGCATTATCTCTTATTACATCTTTATGCCCGGATGTTATTTTACTGGACCTTGGTCTTCCTGACATGGATGGCATGGAAATTATCCGTCAGGTACGCACATGGTCTGATAATCCTATTATTGTAGTATCTGCGCGTACTCAAGAAGAAGACAAAGTTCTTGCCCTTGATGCAGGTGCGGATGACTACCTTACCAAGCCTTTTGGTACTTCTGAATTGTTAGCCCGTATTCGTACCTCTTTACGCCACAGTAATAAAATTCAAAATGGAATGAGTTTTTCTCAAAAACCTTATTTTGCCAAAGGACTTAAGATTGACTTTTATAAACGTACTATTTCCATTAATGATGAATTTATCCATTTGACTCCTGTTGAATATAAAATAGTTGCTTTTTTGGCACAAAATTCCGGAAAAGTTATGACTTATTCAGCTGTTATGAATAATGTGTGGGGACCTTATGCTGAATCTGATAATAAAATTCTTCGTGTAAATATGGCTAATATCCGCCGCAAACTAGAAAAAAATCCTGCCGAACCGATTTATATTTTTACAGAAGTCGGGGTTGGATATCGTATGACAGATGACGAAGAAAATGTTTTATAAAAATGTTCCGCAAATGTCATGGTTTCTTTTTCTGTTTTAATGTAAAATACCGTGGTAGAAAAAATGTTTTAAGACATTTTCCTCTTCACTATAAGTTCATTTTATAGTCTTTGTTTGCCAACAGGCAAACGTCTTTCGCCCAATGATACAACGATATCTGCGGGACTTGTCTAAACGCCCTGTCTCTGATAAAGGTATTGGTATAACATAAAACTGTGAAATACCCTCAGTTTTGTGTGTTCAATATCCTACTTTCAAATTTTTAGAGATTCAGGGCGTCTTTTTTCTTTATGTCCCTTTTACACAACTTTTATTTGTGCTAATATAAATATGTGATTATACAGATAAATTGAAATTTATGGAGGTAAATAAAAGTGAACTGTCCTAAATGTAATAAAGATATGATACTTGGAGAAATTGCAAATATTCGTGGTGATACATCACTTTATTGGGCTCCCAAAACTTTTTTTGACAAACACTGGCTTAATACTTATAACCATACAAAGAAAACCATAGAAGCCGAAGGTGGTATCATTATTAAAGCAAACAGCAAATGGCAAAAAGCAACCGTTTGTTATGGTTGTGCAGATTGTAAGCTTATTGTTGTAGATTGTAATTAAGTAAATGTTGACGGTGACTTATTCCAGTTTATGCATTCGGTGACTTATTCATTGAATGGAATAGTTTCATTGTCAATTGTACATAATTATGTTATAATTATATACAAAAAGGAGTGAACTAATATGCCACTTATTATGCCTATCAAGGATTTACGCAATACAACCGAGATTTCTAACATCGCACACAAGGAACAGGAGCCTATTTTTATTACCAAAAATGGATATAGCGACTTAGTTGTAATGAGCAGTGAATTGTATGATAAATTTGCAAAAATAAACCGTATCGACCAAGCCATCTACGAATCCGAGCAGGAAATTGCAAACGGCGCAGAAGCAGTTGATGCAGAGAATGTTTTTGCAGAATTGGAGAAAAAATATTTCGAATAAATACAAGGTTAAAGTCAACCCTAGAGCAATACGCGAATTAGACAACATTTACAAATATATTGCAAATGAGAAATTGGCTCCTGAAAATGCAAAAGGACAGGTTGACAGAATTAAGAAAGCTATTTTAAACTTGGACACCTTTCCGCAGTCTCATCAAGAGCGTAACGAAGGCAGATATGCCGGAAAGGGTTACAGACAGCTATTAATCGATAACTATATCACCATTTTTCGTATTGATGAACCTCACAAAACAGTTTATGTGGTAACGATACAGTATCAAAAACGGAATCTATAAGATAGGGGCTGTCGCACTAAGTAATTAGTGTGCAGCTCCTTTTTCGTGCAAAAAATAA
>CAYTDI010000017.1:0-46269 GCA_964436595.1 uncultured Eubacterium sp.
CAAAGGCTTATAGCCGTTGTGCAAACCACCCGTTTGACGGGTGGTATTGATTATATTAGTTTATTGGTGTATCTTCTACTTCACCAGAAACATTATCTTCTAAAGTCTGGTCAGCGGATTCTGCCTCATTTAAAACATCAGAGTTCTCAGTAGGAGTTTCTGTTGGTGCAGCTTCAATCACTTCAGGTTTCTCAAAGTTAATTACATTAGAGCTTCTAAAGACCGTCTCAGAGGAACCCATTTGATTTACCATAATGCTGTTAGTTCCCTCATCCAAAGAATTTAAAGAAATCTTCAGATGTGTGCCATCAATATAAGTAGTAGAGACTTTTTCATCATTTACGAACACCTTACTCCAACGAGTGAAGTTCTGTCCGGTGAGATATAGAATATTGCCATCTACGGATAAATCATCAATTACAACATCCTGCACACCCATTACTAAATCAGAAGCAGGGTAGAGGTCTTTTTGACCATATGCGTATTTCTTACCATAGAGAATATCATACTGTAATAAGTTCATATACTCAGTATAAGTGTCAACATCTTGGAAGTTGTTGTTCTGGTGAAGACGGAACATGGTACCTTCATGAATTCCAAGCTGGTCGGTTACGGCTGCAAGTAATTGGAAAGAAGTAATATCTCTATCAACCTTTTCCATACCGAAATTGTTCCATGTTATATATCTTGTTTTGAAAATGCTTCCGCTTTTCATATCGCTGTCTTCTAATCCCATCGTAGGAAGGTGGTCACCGAAGAAAACAACAACTGTTTTTTCGTCTCTCTGGGATAACATAGTAGTTAAGTTAGCAATGAACTTATCTACTTCGTGAATTTCATTTACATAATATTCCCATTCATTATTAGCTTCTTCAGTAGCAGCACCGGTTACAGTGATTTCAGGATTTTCAATTACTTTCTCTGTTGGATATGCACCGTGTCCCTGAACAGTAATGGTATAAACAAAATCCTGTTGAGGAGTAGCATCCAGCGCTTTTGCAACTTCATTTACCAAAATATCGTCGGTTGGCCAAGTGCCAAGAGGAGTATATTCTGTAATATCCATCATTTCTTTACTTGTAAAGTTGTCAAATCCCATCTGTGAGAAAGCATTTGCACGGCTGTAAAAATTACCACCGTTGTTGTGAACAACTGCTGTACCGTAACCAAGGTTCTTAAGGTCAGAAGCAATACTTTCGCAGGAATTTGTTTTTAAAATAGTTTTATAAGGATATTCTCCTAAACCAAAATACTGCATACCCATACCGGTTAATATTTCAAATTCTGTATTTGCAGTACCGGCACCAACAACAGGAACAGTAAGATAACCGGAAGAATAGTTTGCGGCTAAGTTTTCAAAGTTTGGAACCGGATTTTCGGAACATTCCAAAAAGTTGATTTCGTTTGGATCAACAAAGGATTCCAGTAAAACACAAATAATATTTGGTTTTTCAACAGAAGCATCAGTAGCAGGTGTTGTTACCTTATCTAAAGCTTCCTGAACTGTTTCATCAGAATAAGCATCAGGGGCATTCATGCCACGGTCAACAACGCTGGCAGAAAAGCTGTATACAAATCCATAGTCTTTGTAACCCTGTGCAATGTTTTCAAAATAGCTTGCTAAAATGTTATTACTTACGGCTGCCTGTGTTACCATAGGAATAAACAATGCAAAAGCACCAACAGCAAGAATACTTGCAACACGATGTTGTTTTCCGGCGTATTTTGGACCTTTTTTCCATAAAACACAAATAAAAGCAATTACGACAGCAACTAAAATGATAACGGCAATCGCTTCTTCTTTGGAGAAGTAGTTGCTTTGCATTGTGAATAAGTCATTGACAAGTTTTAAATCTGTGTAACTAAATGGTGTTACACGTTTTAAAAGTACACATCCGTTAATAGTTCCAAGGAAGAGCCAAATAACACTGATAAGTGTACGCATCAAAGCTCTTCTGCGGAAGAAGTAAACTAAATGCAATGATGTAAAGACAATCAGAGAGTTGTATAGGAATACAAGACTCCGGTCAAACATAAATGAAAATGCATCCGAGAAAGAATGTCTGGAAATTACTTCAATGAAAAAACATACCAGACAAGCTAACAGGTAGTGAAAAAACAAAGAATAACGATTCAGTATGTAGAGTAATCGTTCTTTTTGCTCCGGTTTGAGCAAATGCTTTTTCTCTTTAGCTGCCCGTTTCTCTTTCCAGGACTTGTAATTTGTGTAAAAATTGTGTAAAGTTTCTTTTATACTATTGTACATATTTTCCTCATCCTCTATTATTATATGTGGTTAAAATGATTTGTAAACTATTTATGAACAAACTATGAATAACTTCGTTTATCCTAGCAAAGATTAGCGCAAAATAGGGGAAAAGTCAACTAGGCAGGGGCAAAATTTACGTTTATTATAATAAAAATTAAGAAAGTCTTTAAAAATTGGTGAAAATGATAAGTAAAGACTGTGTAAAAAGCCGGAAATATTAAATAGAAACAGAGAATGAGCCGATAAAATAAATATAAGAAACCAGTAGTACAGATTCCATCCAGGGAAGGAGGAATAGGTATGAGAGAATTCTATTTTGTTGTAAGTCCTGTGGAAAAACATCAGGAAAGAGAAATCAGGGTCTTTGGTGTAGAAAAGGGAAGAAAACAGAAGGCAAGCTATCAGGAAGCAGAAAGACAGGCGGAATATGAAATGCCGGTGCGTAAAAAACAGCAAGAGGCAGAATATCAAATGCCTGCTTCTGAAAAAGCAGATAGACCTAATAGTTGTGCCAATTTGTCTTCTCAAATGGAAATGATGAAAGGATGCAATATTTCCATAGAAAAGCGGCAGGAACAGAGAGCTTTTCAAAAGAAAATACAGGAAAGTAAGAACAAACGGCATCAGATGGCAATGGCTTATGGAAGAGAATAAAAAGAGGAGCATTATGAAAAAGAACATTATATTATTTGACTTAGATGGAACACTGTTGAACACAGAAGATGGGATTTCCAAGTGTGTGAGATATGCACTTGAAAAATTTGGGATTCAGGAGAAAGACCAGAAAAAGATAAGACGTTTTATAGGACCACCACTGTTTGACTCTTTTCAGCGGGAGTATGGTTTTTCCGAAGAAGATTCTTGGAAAGCTGTTGCTTATTATCGGGAACGATATGATGATGTGGGTGTGTGGGAGTGTGAGCTTTATCCACAAATAGAAGAAACCTTACAAAAACTTCAGGAAAAAGGATATCGGATTGGGGTGGCGTCATCCAAACCAGAGAAATTCTGTCCATTACTGTTGGAGCATTTTGGGATTGCAAAGTATTTTGAAGTAATCGGTGGAGCAACTTCAGATGGAAAAGCAGGTTCAAAAGCGGCGGTTTTAACAGAGGTGTTAAGACATTTTGGTGTGACAGATAAAAATGAGGTAGTTCTAATAGGAGATACCAGATACGATGCTTTAGGTGCAAAAGAAGTAGGGATTGATTGTATTGGAATTACTTATGGATTTGAACCGGATATGGATTCTATGAGAGCGGCAGGAGCTTATATCTGTGATACGTTAGAAGAAGTGGTAGCGTATTTGGAAAAATAAGGTAAAGTTTTTTTAGAAATAACCGATATAATTAATAGCTAAGGATGGCACTTATTTCTATAAAGATATGAGTGTCATTTTATATTTATACAAATAGCGAAGAAAATCGAGTGCTTGCATGAAGAATTGAAGTTCACTGCGATGACTTGAAAAATGAGGAGGAATCTTATGCTATTAGACAAGTTAAATGCCTCAAGGGGCGGATTTGGAACTGATTTAGGCGAAACCAAGGGAAAAACAATTGGTGAATTTTGCAACGAGGAATGGGAAAAGCTTTTGGGAAAAGTAGACAATGCCATTGATGATTACAAAGAAGATTTAAAAGAGCGTGAAGAAGAAGCCAAGGAAAAACAAAGAAAACAGGCAGAAAAGAACGCATATGGTGCACAGAAACAAGGCAGTTATGATTATGAACAAACGGTAATGCGTGGTGGTGCTTTGTATAGTATGCGTTTTCAGAAATTGAACAGTGGAATGTTTTCAGGAGAAGAAACAGAGGTAGAAAAGCCGGATATTGAGGATTCGGTAGATGATTTTATTTCTCAGGAAGCAATTCAAAAAATTGTAGGAAATCGTGGAAAAATGCCGTATGCTTCTCTTGCAGATGAAAATGGAATCATTGAATACAATGGCGTTATTTTTGTGGGAGACTTAGAACAAAATGCACTGTGTTTAGGAGATATGACGGATTACGATAATATACTGAATATACAGTTATCTGATGGTGGTATTTTGAAAGTAAATATAAACAATATCGACGATTTGTCAAAGGCAATTGGAATGTTTTCACCGGAGGATCAGAATCGCATTATGCGGGCAATTGCGCAGTATAATAGGATTCAGCAGATAGAACAACAGATAGATGATGAAACCAGCGGACTAAAAGTGCTGGAAAAAAATAATGACGCAGCATATTATGCATAATAAGGAGACAACATGAATCAAAAGAATAACGGTTTTAACTCACTAATGAAGTCCTGTAACGTGGTATATCCAATCCTGATTTACTATTTAGTAATGATATTGGCAATGAACATAGTTGCAGTAATAATGGTAAAAATGGGAGGAGATGTTGAAAAGCAATACATGATGCTGCAGACTTTGGTGGCACTTATAACACTTCCGTTTATTTATCGTTTTTATCGAAAGGATAAACAATATCCCACAGTATTTCATATGCATTTAGAAGAAGTACTGGAACAGAAAGAGAAGAAACAAAGAATAGTAAATGGTGTGCTGATGTTTTTCTGTGGTGCAGCAGCAGGAATTGCAATGAACAATGTAATAGCATTTACCACACTGGAGGAAAAGTCAATTGCATATCAAGAAGTGACAGAGAGCTTTTTTGCCGGTGGAGTATTATTTGAATTACTAGGGCCATGTCTTGTAATTCCACTGTTAGAAGAATTGCTCTATCGAAGTGTTGTATATGGAAGACTTTCGGATTTATTAATACTAAAGGTAGAGGCTGAGTCAGAAGCAGAGGCGGCACGACAGAAAAAATATCGTTGGTATGCAATCGTATTTACCTCCCTTATTTTTGGAGTAATGCATATGAATATCGTGCAGTTTATCTATGCAACCATACTGGGAATTATGCTTTCATGGTTTGTAGAAAAGTCAGGACATCTATATGGGGCAGTAGTAGCGCACATAGGAGCAAACCTGATGTCGGTACTTCGAATGGAAACAAGTGTGTTTCGTTGGATGGAAAGCGGAACAAGTATTTTCATAATAGCAACTATTATATTTGGTATCGCAGCAATAGGACTGATAGTTCTTATTTGGAAAAATAACACAAAAAAGTATAAAACAATTTAGAAACAATTTAAAATAAATAGAAGAAAAAATGGCTTGTAGAAAAATAATTTCGAAAAAGTTTTTGCCAAAACTGGAAGAAATTGTTTGTACAAGCCATTTTTTGATGTGAAAACAAAATAAAAAGACAGAAAAAAGAACTTTCAAAGATGGAATATTCAAATTATCTGACAATAGAACGAAAAAAGTTGTTTACAACCGAAAAAAATAGGTGTATATTTATTTCAACGCAATACTTTAGCCTAATACAGTGCAAAAAGTATTATGAAGAAAGGATGAGACGATGCAGGAAAAAGACAGAACTGCAGCAGGTATGTATGACCCACGGTTTGAACATGACAACTGTGGTATTGGAGCTGTTGTAAACATTAAAGGTATTAAGACACATGAAACCGTAGAAAATGCATTGAAAATTGTTGAAAACCTAAAGCATAGAGCAGGTAAGGATGCAGAGGGAAAGACTGGAGACGGTGTTGGTATTCTGTTACAAATTTCCCATAAGTTTTTCAGCAAGGCTGCAAAAGAAGCAGGTATTGAAATCGGTGAAGAAAGAGATTACGGTATCGGAATGTTTTTCTTCCCTCAGGACGAACTGAAGTGTAATCAGGCAAAGAAGATGTTTGAGGTCATTGTGGAAAAAGAAGGTATGGAATTCTTAGGATGGAGAGAGGTACCAATTGCTCCGGACAAGCTAGGGCAAAAAGCAGTAGATTGTATGCCTCATATTATGCAGGGATTTGTAAAACGTCCTAAGAATGTAAATAAGGGATTGGATTTCGACCGAAAGCTGTATGTAGCAAGACGTGTATTTGAACAGTCTAATGACGATACCTATGTAGTGTCTTTATCCAGCAGAACGATTGTATACAAGGGAATGTTCTTAGTAGAGCAGTTACGTCTGTTTTTTGCTGATTTGCAGGATAAGGATTATGAATCTGCCATTGCAACCGTACATTCCAGATTCTCTACTAATACCAATCCAAGTTGGGAACGTGCGCATCCAAACCGTTTTATTGTACATAATGGTGAGATTAATACCATTCGTGGTAATGCAGATAAGATGTTAGCCCGTGAAGAGACCATGGAATCAGAACATTTAAAGGGAGAGCTTCAGAAAGTACTTCCGGTAGTAAATACAGAAGGCTCTGACTCGGCAATGTTAGATAATACTCTGGAGTTCTTGGTCATGAGTGGTATGGAATTGCCATTAGCAGTTATGATTACAATTCCGGAACCATGGGCAAATAATGGAATTATGAGTCAGAAGAAGAAAGACTTCTATCAGTATTATGCAACCATGATGGAGCCATGGGATGGGCCGGCTTCTATCGTATTCAGTGATGGAGATTTGATGGGTGCGGTATTAGACCGTAACGGACTTCGTCCTTCTCGTTATTATATTACCAACGATGATTATTTAATACTTTCCTCTGAAGTTGGTGTACTGGATATTGACCCAACGAAGATTGTGGCAAAGGAACGTCTTCGCCCGGGAAAAATGCTTTTGGTAGATACTGTTCAGGGAAGAGTCATTGATGATGATGAATTAAAAGAAAGATATGCAGGACGTCAGCCATATGGTGAATGGTTAGACCGTAACCTGATTAAGCTGGAGGATTTAAAGATTCCAAATCAGCGTGTACCGGAATATACCAAGGAAGAACGTCAGAGGATGCAGAAAGCATTTGGATATACTTATGAATCTTTAAAAGAAGCAATTCTTCCAATGGCAAAAAATGGTGCAGAAAGTACCGCCGCTATGGGTATTGATACTCCATTAGCAGCATTGGCAGGAGACCATCAGCCATTATTTAACTACTTTAAACAGTTGTTTGCACAGGTAACCAATCCACCAATCGACTCCATTCGTGAAGAGGTAGTAACTTCTGCAACGGTATATATTGGAGAAGACGGTAACTTGTTAGAGGAAAAGGCAATCAACTGTCAGGTATTGAAAGTAAATAATCCAATCTTAACCAATACCGATTTGATGAAGATTAAAAGCATGAAAGTGGATGGGTTTAAGGTTGTAGAACTTCCTATTATATATTACAAAAATACCAGCTTGGAAAAGGCAATCGAACATTTATATGTAGAAGCAGACCGTGCATATCGTGATGGAGCAAATATTTTGATTTTATCTGACCGAGGTGTAGATGAAAATCATGTACCAATTCCTTCTTTATTAGCAGTGTCCGCATTGCAGCAGCATTTGATTAAGACGAAAAAGAGAACAGCGGTAGCAATGATTTTAGAGTCCGGTGAACCAAGAGAAGTGCATCACTTTGCAACCTTGTTAGGATATGGAGCTTGTGCAATCAATCCATATTTAGCACAAGATACGGTAAAAGAGCTGATTGATGAGCATATGTTGGATAAAGATTATTATGCGGCAATTTCTGATTACAACAATGCAATTCTTCATGGAATTGTAAAGATTGCGGCAAAGATGGGGATTTCCACCATTCAGTCTTATCAGGGGTCTAAGATTTTTGAAGCAATCGGAATTGACTCTGATGTAATTAACAAGTATTTTACAGATACTGTAAGCCGTATTGGTGGAATTACTATAAAGGATATTGAAAATGACGTAAATGCATTACATTCCAGCGCATATGACCCATTAGGATTAGAGACAGACTTAACACTGGAAAGCCGTGGACGTCATAAGATGAGAAGTGGCGCAGACAGTCATTTGTACAATCCAAAGACCATTCATTTGTTGCAGGAAGCAACCAGACGTGGTGATTATGAGTTGTTCAAACAGTACACGGATGCAGTAAATGCAGAGGAAAAGAACTCCAATATTCGTGGAATGTTAGACTTTAAGTTCCCGAAAAAAGGAATTCCATTAGAAGAAGTAGAAAGTGTAGATTCTATTGTAACACGTTTTAAAACCGGTGCGATGTCCTATGGTTCTATTTCACAGGAAGCACATGAAACACTGGCAATTGCCATGAATAGACTGCATGGTAAGTCAAACAGTGGAGAGGGTGGAGAAAATCCGGAACGTCTCACTGTGGGAAAAGACGGACGGAACCGTTGTTCTGCCATTAAGCAGGTAGCATCCGGAAGATTCGGAGTTACCAGCCGTTATCTGGTAAGTGCCAAGGAGATTCAGATTAAAATGGCACAGGGAGCAAAACCGGGGGAAGGTGGACATCTTCCGGGAAAGAAAGTATATCCGTGGATAGCAAAGACCAGACTTTCTACACCGGGTGTAGCATTGATTTCCCCACCACCACACCACGATATATACTCTATCGAGGATTTGGAGCAGTTAATCTATGACTTGAAGAACTCTAATAAAGATGCAAGAATTTCTGTAAAACTGGTATCTGAAGCCGGAGTTGGTACCGTAGCGGCAGGTGTTGCTAAGGCAGGTGCACAGGTAGTATTGATTTCCGGTTATGACGGTGGAACAGGAGCAGCACCAAGCAGTTCTATCCACAATGCAGGACTTCCTTGGGAATTAGGACTTTCGGAAACACATCAGACTTTGATTATGAATGGACTTCGTAATAAGGTAAGAATTGAAACAGACGGTAAGTTAATGACCGGACGTGATGTGGCAGTAGCGGCAATGTTAGGAGCAGAGGAATTTGGATTTGCAACAGCTCCATTGGTAACACTTGGCTGTGTGATGATGCGTGTATGTAATCTGGATACCTGTCCGGCAGGTATCGCAACTCAGAATCCGGAGCTTAGAAAACGTTTCAGCGGTAAACCGGAATACGTTATCAACTTTATGAAGTTTATCGCAGAAGATTTGCGAGAATATATGGCAAGACTTGGTGTGCATACCGTAGACGAGCTGGTTGGTAGAGGAGATTTATTAAAGGTAAGAGAGGACTTAACTGAACGTGAAAAAGAATTGGATTTATCCAAGATTATCAATAATCCGTTTGCAGGTCCAAAGGAAAAAGTTATCTTTGATCCAAAACAGGTATATGACTTTGAATTGGAAAAGACAAAGGATGAAACTGTTTTGATGAAACAGTTAAAGAGTGTATTAGAGAATAAGCAGAAGCGAAGCATTGATGTAGAAGTAACCAATACAGACCGTTCTTTCGGTACAATCTTTGGTTCTGAGATTACAAAGAGATATGATGATACCTTAGAAGAAGATACATTTATCGTAAAATGTACCGGAGCTGGCGGACAAAGTTTTGGAGCATTTATTCCAAAGGGACTGACCTTAGAGCTTGTAGGGGATAGTAATGACTACTTCGGTAAGGGATTGTCTGGTGGTAAATTAGTGGTATATCCCCCAACAGGAGTAAGCTACAAGCAGGATGAAAATATCATCATAGGTAACGTTGCAATGTATGGTGCAACCAGTGGTAAAGCATTTATCAATGGTGTTGCCGGAGAACGTTTCTGCGTTCGTAACTCTGGAGCGAATGCAGTCGTAGAGGGTGTTGGTGACCACGGATGTGAATACATGACAGGTGGACGTGTGGTTGTTCTTGGTAAAACAGGAAAGAACTTTGCAGCAGGTATGAGCGGTGGAATTGCTTATGTACTGGACGAAGACAATGACCTGTATACCAGAATCAATAAAGAAATGGTATTTTCAGAAGAAATCACATCCAAATATGATGTTATGGAATTAAAGGATATGATTAAAGAGCATGTATCTTTTACAAATTCTGTAAAAGGAAAAGAGATTCTGGATAACTTCAGTGAATATCTGCCGAAGTTTAAGAAAATCGTACCTTACGATTATAACCGAATGATGATGGCGATTGTTCAGATGGAAGAAAAAGGATTAAGCTCTGAACAGGCACAGATTGAAGCATTTTACGCAAATACAAAGAATTAAGGAGGGAACGCAAAATGGGAAAACCAACAGGATTTATGGAATATGAAAGACAGACAGCAGAGGCGGTAGCACCAAAAGAGCGTATCAAGAACTTTAATGAGTTCCATACCCCTCTGTCAATGGAAGAACAACGTAAACAGGGCGCGCGCTGTATGGCATGCGGTGTGCCGTTCTGTCAGGCGGGCATGGAAATCATGGGAATGACTTCCGGCTGTCCGCTGCACAATCTGGTACCGGAATGGAATGATTTGGTATACACAGGAAACTGGGAACAGGCTTATAATCGCTTGACAAAGACCAATAACTTTCCGGAATTTACCTCAAGAGTATGTCCGGCACTGTGTGAAGCTGCTTGTACCTGCGGACATTACGGAGAACCGGTTTCTGTAAAGGAAAATGAACACGGAATTATTGAGTATGCGTATGAAAATGGATTTGCCGCAGCAAAGCCGCCAAAGGTAAGAACCGGTAAAAAAGTAGCAGTTATCGGTTCCGGTCCGGCAGGACTTGCCGCAGCAGACCAGTTAAATAAACGTGGACACTTGGTAACTGTATATGAAAGAGATGACCGTGTGGGTGGACTTTTGATGTATGGTATTCCCAATATGAAGCTGGAAAAACAGATTATCGAACGTAAAATCAATGTAATGAAAGAAGAAGGCGTTGAATTTATTACAGGCGTGAATGTAGGAAAGGATATAAAGCCTGCAAAACTGTTAAAGGAATATGACCGTGTAATTTTAGCCTGTGGTGCGAAAAATCCAAGAGATATAAAAGCAGCGGGAAGAGATGCAAAGGGGATTTATTTTGCAGTTGATTTTCTGTCGGCAACTACAAAAAGTCTGCTAGATTCTGATTTAAAGGATAATAAGTATATTTCAGCAAAGGGTAAGAAAGTAGTTATTATCGGTGGTGGTGATACCGGAAACGATTGTGTAGGAACTTCCATTCGTCATGGAGCTGCATCTGTGGTACAGTTGGAAATGATGCCCAAAGCTCCGGATACTCGTGCAGAGAACAATCCATGGCCGGAGTGGCCAAAGGTCTGCAAGACAGATTACGGTCAGGAAGAAGCCATTGCCGTATTTGGAAATGACCCAAGAATTTATCAGACAACCGTAAAAGAGTTTTTAAAAGATAAGAATGGTAATTTAAGTGGTCTTACCGTTGTAAAACTTGAGAGTAAAAAAGACGAAAAAACCGGTCGTATGATGATGGTAGAAGTACCGGGTTCTGAAAGCAAAATGGAAGCAGATATGGTACTGATTGCAGCCGGATTCTTAGGAACGGAAAAATATGTTGCAGATGCCTTTGGCTTGAAGTTAAACGAGAGAACCAATGTAGAAACAGCAAAGGGTCAGTATGAGACAAATGTAAAGAATGTATTTACCGCAGGTGATATGCACAGAGGACAGTCCTTAGTTGTATGGGCAATCCATGAAGGACGTGAAGTGGCAAGGGAAGTAGATGCCAGTCTGATGGGATATACCAAT
The DNA here is from genome assembly GCA_964436595.1 of uncultured Eubacterium sp. Taxonomy (GTDB): domain Bacteria; phylum Bacillota; class Clostridia; order Lachnospirales; family Lachnospiraceae; genus Petralouisia. The sequence goes on from CAYTDI010000017.1 coordinate 11,724, forward strand.
TTGAATGCATAAGAACAGAAAAGGTTATAGGAAAGTATATGAAAAAGCTTCGGCAAAACAAAATGTTTTGTCGAGGCTTTTTGTATCATAGAAATATTGCATTGTATAAAACTTATTATAAAATCGGCTCAAAGGGGCGATTATTTCGCCCCATTTAAAAGTAGAGAAAAATTGTATTTTGTCAATCCGTTCATGAGATAGAATATTAGTTTTTAGGATTATGTGCACACAAAATCCCCAAACATTCCGATTCCATACTCTTATCTTTTATCCACTTCAGACATTTTTGCATATTTTCCTTATGATAAAGAGGATCTGGAAGCACATTTTCTTCCCAAGATTTGTTCATATAGCCATTATCCCCTACAATAAGAAAATATTTTTCGTCTTCCACTATTTTATATATAACACTTCCGGCTGAGTGGGTTGGTGTAAAGTAAGCGATGACGCTGCCATCGCCAAAAATATCGGCTGATTTACCGAATGGCGCTTTGGTATCTTCTATAAAATTAATATAATGAAATTCTTTTCCGTTTACTAATTTTCCATATCGAAGACGATTCTTAGACACAGCATCAAATTCTTCTTTGGAACACCATTTTTCCACATGAGGGAAATCGGTTACACCTGAAATGTGGTCACAATCCAAATGCGTCATAAGAATACAATCTATTTTGTCCTCTTTTAGTTGGTTTATTGCAGCTTCTTCGATGTCCATTACCGGTTCGCTGGCGAAATACAGACCATAGCCAAGATGCTTTATTGGGTGTTCTACAACATCTTTACTCCATCCTGCATCAATTAAAAAGCTATGTTTTCCAACTGTAATATAATAGCACTTTACAGGCACTTTAATTCTGCTTTTTTTAGTTTGAAATAGTCTGGTATATGCAAATTTACTCTTGTGTGTTGCCCTATTGGGAACAGCACTTGATACTAATGTATATCCGGTTTGAATTGTTTTAATCTTCATTGCCACTCCTATCTGGAAGATTCGCTGTTATCTCCATTGTTTTTCTTAGTACATTTATAAGTAATTCAAAACTTTCCATATCAGGGTCAAAATAATAATAGTTCTTTGTTCCTTCTCTACGCATCTTTAATATGCCTGCATCTTTGAGAATTTGCAAATGATGTGATACCGCAGGTCTGGAAAGATTTGTGCTTTCTGTAATTTCATTTACACGCACACCTGAGCAGTCACCCATCTTCATCATTTCCAATATCATGTGCTGCCTGTTTGCATCACCAATTGCTATTAGTATTTTCTGACAGCGTTTAAAATCTTCCGCTAATTTTTCTATATCTTTTTTTCTATCCATTTTTACTGTACCTCATGTCCGGATGCGACGTCAAAATGATATTTTACAATACCAAGGTCTATTTTTGCATAAAATCCCATCAAGGCTTTTGCGGTAACAACTCCCTTATTTAGCTCAAAGAAGAACTTCTGCTGATTCATAGCAGTAGGAGCAAGGCAAGCCGCTTTCATTCCTTTTAAAAACCATTCCGGCTTATCGTCTGCTTTGAACAGTTCTTCCATAGGTTTACTTTTGTGTGGAACACCTTGATTTACTCCATATCCGATAGAGATTACAATCAAAAGTTTTTCTCCTTTTGCTAATTTTGCTTTTGTCTTACCATGTGTCAAAGCTACCCAGCATGAATTGATACCAAGCTCTTGACATTTTAAGATGAGCTGTTCTCCATAGTATCCGGCTTTTTCCTCATCTTTTTTGTTACCTACAATAGCAATATAATTGGATACATTTTTGAAATTTCCATAATGAGCCATGAGTGAGTCAAAGCAATCTGGTTCATCATAAAAAATCTGCATATGAAGACCGCTGTCTTTATTAATCTCTGTTACAAGTTCATTTAATATAATTCTTTTTTCAGTTTCGATTTTTTGTTCTGTGTACTGTCGCACACTATGTCTTTGTTCCATAACTTCCATAATATCCATGATTAATACATCCTTTCGTTTAAGTGTTTAAACGAAGTATAACATATTATTCAAGAAATGGAGCAATGGTAAAGAAAATCAAGACCATTAAATATAATATTGGAAGATTTGAAAGAGCGCAGTAATGTGTGAATCTATTGAAATGTTACTGCGGATATGGTATAAAATGAAATAGTAATGATTTGCAGGATTGAGAGGATGACATATGAAAAAAGCAGTATTTTTTGATATTGACGGAACACTGTGGGATAACAAGCAGCAAATACCGGACAGCACAAGAGAAGCTCTTTTACAATTAAAAAAGAATGGAAACTATTTATTTATTTGTAGTGGAAGAACCAGAGTGTTTATTCCGGATAAAGCATTGATGCCCCTTGGATTCCACGGAGTAGTGGCAGGATGTGGTACTTATGGAGAGTTTCAGGGAAAAACAGAGTTTTATCATAAAATTGAATTAGAGCAGATTAAAAAAGATAGTGAATATCTTAACAAGCTGGAGGCAGATTATATATTAGAAGGAAGATATGCATTATATATGAATAGAGGCTGTTTTGAGGATGAATTTTATAATGGAATGAAAAAGGAGTTAGGTGACAATTTATTAAAGGTTACCGGAAATGAGAATCAGCTTGAGGTAAGTAAGTTTTGTGTAAATTATATGCAGGAACATCAAAAAGAGTTGGAAGAAGAATTAGAAAAACATTATGACATTATTCATAGAGATAGCGGATTTATGGAGATTATTCCAAAAGGATTCAATAAAGCAACAGGTATTCAAAAAATGTGTGAGATTTTGCATATTGCTCACGAAGATACCTATGCATTTGGTGATAGTACCAATGATTTGGATATGCTTAAGTATGTAGCACATTCCGTTGCAATGGGAGATGGTATGCAGCAGGCAAAAGATGCAGCAGAGTATGTGACTACACCATTATGGGAAGATGGAATTTATAACGGTTTGAAACATTATGGATTGATTTAAAAAGTTTATATTGTTTAGAAAAAGTTTAGAATTTTTTAGAATTGCCCCTGTTGACAAATAGTCAGTAGGGGCATATTATATTATCCTGTAAATAGATAACAGTGTTAAATATTTACAAGGTAAAAAGAAACACAAAGGGGATGAGACTATGGAGAATCATAACGTGGAGTTCATGCATACAAGGTTGATGCAAGCATTTCACCGAATTCGCAAAGTGAATATTAATGCGATATTGGAGGTGTCACAAAATGAACATTTTGCACTGATGTGTATTGCAAAAGGACAAAAAGAGAACCCCGAACGGGAAGGCATATTTGTATCGGAACTGGCAGAAAAGCTTCGAATTGCACCATCTCAAGCCTCTAGAACACTGCGGAATTTAGAGGAACGCAAGTTGGTTGGCAGAAGTGTTGATACCAAGGATCGTAGAAATACATATGTGTATTTGACAGAGGAAGGACAGCAGACTTGTGAACGTACAATGAAACGGCTAAAGGCGTATATCAGCAAGGTTTGCAGTGATGTTGGTGCAGAACGAATCGAAGAACTGATTCAGATATGCAATGAATTGGCAGATGCGATGGAATGTGAACTGGAAACTAGTACAAAGAACGACTAAGAAAGGATGGAACTCATGGGAAAGATATTCAGATACTTGAAAGAGTGTAAGGGAATGGTAGTCTGTATTGTCCTGCTGTTGATTATACAGGCATATTGTGACCTCTCTTTGCCACAGTATATGTCGGATATTGTGGATGTTGGAATTCAGCAAGGAGGAATTGAACATATAACTCCGGAGGAGATGCGAGAGGAGACGTTTGAGAATCTCTGTGTCTTTTTATCGGAGGATGAGACAGAAACGGTAAAGGATGCATATAAGAAAAATGCAGACGGAAACTATGAACTGACATTAAAGAAAAATAGTGAAGAAATAGAACAATTAGATGATATCCTTGGTATGCCGATGCTTGTTATGTCAAATATGAACGAACAGGAAGGCATGGATATGAACACAATCAAGACTGCATTGGAAAGCGGAATGATGACAAAGGAGCAGATTTTACAGCAGGAAGATGCAGTAGAAGAACAACTGGGAGATATGAGTGATACCATTATTACACAAAAAGCTTTATTAGTAGTAAAGGCAGAATACGAAGCTTTAGGATGGGATATGGGAGATTATCAGAACAGCTATATGCTTCGTACCGGCGGAAAAATGATTTTAATGTCTGTGATTATGATGGCAGCAGCAATTTTTGCAGGAATGTTAGCTTCTTATGCATCGGCTGGTGTAGGTATGCGCTTGAGAGAACGTGTATTTAAAAAGGTAGTATCTTTTTCTAATAACGAAATTGAGCAGTTCTCCACAGCCTCATTGATTACAAGAAGTACCAATGATATTCAGCAAATTCAGATGGTAGAGGTTATGCTTCTTCGAATGGTAATTTATGCACCGATTATCGGAATTGGCGGTATTATCAAAGTAATGAGAACAAAAACCGGAATGGGTTGGATTATTGCAGTAGCCGTGATAGCAATTTTGGTAGTTGTAGGGTTACTTATGATGGTTACACTTCCGAAGTTCAAAAAGATGCAGACATTGGTAGACCGTTTGAACTTGGTATCTAGAGAAATTTTAACGGGAGTTCCTGTAATTCGTGCATTTTCCAGAGAAAAATTTGAGGAAAAGCGCTTTGACGGTGCTAATGATGATTTGATGAAAACACAGTTGTTTACCAGCCGTGTTATGTCAATGATGATGCCGGTTATGATGATGATTATGAACTGTATCACAGTGGCAATTGTATGGTTTGGTTCTAAGGGCGTAGACCTTGGCAATATGCAGGTTGGTGATATGATGGCATTCATCACCTATACCATGCAGATTGTTATAGCATTTTTAATGATTACCATGGTATCAATTATGCTTCCAAGAGCCGGAGTTGCCGCAGGACGTATTGACGAGGTGCTTAACACAGACGCCGGAATTCTTGACCCGGAAAAACCACAGGATGATAAGAAAGAACAGTGGAAGGGTGAGGTAGTATTTGAAAATGTAGCCTTTAAATATGCGGGAGCTGACGAAGATGCCATTGAGAATATTTCATTTACGGCAGAACCCGGAAAAACCACGGCAATTATCGGAAGTACCGGATGCGGTAAGTCTACATTGCTGAATCTGATTCCAAGATTTTATGATGTAACAGAAGGAAAAATTACCGTAGATGGTGTGGATATTCGTGATATTACACAACATAAATTAAGAAGTCTGATTGGATATGTGCCTCAGAAAGGCGTATTGTTCTCAGGTACGATTGCATCTAATATTGGATTTGCAGGTGATGTACCGATGGAAAACATAGAGGAAGCTGCTCAGATTGCACAGGCAGAAGAATTTATCTCTCAAAAGGAAGAAAAGTACGAAAGTGCAATTGCACAAGGCGGAACCAATGTGTCCGGTGGTCAGAAGCAGCGTCTTTCCATTGCAAGGGCCATTGCAAAAAATCCAAAGGTATTCTTATTTGATGACAGCTTTTCCGCATTAGATTATAAAACAGATGTGGTATTGCGAAAGGCATTAAATGAAAAGATTTCAGATGCAACAGTCATTATTGTAGCACAGAGAATTAGTACGATTTTACATGCAGATCAGATTATTGTATTAGAAGATGGCAAGATTGTAGGAAAGGGAACACATGAAGAATTAATGCAGTCATGTGAAACCTATCAGGAAATTGCGAAGTCACAGTTATCTGAAAAAGAGTTGAAAGGAGGTCTTGCATAATGAGTGAACAGAAAAGACGTCCAATGAAACATGGACCGGGAGCAGGAATGGCACCGGGAGAAAAAGCAAAGAATTTTAAAGGGACAGTATCACAGCTTATAAAATATATGGGCAGATACAAGATAGGTGTACTGATTGTTTTAATATTTGCAGTTGCCTCAACGGTATTTAGTATTGCAGGACCAAAGATTTTAGGAAAAGCAACCACAGAATTGTTTAACGGTCTGGTGGCAAAGGTATCAGGTTCAGGAAGTATTGACTTTGATAAAATCGGTAAGATATTGTTGTTCTTACTTGGCGTTTATCTATTGAGTGCGGCCTGCTCATTTATCCAGGGATGGATTATGAGTGGAATCACACAGAAGGTATGCTTTAGATTCCGTGAGGATATTTCTAAGAAAATTAATCGTATGCCAATGAAATATTTTGAGTCTCGAACGGTGGGTGAAGTGTTGTCAAGAATCACCAATGACGTAGATACCTTAGGACAGGGACTTAACCAGAGTGTAACGCAGTTAATTACATCTGTAACTACCTTAATTGGTATTTTGATTATGATGTTGACCATTAGTCCATTGATGACCTTAATTGCATTGGTGATTCTTCCGGTATCAGGTATATTGATAGGAATAGTAGTAAAGGCTTCACAAAAATACTTTGTGGCACAGCAGAACTACTTAGGAAAGATTAACGGACAGGTAGAAGAAGTATATAGCGGACATAATATTGTAAAAGCATTTAATAAAGAAGAGGATATGCAGAAAGAGTTTGATGAAACCAATGGAATTTTATTCCAGTCTGCATGGAAATCACAGTTTTTATCTGGTATGATGATGCCGATTATGACATTTGTAGGAAATCTTGGTTATATGGCAGTGGCAGTTATAGGTGGTATGCAGGTAATTAGTGGTAATATTGAAGTGGGAGATATTCAGTCCTTTATTCAGTATGTAAAGAACTTTACCCAGCCAATTACACAGGTAGCACAGGTATCTAATATGCTTCAGTCCACCGCTGCTGCAGCAGAACGTGTTTTTGAATTCCTTGGCGAGGAAGAGGAAGATTTAACCGTAGAGCATCCGGTGAAATTAGAGCATGTCGATGGAAGTGTATCTTTTGAACATGTGAAGTTTGGATATGATCCGGAAAAAATTATTGTAAATGACTTTAATTGTAAGGTAAATCCGGGACAGATGGTTGCCATTGTAGGACCAACCGGAGCCGGAAAAACAACCATGGTAAAATTGTTGATGCGTTTCTATGATGTAAATTCCGGAAGTATTAAAGTAGACGGACATGATTTGCGTGATTTCAATCGTACAGATTTAAGAGAAAACTTTGGAATGGTTTTACAGGACACTTGGTTATTCAAAGGAACGATTATGGAAAATATTCGTTACGGACGTCTGGATGCCACGGATGAAGAAGTAATTGCAGCGGCAAAAGCAGCTCATGCACATCATTTCATCAGTACATTGCCGGGTGGCTATCAGATGGAATTAAACGAGGACGCAAGCAATGTATCACAGGGACAAAAACAGTTGCTTACCATTGCAAGAGCTATTTTGGCAGATAATCCGATTTTGATTTTGGATGAAGCAACATCTTCCGTAGATACCCGTACAGAGGAACGGATTCAAAAGGCGATGAATAACCTGATGAAAGGAAGAACAAGTTTTGTAATTGCCCATCGTTTATCTACTATTAAGGATGCGGATATTATCTTGGTTATGAAAGACGGAGATATTATTGAACAGGGTAACCATGAGGAACTCCTTGCAAAAGGTGGATTTTATGCAGATTTGTATAATTCTCAGTTTGAAGAGACAACTGCATAGGAAAAATCAGTAAGATTAAAAAACAGAAATGAAAAGCTATTGACTGTGAAAAGGTTTTTAGATATAATAAACACTGCTCACGCGGAGGGTAAGTTATTCATTTGAAATAACGAGCTGGATAAGGTGATAAGCTGAGATGCTTATTTGTTTATCCAGCTCTTTTTTGTGCAAGTAGCGTGGAAAATCGAGTGCTTGCATAAAGATTTGGCGGTGCTGAGTGCCAGTGGCTCTTGCTCAGCATCGACCGAAATAGGAAATATAAAGAAAGGAACAGAAAGAATGGATTTATTAAATGGAAATATTAAAACTTTATATTTAAAATATTTTGGCGCAGCAATAGGAAGTTCTATGATTATGTCAATTTATGGTATTGTAGATACTATCTGTATCGGACGTTACGAAGGACCAAATGGAACTGCGGCGGTTGCATGTTTTTTTCCGTTGTGGACATTACTTTTTGCAATGGGACTTTTGTTTGGTATTGGAGGTTCTGTAATTATGGCACAAAAAAGAGGTGCCGGAGATAAAAAGGAAGGGGATAAGTATTTTAGTGTAGGACTGATTATTTCAGTTATTGTGTCGATTATCATTTTTGTATTATATAACTTATGTCAAAGAACACTGCTTTCTATGTGTGGAGCAAGTGGGGATATTTTAGAGTTGACTGTAAAATACGCATTCTGGATTTCAGTTTTTTCCCCATTATTTTTGATAGGTCAGTATTTGATTCCATTTATTCGAAATGACGGTGCACCACTATACACTACAATTGCGGCAGTAGCAGGTGGTGTATTTAATGTCTTTGGCGATATCTTTTTTGTATTTGTTTTGGATATGGGAATTTATGGAGCAGGACTGGCTACCGCATTGGGACAGTGTATATCTTTTGCAGTTTTAGTGTCCTATTTATTTACAAAGCAATGTACATTGAAATTTACGACAAAAAATCTCGAATTCGGAGTAAAATTGAAAAGAATTGTAGCTATGGGAAGCAGTAACTTTGCCATTGATGTTGCAATGGGGGTACTGGCAGTCATATTTAATAAGCAGATTATGACATATCTGGGTGCGGCTGCATTGTCTGTGTATGGAGTGATTTCAAATATATCTACGATGGTTCAGACCTTTGGGTATGCCGTGGGAGAATCAGCACAAGCACTTATTTCTGTGAATTATGGAGCGGGAAAAAAAGAGAGAATTAAACAAACAGTAAAATATGCAGGGGTGTTAGCTTTGGGGATAGGTGTTGTTTGCTGTCTGATAGGAATTATGATACCAATTCCAATGGTTCGGTTTTATATGTCAGCAACACCGGAAATAATTAAAATAGCACCGGGAATTTTACGGGCGTATTTCCTTGCATTTATCTTTTTGGTATTTAATGTGTTTTCAACCTATTATTTTCAAGCAATTAACAAGCCTATGACAGCAATGCTTGTTTCCTTATTAAGAGGGGTGATTTTAAGCGGTATTTTACTTTTGATTCTTCCGGCAATCTTCGGTGGAAGTGCATTATGGTTCGCAGTTCCCATTGCGGAAGTAATGGTTTTCTTATATGTGGGAATAAATATGAAAAAGAGCCTATAAACAGTAGGCAGAAATTATTTATAGTTTAGTCATATAAAAATGAAAAACTGCACAAATTTCTCTACAAAGCACATGGTGAAATGTTACAAAAATATTACAAAAAAGAAAAAAGCACTGACGAAAACAGTGTGAAAGGTGCTAAAATAAAAGTAACAGATGTGTGATGTAGAGAAAGGAGTCATGGAATGTTTCAGACAGGCGATTATATGATATATGGAAATAATGGAGTGTGTAAGGTGGAAAGTGTGGGAACGATTGATACTATACCGGGGATTCCAAAGGATAAACTGTATTATACACTAAAACCACTTTATATTAAGGGTAGTACCATTTATACAGCGGTAGATAACAAAAAGGTGCTGATTCGTCCCTTGATTTCAAAAGAGAGCGCATTGCAATTAATCGATAAAATAGAAGAAATTGAAACTCTTTGGATTACCAATGAAAAGCAGAGAGAAGAAGTTTATAAACAGGAGCTTGCTACTTGTGACTGCGAAGAGCTGATAAAGATTATCAAAACCGTATATCAGCGCATGCAGGTAAGAATGTCAGAGGGAAAGAAAGTAACCAATAGTGACCGGAAATATTTTAAGATAGCGCAAGACAGTTTATATGGAGAGCTTGCAGTAGTGCTTGGAATAGAAAAAGAGGAAGTAGAGTCCTTTATTACAGAAAAAATGAAGAGGAATTAATAGAGACAATCAGACAATCGAAGCACTAACACATGATAAGACAATTATCGATATTCTAAAGTATACATATCTACATTATTTGGATAAGACTTATGGTCAATAACTTTCATACCACAATGTTGGTATTTTAAAGCCTTAAGGTTGGTATTGGTGTCAAGAATACAAGGAATGTTGTTGTTTCTTGCAAGGGCAAAAGGAGCTTCTAATAGCTTATGCAGATACCCATTTCCCTGATATTCTCTTGGCACCACTGCCATATATACTTCTACAAAATCTTTTTCTTTTTTGTATTTTTGATTACCTTCTATCCAATTGGGATGCATTTTCCCCATGGCTTTGATAGAAGAGGATAAGCCGGCTTTACGAAAATGGTATAACATTTTTAGTAATGCCCAAAAAGATAGTTGATTTTTTCTGTAATAGGCAACAAAACCTTCTAATTTCGGTGAAATACTATATAGAATGCCTAAGTCATGACAGCTTTTAACCAAAATTTGAAAGTAAAGAATACATTCTTCTTTGGTTTGAAAACAGGTCTGAATCATAGAATCATTCTCAGCATAGTAGGCTTCGCCGATAGTAGTTCCGATAGCATCTAGTTGTTCTTTAGACATATTTTCTAATTTAATCATAATACAAAATCCTTTCTTACTATAATTATTTTGTTAGTCATTGCTAACCAAACGTCAACATGATATAATATTATAGAAAATTGACAATGACTATCAATAAAAATTTGGTCACGCTGAAAAAATGTAAAAGGGAAACATTATGTCTAATTCATTCACCCAAGAAGAACGAACACATATTCGCAAAAAACTAATAGAAGAGGGATTTCAAAGATTAAAGGCAGGGGGATTAAAGCAGTAAATATAGAAGAATTAACAAATAGTTGCTACGTTTCAAAGGGAACGTTTTTTAATTTGTTTTCCAATAAGACAGAATATCTGTATCAGATGATGCGAGAAAAACGTAGTCAGACCAAGGAAAAGCTGCTGGAATATCTGGACGAGGAAGAAAAGCTTACATATGAAGGCTTGTATCAGTATCTCAAATGGATGTGTGCAGAAAATCCCAATATTTTCTCTTATCTTACAGAGCAGGAAACCAAGTGGATGGTTTCTAAGTGGCCGGTAGAATATTTGGAAAATGAAGATAAGGATGAGGATACGGCAAAATGGATAATATCCTTTTTGAAAACGCCAAAGCAAACACCGGATTGGGAACTGTTTTGTAATTTTTTAAAATTAAGTGCATGGGCATTAGGGAGTAGAGAGTTTTTGTTAGCACAAGCATTTGAACAGACCATAGATACATTACTGGTAAATGCTTGTGACAGTATTTGTGAAAAGTGAGAAATCCTATCAATTCAAATCCTTGATTTTAAATCCAAAATCAATTATGATAAGTGAGGTTAGATAAAACTAACTAAATGAGTGTAAATCATAAAGACTCCTCAGAAAACAATTAGAATTGTATTCACCGGAAGGTTGATTCCCTTCCGGGAGGTTTGTCTTAAAAGAGAGTTGGAAGGAGATTTCAAGAAATGGATTATTTACAGATTGAAAAAGTAATCGGAAGAGAGATTTTGGATTCCAGAGGAAATCCTACGGTAGAAGCAGAAGTGGTTCTTGTAGATGGAACAGTAGGAAGAGGAACAGCACCAAGTGGTGCATCTACCGGAGAATTTGAGGCACTGGAGCTTCGCGATGGCGATAAAGGAAGATATCTTGGAAAAGGTGTTACCAAGGCAGTTGAAAATATCAACACAATCATTAGTGATGTAGTAGTAGGAATGGAGGCATCAGATATTTATGCAGTTGATAAGGCAATGATTGATGCAGATGGAACAAAAGACAAGTCTAAACTTGGTGCAAATGCAATCTTGGCAGTTTCTATTGCAACAGCAAGAGCAGCATCAATTGCATTAGATATTCCACTGTATCGTTTCCTTGGAGGAATTTCCGGTAACCGTTTACCGGTTCCGATGATGAATATTTTAAATGGTGGTGCGCATGCAGCAAATACCGTAGACGTACAGGAGTTTATGATTATGCCGGTAGGTGCTCCAAGTTTCAAAGAAGCACTTCGCTGGTGTGCGGAAGTATTCCATGCATTGGCAGCATTATTAAAGAGTAAAGGGCTAGCTACTTCTGTTGGAGATGAAGGTGGATTTGCTCCAGACCTTGCATCGGACGAAGAAGCAATTCAGTACATTTTAGAAGCAGTAAAAAATGCAGGATATGAGCCGGGTAAGGAATTCATGATTGCTATGGATGCAGCTTCCAGCGAATGGAAAGGCTCTAAGAAAGGTGAATACATATTGCCAAAGGCAGGAACAAAATTCACTTCTGAAGAACTGATTGCTCATTGGAAAGGCTTAGTAGAAAAATATCCAATTATCTCTATTGAAGATGCTTTGGATGAAGATGATTGGGAAGGATGGCAGAAGCTGACTGCTGAATTAGGAGATAAGGTTCAGTTAGTAGGAGATGACTTATTCGTAACCAATACAGAGAGATTATCTAAGGGTATTGAATTAGGATGCGGAAATGCAATCCTGATTAAATTAAACCAAATTGGTTCTGTATCTGAGACTTTGGAAGCAATTAAAATGGCACATAAAGCAGGATATACTGCAATTTCTTCTCACCGTTCCGGCGAAACAGCAGATACTACTATCGCAGATTTGGCAGTAGCTTTAAATACCTGCCAGATTAAGACCGGTGCACCAAGCAGAAGTGAACGTGTTGCAAAATATAACCAGTTGTTGAGAATAGAAGAACAGTTAGGCGATGCAGCAGTTTATCCTGGAATGGCTGCATTTAATGTAAAAAGAAAATAATTAAATAACATAACACCCTGAAACTGCCATGGAGTATGAAAATGCTTTGCGGCAGTTTTATACCATTAATAATACTTTTGCAAGACTTACTTTAGTGATAAAATTTCTCAACAGGAATAAAAAACATGGAAAATTCATAGACATGGATGTACAATAACCTGTATACAAAAAGAAGAAGTCATTAGGAGGTACCATTTATGTTGGGATTTTTGAAGAAATTTGATGTAAAGAAAATAGGTTTATTTGCAGCAGGCGTACTGTTTGGAACAGCAGGTGTGAAAATCTTAGGCAGCAAAGATGCAAAGAAAGTATACACCAACTGTACAGCAGCCGTATTGCGTGCAAAAGAATGTGTCATGAAAACTGCAACAAATATTCAGGAAAATGCAGAAGATATTTATGCAGAAGCTCAGCAGATTAATGAAGATAGAGCAGCACAGACAGCAGCTTATGAAGATACAGCAGAAACAGAAGCACCGGTAGCTGACGAAGCAGAATAGAAGAATACCAAAGGAGTTGCCGCACAAAAGTGTGGTGACTCCTTTTTGTAACGAAAGAGGGTTGTTTAGTGAGATTTGTAATAAAACACGAAATCAGAGGAAGAATTCGTATTCATGTATTGCAGAGCCGGATGACGGATGAACAGGCAGATACACTTCAATATTATTTAAGCAGACAGAAATTTGTAACGGCAGTAAAAGTACAGGAGCGTATGCAGGATGCAGTTATTTGTTATGTGGGAAACCGAGAAGAAATGATACAGGTATTGCAGAAGTTTCAATATGAACAGGTGGAAGTACCGGATGTTTTTTTGCAAAATTCCGGGAGAGCACTAAATCGTCAATATTGGGACAAGCTGGTTAATAAAGTGGTATTACATACAGGAAACAAACTGTTTTTACCATATCCTTTAAGAGCAGGAATTGCAGCAGTAAAATCCATAAAATACATATGGGAAGGAATTGCCACATTAGCAAAAGGTAAGATGGAAGTTCCTGTTTTAGATGCAACGGCAATTGGCGTATCTATGCTTCGAAAGGATTTTAAGACAGCAAGTTCTATTATGTTTTTATTAGGCATAGGAGAAATATTAGAGGAGTGGACACATAAAAAGTCTGTGGATAATTTAGCAAGAAGTATGTCCTTGAATGTCAGCAAAGTATGGTTGTGCAATGGAGAACAAGAGGTGTTGGTTTCTTCATCAGATATCAAAGAGGGCGACATGGTAAGAGTTCATATGGGAAATGTAATTCCATTTGACGGAACGGTAATTGCAGGAGAAGCAATGGTGAATCAGGCCTCTCTTACCGGAGAATCCATGCCGGTAAGAAAAAACGAAGAGGGAACGGTATATGCAGGAACAGTAGTAGAAGAAGGAGAACTGATGATTCAGGTAAAAGAAATCAATGGTTCCAGCAAGTTTGAAAAAATTGTAACCATGATTGAAGAATCAGAAAAACTAAAGTCCTCCTTAGAGAGTAAAGCGGAACATCTTGCGGATAAATTAGTTCCATATACCCTTGCAGGAACAGGCATTACCTATTTGCTTACACGAAATGTAACAAAGGCATTATCAGTGCTGATGGTGGATTTTTCCTGTGCATTAAAGCTGGCAATGCCAATTTCCGTATTATCTGCAATTCGAGAAGCAAGTGCTTACAATATTACCGTAAAAGGTGGAAAATATTTAGAAGCAATGGCAGAGGCAGATACCATTGTATTTGATAAGACCGGAACGCTTACAAAGGCAGAACCGACAGTAGTGGATGTAGTTTCCTTTAATGGAGAATCCCCGGATGAGCTTTTGCGTATTGCAGCATGCTTAGAAGAACATTTTCCACATTCCATGGCAAAAGCGGTAGTAGATGCGGCCATGAACAAGAATTTAATACATGAAGAACTTCATTCCAAGGTAGAATATATCGTAGCACATGGTATTTCCAGTATGATAAATGACAAGAAAGTAGTAATTGGAAGTTATCACTTTGTCTTTGAAGACGAGGGATGTGAGATTCCGGAGAGTCAGAAACAACGTTTTAACGATTTGCCATCGGAATATTCTCATTTATATATGGCAATGGAAAATAAACTGGCAGCCGTTATTTGCATAGAAGACCCAGTGAGAGAAGAGGCAGCTGCAGTAGTAAATTCTCTGAAAAAAGCAGGGATTCGCAAAGTGGTTATGATGACAGGAGATAGTGAGCGTACCGCAAAGGCAATTGCGGCCAAGGTTGGCGTAGACGAATATTATTCCGAAGTGCTTCCGGAAGATAAGGCAGGATTCGTAGAAAAGGAAAAAGCCGCAGGAAGAAAAGTTATCATGATAGGGGATGGCATTAACGATTCTCCGGCACTTTCCGCTGCAAACGTAGGAATTGCCATTAGTGATGGTGCGGAAATTGCAAGAGAGATTGCAGATATTACTATTGGTGCAAATGATTTATATGAAATTGTTACCTTAAAAGTAATCAGTAATGCACTGATGAAGCGAATCAATAAAAATTATCGGTTTATTGTAGGATTTAATACCGGATTGATTTTACTTGGAGTAGGAGGAATTATACAGCCTACCACATCAGCATTATTCCATAACACATCAACTTTAGTAATCGGATTGAAGAGTATGGAAAACCTGATTTCATAGGAAAAGTGAAGAAAAAGAAGCACAGATGAAATTTGTCTGTGCTTTTTCTCTTATATCATAGAAAATACCGTATTGGGTGAAAGTATAAAAGTGCATGAATTTCCTATCATATAAAAAGCGTTCCCCTAAGGATACGCACGAATTTGTCAGGAATACTGGCAGGCGGATGTTTAGTCTGAGACTTGTGAGAAATTATATCAGCAATTCATATTGACATTTCTCTAAAAAAATATTATAGTGTTCCTAAAAAGTACCACTAAGCAAAGGAAGGAACTAATGGATAGGAAGAATCTGATTGAGCATTTGGTGGCATTTGGCTTAACAGGACAGGAAGCTCTTGTGTATTTGGAGTTGATTCGTTCTGGAAAGAGTACCGGATATGAGATTTCCAAGGTGACCGGTATTTCACGTTCCAATGCATATAAGGCATTGGATGGGCTGACAGACAAGGGAGCAGCCTGTATGACCCAAGGGAATGCGAAAAAGTATACCCCGGTGGGAATCGAAGAGTTTTGCCAGAATAAAATAAGAAACTTATCAGAACGCAGAGAATATCTGATAACACATATGCCAAAGGAAAAGGAAGAAGAAGACGGTTATATTACCATTCGTTCTGATGAAAATATTTCAGATAAAGTAAAAAATATGTTGGAGCGGGCAGAAAAACGTGTTTATATTTCCATGTCTCAAAATCTGTTACAGCAGATAGAACCGGAGCTCCAAAAGCTTGTCGAACGAAAGATTAAGATTGTAATTTTAACGGACAAGAACAGCTCTATTTTCGGTGCGAAAGTTTACGAAACACAGAATAAAGAAAATCAGATAGGAATCATTACAGATTCCAGCTATGTATTAACCGGAGAATTGGGAAAGGGGAAAGAAAGCACCTGCCTATATTCCGGACAAGCCAACTTTGTACAGGTATTTAAAGATTCTATGAAAAATGAGATACGTTTGATAGAGTTAGGCGTAAACGATAGAAATTAAGAAATAAAGGAGAATTGATATGAAAAAGGAACCATTTGTAACTGCTGAACAGTTAAAAGAAATTGTAAAGGAATATCCAACCCCATTTCATTTATATGATGAAAAAGGGATTCGTGCCAATGCACAGGCAGTAAAAGAAGCATTTTCATGGAATAAAGGATTCAAAGAATATTTTGCAGTAAAAGCAACTCCAAATCCATTTTTAATTAATATCTTAAAAGAATATGGCTGCGGTTGCGATTGCTCCTCTATGACAGAACTTATGATGGCAAATGCATTGCATTTTGATGGAAAAGATATTATGTTTTCTTCCAACGATACACCGGCATCTGAATTTAAGTATGCAGATGAAATCGGAGCAATCATTAACTTAGACGATTTTACCCATATTGATTTCTTAGAAGAAACCATCGGACATATTCCGGAAACCATTAGCTGCCGTTACAATCCGGGCGGATTATTCAAAATCAGTAATAGTATCATGGACAACCCGGGAGATGCAAAATACGGATTTACCACAGAGCAATTATTTGAAGGCTTCAAGGTATTAAAGGAAAAAGGTGCAAAGCACTTTGGAATCCATGCATTTTTAGCAAGTAACACAGTAACCAATGAATACTATCCAATGCTTGCAAAGGAATTATTCCAAGTGGCAGTAAAACTGAAAGAAGAAACAGGTGCAGACATTCGTTTTATTAACTTGTCAGGTGGAGTAGGAATCCCTTATAAGCCGGATCAAGAGCCAAATGATATTCGTGCTATTGGAGAAGGTGTTCGAAAAGTATACGAAGAAGTGCTTGTTCCGGCAGGAATGGGTGATGTTGCAATTTACACAGAAATGGGACGTTTTATGATGGGACCTTATGGCTGCTTAGTGACAACCGCAATCCATGAAAAGCATACACATAAAGAATATATCGGTGTAGATGCTTGCGCAGTAAACTTAATGCGTCCTGCTATGTATGGTGCATATCATCATATTACTGTTATGGGAAAAGATAACAGTGTTTGTGACCATAAATACGATATTACAGGTTCTCTTTGTGAAAATAATGACAAGTTCGCAATTGACAGAATGCTTCCAAAGATTGACATGGGAGATTTATTAGTGATTCATGATACCGGAGCACACGGTTTTGCAATGGGATATAATTATAATGGAAAGTTAAAGTCAGCAGAAGTATTATTAAAGGAAGATGGAACGACACAGTTGATTCGTCGTGCAGAGACACCAAAGGATTACTTTGCAACCTTTGATTGCTTCGATATTTTAAAAGATATGAAGTTTTAGTTGAACAGATTTAAAGGATGGATATTTCATGATAAAAAGAGCAGACATATTAGGAATTCCATATTTAAAAAAGACTACATTTACCGGAAGCCATGAGGGAATGCGCTTCCGGTTTGCTTTGGTAAAAACAGAAGAAGAGGAATACTTGGAAGTGAGTGCATGGGAAGCACCATATGCCTTTGATTTTACACCAGAGGAGAAAAAACAAAGTACAAAGGTAGCCTTTAATGAAGAGGGAATTTGTCAGGGTGTAGACTGGCTGAACGAGGTTTGGCAAAAAGAGCCGGAACGCTGGAAAAAAGCAAAGACAAATTGGTAAACAAAATAATCGACAAAAAATTGAAAAATTCGTACAAGAAGAGTATAATGGAAATGATTAAAAAACACTTAGGGGTGATTGGAATGAAAGAAAAAGGAACAGTAGAAAGCAAACAGGGAAAAAGAGCGAAAAGTCTTGCAGCCGTTTTGATTATGGTGATATTTACTCTGATTGCAGTAACAACAATTTTAATGAGTGCATTGGGTGTACATTTCTTAAAAAAGTCCATGCAGGAATCCACCAAAGAATATGAAAATGCCAAAGATGAGGGCTATCGAATGGAAATAAAGTCCGAAGTACAATCGGCGATTGCAGTGGTACAAGGGTATTATGACCAGTATAAAAGTGGTGACCTGTCAGAAAAAGAAGCACAGGAAATGGCAAAGGAAGCAGTAAGAACCATGCGTTATCGTGATGATGCTTCCGGGTATATGTGGATTGATGACACTGATTATATATTAGTTATGCATCCGATTCTTGCAGAACAAGAGGGTGATGACCGATATGATTTAACCGATCAAAATGGGGTTAAAATCATACAGAACATTATGAAGTCAGCAGATGCAGGTGGCGGTTATAATGAGTTTTATTTTACAAAAGCAGATGGTGTCACCGTTGCTCCAAAAGTAGCTTATTCAGAAAAGTTTGAACCATGGAATTGGGTAATTACAACCGGTAATTATGTAGATGACATGAACGCAGAGATGGAACAAACAGAAGCAAACATGAACAAAGAATTTACTACAATGATTACTGTCTTTGTTATTTCAGGAGTTGCTATATTAGTGATTGCTACAATGGTAGCCTTTGCTTTTGGTAAGAGAATGACTTCAGGAATCAAGAAAGTAGAAGAAAACTTAAAGAAAACAGCAAATGGAAATTTAAGTTTTAAGATTGAACCGAAATTATTGCAGCGGACAGATGAAATTGGAAGTATTGCACGTTCCGTAAATGGAGTAAAAGAGTCATTGGCAGGCATGATAGGCAGTGTTACAACAACAGGTGACAAGTTGATGGATAGCAGTGAGAGGTTTAGCCAGAAGTTTGGAAATATTACAGAAAGTATCAAAAATACAAACACAGCCATTGAAGAACTGGCACAAGGTGCAACCAGTCAGGCAGCGGAAACAGAAATCGTAAATAATAAGATTTCAGAGCTTGGAGAAGTCATCGGTGTAGAAAAGCAAGATGTAGGAAGACTTGGAGAATCCGTATCAGCAATGATGAAATATTCTGCAGGAGCTTCTGAGAGTATACAAACCTTATACAAGATTACAGAAGTTACCACCAACGCCATTGAAATCGTTTACGACCAGACGAATAAAAATAATGAATCTGCAGCCAATATTAATAAAGCAGTTGAAATTATTAAGGAATTAGCAGAGCAGACGAATCTGTTATCTTTAAATGCAAGCATTGAAGCAGCAAGAGCAGGAGAAGCAGGAAAAGGTTTTGCTGTTGTTGCAGAAGAGATTCGTAACTTGGCAGAAGAATCTTCTAATAGTGCAGCAGAGATTGAAGGCATTGTAAAAGACTTAACAGAAAATATTGAGATTTCCGTAAGCAAGATGCAAGAAGTATCTAACAATGTACAGGAACAGGGAAGTCGCTTAGAAGAGACCAAAGAAGCATTTTCACATCTGTATCAAGAGATTCAAATAGTAGAAAATGCTGCCAAGGAAATTGGCGGACAGACAGAAATTTTGGATTCACTAAAACAGGTAGTAGCAGATGCTGTCAATGGATTGGCGAGTGTTGTACAGGAAAATGCTGCATCAACAGAAGAAACAAGTGCAAGTATGCAATTATTAGCAGATGCAATTGAAGAATGTACAAAAGATACACAGATGTTAGTAGAAATGAGTCAGCAGCAGAATCAGGAAACAAGTAAGTTCCAATTATAAGAAAACGAAAAGGCAGTAATGAATTGTACAAGTTCATTACTGCCTTTTGGTTACGCAAGTTTCTCAGTTTATAGGAAGCTCATGCACTTTCACACAACATGGTGTGCGAGCTGGGCATCTTTTTTTACTTTATAGGAAATTTTTCTGTAATTTCCTATAAAGTAAAAAACCTCTAGCAAATGCTAGAGGTTTTAGCTGCCGGCGATGGGACTTGAACCCATACGATGTTGCCACCGCCAGATTTTGAGTCTGGTGCGTCTGCCATTCCGCCACGCCGGCGTATCGAATGTAATCACCCGAACGAATAATATAATATCATAGATGAAAAAGAAAAGCAAGTACTTTTTGAAATAAGATTTCATAAGATTATTGAACCAAAGGAAGGAACATGGTACAATAAGTAACAGTGAAACGATACTAATATAAGAAAAGAGGAAATAGATATGAAAAAAACAATTAATGCACCAAAAGCACCAGCAGCAGTAGGACCATATGTACACGCAGTAGAGGCAAATGGATTAATTTTTACATCCGGACAGATTGGATTAATTCCGGAAACCGGAGAATTGCAAAATGGAATCGAAGCACAGACACATCAGGTATTCAAAAATCTTCAGGCAGTATTAGAAGCAGCAGGCTCTGATTTAGATTGTGCAGTAAAGACAAGCGTATTTTTGGATGACATCAATGACTTTGGAAAAGTAAATGAGATTTATGCAGAATATTTTAATGGTGAAACACCGGCACGTTCTTGCGTAGAAGTGGCAAAACTTCCAAAGGGAGCTTTAGTTGAAATCGAGGTTATTGCAGTAAAAAAAGAAGCATAGGGAGACTTGAAAATGATAGCAGAAAGAATCGATGCCTTACGGGCAGAGATGAAGAAAAGAAATATTGATATGTATATCATTCCTACTTCAGATTTCCATGAGTCTGAGTATGTAGGGGATTATTTTAAAGCAAGAAAATATATTACAGGATTTACAGGTTCAGCAGGAGTAGCGGTAGTCACCATGACAGAAGCCGGACTGTGGACCGATGGAAGATACTTTATTCAGGCAGAAAAACAGCTTGCAGGAACACCAGTTACACTTTTTAAAATGGGTGAAGAAGGAGTTCCTACGGTTCGAGAATATGTAGAGCATAATTTAAAAGAGGGCGCATGTCTGGGATTTGACGGAAGAGTTATTAATGCCGCTGATGGTGCCAGATATGAAGAAATTGTTACTAAGAAGAATGGATCACTATATGTAACAGAAGACTTAGTAGGAATTATTTGGAAAGAACGTCCACAGCTTCCAATGAATCCCGTATTTATTTTAGAAGAGAAATATGCAGGAGAGAGTGCACAGAGCAAACTTGCAAGAGTAAGAGAGAATATGAAAGAAAGCGGAGCAGATATTCACATCCTGACCTCTCTTTACGATATTGCATGGCTTTTCAATATTCGTGGTGGTGATATTGAATGTGTACCGGTGGTATTATCTTTTGCGGCAGTTACCATGACAGAAACCTACTGGTTTATTCACGAAGAAGTGTTGGATGATAAGCTAAAGGCATATTGCAAAGAAAATAACATTATCATTCGTCCTTATGAAGACATCTATTCTTATGCAGAAGAAATTCCGGCAGGAAAGACCGTAATGTTGGATAAAAATATTGTAAATTATAGAATTTGTCACAGCTTAAAGGCGGAAGTAAATGTGGCAGTTAAGAGTAATCCGACAGAACTTATGAAAGCAATAAAAAACGAAACAGAGCTTAAAAATATCAGAAATGCGCATATTAAGGATGGAGTGGCTGTAACAAAGTTCTTATATTGGTTAAAAACTAATATTGGAAAACAAAAGATTACAGAAATTTCAGCTTCAGATTATTTAGAAGCACGAAGAAGAGAACAGGATTTGTTTGTAGATTTAAGCTTTGAAACCATTAGTGCCTATGGAGCAAATGCGGCAATGATGCATTACAGTGCAACACCGGAATCTGATACAGAACTGAAACCGGAAGGATTCTTATTAGTAGATTCCGGCGGACATTATTTAGACGGAAGTACAGATATTACCAGAACCATAGCCCTTGGGAAATTGACCGAGGAAGAAAAATTCCACTTTACCACAGTGTGCCGTTCTAACTTGAATCTTGCAGCAGCCAAGTTTTTGCATGGATGCCGAGGAGTAAATCTTGATATTTTATCCAGAGGACCATTGTGGAATTTGGGGTTGGATTATAAGTGCGGAACAGGACATGGAATCGGATATTTATTAAATGTACACGAAGGACCAAACGGTTTTCGTTGGAAAATCGTACCGGAACGTAATGATAGTTGTGAGTTAGAAGAAGGTATGGTTACTACCGATGAACCGGGTGTATATTTAGAAGGAAAATATGGAATCCGTACCGAGAATGAATTGATTTGTAAAAAAGCAGAAAAGAACGAATACGGACAATTCATGGAATTTGAAACAATAACCTATGCACCAATTGATTTGGATGCAATTATTCCGGAAGAAATGACGGGCACAGAGCGAAAGCTCTTAAATGATTATCACAAGATGGTATATGAAAAAGTATCTCCTTATCTGAACGAAGAAGAAAAGGAATGGTTAAAGGAGTATACCAGAGCAATTTAGAAAAAGGAAAGCAGAATCTGAATGAGTGAAAAAATAGTTTTAATAGATGGACACAGTATTTTAAACCGGGCATTTTTTGGAATTCCCGACCTTACCAACGCAGAAGGACTTCATACCAATGCGGTGTATGGATTTTTAAATATTTTATTTAAAATATTAGAAGAAGAAAAGCCGGAATATTTGACGGTTGCATTTGACGTACATGCGCCTACCTTTCGACATAAGATGTATGAGGCTTACAAGGGAACCAGAAAGCCAATGGCAGATGAACTGCGCCAGCAGGTTCCGGTAATGAAAGAAGTTTTAAAGTCAATGGGAGTTGCTATTGTAGAACAGGAGGGCTATGAAGCAGACGATATTTTAGGAACACTGGCAAAACAAAGTGAAGCCAAGGGCATGGAAGTGTCTTTAGTATCAGGTGACAGAGATTTGTTGCAGCTTGCCAGTGAGCATATTAAGATAAGAATACCTAAGACCAAGAAAACCGGGACAGAAATCGAAGACTATTATGCAAAAGATGTAAAAGAAAAGTATCAGGTGACACCAATAGAGTTCATAGATGTAAAGGCATTGATGGGTGATACGGCAGACAATATTCCGGGAGTTCCGGGAATTGGAGAGAAAACAGCAACCACATTGATTGTGCAGTACGGAAGCATCGAAAATGCATACGCTCATGTGGATGAAATAAAGCCGCCAAGAGCGCAGAATAATTTAAGAGAACACTATGATATGGCAAAAATGAGTAAAACACTTGCTACAATTGAGGTGAACGCACCGATTTCTTGTGCGGTAGAAGATACTAAAATTGGAGACTTGTTCACGCCGGAGGCATATGTCTGGATGAAAAAACTGGAATTTAAGAATATGCTGAATCGTTTTCAGGTAGAAGCACCGGTCAATCCAGTGGAGCAGTATTTCAAAAAAATCACTCAGAAAAAAGAGGCAGATAAAGTGTTTGCTGAAGCTGGAAAAGCAATATATAGAGGCTTTTGGTTAAGTACTGACCCTAAAGCAGAACAGCCAGAGGGACAGTTGACATTAGACAGCTTTTTACAGCAGTCAAATGGTGAAAATGATAAGAATGAGGCAGAAAATGCACAAAAGGTATTGGGAGTAGGACTTTCTTATGGAAGAGAAAAAATATACTTCCTAAAAGCAGGAGAAGAACTGACGGGAGAATATCTGTTAGAGCAGTTACAGAAGTTATTAGAGCAGCCCGGAAAAACAGCCTGCTTTGATTTGAAGTCACAGTTGCTTTATCTTACTCCAAGACAAGAGGATAGAGAGCGAATGGATGATGTACTAATCGGCGCTTATCTCTTAAATCCGTTAAAGAATGACTATGCAATTGATGATGTTGCAAAGGAACATTTAGACCTGTTGATTCCATCCAGACAAGACTTGTTTGGTAAATTAACGGATGGACAGGCAATTCATGAAAAAGAAGACGCATTTATGTCATATCTGTGCTTTTGCGCATATACTTGTTTTGCGTCAGCAGAAATTTTAGAAAAGAAACTGCGTGAAACAGGCATGGAACAGTTATATCGTGAAATAGAAATGCCGTTAGTATACACGTTATTTGATATGGAACGTGTCGGTGTTTTGGTAGATGCGAAAGCATTAAAAGAATATGGAACTGCATTGCAGGGAAAAATTGTAGAACTGGAACAGGAGATTTACCAAGATGCAGGAGAAGAGTTTAACATCAATTCCCCAAAACAGCTTGGTGTGATTCTGTTTGAAAAGTTGCAGATGCCCAATGGAAAAAAGACCAAGACCGGCTATTCTACGGCGGCAGATGTATTAGAAAAGTTAGCACCGGAATATCCGATAGTATCTAAAATATTAGAATATCGTCAGTTGACAAAGCTGAAATCCACTTATGCAGATGGATTAGCAAATTATATTGAAGAAGATGGAAGAATCCGTTCTAGTTTTAATCAGACCATTACGGCAACAGGAAGAATCAGCAGTACCGAACCAAACTTACAGAATATTCCGATTCGTATGGAACTTGGAAGACAGATACGAAAAGTATTTATTCCAAAAGAAGGCTGTGTTTTAATAGACGCTGACTATTCTCAGATAGAGTTGCGTGTATTGGCACATATGTCAGGCGACCAGAACCTGATTACTGCGTATCAGGAGGCACAGGATATCCACAGAATGACAGCTTCGCAGGTATTTCATGTACCATTTGACGAAGTAACTCCATTGCAGCGACGAAATGCCAAGGCGGTTAACTTTGGTATTGTATATGGAATTAGTTCTTTTGGACTGAGTCAGGACTTGAGTATTACTAAAAAAGAGGCTTCCGAATATATCGAACGCTATTTTGAAACATATCCGGGAATCAAGACATTTTTGGATGGTTTAGTAGCACAAGGCAAGGAACAAGGTTATGTGGCTACTATGTTTGGGAGAAGACGTCCGATTCCGGAGCTATCCTCCAGTAATTTTATGCAGCGTTCTTTCGGGGAACGTGTAGCTATGAATTCACCGATTCAGGGAACGGCAGCGGATATTATTAAAATTGCCATGATACGTGTTAATGAAGGCTTAAAAAGTCAAGGCTTAAAGTCCAGATTGATTTTGCAGGTGCATGATGAACTTTTAATTGAAGCATGGGAAGAAGAGATAGAACAGGTAGAAGCATTGCTGAAAAAAGAAATGGAGCATGCAGCAGATTTGGCAGTAAAACTGGAAATTGATATGAATCATGGAAAAGACTGGTATGAAGCACATTAAAGAGAAGGAGTATCGCCTATGCAGGTAATTGGAATTACCGGCGGAGTAGGAGCAGGAAAGTCCGCCATTTTAGAATATTTAGAGAAAAATTATAAAGCGAAAAATCTTATTGCAGATGAAATAGCACATGATTTAATGGAGCCCGGAACGGAATGCTATGAAAAACTGCTTCGGATTCTTCCGGCAGAAGTGTATCAGGAAGATCATGAACATATTGACAGAAAGGCACTGGCAAAAGAACTATTTACTTCCACAGAGCTTCGGGAAAAAGTAAACGGAATTGTGCATCCGGCGGTGAAAGATTTTATTCGTGGGGAAATAGCAGAGCAAAGAAAAATGGAGTCCTTAGATTATCTCATTATTGAAGCAGCTCTTTTAATCGAAGATCATTATGATGAAATCTGTGACGAATTGTGGTATATTTATACTACAAAGGAAAATAGAAAAGCACGTCTGATGGAAACAAGAGGTTATTCGGAAGAAAAAGTAGAACAGATATTTCAAAGTCAGCTTTCAGAAGAAACCTATCGTGAAAAGTGTCAGGTGATAATTGATAATAATGGGACAAAAGAGGAAAGCTTTTACCAGATTGCACAGGTAATGAAAGACAAGGGAGAGACAAAGCAGATGGAACAACAGTTAAACGGTGTACCATTGGTATTCGGACTGGATATTGGGACAAGAAATGTAGTAGGAACCGTGGGATATAAGCAGGAAAACGAATTTATTGTAGCGGGACAGTTTATAAAACAACATGAGACACGCTCCATGTTAGACGGTCAGATTCACGATATTCGAAGAGTTGGGCGAACCATTCATGGCGTAAAACGTCAGTTAGAAGAACAGCTTCATATAAAGCTGGAAGAAACTTGTATTGCGGCTGCGGGTCGTGTGTTAAAAACAGTAAATACAACGGTAGAATATGAATATCCGGAAGAAACCGTAGTAACCGGAGAAGATATTCATACATTGGATTTATTAGGAGTAGAGAAAGCACAGCAAATTTTAAATCAGAATAATGATACGAAGTTTAAATTTTACTGTGTGGGTTATTCTACTGTAAAATATTATTTAAACGGTGATGTGATTTCTAACTTGGAGGGACATAAGGCAGAGGTTATCAGTGAGGACATTATTGCTACGTTTTTACCGGAGGATGTAGTAGATGGATTGTATTCAGCCGTAGAATTTGCAGGAATGAAAGTAGCCAACCTTACCTTAGAGCCTATTGCAGCTATTAATGTAGCTATTCCGGAAGCATTCCGAATGTTAAATATTGCATTAGTGGATGTAGGAGCAGGAACCAGCGATATTTCCATTACCAAAGATGGTAGTATTATTGCATATGGTATGATACCAAGTGCAGGTGATGAAATTACCGAGGCAATTGTACAGCATTATCTGGTAGATTTTAAAACAGCAGAGTATATCAAGCTGGCTTCTACCACAGAAGAAACAATAGAGTATCGGGATATTATGATGATTCAGCATACCATTCCGGCAACAGAAGTGTGGGAGTTGGTAGCGCCGTTGGTAGAAAAACTTACCAAGGATATTGCAGATAAGATTAAAGAATTAAATGGTGGTAATACAGTAAGTGCTACCTTTGTAGTTGGTGGTGGCGGTAAAGTGCATGGTTTTGTAGAAAATCTTGCAGAAGAGTTAGAACTGCCGAAAGAACGTGTAGCACTTCGTGGAGAGGAAGTACTGCAAGAAATTCAATTTGAGCAGCCGGAGATTAAGAAAGATCCGCTTTTAGTAACACCGGTTGGAATCTGTCTGAATTATTATGACCAGAAAAACAATTTTATTTTTGTGCGTTTTAACGGAGAGAGAGTTAAATTATATGATAATAATAAACTTACGGTAGTAGATGCTGCATTACAGGCAGGATTTCCGAAAGAAGAACTTTTCCCGAGAAGAGGAAAAGAAATTAACTTCATTGTAAACGGAAGAAAGCGTATTGCGAGAGGAAATGCAGGAGAAGCAGCAGTGATTCGGGTAAATGGAAGAAATGGAAATATCAATACACCATTAGAACCCAATATGGAAATTGTCATTGAGCCATCTACCGCAGGAGAAGCAGCAGTTTATCGACTGGAACAACTGGAAGAATACGGAACATCTACACTTACCTTTGAGGTGAATGGAAAAAGAGTGTCCTGCCCGAAATTTGCAGAAGTAAATGGCAGTTTAGAGCCACCATATTATGAAATTCAAGAGAATGATGAGGTGGAAATGCGTGGATTCTATACCGTAGGTCAGGTTATGGAATTTATGGATGTGGAAATAGATATGGATCAGGAAATTCTGGTAAATAATAAGCCGGCAGACTTAGGAACACTGGTTTATGAGAACTTTTCCATTGATTGGACAGTGTTAGCTTATCGAACACCATTAGAAGACGAAGTACAGAACGAAGAAGTTGACGCAGAGATAGAAGAATCAGAAAAAATGGAATCAAATGAGGTACAGAATACAGAGTCTGTGGAGAAAAACATTCAAAGTATGGATGCAGCAGGTGCAGACAGCGTTTCATGGTTAGAGTCAGAAACAGAAGAAGAGCAACGGGAGCTGACACAGGAAGAATTAGAGGCAAAGTACTTTGAATTACAGCAGGCGGCAGAAAACGATATTCGTCCTACTATTCCGAAAAAACCAGAGGTACAGGTGAAAGTACCGGAACAGGCAATGAAAAACATTAATGTTGTGGTAAACGGAGCACCTGTGACAATGAGTGGAAAATCTTCTTATATTTTTGTAGAGATATTTGATAGAATTAACTTTAATTTAAATGAAGGAAGAGGAAGAGCCATTGTTACAAAACTAAATGGTGAAGTACCGTCCTATACCGCAGAATTAAACGATGGTGATGTCATTGAGATATACTGGGAGAATGAAACTTTATGAGATTGTGCAGCATTGCAAGCGGAAGTAGCGGAAACTGTATTTTTGCAGGCTCCGAAACTACAAGCTTGATGATAGATACCGGAATCAGCGGAAAGCGAATAGAAGAAGGATTGAATAGCATTGGTCATACTACCAGAGAAATGGATGGAATACTGGTAACTCATGAACATTCCGACCATATTAGTGGATTGGGAGTAGTGTCAAGAAAATATGGTATTCCCATTTATGCAACGAAAGGAACGAAAGAAGCAATACTAAATACCAAGAGTGTAGGAAAAATCCCCGAAGATTTATTTGTGGAAATTGAGCCGGACGTGGACTTTACCATTGGAGATATTACGGTAAGTCCCGTAGCAATTTCCCATGACGCAGCACAGCCTACTGCATATATTTTAAGGCAGCCGGGAAAGTCCATGGGGGTTATGACCGACCTTGGAAAGTACGATGACTATATAGTACAAAAGCTTCAGAACATAGATGTGTTGCTGTTAGAGGCAAATCATGATGTACATATGCTTCAGGTGGGAAGTTATCCATACTATCTAAAACAACGTATCTTAGGTGACAGAGGGCATTTATCAAACGAACTGTCCGGACAATTGTTAAGCGAAGTGCTTCACGATAACTTTAAAACGGTTATATTAGGACATTTAAGTAAAGAAAATAATTACGAAAAGCTTGCTTATGAGACGGTGCGTTTAGAAGTAGATATGGCGGATAATCAATATAAAGCCTCTGATTTTCCTATTCAGGTAGCAAAAAGAGACAGTGTGTCAGAAATGGTAGAAATATAATTACATTTACAAAAAATAATAAAATACTTGCAAGTTTGCAAAACATACTTTAGTATAGTAAAAAGAAAAAGAAGAATAAAAGAGGAGAACATCATGGAAAAAAGAGCAGATAAGACCATTATTACCGTAGTTGGAAAAGATACTGTAGGAATCATTGCAAAGGTATGTACCTACCTTTCTGATAATCAGATTAATGTACTGGATATCAGTCAGACAATTGTACAGGATTTCTTTAATATGATGATGATTGCAGATTTCAGAAAGGCAACCAAATCTTTTGATCAGGTTTCTAAAGAGTTGGAGCAGTTAGGTGATGAAATCGGCGTAAATATCAAATGTCAGAAAGAAGAAATTTTCAATAAAATGCACAGAATTTAAGGAGTGGTACAGACATGATAAATATATGGGAAGTAAATGAAACCAATAAAATGATCGAGCAGGAGAATCTGGATGTGCGTACCATTACCATTGGTATCAGTTTGTTAGACTGCATAGATTCTGACTTGAAGAAATTAAATGAAAATATTTATAACAAGATTACAACAGTAGCAAAGGATTTAGTATCTGTTGGAGAAACCATTGAGAATGAATTTGGTATTCCGATTGTAAATAAGCGTATTTCTGTTACTCCAATCGCATTGGTTGGTGGAGCTGCGTGTAAGACCGCAGAAGACTTTGCAACAATTGCAGATACTTTAGACGCAGCAGCAAAAGCAGTAGGAGTCAACCTGATTGGTGGATATTCCGCACTGGTATCTAAGGGAATGACAAAGGCAGATGAGTTATTAATTCGTTCTATCCCAATGGCACTTTGTCGTACAGAGCGTGTATGTAGTTCTGTAAATCTTGCATCTACTAAGACCGGTATCAACATGGATGCTGTCAGATTGATGGGAGAGATTCTTTTAGAGGTGGCAGAACTTTCAAAAGACAGAGATTCTGTGGACTGCATGAAGTTAGTGGTATTCTGTAATGCACCGGATGACAATCCATTTATGGCAGGTGCATTCCATGGTGTTACAGAAGCAGATGCGATTATTAATGTAGGTGTCAGTGGACCGGGCGTTGTTAAAACAGCATTGGAACAGGTGCGTGGAGAGAGCTTTGAAGTATTATGTGAGACAATTAAAAAGACAGCATTCAAAGTAACTCGTGTAGGACAGTTAGTAGCACAGGAAGCTTCCAGATTATTGGGTATTCCGTTTGGAATTATAGACTTATCTTTAGCACCAACTCCGGCAATCGGTGACAGTGTTGCAGATTGTTTATGCGAGATTGGTTTAGAATTTGCAGGAGCACCGGGAACAACAGCCGCACTTGCATTATTGAATGACCAAGTGAAAAAGGGTGGAGTTATGGCATCTTCTTATGTAGGAGGATTAAGTGGAGCATTTATTCCGGTCAGCGAAGATCAGGGAATGATTAATGCAGTAGAAGCAGGCGCCATTACATTAGAAAAATTAGAAGCTATGACTTGTGTATGTTCCGTAGGACTTGACATGATTGCAATTCCGGGAGATACCAAGGCAACTACCATTTCCGGTATTATTGCAGATGAGATGGCATTGGGAATGGTAAATCAGAAAACAACAGCCGCACGTTTGATTCCGGTTATTGGAAAAGGTGTAGGTGATACCGTAGAATTTGGTGGATTATTTGGATATGCACCAATTATGCCGGTAAATCAGTATTCTTGTGCTGACTTTGTAAACAGAAAAGGTAGAATTCCAGCACCAATTCATAGTTTTAAGAATTGATTGTGTAATATTTCGGTGTATGTTACAATATTGTCAGAGAATATTTATCGGAGGTGGAGCAGTTGAGCGAAAGAGAAGAATATCTGGACGACTTGCTAAAAGAGATGGACGATAAAAAAGGACAAAAAGAAAACGTCAGGGAGGATGGAACAGTGGATAAATACGAAAAGGACTTAGAAGGAATCAATGAAGAGGATTTTTTGAGAGAGTTTGAAAAAACACTGGGAGAAACCTTCGATACGGATATAGAAACGGAGTTTTCCAAAGACAGTAAGAGTGACAGCCAATTAGAACAGGAATTAGGATTAGAACAGAATGACAGTTCACTGGACTTTATGGATAGCATAGATTCCATTGTGAAAGATGTAAAGCTAAGTGATACAGAGGAAACATTCGGTGATGGAGATTTATCTATCGAAGAGTCTTTAAAAAATTATAGTGAAGAAGATTCTGATTTTGACCAAATAGGTCAGAAATTCAATTTATCGGATGGGTTGGATAGTTTGAGTGATATCTCAGAGGAAAACAATGAAACAGAAGAGATTTCAGAGGCAGAAAGACTTGCAAGAGAGATTGAAGGATTGAACTTGGATATAGAAGACAAGTCTGAAGAAAAGAAAGAGGATGAAGTTTCGAAAAAATCTGAAGAATCACAGAACGAGGACAATCCAAAAGAGCAGAAAAAAGGATTTTTTGCAAAGCTGTCTGCTCTTCTGTTTGGCGAAGAGGAAGAAAGTCCGAAGAAAACCAAAGCGCAGGCGTTAACACCTGCTGATATTGAAAATTTGTCAGAAGAAGAGTTAAGTGCATTGCGTGAATTAGAAAGCCAGACAGTTCTTGCAGAAGAAGAGGAAGAAGCGAGAAAGAAGCAGGAAAAGGCAGAAGAAAAGAAAGCTGCCAAGGAGCAAAAAGCTCAAGAAAAAGCTGAGAAAAAGGCAGAAAAGAAAGCTCTCAAAGAGCAAAAGGCAAAGGAAAAATTAGAAAAAAAGGCACTCAAGTTACAGAATCAGGAACCGGTAGTGAAGTCGAAACCGTTGCCGAAAAAGCCGGTAGTGCTAATTGTATTATGTTGTCTTTCTCTTGTTATTTTGGTAAATCTTTTAAGTGGATTTTCCGGATACAATACAGCACTTTCTGATGCGAAGAATCAGTATCAGCAGGGAGATTATGTAGCTGCATTTAATTATCTGAATGGAAAAGAAATGAAAAAGGCAGACGAAGCATTTTATGAGAAAGCAAAACTGAATGCATATTTACAGCAGCAGTTAGAAAGTTATGATACATATCAGAGTCAGAGTATGTATGATGAGGCATTAGCAGCTTTGATAGGTGGTGTTGGCAGATATGACCGTTTCCTTGCTGAAGCAACAACTGCCGGAGTAGATAAAGAATACAATAAAATGCTTCAGAGTATTGAAGAACAATTGAATAATAATTATCAGATGTCAGTGGATGAAGCAAGAGCCATTTATGCATTAAATGATAAGGAAGAATTTACATATGCGGTATCTGATGTGATTAGTAAGTTAGGGCTGGAGAAAGTAGAAGAGTAGGACAGGAGAGACAAGGCATGATAGCAATTGTGGATTATGATGCAGGAAACCTCAAAAGTGTGGAAAAGGCACTGAAGTTTCTTGGACAGGAAAGTGTAATAACCCGTGACCGAAAAGAGATTCTTAGTGCTGATAAGGTGATTTTACCGGGAGTAGGTGCATTTGGAGTTGCAATGGAGCATCTGAAAAAGTATGAGTTAGACAAGGTTATCAAAGAAGTGGCAGAAAATAAGACACCATTTTTAGGAATTTGTCTAGGACTTCAACTGTTGTTTGAAGGAAGTGAAGAAAGCAGTGGTGTAGAAGGACTTCATATTTTAGATGGCGAAATTGTAAAGATTCCAGAAGCACCGGGACTTAAGATTCCACATATTGGCTGGAATTCCTTGAAATTGCAGAATCAAGGCAGATTATTTGAAGGAATTTCAGAAGATGCTTTTGTCTATTTTGTTCATTCTTACTATTTGAAAGCAAGAGAAGAAAGCATTGTAAAGGCAGTAACAGACTATGGTGTAAATATTCATGCGTCCGTAGAAAAAGAGAATGTATTTGCATGCCAATTCCATCCGGAAAAGAGCAGCAGTGTGGGACTTAAAATTTTAGAGAATTTTGCAAAGATAGGGGAGGTATAAAAATGTTTACAAAAAGAATCATTCCCTGTCTTGATGTGAATAACGGACGGGTAGTAAAAGGTGTGAACTTTGTGAATCTTCGTGATGCAGGTGATCCGGTAGAGATTGCGGCAGCTTACGATAAAGCAGGTGCCGATGAAGTTGTATTTTTGGATATAACTGCATCTTCTGATGCCAGAAATACAGTAGTAGATATGGTACGAAAAGTAGCAGAAAAGGTATTCATTCCATTTACTGTTGGCGGTGGTATTCGTACGGTAGAAGATTTTAAGGTGTTGCTGCGTGAAGGAGCAGACAAAATATCTATCAACTCTTCGGCAATTAATACACCAAGACTGATTAGTGATGCGGCGGATAAGTTTGGCAGTCAGTGCGTTGTGGTTGCTATTGATGCCCGAAGACGCGAAGATGGAAAAGGCTGGAATGTATTTAAAAATGGTGGTAGAATTGACACTGGATTAGACGCAGTTGAGTGGGCAATAAAGGCAAATCAACTGGGGGCAGGAGAAATTCTTTTGACCAGTATGGATTGTGATGGTACGAAGGCAGGATATGACCTTGAACTGACCAGAACGATTGCGGAGAATGTTTCCATTCCGGTAATTGCATCCGGTGGAGCAGGAAACATGGAGCATTTTAAAGAAGCGCTTACCGAAGGAAAAGCAGATGCAGCGTTAGCAGCGTCCTTATTTCACTATAAAGAATTAGAAATTATGGAATTAAAAAATTATCTGACAGAATGTAAAATATCAGTGAGAAGATAGAAGGCAGATATATGGGAATGATAGAAAATGACTGGTTGCAGGCAATTGGTGATGAATTTAAAAAGCCTTATTATGCCCAGTTATATAAGTTTATAAAAGAAGAATATAATACCAAGGTAATTTATCCTCCAGCGGATGATATTTTTAATGCATTACATCTTACCCCGTTAAGTAAGGTAAAAGTGTTAATATTAGGGCAAGATCCGTATCATAATAAAGGACAGGCACATGGACTTTGCTTTTCCGTGAAGCCAGAGGTAGAGATTCCTCCATCCTTAGAAAATATTTATAAGGAACTTCAGGAAGATTTGGGATGCAAGATACCAAATAATGGTTATTTGGTAAAATGGGCAGAACAAGGAGTTTTGATGCTCAATACGGTATTGACGGTACGGGCTCATCAGGCAAATTCTCATCAGGGAAGAGGCTGGGAACAGTTTACAGATGCAATTATTAACGCAGTAAATGCACAGGAGCGTCCCATTGTGTATATGCTTTGGGGAAGACCGGCACAAAGCAAGATACCAATGTTGACGAATCCAAAGCATCTGATATTAAAGGCACCACATCCGAGTCCGTTATCTGCATATCGTGGATTTTTTGGATGTAAGCATTTCAGTCAGGCAAATGAATTTTTAGGGAAAAATGGCATAGAACCCATTGATTGGCAGATAGAAGATAGATAATAGATAGCCATAAATGGCACTGCTTGCGCGCGGAACAAAAAGGTGTGCTATATAAGAAACTATGTCGCGAGAGTGCGAAACACACTTTTGTTCCATTAATGAGGAGTGCCCCAGTATCTCACGACACTAGGGCTATTATGAAAAATTTATCTGTAAAAAAACATGAAATCAAGTTACTTGCTTTTTTAACTGTTTTTATTGTAACAATTAAATATGAATAAAA
>CAYTDI010000018.1:0-46224 GCA_964436595.1 uncultured Eubacterium sp.
ATCCTACATTTTCAAAATTTCCAGCCATATTTTTCTGTCGATAGAGATAATATGGCTCCATTCCCATTATTTTTGCATACTGTGCTGTTAAGTCTATGGTTTCCCAGCTATTATAAATATGCATATCTGCGTGCTCATCACGGAACATACGAAGTCTTGCTGCACGTTTAATTGCAAGAGAATGTACTGTTAGGTTATCCGGATCTAACTCTTTTATTTTCTCCATGGTATTTTTTACATCTAAAAGCTTTTCTTCTGGAAGTCCTACAATCAAATCCATGTTAATATTGTCAAATCCTAACTTTCTCGCCAACTGAAAACTCTCAATTGTTTGCTGTACTGTATGATGTCTGCCGATAAAATCCAGTGTTTCCTGCTTCATGGTCTGCGGGTTAATAGAAATCCTTGAAATATCATGTTTTCTAAGTACCGCCAATTTTTCTTCCGTAATGCTGTCTGGTCTTCCAGCTTCTACGGTATATTCCAAAAGTCCGGAAA
The DNA here is from genome assembly GCA_964436595.1 of uncultured Eubacterium sp. Lineage (GTDB taxonomy): Bacteria > Bacillota > Clostridia > Lachnospirales > Lachnospiraceae > Petralouisia. The sequence goes on from CAYTDI010000018.1 coordinate 499, forward strand.
AATCAAAGCTGTTTTCTACTTTTGTCAACAGTCTGTCCAACTGCTGTGCAGTTAGTGTGGTAGGCGTTCCGCCACCAATATAAATGGTATTTAATACTCTGTCTTTACACGCCTCTGCGGTAAAATCAATTTCCTTTTCTAATGCATCTAAATATGCATCTGCCTGATTCTTCCACACTCCAATAGGAGAAGAGGAAAAGGAACAATACAAACAAATACTTGGGCAAAATGGAATCCCGATATAAAGACTATATCCCTTTTCATAATCTATTTTCTTTAAAAGTTCTAACTCTCGTTTTGCAATATCAATACTCAGCTTCGTCTTTTCCTCGGAAGAATAATAAGTCTCCTGCATATACTGATAAATCCCCGTATCAGACATTCCCTCTTCTAACATTGCCATTGGAATCTTGGTTGGTCGAATACCTGTTAACGTTCCCCACGGCAGCTCTTTTCCGGTATATTTTACAAGCATTTGATAAAGTGTCTGTTTTAAACGGTTCTTTGTTTCTTTTCGATTAGAAAAGTCAACATAAACTTCCGACTGTGCCTGTTCTTTCTTCTTGCCTGACTCCGTTTTCCAAATCGCAAAACAGATTTTATCCTTTCGCTCTCCTGATTTTTCTTTTGAAACTTCGAAAAACTCACTTGGGGAATTTTCCAAGTTATCACACTGCTCCTCAAACGCTGTGCTTACACAAGCATTTTTATCGCTAGTGGCGTAAATATAAGAAACCTCCATATGAAACAGAGGTATTCTTTCTTCTTCTAATTCTTTTATTTTTTCTATATCCGCAAATACTTTTACATCCTCTTTATCATAAAACGCTTTCACCAAAGAATGAATATCGTACTCGAAATTTGCTTCACTTAAATGAACGGTTATCATAAAACTTCTCTTTTCCTAAAACTTCTATATAAATGGATTGTACATTTTTTCTGTTCCTATACTGGTCTGAGACATATGCCCCGGATATACCTTTACATCCTCCGGTAAGTTCAACAGCTTTTCACGAATAGAACGAATCAAGGCTGCCGCACTTCCTTTTGGAAAGTCTGTTCTTCCTACGGATTCGCAAAAGAGGGTATCTCCACTAAATAACATTTTCTGTTCTGCAAAATAGTAACAACAACCGCCCGGTGTGTGCCCTGGTGTAAACAATACTTTTATCTTGCACCCAAGTAACTCTAATACCTCTTCATCCTTCAAAAATACATCTGCCTGAAATACCTTCGGTGCACCAAATGCAGCAGTAAGATTAATTCGAGCATCTGCAAGAGTCTCTTTTTCTGCTTCATGAACATATATTTTCATGTCGTATTTTTTTGCAAGTTCTTCTGCTGCACCGGCATGGTCTAAATGTCCATGTGTTAATAAAATTCCTACCGGCTTTAACTGCTCTTTTTCAATGTTGTCGGCAAGCATAGGCGCATTGTCTCCCGGATCTACAACCACCATTTCCTTTGTGTCTGTATTTACAACAAAGTAACAGTTTGTTCCAAAATCACTTACTACATAACTTTTTGCTTTTATTTCTGCCATGTATTAACCTCTTGTTCTTTCTATATCAATTACACTTTCTACCTGACGAATTTTTTCTACCAAAGAATTTAATTCTTCTTTTCCCTTTGTTCCAAATGCCAACGTTATTGTTGCGATTCCCTGTTTACTTGTGGACGAATGAATTGCATTAATGTCTATCTGGCGTTCTGTAAATATTTTCGTAATATCTACCAAAAGTCCGGTACGATTATTTCCATATATCTTAATTTCTGCCATATAACGGCTATTTTCACCTTCGGTAGTCTGCCACTCTGCTTCAATCAGTCGTGCCCTATCCATATCAGAAAGATTAATAATGTTAATACAATCCGTTCTGTGAATAGAAATTCCACGTCCTCTGGTAACAAATCCTACAATTTCATCCCCCGGCACCGGTGCACAGCAACGTGAAAAACGAACTGCCATGTCATCAATCCCTTTTACAACAATACCGCTCTTAGACTTGCCACGCTTTCCTTTTTGATTTCCCTCTGCGGGTCCTGCCATGGCACTTCCACTACCTACATTTTCCAGAATATCATCATCCGTAATTTCCTTCTTATGGTCTAACTGGTAGTATTCCAACATTTTATTGATAATCTGACCTTCTTTTAAGCCACCATGACCTATCGCAGCCAGTGCAGATTCCCAATCACGGAAACCATATTTTCGCATAATACGGCTTTGATACTTCGGATGATTTAACTCCGGCCAATTGATTCCCTTTGATTTACAATACTGAGCAATGACTTCTTTTCCCTTAGAAATATTTTCTTCCTTAAACTCACTGCGGAACCACTGATTAATCTTGTTTTTTGCCTGCGTACTTTTTACAATATTTAACCAATCACGGCTTGGTCCTTTGGAATTTTGGGAAGTCAATATCTCAATTCTGTCACCGTTTTGAATCACATAGTCAATATTTACCAACTTGCCATTTACTTTAGCACCAATCATTTTATTACCGACTGCGGAATGAATACTATATGCAAAATCAATAGGATTCGAGCCATTTGGCAGGTTCTTTACATCTCCAGACGGAGTAAAGCAAAATACCGTATCTGAGAACAAGTCCAAATCACTTTTTAAAAGGCTCATAAATTCCTTGTTGTCCGACATATCCCGCTGCCATTCTAAAATCTGACGCAGCCAGCTTAACTTCTCTTCTTCTGACTTCGTAGTAGAAACAACACCACCGTTATTAGCTGCTTCCTTATATTTCCAGTGGGCAGCAATACCATACTCTGCAGTACGATGCATTTCTACGGTACGAATCTGTATTTCAAAAGGCTGTCCGGTTGGTCCAATCAACGTCGTATGAAGAGACTGATACATATTAGGCTTTGGCATGGCAATGTAATCCTTGAAACGCCCCGGAATCGGCTTATACATTTCATGGATTACTCCCAATGCAGCATAACAGTCCTTTACAGAATTTACAATAATACGAATGGCAAACAAATCATATATCTGGTCTATGGTCTTATCCTGATTTACCATTTTCTTATAAATACTGAAAAAGTGCTTTGCCCGACCATCTATTTTTGCTTCGATTCCCGCACCCTCGATGTGCTGTCTTACTTCTTGTACTAATTGTTCAATATATTCTTCCCGCACATTTTTGCGAATAGCAACCTTTTCCACTAAGTCATAATATGCCTCAGGCTCTAAATATTTCAAAGACAAATCGTCTAGTTCAATCTTAATTTTAGAAATACCAAGACGCTGTGCAATAGGCGCATAGATATCCATCGTCTCTCTTGCCTTTTCTTTCTGCTTTTCCAGTCTCATATATTTCAATGTACGCATATTATGCAAACGGTCTGCTAATTTAATTAAAATAACACGAATGTCCTTTGCCATGGCAAGAAACATTTTACGAAGATTTTCTGCCTGTACTTCTACTTTATCCGCATCATAAGACAACTGCCCCAGCTTGGTAACACCATCTACCAAAAGTGCTACTTCCTCTCCAAACTCCGCTGCAATTTCTTCTTCTGTCATTACGGTATCTTCGACTACGTCATGGAGAATCCCTGCTACAATTGTCTCTTTATCCAGCTCTAATTCAGCCAGAATAATGGCAACACAAAGAGGATGAATGATATACGCTTCACCCGATTTTCGCACTTGTCCCTTATGAGCAGCATCCGCAATCTGATATGCCTTTTCAATTAAAGAAATATCCGTAGACGGATGATATTTGTTTACACTTACTATCAACTCATGATACAAGCTCTCAGGACTTACAAATTCCTTGGTTGGCTTAATGTGTTCTGTCTGCATTGCAATTTCTTCTTGTTCTTCTAACTGAATCTTATTCTTGTCTTCCATCTGCACTTCTCCATCGCACTTTTCTCGTCTTACTCTATGATTTTTCTTATTAATACTAGATTATAAGTAATTTTGTCTAAAATTGCAATGTTTTCATATATCTTTGCATTGTCTTTTCTTGAATTTTTAATTCTTCTTTCCATATAAAATCCAACTTTTCTGCTACATGAATTGATTTTATATTCTCTTTTTGAATGAGACAATTTATCATTTCAAATTCCGTTGCCTCTGCTGCATACTGCAAAATGCCCTCACAAACTTCTGTTGCATATCCCTGATTCTGATAGTTCTTTCCTATCATATATCCCATTTCCAATGCCGGCTCTCCATGAATATCTACATTATTCAGTCCGGCTCTTCCGATTACTTTTCCTGTTTGTTTTTCAATCACCAGCCACATGCCATACCCATAAAACCGATACATATTACTAATGTAAGCTTTTGTATATTCTTCCTCTTTTTCCCTGTCTTCATACAACCCTTCCATATATCGTGTAATTTCCGGCTCTTGATATAAACGGTACAAGTCGTCTAAATCTTCCATGGTCATTTCACGAAGAAAACAACGGTCTGTCTCAATTACTGTCCAAGGGATTCCATGCTTTCTCTGGTAAATTCGTTCCAAAAAGAAAAAATCCACCTCATCAAACCCTTCTACCAACACTTCTGCCTGAGATAAATCCTGTTTTCCACAAATAGGATTCAAATATCCAATACTTGCAATATTCATATGCTTTATGATGCCAAGTGTTTTTCCTGTTGCCGCTATCATCAGACAGTTTTCTTCTTTCAAATTGTGAAGCTCTAAAATCACCTTTAGCTTTTCCGATGTATCTGCCTGAAACATATCTATGTTTATAATCTGTACATTATACCGATACAGACCATCTAATAACTCAGTCAATCCGTCTTCCATTACAAACCGTTCCGCATCCTCTTCCTTTGCAATATTCAGTTCTTGTAAGGAAATAATCAGTCCTGAAAGTTCCATTTTCTTCCTCCGTTTTTTTCTCTCTGTATTATAATAATTTTCTCTTTTTCCGTCAATAAACCTGAAATCCCTCCTGCTTTGTCAGACTTCAAATGATAATTGCAAACTCTATTTTTGCTAATATATCCCTATTTTTTTTGCAAATCAATAAAAAAAATCAAGTAGTTTTTATTGATTTTATTACCTATTTATGTATAATATTTATAATAAGGGAAGTAGGGTTACTTCACTTTTGTTGCAAGGATATCGTAAACACCTGCATTTTCAGGTGATTATCATATTTACAATTATAAGGAAAAGAGGTTAAATGTAAGATGGCAAAAATCGATTTAAGCAAGTATGGAATTTCTGGAACTACTGAAGTTGTGTACAATCCTTCTTATGAAATGTTATTTGAAGAAGAGACAAAAGCAGAATTAGAAGGCTTTGAAAAAGGACAGGTAAGTGAATTAGGTGCAGTAAATGTAATGACTGGTATCTATACAGGTCGTTCACCAAAAGACAAATTTATCGTAGTAGATGAAAACTCTAAGGACACTGTATGGTGGACTTCTGACGAATACAAAAATGACAACCATCCTGCTACTCAGGAAGCTTGGAAAGCAGTAAAAGACATCGCAATCAAAGAACTTTCTAACAAGAGACTTTTCGTTGTAGATGCTTTCTGTGGTGCAAACAAAGACACTCGTATGGCAATCCGTTTTATCGTTGAGGTAGCATGGCAGGCTCACTTTGTTACAAATATGTTCATTAAACCTACCGAAGAAGAGCTTAAGGATTTTGAGCCAGATTTCGTTGTTTACAATGCTTCCAAAGCAAAAGTTGAAAACTACAAAGAATTAGGTTTGAACTCTGAAACTGCTGTAATGTTCAATATTACAAGCAAAGAACAGGTTATCGTTAATACATGGTACGGCGGAGAAATGAAGAAAGGTATGTTCTCTATGATGAACTACTTCTTACCATTAAAGGGTATGGCTTCTATGCACTGCTCTGCAAACACAGATTTAAATGGTGAGAACACAGCTATCTTCTTCGGACTTTCCGGAACAGGTAAGACAACACTTTCTACTGATCCAAAGCGTCTCTTAATCGGTGATGACGAGCACGGTTGGGATGACAACGGTGTGTTCAACTTTGAAGGCGGATGCTACGCAAAGGTTATCAACTTAGATAAAGATTCTGAGCCAGATATCTACAATGCAATCAAACGTAATGCACTTCTTGAAAACGTAACTTTAGATGCAGACGGAAAGATTGATTTTGCTGATAAGAGCGTAACAGAAAATACTCGTGTATCTTATCCAATTGATCATATTCAAAATATCGTTCGTCCAATTTCCTCTGCACCAGCAGCTAAGAATGTAATCTTCTTGTCTGCAGATGCTTTCGGTGTATTACCACCTGTATCTATTCTGACACCAGAACAGACACAGTACTACTTCCTGTCCGGATTTACAGCAAAACTTGCTGGTACAGAACGTGGTATCACAGAACCTACACCAACTTTCTCCGCTTGCTTTGGTCAGGCATTCTTAGAGCTGCATCCTACAAAATATGCAGAAGAACTTGTTAAGAAAATGCAGAAGAGCGGTGCTAAGGCATACTTAGTAAATACCGGATGGAACGGAACCGGAAAACGTATCTCCATCAAAGATACTCGTGGTATCATCGACGCTATCTTAAATGGTAACATTTTAAGTGCACCTACTAAGAAGATTCCATTCTTTAACTTTGAAGTTCCTACTGAACTTGCAGGTGTAGACAGCAATATTCTTGATCCTAGAGATACATATGCAGATGCTTCTGAATGGGAAACAAAGGCAAAAGATTTAGCTGACAGATTCATTAAGAACTTTGCAAAATATGAAGGAAATGAAGCAGGAAAAGCTTTAGTTTCTGCTGGTCCTCAGAAATAATAATTCTGATATTCAAAAACATTAGCATAGAAAAGGAGTTGCAATTATGCAGCTCCTTTTTAGTACTCTTTTCCTAATATTCAAGTTCCTATTTGCTCTTTTGCTAATAATATGTTAAACTTTTCCTTGTACTTAAATACTTATTTATAGAAAGGAGTTAGTTATTATGGAGTATAACAGCCAGAACAACTACAACACAACACCGTCATATAACTATGACGCAGAAACAAACACACAGCAACAGCAAAGCTTAAAGGCAATTTTATGTGAAGAGGTAGTTCTTAAATCTTTCCTTTTCATGGTAGGTGCACTGTTAATTACAGCATGTGCTGCATTAACAATTTCACCATACGCTGCACTTCGCTTACTTAGCGGTGGTTCTTTTTACGCTATCCTTGTAGCAGAAATCGCTATTGTGATTGCTTCTAACTTTGCATTACGCAAAAACAATGCTATTTTAGCCGGTGTATTATTTACTGCTTATTCCTATTTAACAGGTGTAACACTTTCCATTATCTTCATGGTTTATACCACAGCTTCCATTATTACGATTTTCTTAACAACTGCAGCTATTTTTGCTATCATGGCAGTATATGGACTTGTTACAAAAACAGATTTATCCAGCGTTGGAAATATTCTGCTTATGGGATTAATCGGTATTATTATTATCAGCTTTGTAAATATTTTTCTATTACACAGTACTATGCTTGATACCGCAATCAGTGCAATCGGCGTTTTAATCTTCGTTGGTTTAACTGCTTATGATACACAGAAAATCAAGCGTATGGTTGCTGTTTCCAACAGCCAGAATGTTAATTCTTTAGCACTCTTTGGTGCATTTGAATTATATCTTGACTTTATCAATCTGTTCTTAAAATTGTTAAGTCTGCTTGGTAAGAAAAAATAACAACTAGGAAATCAAACCGTTTTATACTTTAAAATAATGCGATATTTCCTATAATAGAACAAACAAACCCTCATACGAGAAGCGTTATATCTAACCTTTCTCATATGAGGGTGTTTTTATATTACAGATAATGCTATAATACCACAACTTGTATTTCCTTTATGCCAGCAAAGAATATTCCTCCATATTCCATATCTGGTCTACTACATCCTGATAAAATTCCGGTTCGTGGCACACCAGCAAAATAGCTCCCTTATATTCTTTAAGTGCCCGCTTCAACTCCTCTTTTGCATCTACATCCAAATGATTCGTTGGCTCGTCTAATAACAATATATTTGTCTCCACATTCAACAGCTTGCACAATCTGACTTTTGCCTGCTCGCCTCCGCTCAATACCTTGACCTTGCTCTCAATATGCTTTGTGGTAAGCCCGCATTTTGCTAATGCAGAACGCACCTCATATTGATTGTATGACGGAAATGTCTCCCAAATCTCTTCAATACAGCTATTTTCACTAGCCGGCATTTCCTGTTCAAAATATCCCGGATATAAATAATCTCCCAATTGTGCTTTTCCTGATAAAGCCGGAATAATTCCAAGAACACTTTTTAAAAAAGTGGATTTTCCAATTCCGTTCGTTCCTACGATGGCAATTTTTTCTCCTCGCTCCATGCGTAAGTTCATTGGTTTTGACAATGGTCTGTCCTTTTCATATCCAATTACAAGGTCTGTGGTTTCAAAAATAACCTTTCCGGCAGCTCTTGCATTTTTAAAGAAAAACTCTGGCTTTGGACGTTCCACTGCCAATTCAATTACATCCATTTTATCTAATTTCTTCTGTCTAGACATCGCCATATTTCTGGTTGCCACTCTAGCCTTGTTGCGAGCTACAAAATCCTTCAAATCTTCAATTTCCTTTTGCTGTTTTCGATAAGCTGCTTCCATCTGTGCTTTTTTCATCGCATACACTTCTTGGAACTTATCATAGTCACCCACATAACGAGTCAATTCCTGATTCTCCATATGATAAATAATATTTACCACACTATTTAAAAATGGAATATCATGTGAAATCAAAATAAAGGCATTTTCGTAGTCCAATAAATAACGCTTTAACCACTCAATATGATTCTCGTCCAAATAGTTCGTAGGCTCATCCAATAATAAAATATCCGGCTTTTCTAATAATAATTTTGCCAATAAGACCTTGGTTCTTTGCCCGCCACTTAACTCCGTTACATCCGTATCAAGCCCTAAATCTATTACGCCCAAGGCTCTTGCTACTTCCTCTACTTTGGTATCTATAATGTAAAAATCATGCTGTTCCAAAAGCTCCTGCATCGTTCCTGTTTCTTCTAACAGACGATTCATTTCCGCCTCGTCTACTTCACCCATTTTTGCAAACATACTGTTCATTTCTGCTTCCATATCATATAAAAAGGAAAATGCACTGCGCAAAACATCTCCAATGGTCATTCCTTTTTCCAATACAGTATGCTGGTCTAAATATCCCGCACGAACATTTTTCGCCCACTCTACCTTTCCCTCATCCGGTTGTAACTTTCCTGTTACGATATTCATAAAGGTAGATTTTCCTTCTCCATTTGCTCCAACTAATCCAATATGTTCTCCCTTCAATAATCGAAAGGATACATCATTAAAAATAGCTCTGTCTCCAAATCCATGGGTTAAATTCTTCACATCTAAAATCATATTATTTCCTCATTTTCATCCTTATTGTTATGTTCTTTATTTTACAGGGTATCCTGTTTCTTTTCAACCATTGATTTATTTCCTTCATTTATATGAGTTTTTGAAATTTTTCTTGCATTTCTAATTATTTCAACTTTTTATACTTTTTAAATTATTTATATTTCTTCTATAATAACTACACTTTTTAACTTTACCATGAAAAATTGTGTTTTTTGTTGGTTTATTATTGAAAAAAGATTTACACAAGTATATAATTGGATAGAGAAAAGAATAAGTCTGGGATTTTGCAATGAAATGTAGTATTTAGAAAGTATTATTATCAGAAGGTTCTGCTGCTTTGCAGCAAGAACAAATTGCCCTAAAATTGCACTCGGAAAACTTGTTTTCCAGATGCAATTTTGAGGCAATGTCCTCCAAGCGCATGTGCGCTTGGAGCTTCTGATAATAATCTGTTCCATTGCGAAATCCCTAAAAATCAAGGAGCACATTATGGATCAATTAATCATACCAAAGAATTACCATTCAGAATTAGACTTACATGACACACAGATTGCCATTAAGACCGTAAAAGACTTTTTCCAAAACCTGCTTTCCTTACGTTTGAACTTACAGCGTGTATCTGCTCCGCTGTTTGTTGACCCGGAATCTGGTTTAAACGACAACTTAAATGGCGTTGAACGCCCAGTTACTTTTGGCATTAAGGAACAAAATGACAAGCCGGCTGAAATTGTTCATTCTTTAGCAAAATGGAAACGTTATGCATTGAAAAAATATGGTTTTTCCATGGGAGAAGGACTTTATACCGACATGAATGCCATTCGTCGTGATGAAGATACTGACAACATCCATTCTATTTTTGTAGACCAGTGGGACTGGGAAAAAATCATTTCCAAGAAAGATAGAAACTTGGACTACTTAAAGGAGACCGTTCGAACTGTATACAAGGTTTTACGCAAAACAGAAAAATATATGGCTATCCAGTATGACTACATAGAAGAAATTCTTCCACATGATATTTTCTTCATTACTACACAGGAATTAGAAGATATGTTTCCAGATTATTCTCCAAAGGAACGTGAATACTATATTGCTCAGGCAAAGGGTGCGGTATGTATTTTACAAATCGGTGATACCTTAGAATCCGGAGAACGCCATGATGGTCGTGCTCCAGACTATGATGATTGGTCTTTGAATGCGGATATTGTTGTATACTATCCACTTCTTGACATCGCCCTTGAGCTTTCTTCCATGGGTATTCGTGTAGATAAAAAAGCTCTGCTTAGTCAGTTAGACAAAGCCGGCTGTCCGGAACGCGCAGAACTTCCTTTCCAGAAAGCAATTCTTCAGGAAGATTTACCTTATACCATTGGTGGTGGAATCGGACAATCTCGTATTTGTATGTTCTTTCTTCGTAAGGCGCACATTGGTGAAGTACAATCTTCTCTGTGGCCGGAGGACATTGCAAAAAAAGCTGAATCAAATGGTATTCAATTATTGTAATTAATGCTATACAAACTATGAGAAATACGCTTTACAAGTTTCTCAAATTAATGCGGTATTTGTATTCCATTTCGGTCAGTGCTTGCACAAGCATTTTCATCGCTACTCGCATAAATTAAACTGAACCGCTTATTCAAACGTTACATCTAACGATTGAATAAGCGGTTCTATTACTTTTGTATATTAACTTTTGTACACTAATTATTCTGAAATCAGCACTCTTGGCTGCACTTTCTTTATTCTTCCTGCTTTCCAATAGGAAAATAAGAAAAATACCACAGTCATCATTCCAATCGGAATAAACACAGAACTCCATACAATTTCTATCTCTATCTGACTAATTCCTACATAGGAAAGCAACAGTCCAAAACACTTATTCATCAGCAATACCGTCAAAACTACGCCTAGAACACTTCCTATTAAGGACACCAACATAAAACGCAGTGCAAATTGCAGTCGGAGATTTCTTGACGTAAATCCCATTGCTTTATAGATACCATAATCCTGCCGCTCCTTTGCAAATATTTTTCCACACACCAGTGAAATTACCACCAATGCAAAAATAACTGCAAGCACATACACTAATAGGGATAAAGCATTTACTGCGGAAACAATACTGTCTATTCCATTAAATCCTCTTTCCGCCGTCACCATTAACTCTGAACCATAAAGTTCATTCAATTGTTCCGCAATTTGCTTTGCCTTTCCCGCATCTTTCAGGCAGTATGCCTTTCCCAAACTCTGGTTTCCAATTCGAAGATATCCTGCCTTGCTCATGGCAAAATTACTTCCCATATCATTTGCACATTGATAAATACCGGAAATTATATATTCTTCCTTTTTTTCGCCTGCTGCAACTATTACATTATCTCCAATTTGAAGTTCCAAATCGTCTGCTACAAATTCTGTTATTAGTATTTCATTGTCATATTGACAGGTTCTGCCCTCTAAAACACTTCCAATTTCTTCCGGTGTTTCACATACCAGACACAAAATCTGACATCCCTCTAACGTAAGTTGAACATTTTGCAACTGGTATTTTTTCTCTATCTTAGAATAGTCTTCAATGGTATCTTCTACCTCATCCTGTATCTCTTCATTATAACAATGCACCCACAAATCATACTCTGTTGCATCAAATATTCTGGAAAATTCGTTGCCATCCTCTCCCATCCATGTATCCATATGTCCCATCATAATCATAAAGAAAACCAGTAGTCCCGTAATGATTCCTACACTCATATATTTTTTCCCATTAGAGGTCAATTGACGAAATGCAAGCCAAAAGGACATTCCTTTTTTTCTAATAGGCAACTCCAAACGACTGGAAAAATAAACATCTTCTTTCCCACCGCATACTGCTCTTACCGGTGTAATCCCTTTTAGTTTCCGCAGCTTTAACCAAATAAACAATACAATAAACAGCATCATTCCCAACAAAGCCATAAGACAAGGTATCATTGCCAAATGATTTGGTGTAAGGATTCCTATCACCGGTGTAGTAATTTGATTTACCATTTTTATCACAGGAATTGCCAGTGGTACTCCAAGCACTGCTCCTGCCAAAGCTCCCAGTAAATATTGCAGCATCAAGATTATTTTCAATTTTCCCTGTGTAACTCCTACCGCTTTCAGTATTCCCATGTTCACATATTCCATTTCGATACTGCTGCCAATACTATGATTCATGATAATAAGCGTTATAATAAGAAGTAACGCAATAAATACTAAAAGACTTCCACTGAAAATATTAATGAGTATCAGCATATATCCCATTGCCTGACTGGTTGCTATACTAATCCACGCATAACCTGTTACTCCGGTATCTTTGTTTAATGCCTGTTCAAATTTCAGATAACTCAAGTCACTACTCTCTTTTTGAAAAACATTCAGCATCATTCCCTCACTTATGGAATCTGCCGTTTGCTCCTGAATATTTTTTTGCATTCTTTCCATATCTGCATCGCTTATCAATATTGTCTTTATTCCCATCATACTGCTTCCCATAAACGGATCTTCAAAAAATCCCTTTATCGTATAGCTTTCTGTATGCTTCAAGAACTTGAACTCTATTTTCTCTCCCACTTTACAGTGATATGACGTACTGTAACAAATGGGAACATAAACCTCCCCCTCTTCTAATACCTTAGGCTTTTCTATATACTCAGTTCCACTTTCATTAAAAATTTGATAGTCCAGTTCATCCTTATCATACTGCTCCAACATGATACTGTTAGTAATAGACACACCGTTAATTTCTTTAAAATCAGCATAGATTGCAGGAATTACCTGTACCTTTTCTACCTCTTCATGCTCTTGTACCTTTTTTATCAGCTCTTTTCCTTCTTCTTGCCCCATATTATCCATGCATACCAGCATATCTCCAAAACCTACCTGCTTTAAAGCTTCTTCATCACTTTTGTGAGAGTTGATGCTTACTGTCAATACGGCTGTCATAGATAATGACACAATCATCATTAGGAAAAAAATACTCAAAAAACTGCTCTTCTGGCGACGTATATTTGCCTTTAAAATCGTAATAATCTCCATATCGCCACCTCCTACCATTCCATAGAAGCAAGCCATGCATTAATCTGCATTTCCCGATTTCTGGCTTCTTCCGGTGTATATGGTGACAATTTCATTTCCCCTCCTATTTTTCCATCTTCTAAATACAACAATCGGTCTGCACGAAGTGCTGCCCGTACATCATGCGTTACCATCAAAATACTCTGTCCAACACGATTCATTTCCGTCATTAAATCCAATACATCTTCCGTGTTTTTTCGATTTAATGCTCCGGTAGGTTCATCTGCAAATAGTAATCCCGGCTCTGCAATAACTGCTCTTGCTACGGCGGCTCTTTGTGCTTCTCCACCTGACACCTGTGCCGGAAGTCTGTCCTTGGCATGCAGTACGTTCACTTTTTCTAATAACTGCAGGGCACGTTCCTTTACTGCTTTTGCACCTTTCTTTTTATCCATAAAACCAGGCACTGTTATGTTTTCTAACAAAGTCAGATTACTAACCAGATGAATCTGCTGAAATACAAAGCCAAATTCTTCTGCCCGAAGACGTGCCATCTCCTTTTCCCTGCATCCGCTAATCTTCTTTCCTTTGTAAAATACTTCTCCCGCAGTAATACTATCCATTCCGCTGATACTGTATAACAATGTGGACTTTCCTGAACCGGAAGCCCCCATGATGACCGTAAAGTCTCCTTGATATAAATCAAATGACACATGGTTCAATATGTGATTCTGCTCTCCGTTGTTTGCAAAGCTCTTGCACACATCCTTTGCCGATAATAAAATTTCGCTCATTTCTTTTCCTCCATCTTATTTTGATGGTTACAGTGTAACAAAATAAATATTAAGAAGTCTTTAAGAACTCAAATTCTTCTATCCCTTTATTTATAGCACTTTGGGGATTCTTTGTCACTAATATGTCACTAATAAATACCACTCTTAAGTTTTTTTAATTCATCTTCCCAGCTTTTAGAAATCATCTTCAATGCTACGTTTTCCGTGGAGCTTGTCCATGTATTATTGAATCTTTCCACACCATTCCCACGTAGCGCCCTACTGTATATCATGCTATCAGCAAAGGAGTGCAGCCGCTCAAATCTTCTGGAATTTCTCAATACCCGAAATGCCTTATTTTCTTCCTGTCTTACTCTTTCCCGGGTAATGCCTATACTCTCCCCTGTTTCCTGCAGTGTCTTACCCTCTGCATACCGTTTCCGGATAATATCAGCTTGACCCTCTGGCAGACTGTCCACAGCTTTCCAGATAGTTTCCTTTAGTTGCTCCTGTTGCACACGTTCCAATACTTCCTGTTCTGTGTTGCAATCGGCTTTTAGCGTATCACAAAGGGTCGTTTCTCCATTCTCTTCACCGATAGGCACATCAAGGCTTGCTGTGTGGCTCATTTCAACCGCTTTTTTCAATAAGACTAAGGTTTTACCGCTTAACTCCAAATAGTGGCAAATTTCCATGTCTGTTGGCTTTCTGTCATACCTTGCAATGAAAGCACTGCATAGTCTGTTATATTGATGCAGTAGGGCACTCATGTGCTCCGACATACTAACCACACTGTTACCGTGAATATACCGTTGCATATGCCTTCTGATTACTGTACCGGCATAGCTGGAGAATTTCACACCTGCAGCATTGTCATAATGGCTTACTGCTTCACACAGTCCAATATATCCCTCCTGCGCTAAGTCATCCAGTTCCGCCAATCCGCCATACTTCTTTGCGATGGTATATATCAACCCTTTATTCTGCTGATACAATAAAAGCATATTATCAGCGGTATCTATTCCGGCATTTATCCGAGCTACTAACTGTTCGTTATCCATGCTAAACTCTCCTTTTTGTTGCTTCACGCTCCGCACTGTGATATAATAACTATGGTAAAATCAATCAGAAAGAAAGTAAGAGTCATTCACAGTACCCATAATCCGTAAGGATTGTACAGCCGAATGGCTCTTATTTTGTACTATTTAATACTTTCCCTATTTTCCTCAATTATCTTTTTCAGCAGCTTTTCCAGCTCGTCTATTTTGGTTTGCTGTTCGTCTGTTCGGATAGACGCAAGTATGTTATTGGCAGCGTAAATAATAGCATTTGCTTGTTTGCTATCAATCTGCCCATTAGCCACCATATTAGAAAGTCTTACCAGCGTTTTTCTGACTTCCGCTGGTGTTCCCATTTTAAAACGTACCTTACCCATTTGTATTCCCTCCCAATGCAAGTGCACACATGACTTTTCTGTTCTGCTCTGTGCTCATGTCCTCGCTCATCATTTCCAAAAGATCATCAAATGACAGCCCGACATATTCATTTTCCTGTATATACTGTTCTAAACGTGTAAGCGGTGGCTCTGCTATCCTGTTAGCCTTAAATATCATGTTATCTACTCTTCTCATCACATCACCTACTAAAACAGCCCCATGCAACCACTTTACAGTCACACGGGGCTTTTTCTTATGTTGCTGGGATTATCTCCTGATAATAAATTGCTTTTGTTTTATTCTTTAATACAAAAGCATCATAACAGATACGCCCCTCTACCAAAGTACCATTGATTCCCGGTGGATCTTCGTGGGTCTTATAGCTTTCCAGTTTAACCGGTGCTACCGTTGCCACTGAATGACACATGATAAATCCTGTATTCTTTGGTAATCTGCTTTTTGGAACTTTCACAACTAAGCAGCCGTCAAGATTGGAAATAACACCTTTAAGCCGCATATCGTTTCCGACATCAGTTTCCATTGTGATGTCCTTGCACTGCTTCATCAACAAATATGTGTCGGGTGTGACAATTATTACCCTGCCATCTTCCGGTACTTCTGCATTGTCAAGCTCATTGCTTGCCTTGATAATCTCCATATAAATATTATCAGCTGTCAGCTCAACCGCATCCGGTTTAAATCCTGCACCTGCTGCAATTACACCATATACATAAGTATCAACCTCCGGAATAGTCACCTGTCTAAGCTGTCTTGCAAGTGCACTAGCTCCGCTCAAGTTGCCCACTGTTTCATCATTGTCTAAGCGGTCAATGACAAATGTAAAAGAACGGTCTTTCTTTAATGTCATTTCCTGTGTAGTTGCGTCTAAGTCTTTTGGTGTTCCGTATCTGTTTAACCCGTCTGTTGCTCCATTTCTGTCATAATCATTCATGCCAGTAGTGCCGATACTGTACACTTTAACGGTATGTGCACCAGCCCAGCTAAAGTCTTGATTTGTTATTAGACTTGTTCGGCTCTCTGTACTGAATAATTCATCAACATACGGGAGGTACTGTGTAGCTAATTCAATAGCCATTTCTTTTCACTCCTATCTGTATAACCCCATTGCTTCCCGAATAGCGTCATGATGTCCTTTTTCTTCTCCAACACCACCGCCAATCTGAAAGCCTTTAGAGCTCTTTTCATTTTCTTCCTGTTTCTTTCCATAAATTTCATTTAATCGGTCTAATTTAGTCCCGATTTCATCTACACTGGAGCAGGTAATAATCTCTGCCAGTTCCACCGGCATTCCTCTTTTTCCCAGTTCTTCACGCACTGAAAGGCGCATTTCTCTTTCGTCAAGTTCTTTGATGCGTTTCTCCAGCTCAGCGCTGGTTTCCTTGCTTGCCTGTCTCTTCATCTGTGCGATTCGAGACTGGATAAAGCCGTTTACTTCTTCTTGGGTAAAAAGCTTTTCATCCTTTCCTGTTTCCTGTGTTTCTTCGGTTTCGTTTACCTGATTCATTTCTTCACTCATAATATTTTCCTTTCCTTTTTAACGTCTGGTAGACTTTTTCCCTTGGGTGCGGCAGTTTATCGCCATGCTTAGGGCTATGTTTTTAAGGAGATTTTGAAACAATAAAGCAAATAAAAAACGCAGGAACAGAAATACTCAAATTTGAGTATAACTATTCCCACGCTCTTATTTCTAAGGCTTCCAATCCGAGGTATTAGACTGGGGTACTCTTAAAATATTCTATTTGCTCTAAATCAATTATACCAGATACAAGGGGGGATAGTAAAGCGAAAACGCTAATATTTTAGCGAAATTCTGCGTTTTTACATATCATTTTCACGCACTTAAATGCGGGCTACCGCTTCATTTTATGACGATAACCCGTACCTAAATTTACTCTTTCACCTCTATGTATGACCTGCTATATTGCCCATTCTTGCCCTCTTTTTCCTTATGCCTTATTGTAATAGGCTTAAGTAGTTCTAATACCTTTTTGAGCTGTTCCGGCTTCTCATACGATACCCGTATCTTTACCATTCTGTACCTCTTTCTCCAGTAAGTTCTTTTTAATATTATTTATGGTTTCCTGCGCTTCTGTGATATAATCACATAATATTGTACTTCTTATATCCGCTTCATGAAACAATCGTTTCAATACCACATTTTCCGGTTCTTCGAATGTAAAATATTCGTTTCTCAAATCATTCAATACTGTGTCTGCCTTTTCTATTGTGATTTCCAATGATAATAAATCACTAGCAATTAAAACATCTTTTTTATCCATTTTCATACTTTACCTTTCTGCCGGATTCTGCTATAATGCAGTTGTAACCGGACTTTATGCTTTGTTAGTAGGTCGCTTGCCCTTGTCAGTGGTGCCGCACTGGTGAGGGCGTTTTTCTGTTACTCTTCCCATGAATTCATCATTTTTTCTATTGCTGTTTTGCCGTCTGATTGACTTTTCAGGGAGTGCAAGCGGAATACACATCTCATATATGCGGTCAATGATTCTTTCATCCAGCTTAAGACTGTCAATCGCTATGTTGCTAGTGAATATCGTTACTAGCTTATTTGTATACCGCCAATCTATCAACCGGAACAATACTGAATCTACCCATTCTTTTTTCAATTCTGTTCCAATATCGTCCAATATTAGAAGTTCCGCTTTTCTGATACTGTCAAGCTCCGCTTTTTCGCTAAAGTCTTTGAAACTCTTCTTTGTCAGTTCCAAAAGCTCCGGGATTGAAATAAATTTAACTACTAGATCCAGTCGTTCCATTAGCTCATTCGCAAGGCAACATGACAACATTGTCTTACCGCTCCCTTTTGTCTTTGAGTATATGTACAGCCCTTTTCCCTCTTTCTGCCACTCGGGAAATTTTATGATAAAAGCGTTTACTGTTTGCTTCTGCTTTTGCAATTCTTCACCGTACACGCTCCAGTCAAAATCTGATGCCCTTTTACCGATATAGCTAAAAGGCAGCATTGCCCGAGCTCTTCGGTATTCTCCGTTTGTGACTTCCATATTCTCCACATATTCCGCAGCTCCATAATCTTCTACTTCATACCCGACTAAGTCACAGTATTTCTTATCCGGCAACTCCAACCGTTCCCGGCTTACTTCTGTCATTTCCGCATTACTTAAACGGTGCATCTTCCCCAAAAATATCGCCCCTTTCTTTTAAAATCCTTTCCATTGTTTCATCCAGATAATGCATATCATATCCTGTTTTCGGTTCTTCTTGTGGCTTTTCTGTGTAATTCCCATCTAGTACTTTAGCCATATTAGAATCCTTTATAAGCCAGTCAAAATTAGCAGACCAGTTGCGGTTATTCTTGCCTTTCAAAAAATCACTTTCTTCTGCCATAGTAAAGAGCTTTTGAAAATCTTCCACGCTGTAAGTATTTAGCCTTGCTTTGATTGCTCTTTTTCTGGCATCTGATAATTTGGTTAGTCTTGGGAACGACACGCAAGTGTTGTTATACATATCAGCTATTTGCTGATAATCTATTCTATCTCTATCTATATCTCTATCTATATCTCTATCTATATCTCTATCTATATCTCTATCTATATAGGCTAGATTTGCTAAGCCTTGCTTACCATTCGGTAGTGATTGCTTGCTACTGATAGCTTTTGCTAAACCGCCCTTTCTACCATTTTCTCGGTTTCTTTCGCAACGCTGTGCATACCTTTCAGAATCACGCTCTATTGCCATACTCAACACATCAAAAGCCATAGCCAACGCAGGACTGTATTCAAAATCTGGCTTTATTCGTTCTCTGCCATATGAAAATAACGATTTGAACAATTTACCGGCTTCATCATCAGGTAACCGGCAAACGACAATTTCATTATCATAATAAATTAAAAAACTTTTCTGTTTATTGTTACTCATAATATCTATTCTATTTTTCTTCCTTTCCTCTGTTCTGATAGCGTTCTGTTTTCTCAAAGTCAATTACATCCTTTGAAGAAAGCCCCAGCGCATGGCACACCCTGCCGAAGTTCTCCAGCTTCACTAAGTACCCTCTACGCATACGGTAAACAATATTTACACTTACGTCTGCCAGCTCTGCAATCTTTGCCGGGGGCAGTCCTGAATCAGCCATAGCCGGGATAATAACATCTAATCGTGCGCATACCATACCCATGTAATCACTCCTTTTCTTTCTGTATAAAAAACTACCCTTATAGCTTACGATTTTTAAATTAAATCATTTTCAATGGTAACTTCTTCGCCTTTTGGTCTGTGTCCGCTTCTGTACTCGTATAGAGCACAACTTTTCATTTGACAAAGGCGGACTTCTTTCACCTGCCCATTGCAACACTCAAGGCATTTCTTTCTAATTGCTTTCATTGGTGTAAGTTTTGCCATGTAATTACTCCTTTCTAATCTTCCAGTATTTCGGTTACTTCACAACCTAATACTTTAGCTATTCTACCAATGGTTTCAGGTCTTGCATCTTCTCCACCAATAACACGACAAAGTGTACCTTTGGGTATTCCTGCGGCTATAATGTCACCGAACCCCATGCAAGCCCTTGCTCTGGCAAGCTCATACTTCTTTCTATCAATCTTCATTTTCTCACCTCTTTTCTGTTGACAGAACTTTTTTGTTCTGATATAGTTATATTACAGAACTTTTTTGTACTTGTCAATGTTTTTTTAGAACATTTTTGTACTTTCTTTTTTTTCACTGATATGTTACTATGTTTTCGAGGTGATGGGATGATTATTGGAGAAAACATTAAGCGTATCAGAACAGAAAAAAAATTGACTCAAAAACAGCTTGGAGATTTATGCGGTATGGCAGATTCAGCTATTAGAAGATATGAACTAGGCAAAGCAAATCCAAAGATAGAAACTGTAGAAAAAATAGCTAAAGCCATGAATGTTGAAATTTTCGATTTGATGGAAGTTCCTTTCGAATCTTTTGATAATTCTGAAAATTATACACCTCATCCAGACAAGGATCATATATTAAATGATGTATATACTGCAAATTTACTAGATGCATTTAATTCATTGAATGCATCTGGAAAACAACGCGCTGTCTCTCAAGTACAGTTAGTTGCTTCAATACCAGAATACCAGAAGAACCCCCCAGCAGAATAGGAGAGCGAAAAACTGCGCTTTCCCAGTCAAGGAGAATAACCAGCGTACTTAAAGGTACGGTGGAGTGTCCAAGATTGGACTGTCCGGAGGGTGCCGAAATTTCGGCGGCTTCAACTTCTGAATTTCGGATGTCCACTTTATGGACTTCTGAATTTTAGTACGGGTTACACAATTCATAAATTTGGGGACTGCAAATCGGGAATTTCACGAAAAGCACCATGACAATATAATATATTTAACCGGGTAGCCGGGGGACGTGCTCTCATCTAATCCGAGCCTTAAGGAAAGGATGATTATTATGGTAACATGGAATGACCTTTTTGCTTTTGTCATCATGTTGATGGCAATATTGACTTACATAGATCAACATGGAAAACATAAGAAATAGCCGTCCTGCTCTCGTCAAAGTTTAGGAACGGCTATTCTTTGTAGCTAAGTATTAAATTCGCCGGGTCGGGTGAAGTGCACTCACCTTCCGACTACCTTGTTAAGTATATTATATGCCAGATATATGAATTTTGCAATAATAATTTAAAAATGCCCCAGTGCTGGAACACCGGAGCAACTGCACTTTGGACTGTGCTAGTAAATATGATTTACGGAATGAATCTATTATAACACAGTCCTTTGTTAAATGCACCTATTTTTCAAGAAAGGACTGTTTTTTTATGCCAAAAGGAAAAGCAATGCGAGCTCCTAACGGTTATGGAACCATTGTGAAACTATCTGGAAACCGTCGAAAACCTTTTGAAGTTCGTGTGAATACTCATATCAACGAATACGGTTATCCGGTATATGATGTACTGGGAAGATATGAAACAAGACCGGAAGCTGATATTGCAAGGGCAAAGTACAACGAAAACCCATATGACATCAGTGCCAACAATTCCACCTTTGAGCAGGTATACAATGCATGGTTTACCCAAAAGTACATAGACAGCAAGCGCAAGTATTCCACCAGTAGCATAAACTGCACCAAGGGCGCATATAAGAAGTGTACAAGCCTACATAACCATTTATTTAAGGATTTACGCAAAAACGATTTACAAGCCATTCTAGACGATTATACGCTATCTCATGCCTATATGGAGCATATCAAGAACCTTTTTAATCAGATGTATAAATTCGCTTTAGAAAATGACATTGTACAGAAAGACTATTCCCAGTTTGTAAGGATTACCAAGCCGGAGGATGACGAACCGGGCATTCCATTCACCAGAGAGGAAATACGTCTGCTATGGGAGAACGTTGACAAAGTCCCCTTTGTAGATACGATACTAATATACATATATTCCGGTTGGCGGTGTATGGAGCTGCTTACAATGCCTATATCTGATATAGACTTAGAGAACTGGACATTTAAGGGTGGTATGAAAACAGAATCATCCAAGAACCGTATAGTCCCGATACATACCCTCATACGCCCATATGTGGCTAAACGTCTCGCAGAGGGGCATAATTGCCTTATTGCCAATAATAACCGAATGGTAGTGTATAGTTCCGGTTATATGCCATTATTCAAAAAAGCCTTGCTACAATGCGGTATTACTACACCACATACACCGCATGATTGCCGACATACCTTTACATCACTTCTAGACAGTGCCGGGGCTAATGATGTATGTATTGACAGATTACTCGGGCACGCATCTAAAAGCATTACTAAACGTACATACACCCATAAGGATATAGAGGAACTACGGGAAGCTGTAGAACTTATAAAAAAAGAGCCTTAGACCATCTCAATCTAGGGCTTTTCTTCTGTCTTAATTTGTCACTAATATGTCACTAGTAAAAATTTATAGGCTGTTTTCCACCAACACACAATAGAAAAGGAATAGCGTATTTATAGGCTTTTCCGTTGTTTGGGGTTTTCTAAAAAATTAGAAAATGTGGTTCATTCTAAGAAGTCTTTAAGAACAAAATCACTTCCAGTCCATCACTCTCATTTTTTAATTCTACCTTTCCATCCATTTGTTTCATAATATACGCCACAATATAAAGTCCTAGTCCGGCTCCCGGCTGATTCTCCGTATTTTTTCCCCGATAAAACTTTTCAAACACAAAGGGCATATCCTGTGGTAAAATTCCCTTTCCACCGTCTTTTATATGTATCGCACATTGGTTCTGCTCCTGCTCTATCCATAAATGTATTTGCGTTTCCGGTGCATATTTTCGAGCATTTGTGATAATATTCTCTAATACCTGCTCTAAACGTTTCCTGTCTGCCTGTACGCTGATTTGCGGAATTTCCCCTATTAACTGTATTTCCGAATATTTCGATACATTTTCCTCCTGTTGCCCCATTCCTTCTAATACTTCTTTTAAAAATGCTTTTAACCCTACAACCTCTGAAGTAATCTGCAGTTTTTCCAAATCAGAAAGAGAATGGAGAAACAAATCATTGGTAAGCTTTGTTACTTCATCACACTTTTTTATAATAACAGATAGATAACGATTTCTTCGTTCCGGCGAGGTATCCATATTCGCCTCTAACCCTTCTGCATAAGCACGAATAGAGGCAATCGGTGTTTTTATGTCATGGGACAGCGTTGCTATCACCGTCTTATTATTTTCAATTGCTTCCTTTTCACAGGCGCGCGCCTTAATAATTTCTCTCCGCATATGGTCGAATGCCCAAGTAAATGCACCGAAAAGGTTGATTCTATGATACGGAAGCTCTACTTCCAGATTCCCTTTTGCTATTTCTGCTGCATAATTTTCCAATTCTTCAAATGGACGCAGCATTACTATATAAAGATAGAAAAATGCACTGACAATGAAAAGCGCACAAACTCCCATTATCTGAAGAACCATTTTCTGTTCCTCTTCTTTCTCCCCCTCTCCTTCCATTTGACGCAAGTTTTCCTGCATACTGGAAATTTGCTCTTTAGCAGGACTTTCCCCATCTACTTCTGTCAATTTTTCAATTTCATTCAGAGCTAATATTTGTTCCCTATAAGAATGATTTTCTTCCCGATTTTGAATTTTTATAAGAAATAATCCGGTAATAATTACTAATATAGCAAGAAAAACAGCCGTAACACACGCTGTTTTCCTCTTTACACTCTTTCTCATTCTTCCGTACCTCCCACCAACATATAACCAATCCCCCAAACAGTCTTTATAAATTTCGGATGGGATGGGTCTTCTTCTAATTTTTCCCTTAACCAGCGAATATGTACTGCCACCGTAGACAATTCCACTTCGCAGAATGTTCCCCACACTTCCTGTAATAATGTCTCTTTTGCCATACTTTCATTCATGTGTGCTACAAGACATACCAATAAGTCAAATTCCTTTAAGGAAAGCTGCAAGGTCTTTCCATTCTTAATAACACTCCTGCTTCCTGTTGCAATACTAATTTCCCTATTTTCTCCCAGATAATAGGTTTTCCCTTCTTCTTGAAATCCATAGGTACGCCGCATAAGCGAATTAATTCGAGACAGCATTTCTTTCAGAGAATAAGGCTTTGCCAGATAATCATCCGCTCCCATATCAAGTCCCGTCACCTTGTCATCCTCACTGGTTCTGGCACTTGCGAAAATAACCGGAATTGTAGAGATTCTGCGCAATTCCTGACAAACCTCAAATCCACTGCTTTGGGGCAAATTAATATCCAGCAAAATGAGATGGTAGCTGTTCGCCGCCATCTCTTCATATGCCTGTTCTGCTGACAATGCAAGTGTTGTCTCATATCCATAGTCCTCTAACATATCCTGCACTATCATAGATAAATCTTTATCATCATCCACAATCAATATTTTTCTTTTCATTGGTTCTCCGCACTAACGAGCTGCAATTACATCGCTCATTTCATATCTTCCTGCCGGTTTTCCTGCAAGAAACTTCGCTGCCTCTACGGCACCTTTTGCAAATACTGCCTTTGAATATGCAGTATGCTTGAATTCAATCACTTCATCTGTTCCTGCAAAAATCACTTCATGCTCTCCTACTATATTTCCACCTCTGACAGCCTGAATACCAATTTCGTATTTTTCACGTTTCTTTCTTTCCTGACTTCTGTCATATTTGTAATCATATACATTATCAAGTGCTTCATTGATAGAATCTGCAAGGGCAAGAGCTGTTCCGCTTGGTGCATCCAATTTCTGATTATGATGCTTTTCTACGATTTCCATATCAAATCCTGCCGGTGCTAAAATCTTAGCTGCCTTTTGAAGTAAATCCATAAGCATATTCACTCCAAGTGACATATTTGCAGATTTTAAAACTGCCACTTTCTTACTTGTCTCTTCCACTTTCTTCAACTGTTCCTCTGTAAGTCCTGTGGTACAAAGAACTACCGGAATCTGCTTTTTTTCACTATATGCTAACAGCTCATCTACTGCCGTTGCTGCTGCAAAGTCCACAATTACATCTGCTTCTACATTACACTCTGCAATTTTTGCAAATACAGGGTAATCATTTTTCAATCCTGTATACGGGTCAACGCCTGCTACGATTTCAATATTTTCATCTTCCTTACAAATCCCTGTAATTACTTGTCCCATTTTGCCGTTACAGCCATGCATTATCATTCTTACCATTGTGTTTCCTCCTAAATCTCTTATGTACAACTTGAGCTGTCCGGACTCCGAACAGCTCTATCACAATTATTTTATGCTAATTTGATACCAAACTCCTGCATTGCTTTTGCCAGTCTCTTTACATTTTCCGGTTCCATCTCACTCAATGGAGAACGTAAAGCTCCTACTTCCCATCCCATGAGATTCATCGCTGCTTTTACCGGAATTGGGTTCACTTCACAAAACAGTGCTTCTACCAATGGAATTGCCTTAATCTGCATTTGTAATGCTTCTTGGTGGTTTCCATTTAAGTAATTCATTACCATATCGTGTGTAAACTTTGGTGCGACATTGGATAATACGGAAATTACTCCAATACCACCACAAGCCAGTAATGGAATTACCTGACCGTCTTCTCCTGAATAAAGGTCAATATCTCCCTGAGTCAGTTCCATAACCTTAAGGCTGTATGCAATATCGCCAACCGCATCCTTCATTGCGATAATATTGTCTACATCTTTTACCAAGGCTGCTGCTGTTTCCGGTGCAATTTTACATCCGGTTCTGCTTGGAACATTATATAAAATCATTGGTATATCTACACTTTTTGCAATCTGGGTATAATGACTAATTAATCCTTTTTGAGTTGCTTTATTATAATACGGAGTTACCACCAATAATCCATCTGCGCCTGCATTCTGCGCCTCTTTGGATAACTCGATTGCTGTTTTCGTACAGTTTGAACCTGTTCCTGCAACGACAGGAACTCTTTTCTTTGCAAAAGATACTGCTGCACGAATTGCCTCTAAATGTTCCTCTACCGTAAGTGTAGATGCTTCTCCGGTTGTTCCGGTAATAATAATACTGTCTGTACCATTCTGAATCTGGTCTTCAATAATCTCGCCCAGCTTATCAAAATCAACTTCCAAATTCTTTTTCATTGGTGTAATAATAGCAACACCGGCGCCTTTAAAAAGTGCCATTTTCCTTCCTCCTTTTATAAAGAACTCATCCTGCACGGAGTGCTTTTTACATCATAGAAAACCATGTACTTTCACACAACATAGTATTTCCTATGATAGAACAAAAGTGTGCTTTGCACACTCTCGCGACCTGGTTTCTGATATAGCACACCTTTTGTTCCGCGCGCGAGCAGTGCCATTTATGGCTATCTTCTACTCTGCGAGCTGCGCATCCCTGCTCGTAGAGCTGCTTTATAGGAAATTACAACGAAATTTCCTATAAAGTTAAAAAGCCGACTTGTAGCAGCCGGCTTAAAGATTCTAATACATGTGGAACTTCTCCACTCTTTGTACACAAATCCTCGATAGCGCCCCATCTGCTTCACAACACGATGACAGTCATACAATTATTCATCATATGCCCAAGAATAATTTCAACAGGAAAATCATTCTTTCGGCGTTCTTCCCTTTCCATTATCTTCTTCTGTGCCTGCCACATCTGATAACTTACTTATGAATCACGCAACCTCTATCTTATAATATTCTTATTTAAAAGTAATATAGCATTTTCCTTATGCAAAGTCAATACATTTCCCTATTCTTCACCCTGAATCTTATATATTTTGTCAACATGCTTTCGGAGTACATCACTCATAACTCTTCCGGTAAACATAATCTCCGTATCATCAGACTTCGCACTCATCAGACTTTCCACTTCTTCTTCGGAAATCATTTGATTATCCAATAAGCCTAAAAATTCATCTAAAATCAAAAGATTACATTCTCCTGTTACCAAAACTTTCTTTGCAAAGTTAAATCCATTTCGGATATTCATACTTTCTTCCTGTTTTTCCTCTTCGGACAGTTCTGTAAAGTTCTTTTCGGAACGGGCAAAGCTGAATAATTTTATTTCCGGCTCTAACCTTCTTAAAAATTCCAGCTCTTCTTCTTTTTTTCCTTTCAGGAACTGAATAATAATTACGTTCTTTCCCTGACTTGCACACTGTATTGCGTATCCTAGTGCTGCCGTAGTCTTTCCTTTTCCATCACCGCAATAAACAGTAACTTTTTCCTCATACATGCCTTTTTCCTCTTTCTTTTCGAAACTTTCAATTTCTAAAAGCTATCCAGATTGTCTTAAGATACCACACTCCTTTAGAAAATGCAAACTTTTATTAATAAACGCAAGGAAAATTGGTGTAATATTAATCTATTTATTCTAAATATTCTACTTTGCTCACAGATATTTCATAAGCAATCCGATGCTCTGCTTCCGTTTCAGAAAGCTTTTTTACATACTCTCTGCTCTGAATTCTTCCGTAAACCTGTACATGACCTCCGACTTCAAAGGTGGATGCGAAACGTGCATTTCTTCCCCAACAGATACATGGTATGTAATCAGACTTTCCATAGGAACGGTTTACAGCAATTAAAAGGTCTGCAATTTCTCTTCCCAATGGAGTTTTTCGATAAATAGGCGGTTTACAAATATATCCGTCTAAGAAAATCTGATTACTTCTTTCTCCTTCCGGAATTTCAGATACAAATTCCAGTTCTCTTGCAAAGACCGACAATACCAAACGG
Organism: uncultured Eubacterium sp.; assembly: GCA_964436595.1. Lineage (GTDB taxonomy): Bacteria > Bacillota > Clostridia > Lachnospirales > Lachnospiraceae > Petralouisia. The sequence goes on from CAYTDI010000018.1 coordinate 28,354, forward strand.
TTCTTCTTTTCCTCATGTCTGTTATAAGAACGGAATTGTCCATCTACTCTGATACACTGTCCTATATAAGATTGCTGCGTATCAATTAAGCGCTCTGAAACCATTACTGGTATCGTATCTGCATAGTTACTAAGACGATTTACGGATACCTCTATCATATAGAATCCTTCTCCGTACACTTGGTGACTGTACTGAAAGTCTGAAATGATTTCTCCTGTTACTGTTACTTGATTGTTTTCAAAAATTTTATCTGCCATGAATGATTAATCCCCTTTCGTATATCGATGGCATATCGATGAAGTATAAATTTTTCTAAAGAATACCATTCGGTTTTTAAAAATATTCGCAGTTCGTGTCGATAGGATTTGCACTTTACGAATTAACATTTTTAGTCTAAAATAAGGTACATATAAAAATGATAGAAAAGAGGTTCTTATTTATGGCACAAAATCCAATTGTTACATTTGAAATGGAAAATGGCGATATTATGAAAGCCGAATTATATCCGGAGGTTGCACCAAATACCGTCAATAATTTTATCAGCCTTATAAACAAAGGCTATTATGACGGTTTAATCTTTCACCGTGTCATCCGTGGCTTTATGATTCAAGGTGGTTGCCCGGATGGTACTGGTATGGGTGGTCCCGGTTACAGCATTAAAGGCGAATTTTCCAACAATGGCTTTGCAAATGATTTAAAGCACGCTCCCGGCGTTTTATCTATGGCTCGCACCATGGCTCCTAACTCTGCCGGTTCTCAGTTCTTTATCATGCATCAGAACTCTCCACACTTAGATGGGGATTATGCTGCTTTCGGTCAGATTACTGAAGGTATGGACGTTGTAAATAAAATCGCAGAAACAGCTACCGATTATTCCGACCGTCCAATGGAACCACAGGTAATGAAAAAAGTTACTGTTGAGACCTTTGGTGAATCTTATCCGGAACCGGAAACCTGTTAATTTTCTAGTATTCTGAAAATTTCTGTGTTTCTATTCCTGCCAGTTGCATAATAAGCTGTGTGCTCCTTGTAAGTTCTTGCTCAAATGCTAAGCCACACTTATCCTGCAACTGGCTTTTTACATATCCCGATGTCTTTCCATTCATTCCCGCTGCCTGAAGATGCACATTATAAGGAATCGCACCTATACTTTTTTTATCAATTCGGTAAATTCTCTCTAAGTTTTCTCTGGAATACACGGATTCTTCAAAATAATTTCCTACAAGAAAAAATACTTTTCCCTGAAACAGCATTCGTTTCCGATAATACTCCCCAATGGTCTCTTCCTCTTGCTGCATATTCATTACGCAGACATCTGCCTCCTCTAGCATTTTTGCAGAAAAATCGTCTTTTCTACATCCACAATCAATAAAAACCACATCAAAACATTTTTCAACTTGTTGCTCAATCAACGCCATTTTTTGAAACAGTTCTTCCTTATCCCACCATTTCCCATATTGCTTTTTTCCAGCCGTAAGACAATAAAGACGTTCCGGTATTACCTGCTTCATATTTTGTTTCATATAAGTGTCTGTAAGCTCTGCCGTTTCACTCTTTCGAAGCAGCAAATCCAATCCGGCTGCAACATAGTAATTACTCTCCTCAGCTACCAGACACTGTTGTCTCCATATATCTTTTGTATTTTCCGAAAATTGAAACTGATTTTCTAAGTCTTCATCCTCATATCCGCTTGCCAGTACTGCTATCGAAACAGGATAAAGCATTGCCGCCGCACAGACAATTGCTGCCATATTAAAGGTAGTTCCTGCCTGTTCCTTTTCACTCCAAAATACAATTTTCATTTACGTTTTTCTCCTCTCGTTTCCTTTCTACCTATTTTTCATACTTGTATATGGTTCTGAGAGGGATTTTCTATTCATCTTATTCTTTGTTTTCAATCCTGATTTTTGGATTTATCACTGATTTCGTGAAATATAGATACAAAAAAGATGTTTTTATCATACTTAACTTCCCACGAATTGTAAATATTATTTTTGCATTTTATAAAAATTTTAGATTCTTACTACCAATGTTTCATACCCCTGTCGGCGCAACTGATTTTGCAAATTTGTTGCTGCATCCAGTGTAGGCTCTCTTCCTACCACAACTGCAAAATAAGGTTCTTCTCTTCTCACCGTTACGGTATACCCCATTTCTTCCAATTCTTCTTTTAAGTAATCGGCATTGGAACGATACCTAAACAAGCCTACCTGAACACCATATTCTCTCGCCCGTGGTGCAAGTGGAATGGATCCCTCAATGCCACGCACAATCGCATCTGCCATTTCATCAAACTGTTCATCAAAGATACGATTATCTGCATCATTATTAATAAATCCAAGCTCTAACAACACTGCCGGCATATTGGTTCTTCTAAGTACTACTAAGCCCGGTCGTTCTACCACGCCTAAATCCTTGAAGCCAATGGCTACCAACTGCTCCATAATATTTTCTCCGATTTGAGATGCTCTGGTATTATCGGAATAGACCAATGCCTGCGCACCACTGTAAGTATTGGGAATCTCTCCTGAATTGCGATGAAAGGAAAAGAAATAATCTGCACCTGCATTATTTGCTTTCTGCGCTTTTTGAAATGGGGTATCGTATACGTCCGTAGTTCTTGTATACAACACATCATATCCTGCATTTTCTAACCTTTCCCCTACCGCAAGCCCGATTCGCAGGTTATCGTCTTTTTCCTTTCTTCCTTGGTACATTGCTCCATTGTCCATTCCACCATGTCCACTATCAATCATAATTATCGGTGCCATGATTCCTCCATGCTTTTTTCTTTTATCATATGAATTCTTTAAAATAAATGTTCCTGTTGTTATGGTTCTTCTTTATTTATAAAGTTTCCATTGACAAATTTGGATTGCTACCTTATAGTATGAATATAATTATTTTGATTATCAAACTATTTTAGGATGGAATTACATATGAGATTAAAAATTATTGGTACTGGAAGCTATCTTCCAGAAAAAATCGCAACAAATGACCATATGGCACAACTGGTAGAGACAAATGATGAATGGATTAGCACCCGTACCGGAATCAAACAACGTCACTTAGTTTCTTCTCCAACTGAAAACACTACCTATATGGCAACTCAGGCTGCAAAAAAGGCTCTTGCAGATTCCGGATTACAGGCGGATGACATTGATGTTATTTTGGTTGCAACGGTTTCTGGCGACTACGTCACACCAAGTACTGCGTGTATGGTTCAAAAAGAAATCGGAGCTTCTCATGCAGTTTCTTTTGATATTAATGCTGCCTGTGCAGGCTTTTTATTTGGTCTTAACACCGTAGATGCATACTTTCGTTGTGGCGTATATCAGACAGCACTTATCATCGGTGTAGAAACACTTTCTAAAATTGTAGACTGGTCCGACCGCTCTACCTGCGTACTTTTCGGTGACGGTGCCGGTGCTGTTGTAGCAAAAGCGGATGAATCCGGTATGATTGCCTGCCTGCAAGGCTCTGATGGAACTCATGCAGACGTATTATCCTGTAAAGCTCGCAGCAATAACAACCCTTATATTTCCACAGATAAAAATCTGGATTATGTTTTTATGAATGGTCAGGAAGTGTTTAAATTTGCTGTAAGAAAGGTTCCGGAATGCCTGAATCTTTTACTGAAACAGGCAAATCTGACCATAGAAGATGTTGATTATTACCTGCTTCATCAGGCAAATTACCGTATTTTAACTTCTATTGCTAAAAAACTACATCTTCCAATGGAGAAATTTCCTTCTAATGTAAACCGCTGCGGAAATACTTCTGCTGCCAGCATTCCAATCTTACTGGATGAGTTAAATCGTGGAGGTGTTTTAAAAGAAGGTTCTGTTTTATTCCTTTCCGGATTTGGTGGTGGACTTACTTGGGGCGCTGCCCTTTTAAAGTGGTAATTTTATTTATTTGCTATTTCTCCGTTTAGCGTGTATACTAGAGTAATGAGTTTATAGGCTCTACACACTATATAGGAGGAGCAACATGAGTAACTATATCATTTCAACCGATAACACTACTGAGCTTCCAAAAGAATATATTAAGGAGCATCCGCTTCCATTGCTATATATGCCATGTATTCTAAATGGAGAAACTTTTGATGCCAATCACGAACTTCCGGTAAAGGATTTCTATCAGGCACTTCGAGATGGTGCATTGCCTACTACTACACAGATTAACCCAACGATTGCGAAAAATGCATTCTTAGAATTAATGGAAACTCACAATTGTGATATTCTGCATCTTGCTTTTTCCTCCGGCTTAAGCGGTACTTATAATAGCTGCCGTCTTGCTGCTGAGGAATTAGAAGAAGAAAATGCTCCACATAAGGTCATTGTCATTGATACTTTATGTGCATCGATGGGAGAAGGTCTTTTGGTACACAAGGCTTTGGAAAACCAGAAAAACGGTATGTCCTTAGAAGAAAATGCCAAATGGGTAGAGGAACATAAACTAAATCTGGTACACGTTTTCACAGTAGATGACTTAAATCATCTACACCGTGGCGGCAGAGTGTCTAAGACTGCTGCTGTGGTAGGAACTATGATAAACTTAAAGCCGATTCTTCATGTAGATAACGAGGGACACCTGATTCCGATTTCTAAATGCCGTGGTCGTAAAAAGTCTTTAATAGCTTTGCTGGACTACATGGAGGCACACATGGGCAGCTACCGCAATGAGAATGACATTGTCTTTATCAGTCATGGCGATGCATTAGAAGATGCTCAATATGTAGCGGAAGAAATAGAAAAACGTTTTGGAATTTCTAATTTCCTGATTAACCATATCGGACCTACCATCGGAACACATTCCGGTCCGGGAACGATTGCTTTGTTCTTCTTGGGCGAAGAACGATAAAAATGAGCGATAACACTACTGTTATCGCTCATTTTTATCCCTAATTTACGCAAGTTTCGCATAGCTTTTTAATACATATCTTCATCAAATGCTGCTTCAAACGCTTCCTCTGTCATTAATTTATGTTTTTCATCCACATACCCCATTTTTTCTAACTGTGCAATGGTATTCTTACAATCCTTTGTCAATATAATTCCCGTATACTCTGTCATTCTTCCATCTGCTATATTGTCATCTTCTGTATCCAAGCCATATTGCAAAAGATGTGCTCCCTTAGGCGGAATATAGCAAATAGTTAATGTATTCACATAAGTATTTTTCACACGTCCTTTTTCCCCATAGGCATAAATGCGATACGCTCCTGACGCTACATCTTGCTTAAATGCTTCTAGCAGTTTTGCAGTGTCTTCCAAAGAAATATCTATACTCTGAAAGTTGCAATCATCATCTACCCAGTCAAACCAACTGCCAGTTTGAAGCTCTATATTTCCATACTGTTCCGTAAAATAATATGCCATATAATCTTCGTAATTTGCTTCCTGCTCCTGCAATTCTTTTACGGCAGAGCCATCTTCTTTTACATAATAATCGTCTATGGGAAAATTATAACTCCATACCTGCTTTTTCCCATTTTTTGTAATATATGTCATATCCACAATTAAATAATTGCACTCACTTTTTCCATAGTATTTTCTAAAATACTGTTGGTATTCCGTCTTAGATTCTATGATTTGTTTTTGCAATTTGAGGGTTTCTTCTATTTTCTCCGGCTCTGTTATATACCGTTGATAACTCCCCTGCACATACACTTCCGCTACCTCTTCCGCCTTTGGCAACTGTTTTTCTAATTGAAATACATCGATTTCTAAGCCTCCCAAAAACACAATTACCAATGCCACGAAAATACCGCTTTGTATCACCAAGCTCTTATGGAAAATCTGAAACTGCTTTTCAATCACCATTTCAATTCCAAAAAATGACAGCACACCTATTACAATCCAACACCCCAGCAATACCGGAAAGGCTTTTCCCTGCAATACTTTTTCTGTAAAAAAGGTTGTCTGCACAAGTTCTCCTACCAGCCCTGCACACAGAATCGCCCCAAACCACCTTACCACCGGTTTTACCCATGAAATCGCAATCATATCTCCCGCACACTCTAACTGCCGTTTTCGATAAATAAAAAAAGCTAAGACACCGCATACAATTCCTGCTAGGGCATACCATTTTAAGCAATCCATTCCCTCTATGGTTGGCAATTTCAAACCTACTCCTTCCGGATAGACAACTCCTACTCTTTCCATAAAATATTCAATTGGAACTAAGCCTAAACCGTAGACCTCATTACTTCCCACAAAACCATAAATTAATGCCTGACGCACGATATTCCAAATACTCCAAATCCCTTTGTACATATAATTAAACAGTACAAAATACGCCGGAGCTGCCACAATATTACCTGTAAGCATGACACAAAAAACGCCTAAACTATATGCAAAAAATGTCTCTACCGTTACAACGCCAAGCCATTGCAGCAAATATTCCAAATGCGTAATTCCATTTCCAAACCAAATAAATACGGTGATTAAAAATGAAACTAGCTGTGGAATCAGCATAAATAGAATACCTGATACATAATTTGTCACAAACAGTTCTTCTCTGCGCACAGGCAATGCATGAATCATATTCACACTTCTGCTTGTATACAAATAGGAAAATACGGCAACTGCACTGGCAATGGCAAAAATGAAAATCACCGTTGCATTCATCGATAAATCAAATCCCTCTAAGACACTTAGCATTCTCGTGTAACTTTGTTCTTCCGCATTCAATCCTGCACTGTTATAATTTCTTAAATTAAAAAAGGAATAAATGGGCATACTCCAAATACAAAGTATACTGTACAACACCCAAATTGGCCAAAAATGAGTCATATTTTTCCGAAATATTGTCCGATTAAAAAAGGATGTCTTTGACCGCATAATCTGCTCCTCCCATTTCATATATAAAGATTTCCTCTAAGGTTAATGGAAGTACGTCTATGAATACTGGTTTCATTTTTTCTAATTCCACTCTTACCTGCTCTGGATTTCCTTTGACAATTAAGGTATAGACTCTTCCAGTATTACTCATATGCATAACCTCAAAGTTTTCCGGCAATATCGGCATTCCCTGTTCAAATACTACTTGAACCTTTGACACGTTTCCCTGTAATTCATACAACGAATGTTCCAATATCACCTGGCCATGATTCATAATTCCTACATGATTGCAAACATCTTCTAATTCCCGCAGGTTATGAGACGAAATCAATACCGTCATTTCTTTTTCTGCTACTTCTGCCAAAATCAGACTCCACATCTGTCTGCGCATTACCGGATCTAATCCATCCACCGGTTCATCTAATATTAATAATTCAGGATTAGCACATAATGCCAACCACAAAGCCACCTGCTTTTGCATTCCCTTTGACAATTTCCGAATATGTCTCTTTACATCAATATTAGGGAAAAATTCTCTTAACCGTTCAAACAACTTTTCATCAAACTTTGGATACACTCCTGCATAAAATCGCTTCATTTCCAAAGTATTTGCCTGTAAAAAATAAAACAATTCGTCTGGGATATATGCCATTTTGCTCTTTACCATACTATTTTCATATACCGGTTCTCCTGCAACACAGACCGTTCCCACATCCGGTCGGTATACTCCTGTAATATGACGTATCAGTGTAGATTTCCCTGCTCCATTTGGTCCTACCAGACCATAAATAGCCCCTTTCGGCACATACATATTCGTTCCATTTAAAGCACTACAATCGTCAAATTTTTTCCACAAATTTTCTACTTGTACCACGCTGTTTATTCCTCTTTCTTCTCTTACAGTTATATCATATTTAAATCTAGCGGCATTACTTCTAAGTTGTATAAATTTCCATTCGCTTTCTCATAATCCACCAACCGTTCTTCCATATGACACAATACCTCTTTGGTAAACTCTTGCATTTCTCCGTTTATTAAATCAGCTTTTAACCATTTTGCATTTTTCCCGGCTTCCCTTATCCCCATAACGCCAATGGTAGAAAAATGATGTTCAAAACTTCCCAGATACCGTTTTGTATAAGGATATAATCCTTCTTCTAATAATCTTGTAATCACATCACGCTTGATTTCTAAGGCTCGTGATGCTATATCCATTCTTTCATCCAAACGATAATAGAACTCTTCTTCGTCTTGGGAAAAGTATGCAATTTTCGGTATATTAATGTTTACAATACCTATGGAACCCGCGCTTTCATCAGAACTAAAATCTTCCTTTAACTTTTCTCTTGTCTGTCGTAAGTGGAGGCGTAGTCTGGCACACATGGACTGCACATCATTTAATTCCATATCCCCACGAATATCCTTTGCCTTTTCTTCCATTATCACCTCTAAAAAGGCTTGATTTATCATGTCCATTTCCTCTTTACAGTCCTGATAGGTAAAGTCCATTTCTTTTCCACCTACAATTGCCGGAAGCTGTGCTAAGTCCTCCGGTACTGCCCAGTCCATAATAATATTGGAAAATGGCAGTTGTATTCCCCAGCCTCTTAGCCTATTTGTTTCATAAATAAAGGATTCTATACACTTTTTTACCTTTGAATATGTCAACTCATCCTTTTTTACAAAGGGGGCAAGATAGGTATCAAAGGAAAAAAGAGCCTGCGGACCTGACCATTCATTTTGCATAATTTCTAAAAACCTTACCATTTGGCTGCAAAGGGCAGGTAAATGTTTTGCAGGAGGGATGGAACTCTTTCTACCGTCTCCCCCAAGTCCCTCCTGTACCAGTTGCCGCAATGACCATCCGGTACAGTATCCGGTCAACCTCGATAGGTTATGAATGTAAATATCCGTATTACTGTGTGCCTGTACAATCTCCTCGTCATAAATTTCCGATAACCAGTAATCTGCCGCTATTTTGCCGGCATTGCTTAGAATCAACCCTCCCACAGAGTACATCAATGTGGACTGTTCTGTTTCCAAGTCCTCTGCTCTTTTTCCGTAACTCACGCTTCCCCACACCTCTTTTCCTTAGTGCTCATACAACACTAATATTTTTATTATAGCAGACTTTCCTTTTCTTTCATACTTTTTTCCAAATTCCGATACAACTCTACCGGCACAAATGCCTTTACATAAATTCCATCATCACGATAATCTTCTTCTAACAGCTCACCATACTTACGAATAACGGTAAGCTGCCCTCCTTCACTGTATGGAAATGTTCCCTCTAACAACTTTTTATCTTCTCTTAAAATCTCTTCTAAGATTTCCTTAAACTTTGGCAGACCTTCTCCGGTTTTTGCTGAAATCCGCAATGTTTTATCTGCCTTAAAGTCATGCAAAATCTCGGCTTCTTCTACCTTATCCAATTTATTAAATAAGGTAATCACTTTCTTATCTTTTACGCCAAGCATTTCCAGTGTTTCATATACCGTATGCATTTGCTTATCTTTTTGTGGATTAGAGGCATCTACCACATGAACAATTATGTTGGCATACTTTGCTTCTTCCAGCGTACTCCTAAAGGCTTCTACTAAATGATGGGGCAGTTTCCGTATAAATCCAACGGTATCTGTCAGCAATATTTCCTGACCGCTTTCTAACTTCAGGCTTCGTGTGGTTGGGTCTAAGGTTGCAAATAATTTATCTTCTTCTAAGACCTTGGCATCGGTTAATGTATTCAGTAATGTAGACTTTCCTGCATTGGTATACCCTACAATTGCTGCCACCTTGGTCTGATTACGGCTCCTCTGCCCTCTGGTAACTTCCCTGTGTTTTCGCACCTCTGCCAATTCCCGATTTAACTGGGCAATGCGTGTCTTAATAAGACGTCTGTCCATTTCCAGTTTCTTTTCTCCCGGTCCTCTGGTTCCAATTCCACCACCCAGTCGTGAAAGAGAGATTCCCAAGCCTGTCAATCTGCTAAGACGGTATTTCAACTGCGCCAGCTCTACCTGAATCTTACCCTCACTGGTGGATGCCCGTGCCGCAAAAATGTCTAAAATAATCAAGGTTCTATCCATTACTTTGGTATCTAACACATCTTCGATATTTCGTATCTGCGCCGGTGTCAATTCGTCATCACACACAATTCCGGTTGCCTCAAATTCTTCTATCATTTGCCGTAATTCCTGCAGCTTTCCAGTTCCTACATAAGTTCCCGGATGAATAGAGTCCCTGCTTTGAATGGCAGTTCCTACTACCTGTGCCCCTGCTGTTTTTACCAATTCCGCCAACTCTAACAAAGAATCTTCTGTATCATCACTGTCATTTAGGCTGACACCTACCAGTATTACTTTTTCTTCAATATCTTCTATTTTTATTGGTTCTTTCATAATATTATGCCTTTCTTTTTTGCTTACTCGTTCTACTGATTCATTTTATAAACTGATTGTTTTTGTTTTCACTTTTTCCACAAAGGTTTTGTCATGTTCTACCAGAATCATGGTGGGACGATACTTTATTATCAGTTCTTCTAACTGCATTCTGGAAAAAATATCAATAAAATTAAGAGGTTCATCCCAAATATATACATGGGCATGGTCGCATAAACTTCTTGCCAGCAACACTTTTTTCTTCTGCCCTTCAGAAAATTCCTCCATACGTTTTTCAAAATGCCCTCTGCCAAAGTCCATTTTCCGTAGAAACTGCTTAAACAAGGTTTCATCTATCTTCTCTCTTGTAATATAGTCTTGCAGCTTTCCCTGCAAATGTGACGTATCCTGCGAAACATAGGAAATCTTAAGCCCACCTGCTAGTTCTAATGTTCCCGTACTTTTCAGTTGGTCTTTCTTTTTCAATTGGTCTTTCTTTTCCTGTTGCTCTCTCAAATGTTTATCGGACGCTTCTAAGATTGCCTTAAGTACCGTAGACTTTCCACAGCCATTTTTTCCTTCTAACACTAAGCACTCTCCCTGACGCAACTGAAAGGAAATATCCGAATGAACTTCTTTTTCTCCGTAATATAAGGACAGGCTCTTTGCTTCTATCAGCAAATCCTTGTGGTGCTTTTCCTGTACCAATCGAATGCTTTCCTGCGTTTCCACGTTCTTTAACAGTTTTGACTTCTCTTCTATCTCCTTTTCTCTTCGCCGTTCCAGATTCTTTCTGCGGCTCTGCATTCGCCTTGACTTTTCTCCTACATACGCTCTGGTATCAATACATTTTTCATACTTTCCAGACTTCTTTCCTATCTTGGTAGATTCCACTTCATCCGCCCAGTTTCCTGCCTGTCTGGCTGCTGTTGTAAGCCTCCGAATATCCTTTTTCAATCTTTCATTCTCCGCTAATTCAAATGCATCCTGACGCTTTTTATTTTCCCACCAGTTTGAAAAATTACCAGACACAACTTCAATATTATTTTTATTAATGGAGAGCACATGATCAATGCAGCCATCCAAAAAAGTCCGGTCATGGGACACTAAGATAAATCCCTTTTTTCGTTTCAAATAGGCACAAACGATTTCTCTGGCTTCCATATCTAAATGGTTGGTAGGCTCATCAATCAGCAGAAAATGATTTTCCTTTAGAAACAATACTGCCAACAATACCTTGGTCTGTTCTCCGTAACTTAAGGTATCAAAAGGGCGAAACCACACATCTTCGTTTCCTTTCAGATAAGACCATTCTCTGCACAATTCCCAAAACTCATACTGAGGATATATTTCTTCTACCACCTCTATGGTCTGTTTTGTTTTATCCTTTACTTCATAAGGAAAATAGTCAAACTCTACACTTTTTGAAATAGTTCCACGATATTCCTCTTTTCCCAAAAGCAGATTCAAAAATGTGGTCTTTCCTCTTCCATTTCTTCCAATAAATCCTAACTTCCAATCAGTATCAATTTGAAAAGACACATCCTCAAAAATATTTTCATAACTTCCTTCATAGTAAAATGTCAAATGACTTACATCTATTCTAGACATATCCATCACACTCCTTCATGATGGCTGCCCCGTATTTCGACATACTTTCCGTTCTATTTTTACCTTGTTCAAAGTATCATGGAAAAATCATGTACTTTCACATTTTAATAAAGTCTTCCTATGATAGAACAAAAGTGTGCTGAGCACGCTCTCGCGACCTAGTTTCTGATATAGCACACCTTTTGTTCCGCGCGCGAGCAGTGCCATTTATGGCTATTTTCCACTCTGCGAGCTACGCATCCCTGCTCGGAGAGCTGCTTTATAGGAAATTGCAACGAAATTTCCTATAAAGCAAAAAGAGATGTAAGAACTCCTTACATCTCTTCGCTGCTGGTGATAAAAGATATTAGAATTTCCTGCCAAACGGGGCATACCAATGTACTCCGACAAAAGGGTATAGTACTACCATACTCTCTGCCATTGATATGCTTCTTCAATTCGTTTTATTAACAGGAAATAATAATCATCCTTTCACACACCTTTCTTTACTAAACTACGTCTATCATATTCTTTTCTACATCATCTGTCAAGATTTTTTTGCACATACGTTCCATAACACGCTATATACGCTCTATATTTCAACTGTTTATGTACAAACTATTATACATTCAAAGAAGTAATAAATCGGTCAAATGCTTTCTGACCTTCCTCGGTTCTCTTGTATACTCCTGCGTGTTCTAATACCTTGCTGAATACCAGACCAATTTCCTTATGGAGAATCTCCATTACATTTTCTTTTGTCACTTTATCATACTTTGGTAAAAATTCTTCCACCCAGTCTGCATGCTTTTCAATGGTTTCATCCCCACGAATATCCTTGCCATTTACCATGGCATCTGCCAATGTTTCCATCTCACCTTTTAATCTTGCCGGGAGCACTGCAAGTCCCATAACTTCAATTAATCCGATATTTTCCTTTTTGATATGATGAAGTTCTGCATGTGGATGATATACGCCCAATGGATGTTCTTCCGTAGTAATATTATTACGCAATACCAAATCCAGTTCATATTTCTCTCCACGCTTTCTGGCAATCGGTGTAATGGTATTATGTGGCTCACTATCGGTTTCTGCAAAAATAAACGCTTCCTCATCTGTATAGCCACGCCATGCATTTAAAATGACATCTGCCAGCGCAATGATACGCTCTGTGTCTTCTCCGGAAAGACGAATTACAGACATCGGCCATTTTACAATTCCAGCCTTGATATCATCAAATCCCTTTACTGTAAACTCACGCTCTACCGGTGCCTTTGCCATGGCAAACTCATAGCTTCCTCCTTGGAAATGGTCATGGCTTAAAATAGAACCACCTACAATCGGCAGGTCTGCATTAGAGCCTACGATATAATGAGGGAACTGTTTTACAAAATCAAATAATTTACAAAATGTTCCATGCTCTATCTTCATTGGTATGTGCTTGGAATTAAACACAATACAATGCTCATTGTAGTACACATATGGAGAATACTGGAATCCCCACTTGCTATCCTGAATTGTCACTGGAATAATACGATGATTCTGTCTTGCCGGATGATTAATTCTTCCTGCATATCCTTCATTTTCCATACATAACAGACATTTTGGATAGCCACTCTGTTTTGCGTTTTTAGCTGCTGCAATCGCCTTTGGATCTTTTTCCGGCTTAGACAAATTGATGGTAATGTCAATTTCTCCATATTCTGTCTCGGCTTTCCATTTTACATCCCTTGCAATACGATAACGGCGAATATAGTCACTATCCTGACTTAATTTGTAATACCAGTCAGTAGCTGCTTTTGCTCCCTGACTGTGATAAATATCCCAAAACGTTTTTATTACTTCGCTTGGTCTTGGCATTAACTGCGCCATCAGCTTAGTATCAAATAAATCACGGTATACAACCCCATTTTCTTCTAACACACCTGTTTCATATGCATAATCCAATAATTCTTTTAATACCGGTTCCAATTCTACGTTTTTGTATTCCTCTGCCGGTTCTTCGTATTCTTCTAACTTTAACGTTTCCAACAAACGATTGGTTGTAAAAATCCTGTCTTCCTCTGAAATTAAATGATTTTCCAAGCCATAACATACTAATTTTTTAATTGCTTCATATACCATTTTAATCTCCATCCCTTCTATACACTATATAACTTTTATTCCACCAACAGGTCTGACTTTTAATACATGGCAAGCCCCTTCGCCAAATACGCTGTCTAACATTTCACGATAACTTTCTACAAAATCATCGGCTACAAACGCCTGAATGGTTCCTGCAAATCCGCCACCGTGCACACGGCTTACTCCATGTGTGTCCAAAATACTTTCACTGACTGCAAGTCCAATGGAAACTCCCTGATTTTGTACATCTTTGTTGGTATACACATTTTGCAGATAGTTAAAGGAAGAATTTCCAGATGCTTTTACCGTCTTTAAAAATGTATCAAAATCTCCGTTTTTCAAGGCATTTACTTCCTGCTCTACTCTCTTATCTTCTTCAAAAAAATGAAGGGAACGAAGCACTGCACGGTCTCCACATACTTTTTGCAATTTTGCAATATTTTGGTAAAACTCTTTTTCATCTACTTCACGCAAAAATTCTTTTCCAAAGAAATCGGCAACCTTTTTCATTTCCTGTGGAATCAATGCATAATCATCCGTCAAGTCTGCATGAGAACCCTTGGTATCTGTAATACAAAGACTATGATGATATGCACCAAAATCTACATCTACCTTTTCTACGATTGGGTTTTTCGGGTCAGCAAAATCAATATGTATCAACCCGCCTACGGAACAAGCCATCTGGTCCATCAGTCCACATGGTTTTCCAAAAAATATATTTTCCGCATACTGTGCCACCTGAGCAATCTCCACAGGACTAATCTTCATATCATTGTAAAGTCCTGAAATAATTGTTCCCACTAATGTCTCAAATGCCGCTGAACTGGACATTCCCGCACCGTTTAACACATCACTGGTCACATATGCCTGAAATCCACCGATATTGTGACCATTTTGTTTTAATCCATAAGCCATTCCTCGGATAATTCCAACAGAAGTTCCTTCTTCTTCCTGACGCTTTTCCAAATCAGATAAATCTACACTTATCTTTTCATATCCTTCTGACAGCAATTCAATCACTGCTTGGGAACTTTTTTTTACTACTGCAATTGCATCTAAATTGATAGATGCTGCCAACACCTCGCCATGCTGATGATCTGTATGATTTCCCCCTACTTCACTTCTGCCCGGTGCACTGTAAATTTCTGCTTCGCCAGCTCCATACAATTCTTCAAACTTTAAAATTGCCTTCTCATAACGTTCCTTTTGATAGGAAATCACCTTATCGTCTACATATATGTCTTTGAACCTTTTATCCTGCTGTCCTGCGGTAATTTCTCCCAATAATACCTTTGTCTCCTGCATATTAGCCCCCAACCTTTCCTTTTATATTTGATGATTTTATTATATCTTGCATTTAGTAAATAGTCAATATTTTTAGTAAAATTTTACTTGTTTTTACTGATTTTTTCTTTTTACATTTTTGTGTCTAAACGTATCTATTTTCACTTTTCTTGTTCTTCAAAAAAATTTAGTAAATTTACTAAATTTTTCTTTTCTTTTTTCTCCGTTTTTGCTATACTTTATTTAGATTGAAATTTATGGAGGATACCAAATGGCTACCATTAAAGACATAGCACAAGCCGCTGGTGTTTCTTCTGCTACTGTTTCTCGAATTTTAAATAATGACAGCACTTTGAATGTAGCACCTGAGACACGGCAAAAGGTTTTAGATACGGCAAATGCTTTAAATTATAAGAAAAAATCAAGAATTTCTAACCGTTCTGCTTACACCTTGGGGATTGTTCAGTGGTTCTCTCCTCAGCAGGAATTAGAGGATAATTACTATCTGCTGATTCGTCAGGGAATCGAAGACTTTTGTATGCAAAACTGTATTCATGTTGTTCGCACTTATAAGGCTGATATTAATTATATGGATGCTTTAAAATCAGTAGACGCTTTGGTGTGTGTAGGAAAGTTTAGTGCCAGTGAAATCAAGCATTTTCGTGAATTAACCAGCAGCATTATTTTCTTGGACATGCCTGTAAACGATACTGCTGTTTCTACCATCACCCTTGATTTTGAACATGCAGTAAATACCGGTATGGATTATCTTACCTCTCTTGGACATACCAAAATTGGTTTTCTAGGTGGAAAAGAATATTTAGCTGACCGTCAGCTCTTTCCTGATATGCGTAAAAAGCTTTTTGTAAAGTATTGTCAAAAACACAACATCTCTTATGAACCTTATGTACTGGAGGAATCTTTTACCACGGAATCCGGTTACCGCATGATGAGCCAATTAATTAAAACCGGCGATTTGCCAACTGCAATTATTGCTTCTAGTGACCCCATTGCAATCGGAGCTTTACGGGCACTTAATGACAATGGTATCAAAGTACCGGAAGATATTTCTCTTATGGGATTTGATGACACCAGTCTTTCTTCCTTTACCACACCACCTTTGACTACCATTCATGCACCGGCTTATGATATGGGAAGCTTTGGTGCTAACATCGTATTTAATATTTTAAAATTGCACCCTGCAACTGCTATGAAGATTCAGCTTCCTTGTCAGTTAGTAAAGCGACAGTCCTGTAAAAGACTAGAAACGATATAATGTGCTCTTTGATTTCCGTTATTCGCTTAACCTTGTTATCAATAAGTAGCCATCGAGATGGGTAAAATATGCACTCTTCGGCAATTTCATTATTTTACACCGAGCGGTGTCGTTTACGACTACTTTCAGCTCCGCAAGGTGCGCCCCTTTAGCGGAACGTTTTTGCATTTATCAAACCTTCATTTTGGCACTTCAGGCAGAACAGCGGATAGTTTTTAAATTCCGTATCTGCCCGAACTTTATATCCAGTTTTATTGTCCCATATAGTCGATATGTAACTTACAGTTTTAGTTCTTTGACTGCTAAACCACTGTGCTTCAATACCCGTAAATTTCAAAGCCTGCGTCTACTTCTACCATTTCGTAGAAATAGACGCAGGCTTTTGAATTATTACGGTAATGTTTAACCTTTCCTGACGAGGTATAGGTGGCAAAATAGATATCATTTCCATCGACCAGTGCCCGTTGTATTAAAGCACGGATAGCGATATATCCTTTTTCATCTAACGAGTAGATAAGAGAGATTTTCTACCGTGAGATAAACTCATAGATTCCTTCTTTTGTCACAACATTTTCTCCTTTAGCAATGAATTTTTTCGTCGCTTTTAGGCTTTCTTTTGGCTTCCATCGCAGCCTTCATAATGGCTTTACGCTCTAAGATAGCATTGACCTCGGCTTCGATATCCACCGGAGGATAATGCAATCCGCTTTTCAATGCCTGTACCATTTGCTCAGTGCGGTTACGGATTTTATACTCCTTACCGTCCTTGACAAAGATATTACCAGTCTGTCCGAAAATAAGTTGAACATTGTTTTCCACACAAGCATCGTGAACTTTTTTTACCCACTCGTAGTGCAGGGGACGTGAGCCTAAATAGTTTTCACCACCTGCAAGGACAGTTTCAATTTTACCTGTTGCAAGATAGGGGGTAATATCCACTTCCCCGATAAAAGGTTTAAGACTTACCCAACGGTGTTTTGCAGGCAGGTCAAGCAGATACGGCATACGCTGCTCCAAACGCTTTTGGTTTTCGCAAGAAACAGAAAAGGTTACATTATCCCAACCGTCACCCCAATCAGATGGCAGGCAATTCTTAATGCGTTCAGCTCGTTTTGTTAGCAAAGAAAAGGTTACGTCGGGACGGCGGCGAATAAAATTCCACGCTTCATCACGCCAAGCATCAGCTTCCTCTATGAAAAAGTCGCTCGCCATACATACACGCACAAAACAGCCGCTAGGCAACTTCCAGTTTCCCGCTCTGTCTTTTTTTACAGGTAGATTAAAGTCAGACTTATTCTTAACTACCTCATTTGTATCTCTGCCGTAACGCTTATCAAGAAAATAAGCATAACAGTTCTGACAGCCTTCCGAG
>CAYTDI010000019.1:0-45071 GCA_964436595.1 uncultured Eubacterium sp.
TTCTGTGGCACTATGCCTACTCTTTTTTATTTACCCCAATGAAAAGTGTACAACCCTATTTTCTTTTACCAGCTCAATTTTTTGGTATTTATTATTTTAAAATTCTTTTTAATATTTCATCTTCTCGCAACACCTGCTTTGCCAAATCACGATACTTTTCTTCATGCAAATAAGTGTGACGATATGGCTTTATAGTTGGTGCTAAATCAATGGCTTTCTCATAATCTTCCCGTTTTAACTCCAATGTTTCCACATAATTCCAGAATCCGGTATCGGTAAATATGGTATTTATACGCTTATAACGATGATTTTGCACCACACTCATCAAATAAGTAGCAATTCCTACTTGTATTCCATGAAGCTGCGGTGTTTCCAATATTTTATCCAATGCATGAGATATCAGATGTTCACTTCCACTGGTTGGTGCACTGCTGCCTGCAATCTCATTTGCAATCCCACTCATTGCCAGCGAATCTAACAGTTCTCTCAAAAACAAATCATCCTTAATACTCTCAAAAGGTGTTCGCACAAAACTGTTTACTGCCTTTTTCGCAATCATTACTGCAAAATCATTTACCACGGTATAGCCATTTTCATCCTCGTACACCCAATCATACAATGCGGTGATTTTAGACACCAAATCACCGATTCCGGAATACAAAAACTTTTCCGGAGCACTTTTGATAATATCCGTATCTGCAATAATCCCATATGCCATTCTGGCGGGAACGGAATTTCTTTTTCCATCTACCAACAGGGATGCACTTGCACTGGAAAAACCATCACTAGGCGCTGAAGTCGGTACACTGATAAAAGGAATTTTTCGTAAATATGCAGCATATTTCGCAACATCAATCACTTTTCCTCCACCGATGCCAACGATAACCTGTGTTTTCACATTAATGGAAAATGCCAGTTCCATAATATCCTCTATCCGTATAGAATCTAACTCACGATATTCTACTACGTTAATGCCTTCTTCTTTCAAAGACTGCATTACCATATTTCCAAACATTTCAATCAGACCATTTCCAAAATAAATCACCGCATTTTTCATTTGGTTTGCCTGAAGATACATCCCTAAATTTCCTAATGTTCCTTTTCCTACTTTTAAAATTGTAGGAATCGCAATATGACTTCCTGACATTTTTACATCCCCTGTTCTATTTTTTAATGTACTCCCAGTAACCAATTAGATTAATGGAAGCATATGCTCTACTAATGCTGCGGAATGAGCTGCTGCTGCTTTTTCAAAGGTTGGATAATCCATTTCCGCACTATCGTCTGCCTTATCCGAAATTGCACGAATAATTACAAATGGTACATGATTTAAATATGCAGCATGAGCAATAGATGCTCCTTCCATCTCTACACAGAATCCCCCAAAGTTTGTAATAATATGCTCCTTCACCTGTTTATCACTGATAAATTGATCGCCACTTACAATTCTTCCACTGTATACAGAAATATCTGTATTCACTTCCTTGCAACATTCTACTGCCAAGGCACTTAATTTTTCGTCTGCCTCAAATGCAAGACACCCCATCTGCGGCACTTCTCCCAATGGATATCCAAACACCCTTACATCTACATCATGGTGTAAGGCATCGGTAGATACCACAATATCCCCAATATTAATTTCATTCTTTAATGAACCTGCAACTCCGGTATTAATAATATGAGTTACCTCAAACACATCACACAAAATCTGAGTACAAAGTGCTGCATTTACCTTACCGATTCCGCTTCGTACAATTACTACATCTGTTCCGTTTAACATTCCCTCTAAGAACTCCATGGACGCTCTTTCTTCTCTGCGGGTAATTTCCATCTTACTCTTCAGTTCTTCTACTTCTAACTCCATAGCTCCAATAATTCCGATTTTTTTCATTTTCTTTCTCCTGCTTTTCTCTAAAATATCTTTTGTCTGTTATGGTTATTGTGGATATACCAGATGCTTTTCATCGATTCCATACAATGTATTTTCCAGATAACGCTTTGCAATATAATTTGCCATACCAAGGTTCATATCTAGATAATTTCCACAGTCTTTTGCACTTGCTCCTGGTACTTCTTCTTTGAAATCTCTCATAAACTCATACATTCTGGTTACTAAATCTACAATATCCTTTGATTCATAATCACCTGATAATAACAGATAAAATCCGGTACGACATCCCATTGGTCCAAAGTAAATCACTTTTTCCTTATACTCTAGGTCATTTCGTAAAAATGTTGCTCCTAAATGCTCTAATGTGTGCACTTCGGCAGTATTCATCACCGGCTCATCGTTTGGACTTGTCATACGAAGATCAAAGGTTGTAATCGTTTCTGCTCCTACATGATCCTTTCTTGAAACATAAACCCCCGGCTCTAACTTAATGTGGTCTATGGTAAAACTTGCAATCTTTTCCATTTTTATCCTCCTACTTGTCCCTAATTCTAAATTACTTCTTAAAATTAATTCTCTTACTTTCTAATTCTCTTATGCTAATTATTCAAAAATTCTTTTACCTTATCCGGTAATTCCGAAAGCTCTTTTATAAATGGCACTTCTACCTTGATTGTTCCATATCCCGTTCTTGCATGAATAAACGGAAGTCCTGCCTGCACGGTTGCTTCATAATCTCCTTGGGTATCCCCCACATAAACAGCCTTGTCTAAGTGGTTACGCTGTACTACCAAGCGAATATTGTCTCCCTTTGGATTTCCGGTTGCACCATAGCTTTCAAAATCATCAAAATAACTGCCCAGCTTATGGTATTCTAAAAATGCTTCAATATATCCCACCTGACAGTTACTTACAATATAAAGGTGATAGCCTTCCTGTTTTAATTTCTGCAGGGTTTCTTCTAATTCCTTTAAAAGCTTTCCGCCATGGGTACGAATATATTCATTTTCTATCTCACAACAATACCGCAAAAGCTCCCTTCTCTTTTCTACATCATACTCAGCAAAAAGAATATCGGCAATATCTTCCATGGTCTTTCCCATTACGCCCTGGATATCTTCCATAGTAATATCTTTTTCCACATCGTTTCGCTGTTCTAATGCCGTCTTCCACGAATAAGCAACTTCTTCAGAAGAATCCCACAATGTTCCATCTAAATCAAACAAAATTCCCTTTTTCATATTATCTCCTTTGCTGGATATTTCACATTATTTTATCACTTTTTTATGGAAAAGTCTATGTCCCGTAAACCACAAATTAGCCACAGTTTCCTATCCAAAGTTCCTGTGGCTAATCCGTTATTTTAAAGCTCGTACTCTTTTAATATATCCTTTAAAATATCTGCTGATTCTTTTAATTTTTTAATTTCATCCTGATCTAAAGAAATTGGTACTCGATTTTCCATACCATGTTTTCCTACAATTGCCGGCATAGATAATACAATATCTTCGATTCCATATTCTCCATGCATCATACTGGAAATCGGCATAATTGATTTCTCATCTCTTAAAATTGCTTCACAGATTCTTCGTACTGCCATGGCAATTCCATAATAAGTTGCATGTTTCTTAGAAATAATCTCATAAGCACTATTTTTTACATCTTCTGCAATTCGCTCTGTTGCTTCATCATGCTGGTAATGACCACGCATTTCACAAAAATCATCCACTGCTATTCCAGATACATTAGCACTGCTCCATGCTGCAATTTCACTATCACCATGTTCTCCGATAATAAATGCATGTACGCTTCGGCTGTCTACCTGTAAATGTTCTCCTAACATATATTTCAAACGTGCAGTATCTAAAACAGTACCAGAACCGATGACTCTGTTTTCTTCAAATCCACTGAGTTTTAATGCCGTATAAGTGAGAATATCTACCGGATTAGATACAATCAACAAAATTCCCTGACAATTACGTTTTGCAATCTCCGGAATAATAGATTTAAAAATGCCTATGTTTTTGCGCACCAAATCTAATCTTGTCTCACCGGGCTTTTGATTTGCCCCTGCTGTAATTACAATAATTGCTGCATCTACAATATCATCATAGTCTCCCGCATAAATCTTCATAGGTCTTGCAAATGGTACACCATGGCTAATATCCAATGCCTCTCCCTCTGCTTTTTCTTTATCTGCATCAATCAGCACCATTTCAGAAAACATTCCACTTTGCATCAAGCTAAATGCAGAAGCAGAACCTACAAAACCACAGCCAATCATTGCAACTTTTCTTAAATTTACACATCCACAATCCTTTTCCTTTTGAATCTTTTCCATATGGACTCCTTTCTTTAATTGAAATTGTTATTTGGTATCGTATTTTATAGTGTTTCTAAAATCCTGCTGTTTCATTCTCGGATTTCTTGTATACAGTATACTACATACAACATATTTTGTGTGTTTTTTCTTTCATACATGATTTCTTTTTTTATACCAAAAAGAGCATTACTAACCGTAATGCTCCTAACTCTATGCGCAAATACTCGCCCTAATTTCCTGTTACCTGATATCCCCCTCAAAATATCAGGCGTTCTTTTTTACCCGCTCGTACTCCTCTTCACAAAGTTCTTTTATATTATACAAAAATTTTCCATATTTTTCTATTATGGAACTCCATATAATTTTACAGGAAATCAGGTATGGTGCTTACAATACCTTTTCTAATTTTTTTACTGCCTCAGTTCTTCCTTTTACGTTTAATTTTCGATATATATTGGATAATGCTTTTTCTACCGTAACGGTGGCTATATTTAAAGTCTTTCCAATTTCTCCATTCTTATAACCGGTTTTGACAAGCTGAAGAATCTCCAATTCTCTTTCCGTCAACAGGCTTACTTCCTTTTGTCCTTCTCCTTTATTAAGAATCAGGTTTTGACCGGTTTGATACTGCTGACAATGAAAAATTACCTTTTTGAGATATTCTCGGTCAATCTCTTCATCCTCTACCAATTTTAAAATCGGTAAAATTTCTCCGGCATTTTCCATAAACAATCCAACTAACTGGTCTTTTTGTGCTACTTTCAGAACTTTTTCTAATTCTTCCCTTGCAGCTTCTTCGCCAAAAAGGTGATATTTTGCAATGGTCAAATACACTCCGCCTTTTATTCGCAAATAGCAACTGGAACTCCATTCCCGATACTTTATCATATCTTCTGCAATAGCTGTAAGCTGGGCATATTTACCTTGCTCCATTAAAATTCTACCATATGTAACACTTCCGGCACAAGTAATTTTAAAATAATTATTATAGGAAATAATCTCATAGTTTTTAACCCATTCCGCAATTCCTGTTTCTCCCATGCACTGTCGGATATATCCATTTACCAAATCATACAGCACCGTAATGGTTTCTTTTTTATTAATGGAACTTCCTGCCTCTTCTAACACCTTAAGACATTCCACTAATTCTGTATATTTTCCAAGGTATATATAACACTTCATTTTTAGAAATGCAGTACTTATAATCGCTGTGGTTTCCTTACGGAAACAAGCCTTCTGAAAGGCAATCTCACTGATTTCCGCTGCTCTTTGAACATCGCCCATTAAATAGTAGTATTCCCCTTCTGCCATCCATTCCCAACCGGAATCTTTGGCATTTACCAGTGCTAAATAATATCTGCTGAATTCCTTTATTTTTTCAATGGAAAACAGAAGCTTTCCTGCTTCACTATAATAAATTCCATATAACTCCGGTACCATGAACATGGCAATAAACCGTTCATTAAATATCTCAGACGGTCTTCCCTCTAATACCTCATAAGCCTGTTGAATGGTTTCTGCCATTTTTCCAACATCATCTATGCTCATAATGCTGCGCATGATTAGCATTTCACCCAATATTCGCTTATTTTGGGGATTTTTATCCATGCCCTGCGCAAAGAAATAGTTCTCGGTCTGTTCAAAATCCTTACGGGCATTTTCCCTCACACCGTATACTTCCCAATAATAAATATAAATTAAATATGCTTTTAAATGCATTAACTTTTCTTCTACGGATACACTTCTGAAAAAGTTCTCAAATACCTTTGGTATGGTTCGATAAAGCTCTAATGCATTCTCACTTTCTAATACACGAAAAACTTCTTGTTTTTCATCTATTTTAATATAATTTTGAACTGCGGCCGTCATTTTTCCCTGACTTTCTTCCCACATGGCAGAACGTTTCCAAACTTCTTTTACGGAATTTCCACGGTCTGTATATTCTTTTTCTGCAATCAAACGCAGCAAATGATGAAGTCGAAATGTTCGGGTAACCATATCGTATTCCATAAAATTTGTCTCTAGTGCACAATTTTGTAATTCTATTCTGCACTCCGGCATCTTGGTTACATAAACAGCTTCCTGCATGGTAAAGTTCTCAAGAGGTGATAACCTCATAATAATCTCACGTTCCATCTCTGACAATCCGTCAAATACTAATTCTTTCATAAAGTTCCATGCGCTGAAAAAGCTGTTTAATTCTCCAGTTCGCATATAATCAATCAAAATCAGGCATATTACGGAAGTCCACCCTTCTGTATATTGGTAAATTGCCTTTCTTTCCTTAAACAGTAACTCTATGCCATTGATTTTAAAATAAGTACCGATTTCTTCTTCCGTAAAACTCAATATATTCTTACGAATCACAGTGCATTTTCTATCTAAAATCAGCTTACCACAACGAAACCCGGACAACCGCTGACAAATCAAAATAATATGCAGATGATCTAACTCTGCCTCAGCAATGTCTTCCAGCAAAAAATCAAATTCTTCGCCGCGGGTTTCCTTGTATTCGTTCTCTATTACTATAATTGTTTCTTTTTGTACGCTTCGATTGAGCTGTTGGATAAAATTCTGTCTTTCCTGTGGGGTCTTTGGAAAACAAGTTCCCAGAAATTCCCGCATTTCTTCGTTTACTTCCTGTGCGAGAACTTCTGTGATTCGTTTCCATATCCATTCATTATCACCTTGGTGTTCTTTGAACGAATACCAAAAATATCGTACTCCTGTTTCTTCTAAAAAATCTCGTACGGCAGTCTTTTTCCCCATTCCTGCGGATGCCTGCACAATGCACAGTGGCAACTTAACAGCCTCTGCGAGGCATTCATTAATCCGCTGTCTTTTCAGTTCTCTCGGCTGGAATAGTTCTTCTCTCACTGTTCTCTTCTCCCAAATATTTCATTCCCATATTTAAGCATATATTTCTTAAATATTATCATTTATTTGAAAGTTCGTCAAATTATTTCCAGTGGCTCTACCGTTACATTTTTTTCCTCGTCAATCCGAAAAGCCTTTAAAACCGGATTATTTTCTTCCATTAAAGAAAGAATGAGATAATTTGCCTTTGAATCGTATGCCAATCTCTTATCTTCTTCAGATGGACGGGAAGGAGATTCCGGATGAGAATGGAAGTTTCCTAGGGGTTCATAACCATTAATACGCATATCTTTTACGGCTGCTAACTGTTCCTTTGGATCCATAGAAAAATGCTCTCGACTCTCATCCACATTTGTCAGCAGATATACTTTTTCTACATACTGATTTTCTTCTTCTTTTCTACCGCCAATCAGCCCGCAAGCCTCATTGGGAAGTCCCTTTTTGCAGTGTTCCAGTAATTTTTCATAATCCTGCTGTTTTAAGTATAACATTTCTCTCCTCCTTAACTTTTTTATTTTCCGTCACACTCTATCTGTTCATAGTCAATCAACTGTGTTATGGTTGGATGTTCTCCGCAAATCGAGCAATCTTTTACTTTCTTTGGCAGTTTTACGGTACGGAATTCCATTTTCAGTGCATCATAAGTCAAAAGTTTTCCTGTTAATAGTTCTCCCACTCCTACAATATACTTAATTGCCTCCATTGCCTGAAGACTTCCGATAACTCCGCCCATAGCTCCGATAACTCCCGCCTGCTTACAGGTCGGTACTGCATCCTTTGGTGGTGGATTTTTAAACACGCAGCGATAGCATGGTCCTTCTCCCGGAACATATGTCATCAACTGTCCCTGAAACCGAATGATTCCTGCATGAGAAAATGGTTTTTTCGCCATCACACAAGCATCATTGATTAAGAACTTTGCCGGAAAATTATCTGTTCCATCAATAATGAAATCATAGTCTTTGATTAAGTCCATAATATTTTCTGATGTAACAAAGGTACGATATGTATTTACCGTTACATCGGGATTCATTTCATTGATGGTTTCTTTTGCTGATTTTACCTTTGCTTTGCCAACATCCTTGGTTGCATGGATAATCTGTCTTTGCAGGTTGGATAAATCTACTTCATCCGCATCTGCAATTCCGATTGTTCCTACGCCTGCTGCTGCAAGATACATTGCTGCCGGTGCTCCTAATCCGCCTGCACCGATAATTAACACTTTGCTGTTTAACAGTTTCTTCTGCCCTTTTACGCCTACTTCCTGCAAAATAATATGTCTGGAGTAGCGCTCCATTTGTTCGTTTGTAAATGCCATTAAAAAGCGCCTCCTCCCATGAAGTATAAGAACTCGATATTATCTCCTTCTTTGATGACTGTGGTTTCAAATGCTTCCTTATCTAAGAAATCATCATTTAAGGTAACCGTTACATACTCTGCATTTTCTACCTTTTCATCCACGATTAACTTTGCAATTGTTGTTCCTTCTGTGATTTCTTTGGTTGTTCCTGCGATTGTTGCTTTCATTTTCTTCCTCCATGATTTTATATTAATGTTTTAATAATTGTTTCCAGTTCTTCTTTTTTTACCAGACCTCGTGTCCGCTTTACTTCAGCACCATCCTTAAAAAACAGTATTGTTGGAGATGCCATTACTTCGTATTGTGCTGCAAGCTCACTCTCAAAGTTTACATTGATTTTTACTACTTTTATCTTGTTTTCATAGTCATCTTCCATCTCTCCTAAAATGGGAGACAACTGCTTGCACGGAATACAGGAATCTGAATAAAACTCTGCTATTACCGGAATAGCACTTTTTAACACTTCTGTTTCAAATTGCTCCTGATTTACTCTTGCTGCCATTTTTTCACCTCTAGTCTTCTAACTTTTTCACTATTAAATCATAAGTTCCGTTTTCATTGTCAATTAGTTTTAAAATCTGCTGACCTTCTTCTTTAAAACTTCTTGGTACATTCTGCACCGGCTCGCCATCGTTCATGGTCACAGCAAGCACCTGCCCTATTTCTAACTCTTCCATTGCCACTTTTGCCTTTACAAAGGTCATTGGGCAAACCACATCGGTTATATCTACTCTTTCATCAATTACATAATCAGCCATCATATGCCTCCTTTAATACTTTTTCTAATTTATCAACGCCTACTCTGTCAATGGTAAACTTAAATCTTTCTCCCGGATTTGCATAATCATCAAAGAACTGAATTGCTGCATCTGTTACACGATACAACTGTTCTTCGCTGGTAATAACAGGAAGTAATGTCTTTCCTTCACTGATATGATTTCCGAAAGTTCCTCCAAAGGATACCATGAATCCCGGTGTTCCCTTCCATGCATCTGTTGGACATGACTTTACACATCTTCCACAATTACTACACTTCTGCTCATCCAAGGTAATATTGCCGTCTTGAATGGTAATAGCACCTTCTCGACAAGCTTTCTCACAGACACCACACATAATGCAGTCTTCTTTTTTCCAACTTACGATTTGTGCCCCTTTGATTCCTACGTCATTTTCCTCTGCCTTTAAGCAGTTATTCTGACATCCGGTTACACCAAACTTAAACTTATGAGGCAATTCTCTTGCAAAATAGCGTTTATCCAGTTCCAATGCAATTTTGTAAGAATCAATATTTCCGCTTGGACAGATTTCAGACCCTTGACAGGCAGTAACAGTGCGAACACGAGGACCACATACACCCGGATGACAATCTCCCTTTGCCAGTTCTTCCTTTACTTTATCAATATCGTCCAGCTTGATAAATGGAATTTCTACTCCCTGACGAGAAGTCAGATGCACATGGCCATCACCATATTTTTCTGCTACCTCTGCAATAGTTTTAAGGTTTTCTGCGGTAAGAGCACCTCCTACCACTTGTAACCTTAAAGAAAAATTGTTTTTTTGTTTTTGACGCATGAAGCCGCCTTTTTTTAATGTTCCATAATCCACTGCCATCTAGTTTCTCCTTTCGTATCACCTGTACTATACAGTACTATTCTCGATTGCTTGCTTAAAATCTTCGATTAAGTCCTCAATATCTTCAATTCCAACACTAATTCTGATTAAATCATCAAATACTCCGGCACTTTCTTTTTCTTCCTCTGTGCTATGCACATTCAGCGTGGATTCCGGATGGATAACCAATGACTTGGTATCTCCAATGTTAGAAACAATCAGCGGAATCTTTAGCTGATCCATGATGGAAAATGCCCGTTCCTTGCTTCCCACACGAATGGTAAGAATCGCTCCGAATCCTCTTACCAACTCTTCTTTTGCTATTGTATGATATGGACTTTTTTCAAGTCCCGGATAATTTACTTCAATGCCAGCTAATCCATCTAAATACTGTGCCAGCTTATAAGCATTTTCACACTCCCGCTCCATGCGAAGTCCCAAGGTTTCTATCCCAAGAAGATTGTAATATGCGGTTTGTGGTGCCATACAGGCTCCGGTATTTCGGAATAGCCCGTTGCGAAGCTTTGCTGTATAGGCAAATTTGCCAAATTTTTTAAAATCTTTTATCCCCGGATATTTTTCTATATCCCACTGAAAACTTCCACCGTCAGTAATCACTCCGCTAATGGCATCGCTGTGACCGTTGATATACTTAGATGTAGAATTGATTACAATATCTGCTCCTAACTCTAATGGCTTTACCAGATATGCGGTAGCAACGGTATTATCCATAATCAGCGGAAGTTCATGCTTATGTGCTAACTGACTTAACGTGCGAATATCTGTTACATCTAATCTTGGATTTCCAATAGTTTCTGCAAAAATCACTCTGGTCTTTTCTGTAATACTTTCTTCTATCTGTTTCCAGTCATTATTTTTTACATAAACAGTATGTATCCCAAACGCCTCTAAATCCCGAAATAAATCGATGCTTCCACCATACAGGCTGGCGCTGGAAATAATTTCATCTCCAGTCTGTAAAATATTTAACAGTGCATTGGTTAATGCTGCCATGCCGGAGGCACAAGCAATAGAGGCAACTCCCCCCTCTAACTTCGTCATTCGCTCTTCAAAGGCTGTAATGGTAGGATTTCCTAATCTTGTATAAGAATATCCCGGTGCCTGATTGTGAAATAACTTTTCATGCTGACTGGCAGAAGGCTGATAGAACGCACTTGACTGAAAAATCGGTGTTAAGGTTGCTCCTGTATTTTTGTCACCCTCTTGACAGCTATGTAATAATGAGGTATTAAATCCTGCTGATTTTACCATCTGTTGTTACCTCCTTAAATAATCCAGAAATTATCATGGAATGTGATGCTGCGATATGTTTCAAACTTCATCCACTTATCCATAAGCTCTGCATCCGGATTTTCTCCTGTCTTTTTCACATCTTCTAAAAATTCTTCATACTGCTCTTTGGATTCTACACCAATTGCAAATCCTCTTCCGTTTACTAACGGATATCCACTGTAATGATAGTCAGAAAGCAACTTGATTTCAGCTACCTTTTCTTCTCTGATTTCCACTACTACCTTATCACGAAGTACTAAAATATCAAAGTTATCCGGATAATGATAGCTTTCTCCCTTAACCGGAATGATATCGCCTACGGTATAAATATCTTTTACCGGTTTTGCTTTTGCAATGTTTAAGCTCTCCATATTGTAATAGAACTCTTCAAAAACATCACCTCTTGCTTTAATATCTCCGACTACGAATGAATATGTTCCATCTTCCTGTCCCTGTTTTACTTCTTCTACCACGCCGCAGGCAGAGGTCATATTGGTGATTCGGTCAATTAAAATCAACTCTCCTAAGGTCTTGTGACGAGCAAATACATCTACTACAATATTTTCCTGTAAAGAAATCTCACACAATGCAATTTCATTCTTTACTAAGTGGTCTGTTTCTATAAATTCACCGGAATTTACATCAATTTTATGTTTGATTGCAGTCAATACACCCGGAATTTGTCTGGTTCCTAATTTTACCAGATAATCTTTTCCGATAACAAGTTCTTCATCATCCATCCATAAAAGAGTTACTGCAATGTGATTGCTTACCGGAAGGTCACTTCCATTTACCAAAACGCATCCTCTGGAAACATCCACTTCTTTATCTAACTGAATGGTAACGGGATTTCCTTTCTCGGCACTCTGACTTTCTTTGTCACCTATTAAAATACTCTTTACTTTTGCCTCTTCACGACTCGGCAATGTGGTAATCACATCACCTACCTGAATACTTCCTGATTCCACCTGTCCCTGAAAACCACGGAAGGTATGATTTGGGCGGCATACACGCTGTACCGGAAGATAAAATCCTTCTTCTTTGGACTTTTCCGATACATCTACCTGCTCTAAATATGAGAGTAATGCCTCCCCAGCGTACCATGGCATATTCGGAGATTTTTCCGTTACGTTATCTCCCTCCGTTGCTGATACCGGAATAATTTTTACACTTGCAAGTTTTAATTCTTTGGTAAGCTCTGCAATCTGTGCTTGGATTTCTTTGAAACGGTTTTCATCATATCCTGCCAAATCCATTTTATTTACTGCAAATACAAAGTAACGGATTCCCATTAAGGAACAGATTCTTGCATGTCGTCTGGTCTGTACCAGTACGCCCTGCTTTGCATCTACCAAAATTACTGCTAAGTCTGCAAAAGAAGCTCCCACTGCCATGTTTCTGGTATACTCTTCATGTCCAGGTGTGTCGGCTACAATAAAGCTTCGATTGTCTGTGGTAAAATAGCGGTATGCCACATCAATAGTGATTCCCTGTTCTCTTTCTGCCATTAGTCCGTCCAGTAATAAGGAATAATCAATAGCTCCTCCTCGACTTCCCACTTTACTGTCTAATTCTAATGCTTTTTCCTGATCTGCATATAACAGCTTTGCATCATATAAAATATGTCCGATTAAGGTGGACTTTCCATCATCTACGCTTCCGCAAGTAATAAATTTTAATAATCCGCTCATTTTAGAAATATCCCTCCCTTTTTCTTCTTTCCATGCTGCCGGCTTCTTCGTTGTCAATTACTCGGCTGGTTCGCTCGGAAGATACAGCACTCAAAGTTTCTTCTATAATCTCATCTAAGGTCGTTGCCGTAGACTCTACACCACCGGTTAATGGATAGCATCCCAAGGTACGGAATCGAATACTCTTGTTTTCGATTTTTTCGTCTGGACGAAGCTTCATGCGGTCATCATCTACCATAATGATATTTCCATCCCGATATACTACCGGACGTTCTTTGGCGAAATACAGTGGTACGATTTCAATATTTTCTCGTTTGATGTACTGCCAGATGTCCTTTTCTGTCCAGTTGGAAATTGGGAATACTCGAATACTTTCACCTTTATGAATCTTGGTGTTATATAACTTCCACATTTCCGGTCTTTGGTTCTTCGGATCCCATGCCTGCGCTTCGTTTCGGAAAGAAAAGATTCTTTCTTTTGCTCTGGACTTTTCTTCGTCACGTCTTCCGCCACCAAATGCTGCGGTAAATCCGTATTTATTTAATGCCTGTTTTAATGCCTGAGTTTTCATAATGTCGGTGTATGCGGAGCCATGGTCAAATGGATTGATTCCCTGTTTTACGCCATCCTGATTGATATACTCTAACATTTCGATTCCATATTTTTGTGCTACCTTGTCACGGAACTCAATCATTTCTTTGAACTTCCATGTGGTGTTTACGTGTAAAAACGGAAAAGGTGGTTTTTCCGGATAGAAAGCTTTCATTGCTAAGTGAAGCATAACGGAACTGTCCTTTCCAATAGAATATAACATTACCGGCTTTTCGCATTCTGCCGCTACCTCACGGATGATGTAAATGGCTTCTGCTTCTAATTCATCAAGATGTGATAATTCACTCATATTTTTCTCCTTTTTTTCTAGTATTGGTTTGACTTTGTTCTATCGATTTCTATGGTTTGCTTTTCTCCACAAGACTTGGTAATATTCCAGTAAATCATATTCCCTTTGCTTGTTACATTCATCTTGCTTCCCATTCCTCCAATGTCAGCACCAAGATAAAAATCAATGGCATCAAACTGACATTCTTTTACACAGGAGACACAGCCCCAGCAGTCTTTCGGGTATTTAATGTATGCCTTGCCATCTTCATTTGCCTTAATCAAAGTTCCCGGACATACCTGCATACATTTTCTGCATCCCACACATTTCTTTGGGTTAATGACTATGCTCATACTGTTCTCCTCTCTCTACCAAATCCCGATATATTATCTGAATCTTTCCATTCTCCATACGGGAGTTTACATATTTCAACCATTCATCGCTCTTTTTGGGATAATCCAGATTCTCTGCAAAGCTGTGCCATCTGGTTTCTTTTCTGGCTCTTAGGTGTGCAATCAATACCTTACATACAGTAAGTCGCTCTTTTAATTCATATACAAACATCAGCTCATGCATATCTTCTGCACCCAAACCTTTTGTTAACTGCTCTATCTGATTGATTTTTTCTTCTGCCAGAGAAAGCTGCTTTTCATTGAACTGATAGTGACTGCCGATACCGCCTGCATAGGTGTCCATCACTTTTTGCATTGCCTCTTCCAGTTGTTCTGTCGTAAACATTGGCTGTTTATAATTTAAAATTTTGTCATATTCCTGTACTTTTTCTTCCAAAAGCTGTTCTTCTTCCTGCTTGGTAAGATTATATTCTTCGTATTGTTTTGTAAGGTCGTTACTGTTATGTACAATAGACTCTGCTGCAATCTCACCCTCCACTAAAGCACCGGTTACATATTTTTGCGGACATCCTCCTGCAACGTCTCCTGCTGCATACAGTCCTTGAATGGTACTTTGACGATTGGTGTCTACCCAATAACCACTGGCTGTATGACCGCCTACTACATAAGGTTCTGTTCCTTCGATTTCTACATTCTGCTGACTTGGATTCTTTCCTGCCTCTATCCACTTTAAGGTTTGGCTGGGTGCCATATTTAAATATGCCTTTAATAATTCCTCGTCCTGCTTTTCTGTAATTCCCTCTGTGCGAAGATAACACGGTCCACGTCCTTCTAAGTTTTCTTTTACTGTTCCATAGACACGTTGTGAAGTGGTAAGTCCGTATTTTTCCTCGTAAACCTCTCCTAACGCATTTACCTGCTTAGCTCCTACGCCCTGTGCAATGGTTCCGGTTGGTGCAATGGTATCTTTGCATCGCAGTGCAATGAAACGCATCTCAAAGGTAGTCATTTCCGCTCCTGCCCGAATTCCCATGGCATATCCCGCTCCTGTATTAAATGGCGGGTACCACATCTTATGTCTGGAAAATCCCGGATTGTTTGGCTTATATAATCCTGACGCTCCTCCTGTGGCACAAATCACTGCTTTTGCTCTTATCTCGTAAGCAGTTCCATCTTCAATACTAAATCCAAATGCTCCTAAAATCTGATTGTCTTTTACTATGTAATCTGTAATATTTAAGTGATTGATTACGGTTACGTCTTTTAATGCCTTTACCGCATCTGCCAAAATCGGCTTAATGTTTTCTCCATTAATCTTGATATTTCGATTTCCTCTGGCAACGTATTCTCCTTTTTCATCCTTTAAAATCACAAGTCCCAGTTCTTCTAATTTTGCTGTGACTCGATTTAATCCCTCTGACATGGTAAGAAGTAAATCTTCTCTTACAATGTCATCCGCATCTTTCTTTGCATAATCCACATAATCTTGTGGTTTACGCCCTTTGACGATATAAGCGTTAATTGCATTTACACCGGCTGCCAGACAACCACTTCTTTTGATGTTCGCCTTTTCTGCAATTACAACTGACAGATTGGATTGCTCTCTAATTGTAAGTGCTGCATAACATCCGGCGGTTCCGCCTCCTATAATCAAAACATCCGTATGGATTATTTTCCTGTTCTGAATCTTCATAACTGCCTCCTAGATATAGAATACATCATTCTCCTGCATTGCACTGTTTTCCATCAGGTACGTTCTGTTTTCATCAAAAATATATAAACGATAAATCAATACCTGTACCATTTCTCCCACGCTTATCGGGTCTTTTTCTAAGGAACGCTCTGCTTTAATAGAAATCCCCTTAATGTTAATGGTAAGTTCTAAATGATTGCCTCGGAATACTACTTCTTCTACAATACCTTCTTCTGCTGCACTCATGTACTGTTCTAGTTTTCCGCTCTTAGAAACTCTTACAAACTCCGGTCGAATCACCGCCTGAACTGCTCCTGCCACAGACTCAAATCCATTGAGCTGTTCATAATGGCTTACGACGGTAGATTTTCCGATAAACTGCGCTACAAATGGTGTTTCCGGTGTTTTATATATTTCCATCGGAGTTCCTGTCTGCTCGATTCTTCCATGATTGGTGATAATAATCTCATCTGCTACTTCTACTGCCTCATCCTGATCATGGGTGACAAAAATACTGGTAATTCCAACTTTATGTATCATATCCTTTAGCCAGTTACGAAGTTCTGTTCTTACCTTTGCGTCAATGGCTGCAAATGGTTCATCTAAAAGAAGTACCTGTGGATTTGGGGCAAGTGCTCTGGCAAAAGCAACTCTCTGCCGCTGCCCGCCTGACAACTGACTGGGATAACGCCTTTCCATTCCCGAAAGTCCTGTCAACTGAATGAGCTCCATGACACGTTCCTTTATCTGCGCTTTTGGTACTTTTTGTACTTCAAGGCCGAAGGCAATGTTATCAAATACTGTCATATAACGAAACAGTGCATAATTCTGAAATACAAAACCAATATCTCGCTTTGCCGCCGGAATATCATTGATTCTTTTTCCATCAATGAGAATATCTCCGGAGTCGGGATTTTCCAAGCCTGCCAGCATACGAAGTATGGTGGTTTTTCCACTTCCGCTTGGGCCAAGAAATGCTACCAGTTTTCCTTTTTCAATTCCAAAGTTCACATTATCCGATGCTTTAAAATCTCCATAATGTTTTTCAATGTTTTTCATTTCAACGTACATGCCTTCACCTCCTATACCTTTCCTTTTTTCTTTGACTTATATTCTACAAAATTTCGTAATACCAATACCAACACTGCAATGAGAACCAACAGAGAAGATACTGCAAAGGCAGCGGTAATGGAATCCGATGAACCGGATAAATACAATGCATCTATTTCCAGTGGTAACGTAAAAGTTTCTCCTCGAGTCTTCGACAATGCATTTACTGCTCCAAATTCTCCCAGTGCTCTGGCTGTACACAGTATAATTCCATAGAGTAATGCCCATTTCATATGTGGTAGTGTGATTTTCCGAAAAATTTGAAATCCACCTGCTCCCATTAACGTTGCTGCCTCTTCCTCTTCTTTTCCCTGAGCGTTCAATACCGGAATAATTTCCCTTGATACAAATGGGAATGTAACAAATATGGTAGCAAGTATTACACCTGGAATTGCAAATACAATTTTAATATCTGTTCCAAGTACCTCATTGATTTTTTCGATATATTTTCCTGCCCAGCCAAGTCTTCCAAAAGTCATCAAAAATGCAAGTCCGGCAATTACCGGTGATATGGAAAATGGAATATCTATCAAGGTGGCTAAAATATGTTTTCCTCGAAATGAGAATTTAGTTAATAACCACGCTGCCATAATTCCAAAGAATGTATTTACAACTACTGCAATGACAGTGGCAAGTAATGTCACTCCTAAGGCAGACATTACATATTCTGATGAGAGCGACTGAAAGTAAAATTGAATCCCTTCTTTTAATGAGTTTGTTACTACCGATATCAATGGCAATACCAGCATACAGACAATAAAGAGTACTCCCACGGCAATCAATATGATTTCTGTTTTACTCCGTTTTTTCTGTTCCTTTTTTTCCATATCTTCCTCCTTATGCTGTTCGTTTTGCCTGATGTACCTGCACCATATTTACTAAAAATAAAATCAAAAAGGATAAAACCAACATTACCAGTGCAATGGCTGTGGCAGCAGCATAATCTACATAATTGAGCTTTTGCATGATTACATAGGAAACTACCTGTGTATGCTTTCTTGCACTATTTCCCGATATGTAAATGACACTTCCGTATTCTCCAACACCTCTTGCAAATGCCAACCCAAATCCGGTAAGCAGTGCCGGTCGAAGCTCCGGTAAAACTATTTTCCGAAAAATTCTTGCCTTGCCTGCCCCTAACATATTTCCTGCTTCCTCATAAGAGGGGTCCAGCTTTTCCAAAATAGGCTGTATGGCTCTTACTACAAATGGGATTCCTACAAATATCAGTGCTATGGTAAGTCCCAGCTTTGTATAAGATACTTGTATTCCAAGCTTTGCTAAATATTTTCCGGGAAATCCGGTATCTGCGTACATCTTGGATAAGGTAATTCCGGCAACTGCTGTGGGTAATGCAAAGGGAAGCTCTATCAAGCCATCTAACAGCCGTTTTCCGGGAAATTCATATCTTACTAAAATCCAAGCCAAAATCACGCCAAACACACAATTTACCACTGCTGCTATGAAGGAACACATAATGCTGGTGGAAAATGCATTTCTTACTTCTTTTCTTCCAATCAACTGAAAAAAATCCTCAGGTGACAGCTTCATGGAATAAATGAAAACAGATGCCAGTGGAATCAATACCAATAATGATAACATGGTAACTGTCACTCCCATACTAAGTCCAAATCCCGGTATGACCCTGCAGGTTTTTGCCTGTTTTTTCCTCCTTAATACTTTCATGGTTCCTCCTCTATCTTCTAGTCATTCTGCTTAATTATCATATATCTCATCAAAAATCGCACCATCGGTAAAAAACTTCTCATAAGCTTCATCCCAGCCGCCAAAATCCTCTATGGTACATAACTTCACATTTAAGTCAAACTTATCGGAAAATTCCTGTAAAATATCCTGATTCGTTGGGCGATATCCGTTCTCTCCAATAATTCGCTGTGCTTCATCGGAATATAAATATTCCAGATATTCCTTTGCCACCTCCTGTGTCTTATCCTTTTTCGCATTGGCATCGACAATGGCAACACTCGGTTCTGCCAGAATACTCACACTTGGAGTTACGATTTCGTATTTTCCCGGATATTCGTTCATTGCTGTTATGGCTTCATTTTCCCACGCAATCAACACATCTCCCTGACCGTTTTCCACAAAGGTTGTGGTAGCTCCTCTTGCTCCGGAATCCATCACTGATACATTCTGATATAAATCTGTTACAAATTTTTTGACTTTCTTTTCGGAATCATATTTCTCACTGGCATATTCCCATGCGGCTAAAAAGTTCCAACAAGCTCCGCCACTACTCTTCGGGTCCGGTGTTATAACCTCTACACCTTTTTTCACCAAATCGTTCCAATCTTTGATTCCTTTTTCATTTCCCTTGCGTACTAAAAATACAATGGTGGAGGTATACGGTGATGAATTTTTATCAAATTCTTCTATCCAGTCCGGTTCAATGAGTCCTGACTTTTCTATCAGGCTAACATCATGGGCAAGTGCCAATGTTACCACATCAGCATCACTGCCTTCTATTACAGACCTTGCCTGACTGCCGGAGCCTCCATGAGATTGAACAATTTTAATTTCTTTTCCATGTTCTTCTTTATAATACTTCTCAAATACCTGATTGTATTCCTCATACAGTTCACGGGTGGGATCATAGGAAACATTGGTAAGGGTAAGTGTTCCATCACTATTTTTCTTTTTTCCACAAGCTGTCAAAGATGTCATTGCCAACACCGCTGCAAGAATCGTAACGGTTATCCTTGTTGTGCTCTTTCTCATAAATGCCTCCTGATTCTATTCAAATAATGCAGTGGATAAATAACGTTCTCCTGTGTCCGGTAATAAAACTACAATGTTTTTTCCTTTATTCTCCGGTCTTCTTGCTAATACATCTGCTGCATAAAGTGCTGCTCCTGAGGAAATTCCAACTAACAATCCATCGGTTTTTGCTACTTTTCTTGCTGTCTCAAATGCTGCTTCATTTTCTACCGGTATAATCTCATCAATTAAATCCATATCCAGTACTTTTGGTACGAATCCAGCTCCGATTCCCTGAATCTTATGTGGCCCCGGTGTTCCTCCGGAAAGTACTGCCGAATCTTTTGGCTCTACCGCAATAATTTTTACATCCGGATTCTTTTCTCTTAATCCTGCTCCGGTTCCGGTTAGTGTTCCTCCCGTTCCTACTGCTGAAATAAAAATGTCTACTTTGCCATCAGTATCTTCCCAGATTTCTCTTGCCGTTGTTTCTTTATGAATTGCCGGATTGGCTTCATTTTCAAACTGCTGTGGAATAACAGTATTTCCATATTCTTCCTTTAACTGTTCTGCCTTTGCAATTGCACCTTTCATTCCCTCTTTTCCGGGAGTTAGAACTATTTCAGCTCCTAATGCAGAAACAATTTTTCTACGTTCTACACTCATGGTATCCGGCATGGTAAGAATCAAATGTAATCCCTTGGAAGCAGCTACAAACGCAAGCCCGATTCCTGTATTTCCACTGGTAGGTTCAATAATGACTGTTTCATTATTAATCTTGCCTTTTTTTATTCCATCTTCAATCATGGCATAGGCAACACGATCTTTGACGCTGCCTAGTGGATTGAAATATTCCAATTTTCCGATTATTTTCGCTTCCAGTCCATTTTCCTTTTCATAATTAGTAAGCTCTAATAGAGGAGTCTTTCCTATCAGTTCTGTTAAATGTTCTGCTATCTTACTCATTGCACTTTTCCTTTCCCAATCTTCTTATATTGAATAGTTGTATGCATTTTCATTCTGCCATGTAAGCATATCCTCTAAGGTTATCGTATCAATGACACTGCTTACCGCATTATCAATGCGATTCCAAAGTATCACGCTTACATCCTCTTCTTCATCTCCGTCTTTGCCAAGACAGCTTTCTGTCATTCTCAAAATCTCGCCGATTTTATAATCGTATGGCTTTCGCACCAACCGATAGCCACCTTGTGGTCCTCGTATACTGCGTACCAGTCCAGCTTTATTTAACAAGGACACAACCTGTTCCAAATATTTTTCTGAAATCTCCTGTCTTACTGCTATGTCCTTTAGGCTTACCGGCTCGCCAAAATCATGTTCTGCCAAGTCCAGCATCAGCCTTACTGCATACTTTCCTTTCATGGATATTTTCATTTGTGTCCTATCACCTCCGGTTTTTCATTTCCTACTTTATCCGTAGGTTATATATGTTATTATACGCAATTGGTATTTTTTGTCAACACTTTTTTTTCAAAAACTATGAGAAACATACTTTGCAAGATTGATTTGCTGGTTCTGTTGGATTATAATTTATTGAGTATGCGCTAAGACTATTGCATATGATTATGAAATGAAACGAGGTATTTCTATGTCTGAACGAAATAAAGGTATTTTTTATATTATTCTTGCGGCACTATGCTTTTCTCTTATGAGCCTGTTTGTCCGCTTATCCGGAGATATTCCTGCCATACAGAAAAGCTTTTTCCGTAACTTAGTGGCACTTGTCTTTGCTGCAATTATTTTACGAAAAGAAAAAATCCCCTTCCGTGTCGGAAAGGGAAACACTATCTACCTGCTCTTGCGGGCAGGCTTTGGTACACTCGGTATCTTTTGCAATTTTTATGCTATCGACCATCTGGCACTTTCAGATGCAAATATGTTAAATAAGCTATCTCCATTTTTTGCCATTATTTTTTCTTATTTTTTATTAAAAGAACGGGCTGCTTTTTATCAGATTATGTGCGTCATCGTTGCTTTTGTGGGAACGCTCTTTATCTTACGTCCCGGATTTGACAGCCTTGTAACTTTTCCGGCTTTCATTGGACTTTTAGGCGGATTAGGTGCCGGCATTGCTTACACCATGGTGCGTATTTTAAGCGGAAGAGGGGTAAAAGGACCTTTTATCGTGTTCTTTTTCTCCACCTTTTCCTGTCTTGCCGCATTGCCTTACTGTCTCCTCCACTATACACCAATGGAGCCTTGGCAGCTTGGCTGTTTACTGTTGGCGGGACTTGCTGCCTCTGGTGGACAGTTTTCCGTTACCGCCGCTTACTCACATGCACCTGCAAAAGAAATCTCTGTCTATGACTATACACAGATTATTTTTTCTTCCCTTTGGGGCATCCTGTTCTTAGGAGAATTTCCGGATTGGATTAGTAT
This sequence comes from uncultured Eubacterium sp., assembly GCA_964436595.1. GTDB lineage: Bacteria > Bacillota > Clostridia > Lachnospirales > Lachnospiraceae > Petralouisia. Next base: position 22,201 of record CAYTDI010000019.1, read on the forward strand.
TACCGGATATCTGATTATTTTTGCCGCATCTCTTAGTATGTTTTTGATACGTCGTAAACGGGAAACTGTAAACTAAATTCTTTTTTCACGCAATTTATCAAACAGGTGTACTTTTTCCATATCAAAGGTAAATCGTATGGTATCTCCTCTTCGGACAGTGGTATCAGAGGGCACTCTTACTGATATCTTCTGTCCGGCATATGTGAGATACAGATATACATAATCCCCCAGCATTTCATATACTTCTACTACACCCTCTAATTCTCCTTGGGGTGTCACCAAAATATCTTCTGAACGCATTCCTACCATAATATTTTGATTAATATAATCTTTTTTTCTAAGTGTTTCTGCTGTTTCTTCCTTTAAAGGTAACCATGTATTTCCGATTTGAATATGTAATACTCCATTTATCGGTTTACAGGTACTTTCAAAAATATTCATGGGTGGCGTACCGATAAACCCAGCTACAAACAGATTTGCCGGATGCTCATAAAGCTCTTTTGGTGTTGCCACTTGCTGAATCTCTCCGTCCTTTAACACTACAATTTTAGTACCAAGTGTCATGGCTTCTACCTGATCATGTGTCACATAGATAAAAGTACTGTCTAATTCCTGATAAAGCCTTGAAATCTCTCCTCGCATCTGATTTCTCAGCTTTGCATCCAGATTAGACAATGGTTCGTCCATTAAAAATACTTTTGGTTTTCGTACCATGGCTCTTCCCATTGCCACACGCTGTTTCTGTCCACCGGAAAGTTCTTTGGGCTTTCTTTCTAATACCTGCTGCAATCCTAACTTTCCAGCTACCTCTTCTACTTTTTTGCGAATCTCTGCCTTTGGAACTTTTTTCAGTTTCATACTGTAAGCAATATTATCGTATACTGACATATGAGGATATAGTGCGTAATTTTGAAATACCATTGCCATATCTCGATTACAGGAAGGTGTCTCATTCATCCGCTTTCCATCTATAAGAAGCTCTCCATCAGAAATACTTTCTAATCCCGCAATCATTCGCAAGGTGGTAGACTTTCCACACCCTGAAGGTCCTACAAAGATAACAAATTCCTTATCTTTGATATCTAAATCAAAATCCTTTACTGCTGTTACTCCATCCTCAAAGGTTTTATACATATGTTTTAACTGAATTTCTGCCACAGTATTTCCTCCTTATTTCAAATTCTATCCAATAACTTCGGCAATTCATGGATAGAGGTAATTACATAATCTGCTTTATCTTCAAAATCTTTCTTTTCACTCACACCGCTTAAAACGCCAATGGCAACTCCTCCATTTTGCTTGGCAAACCTCATATCGTTATAGGTGTCACCTACTACTGCAATTTCTTCTGCCTGTAAGGAAAATTTCTCTGCAAATTCTAAAAACATTTCCTTATCCGGTTTTGGTTTTCTTCTGCCATCATCTGCACCAATATAGTCAAAAAACGGTTGTACCCCTATGGAAATAAGACAGCTCTTAGCAGAAATCTCTGTATCTGCAGTAGCAAGTCCGATTACAATCCCTCTTGATTTTAAATTTTCCATAAGTGCATTCATATCTGTAAACAACTGAAACTTTATCGTTCTACCGGTGACATTTTCATTAAAAAGTTCCTCTAACTGCTTTCTCACTATTGCTACTGAAAGCTCAATTCCTTTTTGTGCAAGAGCACTACAAATATCCTCAGCGATTTCTCCATAAGACTTGTATGCCAAAGCTCCCTTAGGGTCTACCTCCCCTTGGTTCACCCCAATTGTCTGAAGCAGATGCTCTACCATCTCTTTTGTCGCTTCAATTCCATTTTTCTTTAAAAATACCGGAACAACTGCTGTTGCCGCCTGAAGCCAGAGAGAAAAAAAATCCACTAACGTTCCATCTTTATCAAATAATATTCCTTTTATCATGTCAGTTTTCTCCCATTGACTTCCATATTTCTTCTACCTTGGTGTAATTCGAGTGCATACTTCCTGACCATACCGGATTTGTATATGCCAGAAATTCTCCCTGTTTTCCTCTTACCTCTAGTCTGACCCAGTTCCATGTACTGCTGTCCATCTCAATTTCTTCTTTTATATAATAATTTCCGGATGGCTCTTGCTGTACCTTTACCTGTTGCTTTTCTCCATTTTTTATTACAAATACGTCTGGCATTTCCGATAATCCTACCACTTCCGTTTCATAGCTTAGAAGCGTTCTTTCACTGTCTGTTTTGATTTCATCTCCCGGAAGGTACTCTTTTGCTCCTACGCAAATTTTGGGCTTGATTTCGCAATATCTGGTAACACAGATATGTCCCTTTCGTACCTGTTTCATTAAGTTTTCCGGAGATAATTCTTCACAAAATACATAAGTAGCCGGATCACCCGGAATGGAAGGAAGGTCCGCTCCCTCATATCGTTCCTCTTCTAAGTTATGAGAATCACTTCCACCTACACCCCAGATTTTATGTCCATCCATCCAAAGGGTATCTAAAAAACGGATTGACTTTTCATTCGATGTCGGAGCATCCTGATAAGTTGGGTCGTTGATGATTTCCACACACTGAAAATCTTCAAGACTTGTCTTTCCATACAGCCACTTCCAAACCGTAAGAAACGGATGATTCAGGCTGACAATCCATCCCTTTTCATTTGCCTTTTTTATGATTTCTTCCACATACTTTTCCACCTGTGGCGTTCCATTGGTTCTTACAATATCTAATAGGTTTTCTGGCATTTCGTTAATACCAAACAGATTAAAATGTCCGCCTTCTGTAGTAATCTCAATTCCCGGCAAAACACAAACTTTTGTATCACACCATCCGGTATGCATTAAATTGTGCTCTGTTGGTACATAAAAATCCATTCCCATATTTTCTGCCTTTTCCATAGCATGTACGGTAGTCTCTTTTCCATCGGATAATCGTGTATGGGTATGAAAATCTCCTTTATACCATCTGGTTTCCTTTTGATATACCTCTTTCCAGTTATAGTTTTCCAAAGACAACTTATGACTGCCCTCTTCTACCCAGACCTTATTCCCTATTGGCTCTGTTATTTCAGAAACTTCATCTGTTACTAACGCTTCTAATACTATCGTTTTATCTCCCAAACGCTGTTTTACAGACTCTGTAAAAATACCAAAAGAAAGTCTCCATTCTCCCGGTAAAATTTTTCCCGGTACTCCGCCGATTGCCGTATGTGCTCCATCTGTTCCTACTGCCAGCTTCTGCTCTCCATATCCCAGCAACTTTTGAAGTCGAATTGCTCCTGTTCCATCCCATAAGATAACAAAACCCATATAATTGCATCCTTGCGGTACATTAATATCTAAATATAATGTTTCTAATTCATGAGGAATCACAAAGGATTCCTCATAAAAATTTTCTGCCCTACGGCTAATTGTAAAATTAATTGTTTTTCTCATAATTTTCTGTCTTCTCTACTTACTGTATACTGTCTAATGCTTCCTGTGCTGTTTTCTGTGCTTCATCCAATGCTTCTTTTGCCGGAACATTTTCTAATTCTACTTTATCTGCTGCAATGCTTAAAGCATCAAAAATCTTTCCTCCGGTCGGGTCTATCAAAGAAGGCGTTGCATGGGATGCTTGAGAAATCGGTACCAATGCCTGCGGATTTTCTTCCGCATATGTCTTAAACTCTTCTACTTCCAAAGTAGACTGACGAACTGCAATATATCCGGTCTCCATAGACCACTTTGCCTGATTCTCTGGCGAAGTAAAATACTTCATAAATTCATATACGCCCTGCTTTGTCTCATCACTAGAACTTTCTAACATTGCCAGTTGAAGAGCACCTGCTGTCGGTGCAGAAGGATTCTCATTGAAGCCCGGCTGTTCCATTGCCGCTACCAGACTAAAATCAAGGTCTGCCTGATCTCCCGAAGAACCTGTGTATCCTCCAGCTTTGTTTTGAAGTACATCATCAATTGTGGTATACCAGTATTCCCAGCCCTGTCCGCCAGAATTTACCTTCATGATTTTGTCATCGTGAATCCACTGACGGAAGGACTCCCATACTTCTACCCATTCCTCTGAATTAATGGTAACGGTCTTTCCATCTTCACTTAAAAGTGTTGCTCCATTGCTTAATGCGGCATCTATCAAATTATCAGCGCCCCACATTGGCTCCCAGCCTACAAAAGTCCCATCCGTGCTTGTCATTTTTTTTGCTGCGTCCGCTAAATCCTGCCATGTCTTAATAGAACTTGGCTCAATTCCTGCCTCTGCGAAAGCCGCTATGTTATAATAAAGAACCTGTGTTGAGCCATAAGCCGGCAAAGAGTATCTTTTTCCATCCTCACTTTCTCCCTGCCCATAAAATACACTGATGTAATCATCCTCTTGAAATTCTGAATCCTTCTCAATAAATTTATTTATATCCCCCAACAAACCTTTTTCATTCAAGTTTCTACATTTATCCTCAGTCAGAAGAACCATATCCGGTGCATTGTTTCCTGCAATTCCCGCCTGAAGCTTTTCATAGGTTTCTGAATAATCCGCCTGCGTTGTAGTCTTAATCTCATATTTATCCGAAGATGCATTGAACTCGTCTACAATATCCTGAAACACATTGACTGCTGTTTTTCCACCAGCATACCAGAAATTAATCTGAATCTTTCCATCTGCTGTCTTTGTTGTTTCTTTAGCACCTTTGCTTCCACATCCGGTAAGCAATCCTGCAACCATTGTCATTCCTAACAATGCTGCTAACAATCTTTTTTTCATGTTTTTCTCTCCTTGTTTTTGCTGTTTATTATTTCTATATATAAAAGGGTTGCTACCCCTTCATACCGGTGTCTCCGCCAATTCCATTGATAAACCACTTTTGTGTAAATGCAAAGAGAATCAGCAACGGTAATACAATCAATGCACTTCCTGCCATAACAAGAGGCCACTCTGTTCCATAAGCTCCTCCTTCAATAAAGAACTTTCGAAGTCCTTGAGAAACCAAAAGTTTTTCATCCGAATCTGTAATTAAGGACGGCCACATATAACTATTGTAACAAGTAATAAAATTCATAAGTCCCATGGTAATAAAGGAGGACTTTGTCATAGGACATACCACCTGCCATAAAATTTTCCATCGGGAAGCTCCATCAATTCTGGCTGCCTCTATCACACCTATCGGTATCTGCATAAATGCCTGACGCAAAAGGAAAATTCCAAAAATGCTGACACAGTTAGAGATAATTAATCCGGTAAATGTATTTAATAAATTCCAGTCAGCCAAAATAATATAGCTTGGAATATAGGTTGCTGCCGTGGGGAGCATATAAGTTCCCATAATAATTGCAAACAATACCTTTCTTCCCTTAAATTTCATAAATACAAGGGCGTACGCAATCATCGCTGCTGTCACAATCTGAATTGCCAAAGTAATTGTTGATACAAATAAACTGTTCCAGACATACCTCAACAATGGTGAATGAAAAATAACTTCATAAAAATTGTTCCATTGAAACTCTGCCGGGAAAAATTTTGACACATCCATAATTTCCGCTTTTGTTTTTAGGGCACTTAGCACCATCCATACAAAAGGAAATGCTGTAAATACACTAAATAGAAGCAATAAGCATAATTTTCCTGTTTTTTGTAATCCTGTTTTTATTTTCATCTTGTGTTTGCCTCCTTAGTAATGCACCCATTTTTTAGAACCTGTAAATTGCACTACCGATAACAGAACAGTTATCAATATTAATACAATTGCCACAGCGGTTGCCTGTCCCATATTGAATTCTTCAAATCCAAGTTGATAATACATATAAAGCAATGTTCGGGTACTGCCGGATGGTCCTCCCTGTGTCAATATTTGAATCTGGTCATATGCCTGAAGAGAATTAACCATGGTAATAATCATTAGGAAAAATGTAGTCGGCGAAATGCATGGTATTGTCACATCCCGAAATCGCTGCCAGCTCTTTGCCCCATCCATTCCACTTGCCTCATACAATTCTTTTGGCACTTTTTCCAACGCTGATAAATAAAAAATCATGGCATATCCAAGACTTTTCCAAACGGTTACAATAATTACTGCCAGCATTGCCGTCTGGGAGCTTTTTATCCACTGAAGTCCCGGCAATCCGAAAAATTTTAAAATTACATTGGCAATTCCGTTATCAGGCTCATAAATCCATGTCCACACAATAGATACCGCAACCGTTGGCGTAATCCACGGAGAAAACAGAATGAATTTAATCACGCCACTTCCCTTAAAAGACTTTTGCAATAACAATGCCAATAACAATCCCAGCACAATGGTAGGAATCAGCGTTCCTAAGGTAAATACTACGGTATTCCAAAGTGCATCATAAAAACGTTGATCCTTAAATAACGCTTTGAAATTATCCAAAAATACAAATTTATAAGTAGGTGACATATAATCCCAATCGGTAAAACTTATATAGACAGACCTTAAAATGGGATAAATCCAAAATACAATTAATGGTATCAGAGCCGGTATGACAAAAAGCCATACACTACTTATGTTTCTTAATGTCAGTTTCTTTTTCATTTTCTATCCTTCCTTCGCTTTTCTAACAATAACATCCATCTATAAATAAGAAGCATACATACTGCTGTAAACGGAAACGAAAACCATACTCCTTTTATTCCTGCAATTACCGGAAGCAAATACAATAAGACCGGTGCAATACATACACTTTCTATATAGGTAAGAAATATTGCTTTTTGAGTCTGCATGGTTGCATTCAAATATGCTGTATTGAACTTTACAAATCCAAGTAACAGAAATGCTAATGCACTAATTTGCATACCATACCCAAAATATCCCAATGCTTTTCCCGACAATCCAAACCATCCACCTATATATGGTGATAATAGAGTGGTTACAAGAGCTGCCACTGCTCCAATTACGGCTGCAATTCCATAAGCTGTCTTTTGAATCTGTTTTACTTCTTTGGGCTTGCCTGCTCCATGATAATAACTCAGCAAAGGCTGTGTTCCATCTCCAATTCCTGATAACATATACTGCACCGGAAATGTAATATAAGATATCACCGCATAACATGCTACTGCCTGTTCTCCGCCATACTTTAAACATTGCCAATTGGTAAAAATCAATGTAACGGATGGAGCAATAGACATTCCAAAGGCTGTAATTCCAGTTTTTATTGTATGATATAACAATTCCTTTTCTAAATAGGGTCTTAGTTTTTGCCGCTTACATAAAAAAATTAAACTAATACACACAACTGCTCCCTGCGCAATTACCGTCCCATAAGCAGCTCCTTGAATCCCAAGATGTTTTTCAAATAACAGGTAATAATCCATTCCTATATTGACAAACAATCCCATAACCATACTTATCATGGCGCCAATTGCCATATCCATATTTCGTAAAATAGGAAGTAGTCCTGTACCTAATACCTGAAGAATACTGCCCATTACAATAATTCCACTGTATTTTTGTGCATCTTCATATAACCTGCCTTGTGCACCCAATATTTTCAAAAAAGAAGGATTCCATACCAAAAACAAAATAGTTGCTAAAATTCCTGCTACTACCAGCATGGTAATTGTATGATTTCCCGCTGCTTCGCTTGCTTTCTGTTTTCCTTGTCCTCGATAATTGGAAACCAATACGCTTCCACCTGCACCAATTCCAATACCTGTTGCAGTAATTACTGCTGTAATGGGCCATGCAATATTTATGGCTGCAAGTCCAACTTCTCCTGTTGCCTTTCCAATGAACAATCCATCTATCACACTGTACATTCCAGACAAAGTCAAAGAAACAATGGTGGGCAAGGAATCCTTTAAGATTTTTTTCAGCATGATGATTCCTTTCTGTTGCTTTTCTTCACGCCCTGCATAATAGCACATCTTTTTTCTCCTAATCATCAAATCCATGTAAAATTTTGGTAAATGTATTTAAGCCAAAACGCAAAAAAATCGGAGCATTGCTCCGATTTTTTCAATATTTCCTTTTTGATTCTATTTTGCACGTTCTGAAATGTCTTCTTCAAATTCCTTGGTAGATTTACTCAATTGCTCACTGAATCGTTCCATATCACTTTCCATAATTGCTGCGCAAAGCGTATCCACAAAAGCAATTTGTGAAATGCGAGATGCAATCCATCTGCTAACCTCATGTGCATAAATAGTAGGCGTTACAAATACATAATCGGCTGTTTCTGCCAAAGTGGAACACTCATCCCCTGTGACTGCTACCGTAACTGCCCCACATTGCTTTGCCGCCTGCAACGCTTCTATAACCGCTATGGTTTCTCCTGAAATTGAAAAGCTTATCGCCACATCCTTTTCTCCTAAATGTCCTGCACTGATTTTTTGAAAAAACAAATCCGAATAATTTCTGCTGGTAAGTCCCAGATGCAAAAGTCTTCCGGAAAGTTCTGCTGCTGCATTGGCTGAATTATCCGTTCCATACACATCAATGATTTTTGCCTTTTTCATTATTTTTACCAACTGATTTAACTGCTTCATATCCAACTGTCCTGCCATATCTGCAATCATCTGGATATCATCCCGAATAATTTGAAGCACTCCACTCTCCTTTAATCTGGTGTCTCGCTCCTCTGTATTTTCCATGGATTTAGTTGCTGCAATATTCTGATTTTCTCCAGCACTCTTCCATACCTGACGTTGAAAGTCTGCCCAGCCCTCATATCCGCATTTTTTCAACATTCGTAATATGGTAGGCTGTCCTACCTGTGCTCCTTTGGCGCACTCCCGAATGGTCATGTTTCCTACCTGTTTCTCTTGTTGCAACAAATAATCTGCCACCTGCTGCTGTTGCTTACTGAAGTCTGGACAGTGCATCTTCAACTCTATTTTCCACATGCTTTTCCTCCACATTGCGTAGCATTGCTCCGATTTTTCTTTCTTCATTATAGCACAGCACATTTTACAAAGTGAGGAATTTTACGAAGATTTTACACAAAAACTTTTTTAATTTTCCTGTATACACGCTCTCCTTTATATAGAAATCTTTTGAATCTGTGGATATTCCTCTGCCAGTTTTGCAATATGTATCAATTCATTTCCCTTGGCGGTTCGCACCATTAACTCTAAGTGTATGATTTCTTCCTTTCGTCTAATTCGCACACTTAGAATTTTACACTTATAACTGGATTCCAATTCACTTTTTATTAGTTCTGTTATATTGGTATCCTTTTCCTGTGATGGCGTATATTCCACTACAATTTGATATACCTGCTTCATAATATAAGAAAGCTTGCCGCTTCTTCCGATGAATATCTCTACTAAGACTACTACTATTGTGGTAGCAATTCCAATCACATACATTCCGGTTCCCATCGCCATTCCAACACCAAGGGTTGCCCAGATTCCCGCAGAGGTCGTTACTCCACTGACATTTTTATTTCTGGAAAAAATAATTCCAGAACCTAAAAATCCTATGGCTGTTACGGTTCCTGCTGCAATTCGGGACGGGTCTAATCTTACATATTTCCCCAATACATCTTGAAATCCGTATTTTGATAATACAATCATCAGTGCAGAAGATACTGCCACAATGACATGGGTACGAAGTCCCGCTGTTTTATTGCGGCTCTCACGTTCATATCCGATTGCCCCACCGCAGATTCCTGCCAAAATAATTCTCACCATCAGTTCTAACTGTTGTATCATACTTCCCATATCAAAATGATATTTCATAAAACCTCCATATTTTTTTCAAAAGTTATATTTCTATTATACTTATTTTTTCATAGAAAAACAACCTGAGGTCTGCACTCCTCAGGTTGTCCTGCTTATATCAAATTCTTCTGATAGATTCATATTTACTTGTGTTCCTAACACAATTGTATTATACTTTTTTATTATCAATATGTAAAAAGTATTTTTGATATTGCCACCATATCATTTTAATATACCAATAGGAGGTTTTTATGGTAAATTATGATTATTACCGCATTTTTTACTTTGTTGCCCAATACAAAAGTTTTACCAAAGCCGCTGAACTTTTAAACAATAGTCAGCCGAATATTACACGCTGTATGAACAATTTAGAGCATGAACTAAATTGTAAGCTCTTTGTCCGTTCCAATCGTGGTATCTCCCTTACCCCGGAAGGACTGCGTCTCTATGAACACGTCTCCATTGCCTACGAGCAGCTTTTAATGGGAGAACAGGAGTTACAAAAGGATAAAAGTCTGGAAAGCGGACTCATTCACATTGGAGCAAGTGAAACGGCGCTGCACCTTATGCTTTTACATAAATTGGAACTTTTCCACGAAAAATATCCACACGTTCGCTTGAAAATCTCTAACCATTCCACCCCACAGGCAATCACTGCCCTGCGTAATGGTCTGGTCGATTTTGCTGTGGTAACTACTCCGCTGAAAATAAAGAAACCTCTTCAAAAGACTTCACTTTCTACCTTTCGTGAAATCTTAATCGGAGGTTTAAAATATGCGGAATTTGCCTCGCAGGTTCATCATTTAAAAGACCTGAACGATATTCCTTTTGTCTCTCTTGGTACGGAAACCAGTACCAGAGAGCTGTATATTGATTATTTTTTACGGTACAATCTCCCTTTTCAAGCGGATATGGAAGCTGCCACCACAGACCAGATTCTTCCTATGATTCAGCACAATCTGGGAATTGGATTTTATCCGGAAGCCCTTGCAAAAGAATCCATCGCAAGAGGTGAAGTAGTTCCAATCCGTTTGGTAGAACCTATTCCAGAACGAGAGGTCTGCCTGCTGTGGGACACCACACACTCACAAAGTATTGCTGCCCAAAAGCTAAAGTCCTCCTTGCTCACCTAATAATTTTCCAAAAAGTGATGCTTCTCGCCGTTTTGTTTATAGGCAATCACTGTACTTAAGTTTACATTCTCTACACTTTTGAAGATATTACTTTCTACAAAGGGATTTGTCTTTTTCATTTCTGCAATAAGATGCTTTACTTCCATGCGCTTGGACACACTGCTTCCGTCCGGGCGGCAGGTGGTACAGGTATCGGTAAATCGGCAGGCACACTGGATAAAATGCAGGTCATTATAATCTCTCCAATGCTTAATATCGTCCTCACGAATATAATACATTGGACGAATCAGCTCCATTCCATCAAAGTTGGTACTGTGAAGCTTTGGCATCATGGTCTGTACCTGTGCCCCATACAACATTCCCATTAAAATAGTTTCTATAACATCATCATAATGATGTCCTAACGCAATCTTATTGCATCCTAATTCCTTTGCCTTGTTATATAAATGTCCTCTGCGCATTCTGGCACATAAGTAACAAGGAGACTTTTCGATTTCATATACTGCATCAAAAATGTCGGATTCAAATACCGTAACGGGAATATTCATCCTCTTCGCATTGTTCTCAATTACCTGACGGTTTGCCTCACTATATCCCGGGTCCATTACCAAAAACTCTAAGTCAAACTTTACCTTATTATGTCTGTGAAGTTCCTGAAACAGCTTTGCCATCAGCATGGAATCTTTACCACCGGAGATACAAACTGCAATCTTATCTCCCTCTTGTACCAGTTCATAATCCCGAACTGCCTTAGCAAATTTAGAAAACAACTGCTTATGGAACTTTTTTCGAATACTTTTTTCAATTTCCTCTGCGGAATGTTCCTCAGACTTTTCTGTTTCTTTCATACGAGACAACAGCCATCCCATATAGCCTCCCTGCAAACTGTATGCCTGTATGCCGCTCTTTTGAAACTCTTCTGCCTTTTCTTTACTGAAAATCCCCTTGGTACAATAAAAAATCACTTTTTTCTCTTTGGGAATCTCTTCATTTTCTTCTTTTAATTGTTCCTCCGGAATATAGATTGCTCCCGGAATCATTCCGTAATTCACTGCTGATTCATCCCGAATATCAACTAACACATAACTATCTTTTTCAAGGCTGTTTACTTCCTGCCATGTCATTTCTATATTTTTCATCATATCTCGTCTTTCTTATTTTTCCTATTATATTGATAGGTATTATCTCCATCTATTATATAGACTTGTCCTGAAAAACTCAACACGTTTTAAAAAATATATACACTTCTTCTATCCCTCTATCTTTAAAACTTCAAATCCTGCGTTTTCTACGGCTTCGATTAATACTTTGTTTGGGATTTCTCTATCCATTTTTACTACTGCCTGTTTCTTCTTCAAATTAACTGTTGCACTTGCACCTTCTATTTCATTGATATTTCTCTCTACACTATTTTTACAGTTATCACAGTGCATTCCCTCAATGATAATTATTTTGGTATATCGTGCCGCTACCTTTTTCTTTTTTGCCTTTGGAACAGCTTCTCCTCCTCCGCAGCAGCTACCTTCTCCCTTGAAATGCTTCACGCTGGAACGTAATCCTAAATACCCTATTATAATTAAAACTCCTACTACAATTGCAGTTGCCATTTTTGTTCACTCCTTTGTACTATAATAGTTTGTTTACACTAACTAATATAGCACAAAAATAACACATTTCTTCACTGATTCTTGTGTACTGATAAAAAATATCATTAACTATTCTGACTTGTTTTTCTTACTATTCAAAATCAATGCAACTATTCCGCACATAAGACCGGCTACCACATACGCTATCCAATTGATATCCCACAAGTTCATACAAAATCCTGTTATTACATAAACAATGGTTGCTACCAGCATAATACAGCCACACCATACCCCAACTTTCTTATCAGATTCTTTCTCTTTCTTATTCTTATTGTCTTTATTATAAGCTGCAATATCATACTTTTCTTTTCCTATTCCGGCATAGGTTAAAACGCCAACTCCTACTGCCACAAATACCATAAATATACCATAATAAAAATCTTCTGTCATTCCTTTTGCGGTTGGTAAACTGTCTCCATTCATTCCGATTAAGAAACCGATTAAAATTACACCAATTCCAACAGCAACATGAATTGGAAACTTTTCTTCAAAATGCTCTTTTTCCTTTTTGGAATAAAATTCCGGTATTTGCGGATGATTCTTTCTATATTGGTCATGCTGTATACCTGCTACTACCAACACCAGTATTGCTACAATCGTCATGGCTAAAAATATTGTATTAGCAATTACCTCTGTAATTCCTACGCCTGTCAGCAGTTCATAAGATGCTACTGCAAAAATAATTATGACTACGCCTAGTGTAATATGCTTTCTTCGCTTTTCCATATGAACATCATAGCTTTGAGTATCTTCCACTTCCTGCTCGCTGGCATTTTCCCGCATCAAAGTGTCCATGCTGCACGAAAACACATCACATAATTGCAATATCTTTTCCATCTCCGGATAAGAAGCTCCTGCCTCCCATTTTGATACCGTCTGTCTGGATACTTCTAATTTGTCTGCCAACTGTTCCTGTGTCATATTTTTTCTTTTTCTATAAAATTGTAAATTTTCTCCGAATAAACTCATCTGTTTTCACCTTTTCTTTTTCATATTTTTTCCTTCTGCGCTTCCGGTAGTTTTATCTTAGATTAGCATACATGTAAAGTCTACAAATTTTCTGTTGCTTTTTCATATTTTCATGTAAACTTGCAGTTGCATTGCCCGAAAACAGGCACTTTTCAATTATTCATTATACAATAAAATTATTCCTTTTTGAGACTAAATTTTATAAATTCTCCAAATAACATCTAACCTATTTTCCATTTTTTCATATACTATTAAAGACTATAAAACAAAAAACGGGAAGTTCCCGCTGTGAAAATAAACTAAGCTTTCCCCAGTGTGTTTGTGCTTTAACCACCTCCTGAAAGGCACAAAAAACACCAGACCTGAATCAGACTGATGTTTTTTTCTTTACCGTTATTTTATTTTGATTTCTTGTTAATCCTCCCAATAATCACAAGTCTCCTGAAATATTGAGCTGATACCAAACAGTTTATACATAAAATCTTCCCTGTCATCGAACATTTCAACAATGATAATCCTGTCCTTCTCTATTCTGTAAAACAAGTAATTATGTCCTACATAAAGATATCTGTAATCACAGTCAATATCATACATCGAGGATATAGCAACTCCTTTTTCTGCAAAATCTTCAAGCCCTCTTGCTGCATCTGTAATCCGCTTCAATGCTTTTCCTGCCGCCTCCGAACCAAATTCATCTGTCAACCGCACCCTCAATACTTTCAGCTTGCGCCTTACAATTTGTGAATATTCGAGTTTTTTCAAACCTATACCCCCAATTCTGCTTCCAGCTCATCAGCAGATACCGTTCCTTCTTCATGGATGGAGATTTCCGCCTCATTTAATTTGGTCATAAGCTGATAAAGGGCTTTCTGTTTGTCAAGCTCATCTAATTCTTTCATATCTATGATGGCGCACTGTCCATGTCCGTTGCGGGTTAAATAAACCCTATTTCCATATGCTACCTCATTTATGACTGCTGTATAATTCCTCAAATCTGAAATAGGTTTTATATTCGGCATATCAGTTCCTCCTTTTTCCATAATAGTCTATATTGCTTCGTGGTAATTATATTATACGCATTTACTGCAAATTATTCAACTTATTTCACGGTAAATTTACAGCATATATTTCTGATGAGGAGGGATAATTGCGAATGTGTCCATTTACTTTATTGAATTTTATTTTACAAAATCCCTTTTCTTTTTCCCGTAAATACCTGTGCCAATCAACGCACCACCGCTGACAAAGAGCAAAGCAAACCAAAGTGCCATATGGCTGTTATCTCCTGTCTGCAGAGATTTGTTATCATCATCTGTTTTTGTCAGTTTTGCGATAACGGTATCAGCAAACTTAATTTCATTTTTACCGTCCTTGTCGCTGAAATACTTGTTACAGTTCTCACAAGACGGACTGTTCCCTCTGGTGTTGGAAATAAAAAAAACAATACATATTTGCATCTGTTAATAATATATTTTTGGGGATATTTAATTCGACAAGAGAATAGCCAATTAATTTATGGCATTAATATTCTCTTTTTGTTTGATACCTATTTACAAAACAGAAGTACACTCTTAAAAGAGCGTCTACTCAGCCCAAACGAAAGGGACAAATAATCTCTCTATGTAATGTGCTTATAAAATTGTCATGTGCCTCTCGCACATAGTATTAGGTTTACTGTTTGCTTTACTCCTTTACTTGGTGTAATACCATTGAAAAATCTTATAAACGCTTGTAAATAAAAAAATAGGACTAAATCCGCGCAAACCCTTGATTTTGTTTGCTTTCTCTTAATTTAGTTCTATTATTTTTTTTGAACTAAATTTTATAAATTCTCCAAATAACATCTAACCCATTTTCCATTTTTTCATATACTATTAAAGACTATAAACCAGAAAGATTTGATACAATATGGAGAATTATGTAATTTTATCAATAGAAACCCACTTATTTTTTGCCCGCATTATGCGAGAGCATGCCCTTTTTTTGGAAGCCGGATTTCCTTGCAAGGAAGAAGCATGGATAAAAAAAGCTGACTGCTTTCGGGAAGAATTTGAAAGTCTGCTTCGTGATACTTTAAGCATTAGTGATGGACATATCAACCGTTGTATCACTGAATCCGACGAATTAGTAACAAAGTTTACCATACCTGCTGAAAAAAGAACCGCTGCTTTAAGTGGTATTCCTATCGACAGTGAGCTGTCTGTTGCTGCCCAGAATCTTCATTCACTCTCTGGCAGACAGGATTTTCGGCGCATGATACCATTTGTTCACAGACTGAATGAACGTGCTTTACGCCTATTGAACGGTCTTATTGATTTTAAGGAAAATATTTTAAGAGAAGTAGGAAATTGCAGACTTTTCACTACGAATTATCCTCTACTGATTAAACATATATTGCGAGAGGCAAAGTTATATCGTGCTACCATTGAAGAATTAATGCAAAACAAGCGCCCTTCTTACAAAAACTTACGAAAAACCGAAGACTTCTGGAACCAGATTATGATGGAACACGCTTTATTTATTCGTGGCTTATTAGACCCTTGCGAAGAACAGCTTATTGATACTGCTGACAACTTTTCCAAGGCATACTGTGAACTCTTAGAACAGGCACGATGTCAGGATACGGCGGCTGCTGAATTAGCAGAACATTCTTTAAAAGAAACCTTAAAATACAAAGAATTTAAAGAAGCCGGTACCGAAGGCATTTTAAACTGTAAAATTGATTCCATTATTTTACCTCTTCTTGCCGACCATGTACTTCGAGAGGCCAACCACTATATCCGTCTTTTAGAATGTGACAAAACTACGTCTCATTCCTGTTAAATCTTCCTCCACACTATAATTTATTTCTAATGATATAATCATCATTTAATTTTATTCAATTACTTGACTTTAACGTGGTAGATTGATAGTATGGTAGCGTAACATTTTTATTATACTATTACTATTTTGGAAGGAAATTTTAATTATGAAAAAAATAACTGCACTTATGATGACCTTATTCATGGCTTTTTCCATGACTGCTTGTGGAAATTCTAACTCAGACAGCAAAGAGACTTCCTCTAATGCTTCTAATAAAAGCGACTTGGAATATGTAAAGGACAAAGGAACTTTAGTCGTGGGTATTACTGATTTTGAACCAATGGACTACAAAGACGCTAACGGAAACTGGATTGGTTTTGACGCTGATATGGCAACTGCCTTTGCAGAAAGCCTTGGTGTTAAGGTTGAATTTGTAGAAATTGATTGGGATAACAAGATTTTAGAGCTTGATGGAAAAACCATCGACTGTGTATGGAACGGAATGACACTTACAGATGAAGTAAAGAGTTCTATGGAATGTTCCAATGCGTACTGCAACAATGCTCAGATTGTTGTCATTCCTGCTGACAAAGCAGACCTGTATCAAGATACGGACAGTCTTTCTGACCTTTCTTTTGCCGTAGAAGCAGGAAG
The DNA here is from genome assembly GCA_964436595.1 of uncultured Eubacterium sp. GTDB lineage: Bacteria > Bacillota > Clostridia > Lachnospirales > Lachnospiraceae > Petralouisia. The sequence goes on from CAYTDI010000019.1 coordinate 39,045, forward strand.
TGCCGGTGAAGAACAGGCTTCCTCCCTTGGTTTGAATTATACTGCTGTAAAAGCTCAGTCTGATGCTGTTATGGAAGTTGCTGCCGGTACTTCTGATGCTGCTATCATTGATTCTTTAATGGCTGCTGCCATGGTAGGAGAAGGTACCAGCTATGCTGATCTGACCTATACCGTTCAGTTAAATACAGAGGAATATGGTGTTGGATTCCGTAAAGGCTCTGACCTTGCTGCTGCTCTGAATGATTTTTTTGCATCCAGCTATGCTGACGGAAGTATGCAGAAATTTGCAGAGACTTATGGAGTTCAGGCTGCTATCGCCCAGCAGTAATTCATAACTTTTGAAACACGCTTTGCGAGCTTCAAAAATATCGCAGTGCTCTTCAAATGTTCATGCAAGCACTCGATTTTCTTCGCTGCCCGCGTAAACTATATTGTAATAGAAAGCAGGAAAACACATGGAACAGATTCTAGAACAACTACCAATTGTCATAAAATCATTAAATATTGGTTTTCTACAAACATTAAAGCTTTTCTTTGTAACGCTAATCGGGGCTTTTCCTCTTGGACTGATAATTGCCTTTGGCTCTATGTCCCGATTCAAGCCGTTAAGTTATGTTACAAAAATTATTGTCTGGATTGTCAGAGGAACTCCTCTGATGATTCAGCTTTTGATTATTTACTATTTCCCGGGTCTTGTATTACATAATCCAATCTGGGGTGGTGGAGAAACAGGACGTTTTCTTGCTGCATCTGTGTCCTTTATCCTAAACTATGCCTGCTATTTTTCGGAAATTTACCGCGGAGGAATCCAAGGTGTTCCAGTAGGTCAGGAAGAAGCAGGTCTCGTTCTTGGTATGACCAAGCGGCAGATTTTCTTTAAGGTGACATTACTTCAAATGATTAAACGTATTGTTCCTCCAATGTCTAATGAAATTATTACCTTGGTAAAAGATACTTCCCTCGCCCGCATTATTGCCCTTCAGGAAATTATCTGGGCAGGACAGGCATTTATGAAAGGTTCACAGGGCATTTCCGGTGCTATTTGGCCTTTGTTCTTTACCGCTATTTATTACCTTATCTTCAATGGTATTTTAACAGTTCTTCTTGGACGGTTAGAGAAAAAACTGAATTATTTTGAATAGGAGGTGACAAACCATGGCAATTTTAGAAGTAGAACATATTCGAAAATCATTTGAACATACAGAAATTTTAAAGGATATCAGCTTTTCTTTGGAAAAAGGACAGGTTGTTTCTATTATTGGCTCCTCTGGAAGTGGAAAGACAACACTTCTTCGCTGCTTAAATTTTTTGGAACGTCCGGATACCGGTATTATCCGTGTAAATGAAGAAACCTTATTTGATTCCAATAATCCTACTACCCAACAGGAATCGGAAATCCGCAAGAAACGTCTCCATTTTGGTTTGGTATTCCAGTCCTTCAATCTGTTTCCTCAATATACAGCATTAGAAAATGTGATGTTGGCAAAACAACTTCTGGCAAAGGAACAACCGGATTACCGTGCAAGAAAAACAGAGATTCTCGCTGAAATTAAAGAGCAGGCAGAATCCTTATTGGTTCAGATGGGATTATCTGAACGCATGAATAATTATCCCCATCAACTCTCCGGCGGTCAGTGCCAACGTGTGGCAATTGCCCGTGCCCTTGCACTTCAACCAGACATTCTTTGCTTTGATGAACCTACCTCTGCTCTGGACCCTGAGTTGACCGGGGAAGTTCTCAAAGTCATAAAAGAACTTGCCGACCAGAATACTACCATGATAATTGTAACTCACGAAATGGCATTCGCCCGTGATGTGGCAAATCATGTGATTTTTATGGAGGATGGTTCTATTTTAGAGCAAGGTACTCCTACTCAGATATTTGAGCATCCTTCTGAGGAACGTACTCGTCAGTTTCTGTCACGCTTTACCCAAGGGTAGGCATGACAGAAATTTCTTTAAAATAATCTCATTTGTTCTTCTCTGAGAGATTTTATTCTTCGCTCTGTAACAATATCCTCTTTTGTGATTTCGCTGCATAATAACGGAGAAAAGACATTGTAATGGCTTATAGTGCTTTTTATCTTTTGCTCACTTCCATTTGCATAGCAATAGCGACATCCATTCAGACAGGTATCATAAGTTCCCATCTCAACACTTTCCACACACTCACATACTTCTCTCTGATTCTTGTCTTTTTTCACATTCAACCGACACCCGATGATATTTTCTATTAATGTTTTATCAACACAACTATTATGTTCTACCCCGTACTCCCTTAAATCTATTTTCTCTGCACAAGATGCAATTTTCATCTGATGTGCTTTGGCGATTTTTGCCATCTCATATGCAAGAAATTGAATATCTTTCTCTTTCATTTCTTTAAAATATACACCCTTGTGCTTCATTTTGTCATATAAATCCACAAAACTAATCACAACCTTGTGTGTATATCCCTCCAGCGCTCTGGCAATTTCTTCAAAGGCTTTCAAATGGTACTCCACAGTATAACACTCTGTTAAAAGGATTGGATCATATCGCCAAACTACACGCTCACTTCCAATTCTAGTTGACAACTCTTGAAATATTGGAATCATTTTTTCCTTTTTGTGCGGCACTTTAGGCTCTATATCCTTTCCATATCCAGTCAAAGTAAACTGAAAATAATAGTGATAGTCTTTTAACTCTATAAGCCTTTTTAGCATGGGTTTGGGATTCTTTGTCCAGAACACAATACAGTCCACCAGCTCTGGACTTAGTGAAATTTTGCTGACCTGATGAAAATTCATAGGATTTCTCACACAGAGATATCCCTCTTTTATACGCTGATAAAACCATTCGGAATAATAATTTGGAATATCTGTTCTTCTGCTAACACTTAAAATCATTTTACCGCCTCAATTCTTTTATTATGAAAACAATGTCAGCTGCTCTCCTGCCTGTTTATCCTCAAACTGTGCCATATATTGAAATAACGTATCTGCATCATAAACCATATGATGTTTTCTACATTCTTCTCTTAGGATTTGCAATAATTGTGCCTGATTAGGCACCGGCAATTCATATGCATTTCCATACGTCTGTATATATCTTTCTTTCATTCCTGGAAAATGTTGGTCTAATTTATGATAAAAATACTGCCTGTCTCCCTCCCTCAATGTTACCCCTATTCCAAACTGCATGATACCGTAAACCTTTGCCTTTATGCAATAATCCAAGATTCCTCGCATATTTTCCTCGGTATCATTAATAAATGGCAATATAGGTGTTATCCAGCAAATCGTAGGTATGCCCTCATCTCTTAAAATATTTAGTACTTCGGCTCGCCTCTTTGTAGTACAAACATTTGGCTCCAATATTTTACACAAATTTTCATCATATGTAGTAAGTGTCATCTGAACAACACATTTCGTTTTTTGATTAATCCGTTTTAATAAATCTAAATCTCGCAGTATTAAATCTGACTTGGTGTGAATTGCCAGTCCGAATCCGTATTCGTCTATCAATTCTAGGCATTTTCTAGTCAATTGCACTTTCTCTTCTGCATGAAGATACGGGTCACTCATAGCTCCTGTTCCTATCATACACTTATTTCTTTTTCTGCGAAGTGCTGCTTCTAGCAACTCTGAAGCATTTTTCTTTACTGCAATGTCTTCAAAGGCATGCTCCATCTGATAACAAGTACTTCTGGCATCACAATAAATGCAACCATGAGTACAGCCCCGATAAAGATTCATTCCGTTTTTAGGAGATAAGATTGATTTAGGGTAGATGTTATGCATATATTTGTACTCCTTGTGTTTTTCCGAATGTATGTTCTCTTTCTATTATATATTACTGGGGTGTATTTGTCACTTAAAATTTTTAGTTTGGGATTTTTCTGTTCCAATAGCATGAATAACTTCTATTTCCTTCTTCACTCTGATTTTCCTTATCACGATTTTAAACGCCTATTTCTTACTTCCGTAATTCCTATCTGATTATTTTCTTCTGCATTTACAGAAAAGTCCTCCAACTTAATCCGGCTGATGGTTTCCGTTGCATACTGGTTCTATGCTTTGTACAAGGGTTTATCCTGATAACAGCTCATAAACTCCGGCAGTGCCCATACATACTTCCACAGGATTCTCTTATCTTCAAACAGATACTAAAACTCTGATTTCTTGGATATAAATCCCGTTCCCAGCCCTGCTTCTTCCAATATCTCATCACATTCCTGCAGAGTACGGTCTATTGCCAACAGCCGTTCTTCATAATACATACAGTCTACCCTCGAACCAAGCTTTTCATGAACAACTTTCACATATCATATTAAATTTTCAATGTCCGTTCATATATAGGGCTCGACAAAATTTCACCGATATCTACTAATTAATATCATGAATTCTTAATTGATTTAGGCAAACATGATGTTTAATAGATAGGCATACAAGAGTTTTTAGGTTGTTGAAAATCCGAAAGTATAACCATAATTAAAAAAACAATATTTCTATTATTAAATACTTTTTCAAACTTCATTTTATCACCTTCCTAATTAATCATCCTTGCATGATATACTACACTAGTCTCAGTATTAATGCCAAGTTCCCAATTACCATATGTGCCAAAATATCTTCCAGGTGTCTTTGTACCTATTGTTTCCATCGCTTTATTAAGTGATGCAGAATAACTTTCTAACATCGCTTGACTTCGAGTCCCAATACTCCAACTTTCTTCTCCGAATCTAGTGTCTATTAATTAACATCATGGATTCTTAATTGCTTGGCAACAGCCATGATGGTTAATTAATAGATGTGCAGAAGCTGTAGGTTGTTCGAAGTCCCAAAGCATAACTCTAATAAATTTTATTTTTTATAATGAACTAAATCATATGGATAATATGGTACATCCTTTAAACTACTATCATCCAAATTTAGTATCTTTGCAATAGCACCTGCTTCAAAGCTCCAGTATCCATAGTATATATTTTGCTTACTTTTGTGAGCTTCATAGCATCCGCAATCTTCATTATACCAATCATTAGATAGATATTCCTTCAATATTTGTATTTTACCTTCTTGAAACACTGCTTTCTGCAAATTAGAAAATGATTTAGGAAAAAGCATTTCTTTCCCTCTTTCCATTTGTTCATCATCCCTTGAATCTAACAAATAGTATAATAACCAATCATTTATTTCTGCTTTTTCCAGCATCTTTTTCACTTTTCTTGTAAAACTAATATCTGCTCCAAAAAGAACGCCTAAAGAAATCATTTTTAAATTTTTATTATAGTATTCTGGTTCCCAGACTTCCTTCCATCCTGATACTAACTCCAAATATTCTTTCTCCAATTCTGCTAACTCATCACCTTTAGAATACTTAGCTATCATTATTCCAAGTTTTAAATCATGTACTTTGGTTTTTACAGGAAGTATTCTTTCTTCCTTTACCTCCCCATTTTCTAGTTTTGACGAAAATTTTTTTACTCTCCCTAAATCTTCATGTATAAATTGATTAAAATATTCTACGCTTTTTAAACTATCTCTCATATCAATACCTTTCTTACTCTAAACTTGTTGCTTTTATCGTTCCATCCGGTGCAATATTTACAAGTGTTTTTCCATAGCCTTCTAACAAAATATCATCAGCCATATCTTTACCAACTGCATTAACCAGTCTATCACTTCCATTAATCCATGTATCACTCATTTGCATTCCATCCCTAGTACTTCCTAATTTTGAACTTCCATACTTTGCCTCTCCAATTATATATGGCGGATGACCGTTTGGATTGTAATATACTCCGTCAATTCCTTGATGCGTTGGTGTATTCAAATCAGTTACTTTATTGAGACTTATTCTCTCATATCCCTGACTTTCAAAATATGCATCCATCTTCATCTCACCATAATTACCTTTTTGAATATTATTACTTAATGGGATATCCCCTTTTTCTACTCCTTTTATTATATCATCTACAGAGGAACTACCACTCTCAACTTTCCTTATCTCCTCTATCTCTTCCACAGGCACTTCTCTATAGAATCC
>CAYTDI010000020.1:0-42937 GCA_964436595.1 uncultured Eubacterium sp.
ATTTTTTGCACGAAAAAGGAGCTGCACACTAATTACTTAGTGCGACAGCCCCATTTTTTACTTTATAGGAAATTTTGCTGTAATTTCCTATAAAGTAGTTCTCCGAGCACGGATGCGCAGCTCGCAGAGTGGTAACAGCCATAAATGGCACTGCTCGCGCGCGGAACAAAAGGTGTGCTATATCAGAAACTAGGTCGCGAGAGTGTGCGAAGCACACTTTTGTTTCTATATATATATGGAACCACTGTATTATATTAAAACATGAAAGTACATGGTTTTAATTATGAGATAAAAAGTGCTTCTTTAGTGTTCCTTTTTATAGAAATATATCAATTTCATGCGTTTTGGATAAAGAAAATAGAAAAAGCAAAGTTTTTAAGGTATAATTTACGGTATAATATGAACACTTAGAGAAATCAAGCCCAAGGCGAAGATTGAACGAGCAGATTATTTGTTCAAATTTTACAGGGAGAGAATGGTGTATAAACTATGGAGAAAACATTAAAAAAAAGTATGATGAAAAATTTTTATAGAATTGAAAGCAGTCATTTGTTATCTATAATCAGAAGAGGACTGACCATGTTAGTTCCTGTGTTGGTGGTAGGTGCAATGGTATATGCAATTTTATATTTTCCGAATGCAGATGTCAGATATCTGATAGAAGAAAAAGTTCCAATGATTTCTCAGATTTTACAGACTATTTATCAGGGAACGTTTGGGATGTTTTCTATGTGTCTTGTGATTTCATTGAGTATTAGTTATGCAATGGAAAAAGGCGAAGAAGTAGATAAGATGTTTTTCTATATCATAGTGTCCGTTGGCAGTTTTGGAACGCAGATTGAATTGGCGGAAAAAGAAATACAGGCAGCTATTCTTGGGCATACAGGATGTTTTCTTGCTATGATTGTAGGATTATTAGCTTGTACCATGTTTTATCATTTAAGAAAAATAGAGGCAATTTCGTTGCGTAAGTATACGGTGGGAATGGAATCAGTTATAGCAAACGCAATTCAGAGTATCGTACCGACAGCTATTACCATTGGATTTTTTGCAGTGTTACAATATGCACTAACAACAATAACAGGCGAGAAAACCTTATATACTCTGTTGACAGGATTGGCGTATCGTGGATTTGAAGGAATGGGAAATGGATTTTTTCCTGCATTTCTGTATACAGTATTAGTACATATTTTATGGAGTCTTGGATTTCATGGAAGTCATATGATGGAAACAGTGGCAATTAGTAATTTTTCCACAGTAAGTGTAAAGGTTATTTTTAGTAAGAGTTTCTTTGATACCTTTGTGATGATGGGTGGTTGTGGAACAACCATGTGTGTGTTGATAGCAATCTTTCTTAAGGTACGCAAAAAAAGAATGCGTAATATTGCAAAAATTGCATTACCAAGTGTAATATTTAATGCCAATGAGATTCTTAATTTTGGAATTCCCATTATATTAAACCCGGTTTTAGCAATTCCATTTGTATGTGTTCCGATTATGGCATTAATTGTATCTTATGGAGCGGTTGCAGTAGGAATTGTTCCAAATGTTACTCATGAAATCAGTTGGACTATGCCAATTCTGTTTAGCGGCTATATGGCAACAGGCTCAATTGCAGGAAGTATACTGCAGGCAGTTATTTTGGCGTTAGGAGTTATTATATATATACCATTTCTAAAGATGTATGAAAAAATTTATAATCTTAGAATGGAAGAAAAAATACAATGTCTGATTAAAAAAATGCAGGAATATGAAGAACGGGGACAGAATCCAGATTTTCTTCACCGTATGGATGATTCAGGTATGGTGGCACGAACCTTGCTTCAAGATTTAGAAACAGATTTGAAGAATAAAAAATTGTATTTGCTGTATCAGCCACAAGTGAATCAAGAGGAAAAATGTATTGGCGGAGAAGCGTTGATTCGTTGGAAACATCAGGAATATGGATTTATTTATCCTCCGCTTATCAACTATTTAGCAACAGCGGGAGAAATTCTCCCAAAATTAGAGAGCGAATTGATAGATATGGCAGTAAAGGCAATCGGGCAGATTTCGCAACAATATGCAGAAAACTTTAAAATATCTATCAATATTACTTCTCATTCATTAAACTGGGAGATTGAAAAATGTATCAAAGAAAAGTTAGAAGAATATCATGTGCCGGCGGAAAAATTGTGGCTAGAGATTACTGAGCAGGATGTGTTGAGTAATTCAGAAATGGTAAATAACAAAATATGTCAGTTAAAAGCAGAAGGACACAAGATGCTTATTGATGATTTTGGAATGGGGCATACTTCTTTGCTTTATTTACAATCAGGCAATTTTGATGTGGTAAAGCTGGATGGTTCATTAGTACACCATATTGTAGAAAATGAAACAAATCAAAAAATAGTAGCGTCTATTGTAGAATTGAGTAAAATACTTGGAATAAAAGTAATTGCAGAGTATGTGGAAAGTATGGAACAGAAGCAGAAACTGGAGGAGCTTGGTTGTTATTTCTATCAAGGGTATTTGTATGGCAAGCCGGTACTTTTAGAGGAATTTATTGATAATCTATGCAAAAATGAGAAGAAGGGATAAGTGATAGATTAATATGGAGAAAAGAGAGAGGATAATAGAAGGATTTTATTTTGATGATGTAAAGACTGCAGAGCAGGCAAAAAGAGAAGCAGATGGAATTCAGTATATTAGAGAAAACACGGATATGGACAATGCCGAGGTTGTATTGCAATTATATTGTAAGCTTATGGAAGAAAAGCTTTTTGAAACACCGATAGGCATGACATTTCTAAAAGAGCTTAGAGACTATCTTTTACAGGTTCCCACTATACAGGAACAAGACTTAGCTCCAATTCACTTTCAAATACCAGAGGTAGAGGCAGAAATGCGTAGTATGAGAAGGGAAAAAACTGCCTTCAAGGGAAGAATGGAAAGAAAAATAGAGGAAGGGAAAAAGCGACTTAGAATAAGCCTGCTGATAAATTTGTTTTTAGCAATTGTTGTAGTTGGAATGTTGGTTATCACGATGACAAGCAATCGCCCCAATATCGTTAATTATGAAAATAAAATTGTAGACAAGTATGCACAGTGGCAGCAAGAATTAGAAGAGCGGGAGCAGGCAGTGCGTGAAAAGGAAAAAGAGCTGCAAATGAACCCATAGGATTCACAATTTTACCATATTTTTATGTTAAGATAAAAGGAAGTGAAAGGTGTGAGACAGATGGAAAAGTTAAAGATACTAGTGGTAGACGATGAGAGCAGAATGCGTAAGCTGGTGGGAGATTTTTTGGTAAAACAGAATTTCGAAGTGTTAGAAGCCGCAGATGGTGAAGAAGCATTGGATAAGTTTTATGCGGATAAGGAAATCGCATTAATTATATTAGATGTAATGATGCCAAAGATGAACGGATGGGATGTTTGCAAAGAAATTCGTGAGACATCGAAAGTGCCGATTATCATGCTGACTGCAAAAGGCGAAGAAAGCGATGAGCTGTTAGGCTTTGATATAGGAGCAGATGAATATATTTCCAAGCCATTTAGCCCTAAGATATTAGTGGCAAGGGTAGAAGCAATTTTACGAAGAACAGGGAGAAAGGGTGAGGAAGAGGTTCTGGAAATCGGTGGTATCGTGATGGATCGTTTAGCACATCAGGTCAAGGTAGACGGAAAAGAATTAGAGCTAAGCTACAAAGAATTTGAACTATTGACATACTTTATCGAAAATAAGGGAATTGCACTTTCCAGAGAAAAAATATTAAATCATGTATGGAATTATGACTATTTTGGAGATGCCAGAACTATAGATACACATGTGAAAAAGCTGCGCAGTAAACTAGGCAGCAGAGGAGAATACATAAAGACCATTTGGGGAATGGGCTACAAGTTTGAGGTAGAAGAATGAAACACTCCATAACAAGAAAAATTACAACCATTATGATAGCTATTGTAGCCGGCACAGTATTACTGTGCTGGTTTATTAATACCACGCTTTTAGAGGATTATTATATTTCTCACAAAAAAGATATTTTAATTGATACATTTCAAACGGTGGACGAAGCGTATGCTAACGGAAATGGAAATACGGAAGAATTTGAGATTGAGTTGGAAAAACAATGTGCAAACAGTAATATTACGCTCATGGTAATTAGTTCTGATGGAACGATTATGCAGTCAAATGTTTCAAATAAGGACATGCTGTTAGAACAGTTTTTAGATATTATGTTTTCTGCCAAAAGTCATGATGCAGTGGTGGTGGAAAATACCAAGGACTATTTAATAGAAAAAACACCGGATACCAGACTGAAATCAGACTATCTGGTATTGTGCGGAACGTTACAAAATGGAAATCAGATTCTTTTGCGAACGGCATTGGAAAGTATTAAAGAAAGTGTAGAAATTGCAAATCGTTTCTTGGCATATGTAGGAATTATGTCAGTTATCGTATGTGCAGTAATTTTATACTTTGTCACTAGAAAAATCACAAATCCAATTTTACAATTAGCAGAGATATCTCAAAGAATGACAAATCTTGATTTTGATGCTAAGTTCCAGAGCAAAGGGGAAAATGAGATTGATTTTCTGGGAGAGCATATGAATCAAATGTCAGAAACCTTGGAATGTACAATTTCAGAGTTAAAAAGTGCCAATAATCAGTTGAAAATAGACATTGAGAAAAAAGAACAAATTGATGAAATGCGAAAAGAGTTTATTTCCAATGTGTCCCATGAATTAAAAACTCCAATTGCATTGATTCAGGGATATGCAGAAGGATTGCAGGAATGTGTTAATGACGATGCAGAAAGCCGTGAATTTTACTGTGATGTGATTATGGATGAAGCAGACAAAATGAACCGAATGGTAAAGAATCTATTGACATTAAACCAGTTAGAATCGGGAAATGAGCAGGTAGTGTTTGAAAGATTTGATATTGTAGAATTGATACAGGGCGTAGTTAATGCTACTGCAATTTTAAGAGAACAGGAAGGAATAGAGTTAACTTTTGAAGTAAAAGAGCCGATGTATGTATGGGCAGATGAGTTTAAAACAGAACAGGTGTTGACAAATTACATTAGTAATGCAATTCACCATGCAGCAAATGAAAAAAGAATTATTATTACAGTTACGAAAAAAGAAGACATTGTAAGGATTGGTGTTTTCAATAGTGGTAATCCAATTCCAGAGCCGGAAGTAAATCATATTTGGGAGAAATTTTATAAGGTAGACAAGGCAAGAACCAGAGAATATGGCGGAAATGGTATCGGTCTTTCTATTGTAAAAGCAATTATGGATTCCTTTCATCGTGAATGTGGTGTGAAGAACTATGAAAATGGTGTAGAGTTTTGGTTTGAACTAGACGGTAAGAGTAGTTAAAATAGTTGCGGGGGAGCAAAAATAATGATAAAATAAAAGTATGTTTAATAAAAGACAGCGTAGAAAAGGAGAGGGCCTATGAAAGGATTCATGAAAAAGGGCGCAGTCATTATAGCAGCAGGGATGCTTATGACAGGCTGTGGAGATGATATGAAAGTATTGACAGAAAGCGAAGAAGCAGTGATTGTCAATTACTCAGCAGGAACAGTGGCAAAGTTCAATAAGCGTCAACAGGATGGACTAACGGTTGTTGCACAACAGGAAGAGACAGAGGAAGACGAAGAGGTAACTTCCAAAGACGAGCCGAAAGAAGAACAACAGACACCGGAAGATGTGAAGGAAGATGCTCCTCAGGAAGATACCTCGCAAGCAGAAACAACAGAGGAAACAGAGACAGCACAGAGCTTGAGTCAGGTGTTGGGAGTATCGGGCGTGGAAATTCAGTATACGGGACAGTATGAGGTAAACAGTAATTATGCAGATGGAAAATTAAATTTACCGGAAGCAGGATATACCTACTTTGCAATGAAGTTTACAATTACCAATACCGGAACAGAAGATGCAGTATGTGATATTTTAGGAAAAACACCAATTTTTGCAGTATCTTTGAATGGAGATTCTTCTTGCAAAAATGAGGTTACAGCGCTTCCGAATGATTTGGTTACATATAAGGAGAATATAGCAGCAGGTGCAAGCGCAGAAACGGTACTTGTCTTTAAGGTGCCGGAAACTGATACAGCAGATATTACATCTGTAAGATTACAGGTTCAGGTAAATGGCGTAGGTGCGGATATAGCATTGTAGAAAAGAATAATTAAAAAAGTAAGAAAAAATGTGAAAAATGTTATATATTTTTTGAAAATAATATGCTATAATACTAGTAAATATTTAGATACGGATAAAAGAGATACGAGTAAAATGCCGGAGAGGAGAAGAAACTATGGATACAAATATTCTTTTGGAGAATGGTACAAATGAACTGGAGGTGTTGGAATTTACCTTGGCTGGAAACCATTATGGTATTAATGTTGCTAAGATTCGTGAAATTTTAACATATCAGCCGGTAACTCCGATTCCGAATGCTCATCCAAGTGTAGAAGGTATCTTTATGCCAAGAGATACCATGATAACAGTTATCAATTTAAGAAATTGTCTTGGAATGCCAAATATGGAGCAGGATGGATTATTTATCATTACAAATTTTAATAAATTAAATATTGCATTTCATGTAGATGAGGTTTGTGGAATTCACAGACTTTCTTGGGCAGATATTATTAAACCGGATTCTACTATCAATATAGAAGAAAGTGGAGTGTCTACGGGTGTTATTAAGTTAGAAGATCGTTTAATCGTAATTCTTGACTTCGAAAAAATTGTAACAGATATTAGTCCTGAAACAGGATTACAAGTATCTGACATGGCGGAAATTGGAGAACGTGATAGAAGCGGAGCACCAATTTTGATTGCAGAAGATTCACCATTATTATCTAAGTTAATTACAGATTGTCTAAGAAAAGCAGGTTATACACAACTGATTGTTTGTGCAGATGGACAAGAAGCTTGGGACAAGTTATGCGAACTGCGTGGAAGCAGTGATTTAGATGATAAGGTTCATTTGATTATTACAGATATTGAAATGCCAAGAATGGATGGTCATCGTTTGACGAAGTTAGTAAAAGAGGATGACACATTAAAACACATTCCGTTGGTTATTTTCTCATCTATGGTAAACGAAGATTTACGCAGAAAAGGCGAGGCACTTGGCGCAGATGCACAGCTTACTAAGCCGGAAATCGGAAAATTGGTAGATGCAATCGATACCCTTTTAGACGAAAGAGAAGAAAAAATAGTAGCAAAGGCAGCAAAAGACAATCTTGTTTAAAAATAAGGAAAGAGAAGGATTCTAGTTCACAAAAGTGAATTAGAATCCTTTTTAGGCTCTGCAATTTCCTATAAAGCAGCTCGCAGAGTAGAAGATAGCCATAAATGGCACTGCTCGCGCGCGGAACAAAAGGTGTGCTATATAAGAAACCAGGTCGAGAGAGTGTGGAAAGCACATTTTTGTTCTATCATGGGAAACACTGTGTTACATTAAAATGTGAAAGCACATGAGCTTCCTATGATATAAAAATATACATATTAAAACAACTTATAAAACATAGTAAATTTTTTAATGGTACTTATATGAGCCTTTGCTTGTCAGCAACAAAAACCCATGTTACAATAAAAAAGATGTAATAGCATATCGAAGGAGGATATCAGGAATGAAAATGTTGTCATTGGAAACTGAATTGAAGGGAAATTCTTATCCAGGAAGAGGAATTGTAATCGGTAAGTCAACGGATGGAAAGTACGCTGTTACCGCTTATTTTATTATGGGAAGAAGTGAAAACAGCAGAAATCGTGTATTTGTAGAGGATGGAGAAGGAATCCGTACACAGGCATTTGATCCGTCTAAATTGAGTGACCCAAGTCTGATTATTTACGCTCCGGTAAGAGTTTTAGGAAATAAGACCATTGTTACTAATGGAGATCAGACAGATACTATTTATGAGTTAATGGATAAGCAGCAGACCTTTGAACAGGCGCTTCGTACTCGTGAATTTGAGCCAGATGCACCAAACTATACTCCTCGTATTTCTGGTATTATGCATGTGGAAAATGGAATTTATAATTATGCAATGTCTATTTTAAAGAGCAATAACGGTAATCCGGATGCTTGCAATCGTTATACCTTTGCATACGAGAATCCGGTTGCAGGTGAAGGACATTTTATCCATACATATATGGAAGATGGCAATCCATTACCAAGTTTTGAAGGAGAACCAAAATTAGTTGGAATTGATGGTGACATTGACAGCTTTACAGAAAAAGTATGGAACAGCTTAAACGAAGACAACAAGGTATCTCTTTTTGTAAGATATATTGAAATTGAAACAGGAAAATATGAAACAAGAATTGTAAACAAGAATAAATAATCATCATAGAATACGGAGGAAAACATGAAGGAATTAGAATTGAAATATGGATGTAACCCAAATCAAAAGCCATCCAGAATTTATATGCAAGATGGCGAACTTCCAATTAAAGTGTTAAGTGGAAAACCGGGATATATTAACTTTTTAGATGCATTCAATGGATGGCAGTTGGTAAGTGAATTAAAGAAAGCAACAGGACTTCCGGCAGCAACATCCTTTAAACATGTATCACCGGCAGGAGCAGCAGTAGGACTTCCGCTTACTGATGTGGAAAAGAAGATTTACTGGGTAGATGATATGGACATGGAATTTACTCCACTTGCCAATGCTTACATAAGGGCAAGAGGTGCAGACCGTATGTCTTCTTTCGGAGATTTTATTTCATTATCTGATGTCTGTGATGTGGCAACTGCTAAGATTATTAAGAGAGAAGTTTCTGATGGTGTGATTGCACCGGGATATGAACCGGAAGCACTTGAAATTTTAAAGTCCAAGAAAAAAGGAAATTACAACGTAATTGAAATAGACCCAAATTATGTGCCAGCGCCAATTGAACATAAAGAGGTATTTGGTATTACCTTTGAGCAGGGTAGAAATGAACTGAAGATTGATAAGGATTTCTTTGACAACATTGTAACAGAGAATAAAGAGATTCCGGAATCAGCCAAAATTGACCTTGCAATTGCAATGATTACTTTGAAATATACACAGTCTAACTCTGTATGTTATGCAAAAGGTGGACAGGCAATCGGAATCGGAGCAGGGCAGCAGTCCAGAATCCATTGTACTAGACTTGCAGGACAGAAAGCAGACAACTGGTTCTTACGTCAGTCTCCAAAGGTACTTGGCTTACAGTTTGTAGATGGAATCGGAAGAGCAGACCGTGACAATTCTATTGATTTGTATATTGGTGATGATTATATGGATGTATTAGCAGATGGTGCATGGGAAAAAATCTTTAAAGTAAAGCCGGAAGTATTTACCAGAGAAGAAAAACGTGCATGGTTAGACCAGATGACAGATGTAGCACTTGGTTCTGATGCATTCTTCCCATTCGGTGACAATATAGAACGTGCACATAAGAGCGGTGTAAAATATATTGCAGAGCCGGGCGGATCAATTCGTGATGATAATGTAATTGATACATGTAATAAATACAATATGGCAATGTGCTTTACTGGAATTCGTTTATTCCATCATTAAGCATAAGGGAGAACAAAGGGACTGTCGCTTTAACGAATGAAAATTCGTGAAGCGGCAGCTTCCTTTTTGTGTAATCAAAATTTAATATATTACATTATAATTAAAGCGTGACGATAATCATTTAAAATGTGGTTAGCACTGTTATTGTCATGAGGATTAACTGCAAACATCATGTGATAAATATCAGAGGCGGTGATGTCTTTTTGCAGAAGTTCCATAGCCGTAGGAGATAGTTGTTTTTGGGCATTGGAAACACTGGTGAGCATTGGAACGGATGCCTTTTTCTTAATGGCAGAAAGTAATGGAGCCGAGGACTTATGAAAGCCCAATATTCGTAAGTAAGGAATCTGCATAGTTCCGGTAAAAGTGGTATAATCGTCTCCTTTTAAATTCAATATTATATGCAACAGTAAACGACTAATTCTAGTATAAGTCGTGTTTTTTGTTTTCAATAATTCGCAAAACTGTGACCAAGAGACAAAGGAACGTTTTGCATGGTGCATGCGGTTGGCAAGGTCAGTAGAGCTGTCGGCATAAGCGGCAAGTGTATTAGAATCCTCGCATAAAAGCTTATAGTGTACAAGCTGTGAAAAGTCATCCTCAAATAAAAACGGATAAGGATAGCTTTGGAGTAATTTCAAGCAGGCAGCAGGCATGGCAGAGGCAGCAACATCTTTATTTGCTAAACCTTTTGGTTCATTCTTTAAATGTGCACGAATTGCCGAGGCAGAGCAAAAACTTTCGGATATACCCGTATCATGGTATCCCTGTCCTTTTCGTAAAAGAGGAACAGGAATAATCGGAGAGGAAAGAGAAGACAAAGCTTTCAGATATTCAATTCCTAAAATATTATTGGGAGAAGCTAAAACACAAGAAAGTTCTTCGGTGTCTTGAGCTTTTGCAGTAGAAAGTATAGTTTCTAAAGCCTTGGCACGAGCGGTTGGGAAAGAAAGTCCCTCCTTCAAACAGAGTTTTAACTGTTTTTCATATGCAGGGGGAGTTTCTGACAAAATATCAGAAATCTGTTGCAATAAAGGCAGATTTGCATGTTCTGCGCCAAATCCTAAATGTGTGACAACTCCAGTATTATGAAGGAGTGAAACTCCGCCTTTGGCAAAATATTCTGCACTGGCAGTTGCGGATAGCACAGGAAGTTCCAATACAAGGTCTGCGCCACCTGCTAATGCCATATGGGCTCTGGTATATTTTTCCACAAGGGCAGGAGCACCACGCTGAACAAAATTTCCGCTCATGGCAATGATGACATAGTCTGCCTGTGTCTGTTTTTTTAATGTCTCTATCTGATATGCATGTCCAAAGTGAAAAGGGTTATATTCTGCAATAATTCCTAATACATTCATGAGTTACCTCCGAAAACTCCATAGTAATTAAATTATATGTGTTTAACGGAAAATTATCAAGAAAATAAAAAAATGTTATTGTATACAAGATAGGATTGGTTTATAATAAGAATAATGATTAATAATAGCGATGGTAAAAACGTCGCTATTTTGCTTGTAAAAACAGCAAAGAAAAGGAGATAGAAAATGAACGTATTAGTAATCAATTGCGGAAGCTCTTCCCTGAAATATCAGGTAATTAATTCAGATACAGAGGAGGTTCTGGCAAAGGGACTTTGCGAAAGAATTGGAATCGATGGAAGACTGGTTTACCAGAATAAGAAAAATGGTGGAGAAAAGGAAGTTTCTGAAGCTGCGATGCCGACACATAAGCAGGCAATTCAGTTAGTGTTGGATGCCATTGTAAATCCAAAGACTGGAGTATTAAAAGATTTATCTGAAATCGGAGCAGTAGGACACAGAGTTGTACATGGTGGAGAAAAGTTCGCATCTTCTACTATTTTAAATGAAGAAGTACTTAAAGTTGTAGAAGAGTGTAATGACCTTGCACCATTACATAATCCTGCAAACTTAATCGGAATCCGTGCGTGTCAGGAATTAATGCCAAACACACCAATGGTTGGTGTATTTGATACTGCGTTCCATCAGACAATGCCGGAAAAAGCATATCTTTATGGAATTGATTATGATTATTATGAAAAATATAAGGTTAGAAGATACGGTTTCCACGGAACATCTCACAGCTATGTATCTAAGAGAGCGGCAGAGATGTTAGGAAAGCCATACGACCAGTTAAAGACAATTGTGTGTCATTTAGGAAACGGTGCATCTGTATGTGCTGTGGAAAATGGAAAATCCGTAGACACTTCTATGGGATTAACACCATTGGAAGGATTGATTATGGGAACACGTTCCGGAGACATTGATCCGGGTGCAATGGAATTTCTTGCAAAGAAAGAGAACCTGAATATTGAAGAAGTTGTAAGTATTTTGAACAAAAAGTCCGGATTAGAGGGATTATCCCATATTTCCAGTGATTTGCGTGATGTAAGGGCTGCAGCAGAAGCAGAAAAACCGGAAGGAATCCGTGCATTAGAAGCATTCTGTTATCATGTAGCAAAATATATTGGTGCTTATACAGCAGCAATGAACGGTGTAGATGCTATTTGCTTTACCGCAGGAATCGGTGAAAATGCCGGAGGTATTCGTGCTAAGATTTGCAATTACTTAGGATATCTTGGATTAGAGATGGATGAAGAGGCTAATAAAGTAGAAGGCGAAGAACGTATTATTTCTTCCGCTGATTCGAAAGTAAAAGTATTGTGTGTTCCGACAAACGAAGAACTTGCAATTGCAAGAGAGACAGTAGCACTTGTAAAGTAAAATAGTTGCAAAAATTTATTGACAAACGGAATTTACATATGTATAATATATCGAGTGTGGATAGGAGACTGCCATGATAGTAGAATTAGCAGACGTTATTTCCTGTGAGAATAAGGAAGTATCAAAACAGGTAGAAATTGAATTAATGTCTTTTAACTCAAGACTGGGAGAGTTTCCCATCGTTAAGAAAGCACCATTTGTACTGAAGTTTACCAATGAAGAAAATAAGCGATTGTTTATTCAGGGTGAAACAGAGGTTACAATTGCGATTCCGTGTGACCGTTGTCTTGCAGATGTAGACAAGGAGTTTTCCATTGTGATTGATAAGGAATTAGACCTTACCAATCAGAACGAAGAAAAGCGCATGGATGAGACAGATTATATGGTAGGTACCAATCTGGATGTAGATAAACTTATTTTTGGAGAAATTTTGGTGAGTTGGCCAATGAAGGTTCTGTGTAAGGAAGAGTGCAAAGGTATTTGCAAACGGTGCGGAGCCAATCTGAATATCACAGAGTGTCAGTGCCAGAAAACAGAACCGGATCCAAGAATGGCAGCAATCCAGGATATTTTTAACAAATTTAAGGAGGTGTGACCATGTCTATATGTCCAAAAAATAAATCTTCCAAAGGAAGAAGAGATCAGAGAAGAGCAAACTGGAAAATGACTGCTCCAACATTAGTAAAGTGTAGCAAATGTGGCGAATTAATGATGCCTCATAGAGTTTGCAAAAACTGTGGAAGCTATAACAAAAAAGAAATCATTCCTCAGGACTAATTTCAGACAGTGGAGAACCGTTAGAAATAACGGTTCTTTTTTGTTGTGTTATAAGAAATTTTTCTGTAACTTCCGATAAGGCAGCTCTGGGAGCAGGATACGCAGCTCGCAAAGCGTGTTTCTCATAGTTTATAAAACTTTCATAAAATGATACATTGACTTTTAGGAGCAGATAGTAGACAATATGTAATAGATTTTACATAAGAAAGGAAGAATAGAATGGGAATATTTAATGTAGATGGTGGAATTATGAAAACGCTGGGAAAGGTAACAGACGTTATTTGTTTAAGTCTTTTGTTTATTATTTCTTCTGTCCCGATATTTACCATTGGTACAGCAGCAACTGCATTATATTATACGGTAAATAAGGTAATCAGAAATGACAGGGGATACATTTTTAAAGAATATATGTTATCGTTTAAAAATAATTTCAAGCAGACAACGCCGATTTGGCTATTAATAATGGTAATATCAGTAGTACTTGGATTTGATTTTTATTTTATGCGTCAAATGGGTGAGAATGGAAGTAAGCTTGGAGTTCTTACTATTGTATTCCTTGTAATGGGTATATTTCTGTTGGCATGGGTTTTGTATCTGTTCGCTTATATGGCAAGATTTGAAAATACAAGAAAACAGTCTATGAAAAACGCATTACTAATCGCACTGGTAAATCTCCCATGGACAGTACTATTGCTTGTATTAGTACTTGCATCAGCATTAGTAGTGTATATACTTCCAATTTCCTTGTTTTTTGTACCATGTGCATTTACACTGACAGAATCTTTTATTTTGGAGAAAATTTTCTGGAAGTATATGAGTGAAGAAGATAGGGAAGCAGAGCTTGAGAGAAACCGGGAATATAAAAACTAATTTTTTGTATTGATTTCTCCATATAGTTATAGTATATTCATTAGTAGGCATCCGTTGAAAAAGAAAAAAGTTCTTTTTCAGGGACCGTAAGGAGGAAGTTTCATGCAGGAAATGATAAAGGTAGCAGTAGATGCCATGGGTGGAGATAATGCACCGGCAGAAATTGTAAAGGGTGCTATTGATGCTGTTACACAGCGTCCGGACATCAAGGTATACCTTGTGGGTCAACAGGATGTAGTGAAGGAAGAGCTGTCAAAAAATGCTTATGCAGGTTCTCAGATTGAGGTTGTTCATGCGGATGAAGTAATTGAGACGGCAGAACCTCCGGTTATGGCAATTCGTAAGAAAAAGCAGTCATCAATTGTAATCGGAATGAATATGGTAAAGCACCAAGAGGCAGACGCTTTTGTATCGGCAGGAAGTTCCGGTGCAATATTGGTAGGCGGACAAGTCATTGTAGGAAGAATTAAGGGGGGAGAAAGACCACCATTAGCACCTCTTATTCCAACAGAAAAGGGTGTATCATTACTGATTGACTGTGGTGCTAATGTAGATGCAAGAGCATCACATTTGGTACAATTTGCTAAGATGGGTTCCATTTATATGGAGAACGTTATGGGTGTGAAGAATCCAAAGGTTGCCATTG
Source organism: uncultured Eubacterium sp. (assembly GCA_964436595.1). Taxonomy (GTDB): domain Bacteria; phylum Bacillota; class Clostridia; order Lachnospirales; family Lachnospiraceae; genus Petralouisia. The sequence continues at coordinate 14,589 of CAYTDI010000020.1, forward strand.
TTAACATTGGAGCAGAGGAGGAGAAGGGAAATGCACTTGTAAAAGAAACTTTCCCATTACTTAAGAACTGTCCTGATATTAACTTTGTAGGAAGCATTGAGGCAAGAGAAATCCCACATGGCGAGGCAGACGTTATTGTTTGTGAAGCATTTGTAGGAAATGTAATTCTTAAGCTTTATGAAGGTGTAGGAGCAACCCTGATTAATAAAGTAAAGCAGGGAATGATGACTACCTTAAGAAGCAAGATAGGGGCATTATTAGTAAAGCCGGCTTTGAAAAAGACATTAAAGTCATTTGATGCATCTGAGTATGGCGGAGCACCATTGTTAGGCTTAAATGGACTTGTGGTAAAGACACATGGAAGTTCAAAAGCAAAAGAGGTATCTACCTCTATTATTCAGTGTGTTACCTTTAAGGAACAGCAAATCAATGAAAAAATAAGAAAGAATATTGGAACATCTCCCATGGAAGAGGAGTAGAAAGGAATTATCATGGAATTTGAAAAGTTAAAGAAAATCATTGCGGAAGTATTAAATGTAGACGTAGAAGAAATTACAATGGACACTACATTTGTAGATGATTTAGGAGCAGATTCTCTGGATATTTTCCAGATTATCATGGGATTAGAAGAAGAATTTGATATTGAAATCGCAAATGAAGAGGCAGAAAAAATCGTTACTGTTGGTGATGCAGTAGAACAAATTAAGAATGCAATGAACTAAGGCGTATTTAATTTACGCGAAGCAACGAGCCAAAGTCCGTGCTTGCACGCGACCTTGGTGACTGCCGCGATAACTGAGAAGCTCGCTAAGCGTGCTTCTCATAGTTGTATACGGACAAAGAGGAACAAGGGTGTCTGAGAAAATGTAAAAGAAGCATTTTTCAGACTACCCTTTTCGTCATATATTAAGACCATATATAATAGAAAGGAGAAATATGAGTTTACAAAAGGAATTTGAAACCCGCATTGGATATGAGTTTTCCAATCCAAGACTGTTACAGCAGGCGTTGACCCACAGTTCTTATGCAAACGAACATCATATGGGTAAACAGGCGGATAATGAACGATTAGAGTTTTTAGGAGACGCAGTATTAGAGATTGTCAGCAGTGAATTTTTATTTCACAAGTATCCGAAGTATCCGGAGGGAGAATTAACCAGATTGCGGGCAAGTATGGTGTGTGAACCAACACTGGCATTTTGTACCAGAGATTTGGAATTAGGAAAGTATCTTTTGCTGGGAAAAGGAGAAGATTTGACTGGGGGAAGAGAGAGAAAGTCTATTCTTTCTGATGCGTTAGAGGCAGTGATAGGAGCGATATATTTAGATGGTGGTTTTGCTAGTGCAAAAGAGTTTATTAACCGTTTTATCTTAAATGATATCGAACATAAAAAGCTCTTTTTCGATAGCAAGACTATCCTGCAGGAAGTAGTGCAGGCGAAGGCAGAAGGCGAATTAAGCTATCAGTTGATTGGAGAAGAAGGACCGGATCATGATAAGAAATTTATTGTAGAAGCCCGAATCGGTACAAAGACCTATGGGCAGGGGATAGGAAAAACCAAAAAGGGGGCAGAACAGGAAGCTGCGTATCATACACTTTTAGAATTAAAAAAGCAGGAAAACAGGTCCTAAACAGGAGGAGTTATGTATTTAAAAAGTATAGAGGTGCATGGATTTAAGTCCTTCGCCAATAAGATAGTGTTTGAATTTCACAATGGAATTACCGGTATTGTGGGACCAAACGGAAGTGGAAAGAGTAATGTAGCAGATGCCGTTCGCTGGGTATTGGGTGAACAAAGAGCAAAGCAGCTGCGTGGTGCCAGTATGCAGGATGTTATTTTTTCCGGTACGGAGAACCGCAAACCTTTAAGTTATGCCTATGTAGCCATTACACTGGATAATGCAGACCGTTCTTTGAATATTGACTACAATGAAGTTACCGTTGCCAGAAGAGTGTACCGTTCCGGCGAAAGTGAATATTTGATTAATGGAACTGCATGCAGGTTAAAGGATGTCAATGAACTTTTTTATGATACGGGAATTGGTAAGGAAGGATATTCCATTATTGGTCAGGGGCAGATTGAACGTATCTTGAGCGGCAAACCGGAGGAGCGTCGAGAGCTGTTTGATGAAGCAGCAGGAATCGTAAAGTACAAGCGAAGAAAGGCTACCGCACAGAAAAAGTTAGAAGATGAGCGACAAAATCTGGTGCGTGTCAATGATATTTTGGCAGAGTTAGAAAAACAAGTAGGTCCTTTGGAACGCCAGTCAGAAAAGGCGAAAATTTACTTAAAGAAAAAAGAAGAGTTAAAGACTTATGATGTAAATATGTTCTTAATGGACATGGAACGAATGGAAACACAATTAAAAACTGTGGAAGAAAACATGGAGATTGTGGGAAAAGATTTAGAAGAGTCCAATCGTGCCTATACCAATATCAAGGCAGAGTATGAACAGATGGAACAGGATATGGAAAACGCAGATGAGCATATCACTGCCTTAAGAGAAGAACTTGGAAATACTACTGTTTTAAAAGGAAAGCTAGAAGGTCAGATTAATGTCTTAAAGGAGCAGATTCATACAGCAGAGCAGAGTGAAGAACATTTTCGTACCAGACAGGAAGCCATTAATCAAGATAAGGCACAGCGTTTAGAAGAAAAGGCAGCTTACGAAGAAGATAAAAAAGAAATGGATGCTCAAATGCGGGAAATGGCAGAAGAAAAAGCCAGGGTCATGGAGCATTTTCAGAAGATTCAAAGTGAGATTGAACGTTGCACCAAAGGAATGGAAGATGGGAAGAACGAGATTATTGAACTGCTGAATCATAAAGCATCTACCAAGGCAAGACAGCAGCGATATGATACCATGCAGGAGCAGGTGAATATCAGAAAGGCACAGTTAAGCAAGCGTCTGTTAGAGCAAAAAAGCGAAGAAGAAGAGTTAGAGGCAGTAGTAGAAGAATGTCAGAAACGTTATGAAGAAGCAAAGACAGAGTATACGAAGCTTATAGAAGAAGAACAAAAGTTAGAAAATAATCGCAAGAATTGGCAGACAAAAGAAGAAGAAGTAAAGAGTGCCTTAGAACAGGATACAGCCCGTTATCATAGAGAACAGTCCAGATTAGAGTCTTTGGTAAATATTGCAGAGCGTTATGATGGATATGGCAATTCCATTCGTCGAGTTATGGAACAAAAGGATAAGGAGCAGGGAATCCTTGGGGTTGTTGCAGATATCATTAAGGTAGAAAAGAAATACGAAACTGCCATTGAAACGGCTTTAGGTGGAAGTATTCAAAATATCGTTACCAATGACGAGGAAACTGCAAAGCGAATGATTCAGTATTTGAAACAAAATCGTTACGGAAGAGCAACCTTTCTCCCATTGACAAGTGTTGGGAAAAAGCAGCCGCAGAGGAATGAACAAGCATTAAAAGAGCAGGGAGTGATTGGTATCGGAAGCGAACTGGTGCAGGCAGAAAGTCAGTATCAGGGATTAAAAACACATTTGTTAGGAAGAACTTATGTAGTAGATACTATCGACCATGCAGTTGCATTAGCAAGAAAATACCAGTATTCTCTTCGAATTGTAACACTGGAGGGAGAGTCCCTAAGTCCAGGCGGGTCTATGACTGGTGGTGCGTTTAAAAATACCAGTAATCTGTTAGGTAGAAAACGAGAGATTGAAGAACTGGAAAAAACAGTTGCACAGCTTAAGGAAAATTTGTCTAAGTACCGGGCTCGGATGGAAGAAATCACAACAGCAAGAGAGTTGTTGAAAGAGGACTTAGAGCAGTTACGAGAAGATTTGAAACAAGCCATGTTAAATTCCAATACAGCAAAGCTTAACATGGAACGTGCCAAGGAACAGAAAGAGGAAAACACCACCCAGTATGGCGGCTTGATTCAGGAAAGCAGAGAAATCGAACAGCAGTTGGCAGAAATCACACAGAATCGTCAGCAGATTCAGGAAGAAATATCTGCGGCAGATACAAGAGAAAAGGAAATTGAGGAAGAAAACAGTAATTTCCAAAAGCTGTTAGAAGAACAGAATAAATTAGCAGAGGATAGTCAGAAAGAGGTATCCCGAGTACAGTTAGAAGAGGCAAATTTAGTACAAAAGGCAGAATTTATTCAGGAAAACATTTCTCGTGTGCAGGCAGAACTGCGCAAACTGGAAGAAGAGTTACAACAGGCAGAGCAGGAAAAATTGGATTCTCAAGCAGATGTGGATAAGAAATATCACGATATTGAGGAAATCAAAAAGACCATGGAAGCATCGGATTCTGCTCATGGAGAACTGGAACAAAAGCTTTCTGATAAGCAAAAAGAAAAGGAAGAAATGTCTATTCGATATAAAGGTTTCTTCCAAAAGCAAGAGGAATTGTCAAAACATATCAATGATTTAGATAAGGAATCTTTCCGATTGAACAGTCAGAAAGAAAAGCTGAATGAATCCATAGAGAATCAGACTAACTATATGTGGGAAGAATACGAGCTCACACGTCACAATGCATTAGAGCTGCGAAATGAGGAATACGATAATCCGGCAGAAATGAAAAAACAAATTGCACAGATTAAAGACGATATCCGAAAATTAGGAGATGTCAATGTAAATGCTATTGAGGATTATAAGAATTTGTCAGAGCGTTATACCTTTATGAAAACACAGCATGATGATTTGGTAACAGCAGAAAAGACCTTACTGGATATTATTGAAGAGTTGGATACCGGAATGCGTAAGCAGTTCATGGAGAAGTTCCAAGAGATTCAGGTAGAGTTTGATAAGGTATTCAAAGAGCTGTTTGGCGGTGGAAAAGGTACCTTAGCGTTGGTGGAAGGTGAGGATATCTTAGAGTGTGGTATTCGTATTACTGCCCAGCCACCGGGAAAGAAATTGCAGAACATGATGCAGCTTTCCGGTGGAGAAAAGTCCTTAACAGCCATATCGTTGTTGTTTGCAATTCAGAACTTAAAGCCATCTCCATTCTGCTTGTTAGACGAGATTGAGGCAGCATTGGATGATTCAAACGTAGGAAGATTTGCAAATTATTTACATAAACTTACAAAAAATACCCAGTTCATTGTCATTACCCATAGACGAGGAACTATGGCAGCAGCAGACCGTTTGTATGGTATTACCATGCAGGAAAAGGGTATTTCCACGTTGGTTTCTGTAAATCTGATAGAAGAAGAATTGGATAAGTAGAGAGGTAGCAGATATGAGTGAAGAAAAACAGGGATTTTTTAGCCGTCTGGTAAAGGGATTGACAAAGACCAGAGACAACATTGTATCTGGAATTGATGCGATTTTTAGCGGATTTTCCAGTATTGATGATGATTTCTATGAAGAAATCGAAGAGATTCTTATTATGGGAGACATTGGTGTAGATGCCACCATGAAGATTATTGAGAATCTAAAAGCCAAGGTAAAAGAAGAACATATCAAAGAACCGGCACAGTGTAAAGAGCTTTTGATTCGCAGCATTAAGGAACAAATGTATGTGGGCGAGACTGCATACCGTTTTGAGGAAGAAAAGTCAGTGGTACTGGTAATCGGTGTAAACGGAGTAGGAAAGACTACTTCTATTGGAAAATTGGCTGGTAAGATGAAAAACCAAGGGAAAAAGGTTGTATTAGCCGCAGCAGATACGTTTCGTGCAGCCGCAGGAGAGCAGTTGTCAGAATGGGCAAATCGTGCAGGAGTAGATATGATAGGCGGTCAGGAGGGTGCTGACCCGGGAGCTGTGGTGTATGATGCAGTTGCAGCAGCAAAAGCAAGAAATGCAGATGTACTTCTTTGCGATACCGCAGGGAGACTTCATAACAAGAAAAATCTGATGGAAGAATTAAAGAAAATTCATCGTATTTTGGAAAAAGAATATCCGGAAGCTTACCGTGAAACCTTAGTAGTTTTGGATGGAACTACAGGACAGAATGCTTTGGCACAGGCAAGACAGTTTTCAGAAGTAGCAGATATAACAGGAATTATTCTTACGAAAATGGATGGAACTGCCAAAGGAGGAATTGCAGTGGCAATTCAATCTGAATTGGGAATACCGGTAAAATACATTGGTGTAGGTGAAACCATTGATGATTTACAGAAATTTGATTCAGAACAGTTTGTAAATGCACTGTTTATGGTAAATGAGACAAAATAAAACAAGGAAAACGAGGGATTGCAAAATGAATATGTTGACATTAGAAAAGTTTGAAGAAGCAAGTAAAATCGTAAAAGAAGTTACACTGGAAACTAAGCTGGTATATAGCGATTTCTTAAGTGCACAGACAGGAAACAAGGTATACTTAAAGCCGGAAAATATGCAGTTTACAGGGGCTTATAAGGTAAGAGGTGCATATTATAAAATTAGTACCTTAAGTCAGGAAGAACGTGAAAAAGGTTTGATTACTGCCTCCGCAGGAAATCACGCACAGGGAGTTGCATATGCTGCAAAATGTTTTGGCGTAAAAGCAACCATCGTAATGCCGACCACTACACCATTGATTAAGGTAAATCGTACTAAGAGCTATGGGGCAGATGTAGTCTTATACGGAGATGTATATGATGAAGCATGTCAAAAGGCATATGAGTTAGCAGAAGAACATGGATATACTTTTATTCATCCATTTGATGATTTGGCAGTAGCAACCGGTCAGGGAACAATTGCCATGGAAGTTTTCAAAGAACTCCCATTAGTAGAGTATATTTTAGTACCAATTGGAGGAGGCGGACTTGCAACAGGCGTATCAACTCTTGCAAAAATGTTAAATCCAAAGATAAAAGTAATTGGTGTAGAACCGGCAGGAGCAAATTGTATGCAGGCATCCTTTGAAGCAGGAAAAGTAGTAACCCTGCCAAAGGTAAACACTATTGCAGATGGTACAGCAGTAAAAACACCGGGAGAAAATATTTTCCCATATATCCGTGAAAATTTGGATGAAATTATCACAATAGCAGATGATGAATTAATCGTAGCATTCTTGGATATGGTAGAAAATCATAAAATGGTGGTAGAAAACTCCGGATTATTAACCGTAGCAGCACTTCGCCATCTGGATGTAAAAGATAAGCGTGTTGTATCCATCTTAAGCGGTGGAAATATGGACGTAATTACCATGTCTTCCGTAGTACAGCAGGGACTTATTTTCCGTGATCGTATCTTTACGGTGTCTGTATTATTACCGGACAAGCCGGGTGAATTAAGTAAAGTTTCCAGTACCATTGCAAAAGTACAGGGAAATGTAATTAAGTTGGAGCATAACCAGTTCGTCTCCACCAACCGTAATGCAGCCGTAGAGCTTCGCATTACATTAGAAGCATTCGGAACAGAGCATAAAAAACAGATTATGGATGCGTTAGAGACAGATGGATATCAACCAAAACTGGTAAGAACTAATTTATAATTTTATATTTGAAAAAGAAGAAGGTGTCAAGAAAAAATACTTGACACCTTCTTCTTTTTCGTGTATGATAGCTAAGGTGATTGTAATGGAAAAGAAAGTAATGCAGACATTTCTCTATGATTTTTACGGAGAATTGCTGACAGAACACCAGCAGAATATCTACGAAGATTTTGTATTGAACGATTTATCCTTAAGCGAGATTGCAGAGGAGGCCGGAATCAGCCGACAAGGTGTACATGATTTGGTGAAGCGTTGTGACAAGCTTTTAGAAGGATATGAGGAAAAGCTGCATCTGCTGGAACGTTTTATGAAGACAAAAGAAAAGATTGCACAGATTCGTACTTTGACGCACAATTACCAGAATCAGAGTGAAGCAGAGATTATGGAACAGATAGAGAATATTTCCAATGAAATATTAGAGGAGTTATAAAATGGCATTTGACAGCTTATCTGAAAAATTACAAAATGTATTCAAGTCCCTGCGCAGTAAGGGAAGATTGACAGAGGATGATGTTAAGGCGGCACTGAAGGAAGTAAAGCTTGCATTGTTAGAAGCGGATGTCAATTTTAAGGTTGTAAAACAGTTTATCAAGTCTGTACAGGAAAGAGCTATCGGGCAGGATGTTATGAATGGTTTGAATCCGGGACAGATGGTAATTAAGATTGTAAATGAAGAATTAGTAACCCTTATGGGGTCTGAAACTACTGAGATTGCATTGAATCCGGGACAGGAAATAACCGTTATTATGATGGCAGGTCTTCAAGGTGCAGGTAAGACAACCACCACAGCGAAGATTGCCGGAAAGCTGAAACAAAAAGGAAAAAAGCCTTTATTAGCAGCTTGTGACATATACCGTCCGGCAGCGATTCAGCAGTTGCAGATTAACGGTGAAAAACAGGGTGTAGAAGTATTTTCCATGGGAGATGGTCATAAACCGGTAAATATTGCCAAGGCAGCAATTGAGCATGCCAAGGGCAATGGGCATAATGTGGTAATTTTAGATACCGCCGGTCGTCTTCATATTGACGAAGAAATGATGCAGGAGCTTCAAGAGATAAAGGAAAATGTCGAGATACACCAGACAATATTAGTAGTAGATGCTATGACAGGTCAGGATGCAGTTAATGTAGCAACCAACTTCAATGAGAAGATTGGAATTGACGGTGTTGTGTTAACTAAGTTAGACGGTGACACCCGAGGAGGAGCAGCATTATCCATTCGTTCCGTTACCGGAAAGCCGATTTTATATGTTGGTATGGGTGAGAAGTTATCCGACTTAGAGCAGTTTTATCCAGAACGTATGGCGAGCCGAATCCTTGGCATGGGAGATGTTCTTACCATGATTGAGAAGGCTCAGGAAAATATAGATGAAGAAAAGGCAAAAGAGCTGGAACGCAAAATGAAAAAAGCTGAGTTTGGATTCGATGATTACTTAGAGTCCATGAACCAAATGAAGAAGATGGGCGGCTTATCCAGTGTACTTAGTATGATGCCGGGAATTGGTGGTTCCCAGATAGCAGAAATTGAGAATGCCATGGACGAGAAGAAAATGGCACGAATTGAAGGAATTATATATTCCATGACACCAGCGGAAAGAGCGAATCCTTCCATTTTAAATCCAAGCAGAAAGCGCAGAATTGCGAACGGTGCCGGAGTCGACATCAGTGAGGTGAATCGTTTGGTAAAGCAGTTTGAGCAGACAAGAAAAATGATGAAACAAATGCCTGGATTGATGGGTGGTAAAGGAAAAAGACGTGGCGGATTTAAACTGCCATTTGGTTTGTAAAGCAGGTAACAGAGATTTCTCTGATTACAAAATAGAAGAAAAAACCCAAGGAGGTGAAAGTGTAATGGTAAAAATTAGATTAAGAAGAATGGGACAGAAAAAAGCTCCTTTCTATAGAATCGTTGTAGCTGATTCCAGATCTCCAAGAGATGGAAGATTCATCGAAGAAATCGGAACTTACGATCCAACAAAGGATCCAAGTGAATTTCATGTAAATGAAGAATTAGCAAAGAAATGGTTAGCAAATGGTGCTCAGCCTACAGAAATGGTAGGAAAGATCTTCAAAGCAGCCGGTATCGAAAAATAAGATTCGTGAGGTGACGTAATGAAAGAATTAGTGGAAGTAATTGCGAAAGCACTTGTGGATCATCCGGAAGAAGTCGTAGTTACAGAATCTGAGAACGAGAAGTCTATTGTTTTAGAATTACATGTAGCCCAGCCAGATATGGGAAAAGTAATTGGAAAACAGGGACGCATTGCAAAAGCCATTCGTTCTGTTGTGAAAGCAGCAGCAGCTAAGAGTGACAAAAAAGTTGTTGTAGATATTATACAATAAAGAGATAAAACCCCAGTCAGACAAAGTTATTTTAGACTGGGGTTTTGTTAAATGCAAAAAGATGTGTATCAGAGAAAAGGAGCAGATATGGAGGATTTACTGCAGGTTGGGGTAATCACCAATACCCATGGAGTTCGTGGTGAAGTAAAAGTATTTCCAACCACAGACGATGTAAAACGTTTTAAAAAGTTAAAACAAGTGATTTTAGACACAGGAAAAGAACAGATAGAATTAGAAATTATACAGGTAAAATATTTTAAAAATCTTGTAATATTGAAATTTAAGGACATTGATAATATCAATGACGTTGAGAAATATAAAGGAAAAAGTTTATTTGTTACCAGAAAAAATGCAGTGAAATGTGAAAAAGACGAGTATTTTATTGCAGACTTAATTGACATGAAAGTAGTAACAGAAAATGAACAGGAAATCGGAACGATTGCAGATGTACTTCAGACAGGTGCGAATGATGTATATATTATTAAGCGTCAGGGAAAGAAAGATTTACTGCTTCCGGCAATTAAAGAATGTATTTTAAAGGTAGATATGAAAGAAAGAGTAATGCAGGTATTTGTAATGCCTGGATTGGATGATGAAGAGTAGGTGACAAAATGAACTTTTATGTACTGACATTATTTCCGGAAATGGTAATGAATGGGTTAAACACCAGTATTATAGGAAGAGCATCCAAGGCAGGCTATCTGAATATTGAAGCAGTGGATATACGAGATTATGCCCAAAATAAGCATCATAAAGTAGACGATTATCCTTATGGTGGAGGTGCAGGAATGTTAATGCAGGCACAGCCGGTCTATGATGCATGGAATTCCGTAGTGGAAAAAAGAGGAAAAAAAGTTCGTACTGTTTATCTCACTCCTCAGGGAAGAAAATTTGACCAGCCACTTGCAAAAGAACTTGCGAAAGAAGAAGACTTAATTCTGTTGTGTGGACATTATGAGGGAATCGATGAACGTGTGTTAGAAGAAGTAGTTACGGATTACGTTTCTATTGGAGATTATGTATTAACCGGTGGAGAACTAGGTGCTATGGTAATGGTAGACGCCATTTCACGCATGGTACCGGGAGTGTTGAAAAATGAATTTTCCGGTGTTACAGAGTCCTTAGAGGGAAATCTGTTAGAATATCCCCAGTATAGCCGTCCCGAAGTCTGGCAGGGAAAACAGGTGCCGGAAGTGCTATTATCGGGAAATCAGAAAAATATTGATGCTTGGCGGTTAGAGCAGTCTGTGAAAAGAACAAAGGAGCGCAGACCGGATTTATATGAAAAGTATAAAGAAATGCAAGAGTGTAGAGAAATGCTTCGACAACAAAAATTATTGCACATGGATATGACAGAACTGATAGACCGTGGTCAGGCAGAACTGCTTTATTTCAAAGGCAAAAATATTTGTCTGAGAGATACTGTAAGCGGAATTGTCTTTTTATCCGTAGATAATGAAGAAAGCGGAAAAAACATTTTAGAAACTGTAATGTCCAAAGAGAAACCGGAGTTATTGGTAATACATCAGGAATATATGGTTTCTATGGTAGAACAGCTACTGCAGGGGAAAGTGTTTGTAGCTTGTCATCAATTAGTTTATACCAAAAGAGAAAAGCTTCCCATTACCGGATTGTATCGACTGGATGGAAAAAGGGAAGAAAATCAGATAGAAATTCGAAGATTAGACATGAAATACCTTGAGATTGTCAATGCGCATTATGGTATGAAGGATGACCCGGAATATATTCAGGGGCGAATCGAGGCAGGCAGGGTGTTTGGTGCTTTTTATGGAGAAACTCTTGCAGGATTTATCGGATTACATGAAGAGGGAAGTCTTGGAATGTTAGAGGTACTGCCGGAATATCGTAAAAGACATATTGGGAAAGCACTGGAAACATATCTGATTAACTATTGTTTGGAACATGGTTTTACCCCATTTACACAAGTGGTAGAAGGAAATGAAATATCCATGAAATTGCAGGAATCTTTAGGGCTTTGCAAGGCGAAACAAAAGGTATATTTTATGGAAAAAATGCTTTACAAGCCAAGGGATATATGATAAACTATAACAGTTGTGAATAAACACGATGGTCCTCTGGTACGAATAGGCGTATTAAGAACATCCAATATATAGGAGGTCACAAGAATGAACGCAGCAGAAATTATTAAGAACATTGAACAGGAACAGTTAAAGGCAGAAGTACCTGAATTTAGCGTAGGTGATACCGTAAAAGTTTATGGTAAGATTAAGGAAGGAAACCGTGAAAGAATTCAGGTTTTCGAAGGAATCGTATTAAAGAAACAGGGCGGAAGCAACAGAGAGACATTTACTGTAAGAAAATTCTCTAATGGTGTTGGTGTTGAAAAGACATGGCCATTACATTCCCCTAACGTTGAAAAAGTAGAAGTAGTACGTTTCGGTAAAGTAAGACGTGCAAAATTGAACTACTTAAGAGATCGTGTAGGTAAGAAAGCAAAAGTAAAAGAATTAGTAAAATAATTCAACAGAGAATGAACAAGAAAGGGACAAGTACAATCGTAGTTGTCCCTTTTATCATTCTTTGGGAAGACTTTGTTGCGTTAATACACGAAAACGTTGACTTTCCTAGAGAATAAAAGGTAAATTAGGAAAAGTTCTGTGAAGTGGAGTAGAATATGAGAAGAAGATCTGGTGGATTAAATTTTAATCGAAGAAAGAGAAAAGTAAATACAGTATTGCTCAAGGAGATTGGCATTTGGGCAGGAGAGATTCTGGCAGTCATATTGATTGCGGTTGTGTTGGTACTATTTATAGGTTTCCGTATTAAGGTGGTAGGGGCATCCATGTCTCCAACCCTAGAAAGCGGAGAAGAAATTTTGGTAAATCGCTTTCAATACAAGATTTTTAGTCCAAAGCAGAATGATTTAATTGTATTTTTGCCAAATGGAAATGAAAAGTCTCATTATTACATCAAACGTGTGATTGCAGAACCTGGTGATAAGGTACAGATTAAAGATGGCGCAGTTTATGTAAATGGAAAGAAATTTGAAGAAAAAGTTGCAGTAGCCAATATCGAAAATGCTCTTTTGGCAGAAAACGAGATTACCGTAGGGGAAGATGAATATTTCGTACTTGGTGATAATCGTAATAACAGTGAAGATAGCCGATATGCCAGTATTGGAAACGTAAAAAAGGAGTATATTGTAGGAAAAGCATGGTTTGTAGTGTCCCCTTGGGGAAAATTTGGATTTATTAAGTAGTAAGGAGAGGTACAATGCATTTTCAATGGTATCCAGGGCATATGACAAAAGCAAAGCGTCAAATGCAGGAAGATATAAAACTGATAGATTTAGTAATTGAGCTGGTAGATGCTCGAATCCCGTTAAGCAGCCGCAATCCGGATATTGACGAGCTTGGGAAAAATAAGGCAAGACTTATTTTGATGAACAAAGCGGATTTAGCCAGTGATGAGCAGACGAGACGATGGTCAGAGTATTTCCGCAATAAGGGATTCTATGTTGTGAAGTTGGATGCTCGCAGTAAGGCAGGAATGAAAGCAATCAATGACGTGATTATGGAGGCTTGTAAAGAAAAAATCGAGCGAGATAGAAGAAGAGGAATAAAAAATCGTCCGGTTCGTGCAATGGTTGTTGGAATTCCAAATGTAGGAAAGTCTACATTTATTAATACTTATGCCGGAAAGGCGTGTGCAAAAACAGGAAATAAGCCGGGAGTTACCAAGGGAAAACAGTGGATACGTTTAAATAAAAATGTAGAGCTTTTAGATACACCGGGAATCCTGTGGCCGAAGTTTGAAGACCAGCAGGTAGGACTTCGTTTGGCTTTGATTGGTTCTATCAAGGATGAAATATTAAATATTGACGAGCTTTCCTTGGAGTTGATACGAATTATTCAGAAAAATTATCCGGGAATCTTGGCGGCACGGTACGAAATTGAAGAAGAGAAAGATGCGGTAGAGGTATTAGAGCAGATAGCCAGAAATCGCAATTGTGTGCAAAAGGGAAATGAACTGGATTACAGCAAAGCAGCCCTTCTTGTAATTGATGAATTTCGTAGTGGTCGTCTTGGAAAAATAACTCTTGAATTTCCAGAGGGATAAGGGTAGAATAAAAGCGATAGAATTTGTAAATAGAAAAGAGAAGCTAAATGGAAAAAGAAAAAAAGAAGATTAATTTGAAAGACACCGTTAGTTTTATTATATATATCGCAGTTGTATTTGTAATTACCTATTTGGTAATTACTTATGTGGGGCAGAGAACAGAAGTAATCGGAACATCTATGGAGTATACGCTGAGTGATGGAGACAATCTGATTGTAGATAAAATATCCTATCGTTTCCATGACCCGGAGCGATTTGATATTATTGTATTTCCATATCAGTATAAAGAAGATACTTATTATATCAAGCGAATCATTGGATTGCCTGGGGAAACAGTACAAATTGATGATGACGGAACCATTTATATTGATGGAGAAGAATTAGAAGAATCTTATGGAAGAGAAGTTATCAAGAATCCCGGAACAGCAGCAGAGCCTATTAAGCTTGGTGAAGGGGAATATTTTGTACTGGGAGATAATCGAAATGCAAGCTCTGATAGCAGAGACCCAAGTGTTGGAATCATTAAGCAGGATGATATTGTGGGCAGAGCATGGCTGCGGATTTATCCGTTTTCTAAATTTGGATTTATAAAACATAAGTAAAGATAGAGGATAAAAGTGTGAGTGAATTAAAGAAAATTGGGGTAATAAAAGAAGAATTACAGGCAGCAGAGGAAACGATGCTGCCTTCTTTTATTACTGAATATCAAAAGGATGAACGTTCCGGAGTACAGAAATTAGTGCAGCAGGCACAGAAGAAGTTAGATAATCTGGCAAAGGAGCGGGCAAGAATTGAAACGTTAAAAAAATACGAAAAAGAGTATGAAGCCTGTGGGTATATTTGTGGAATTGACGAAGTGGGAAGAGGACCACTTGCAGGACCGGTAGTGGCAGGAGCTGTAATCTTACCAAAGGATTGCAATATTTTATATATCAATGATTCTAAGAAATTAAGCGAAAAGAAGCGTGAAGAATTGTATGATATTATTATGGAACAGGCAGTTGCAACCGGAATCGGAATGGTAGGGCCGGGAAGAATAGATGAAATCAATATTTTGCAGGCAACTTATGAAGCAATGCGGGAAGCTATTCATAATCTGTCAGTAACACCCGATATATTATTAAATGATGCAGTTACCATTCCGGAAGTATCAATTCGTCAGATTTCGATTATTAAAGGTGATGCAAAGAGTATATCCATTGGTGCTGCGAGTATCATTGCAAAAGTAACCAGAGATCGTTTGATGGTAGAATATGATAAAGTAATGCCAGAGTATGGATTTGCTTCAAATAAAGGATATGGATCAAAAGAGCATATAGAAGCATTGAAAAAGTATGGACCAACACCAATTCATAGACGGAGTTTTATTACACATTTCTGTTAAGAAAGAAGAAGGGAGAAGTTATGTCAATCGTAGAAGGAATTAATCAATATCAAAATAATACAGCGTCGAATACACAGAACATAGCTGCCGTAAAGGATACCATTCGTCCAACTTCTGCCTATCTTCAGGAAATGACACCGGGAAAAGTATTTGAGGGAACGGTATTAGATATTAAAAATGGACAGGTAACCATTGGCTTGAGTGATGGACAGACGATGATGGCAAGAATGGAAAGTGGTGTGCAATTGGAAAAAGGAATGCCGATGTTGTTTGAAGTAAAGGCAAACAGCGGAGAACAGATATCCATTCATCCGGTGAATTGGGAAAGTGCACAAAATCCAACCTTGTTAAAAGCGCTGGAAGCAGCAGGATTAAAAGCAACCCAGCAAAATTTGTCCATGGTAAGTGAAATGATGAAAGAACAGATGCCGGTAGATAAAACAAGTCTTTTGCAAATGTCAAGACTTATGGCACATTTTCCGCAGACAAATGTTCAAACCTTAGTGCAGATGCAAAAGGCAGGAATTGAGATAACAGATAGTACCATTCGACAGTTTGAAAATTATCAGAATAACCAGCAGTCATTTTTGCCGGAAATGAAAACAGTAATAAATGGGATTGCTGATATAGCAGAACAGATTTATGGCGGAGAACAAGGAAGTGTCATTCAACAGGGAAATGTCAGCCAGCAGGGAAGTGTCAGTCAGCAGGGAAATGTCATTCAACAGGGAAATGTCAGCCAGCAAGGGCAAGTGACAGGAAATACACAACCACTTTTGCATTTTCAACAACAGGTAGTGGGAATCTTGGTTGGAAGTCAGACAGGAGCAGATGGAAGTGCACAGAATGCTGTACAGGCAGCGCAAGTGGTAGGTGCAGTAAGTGAAATGGCACAGGAGGAAGCAGCGGCTAATTTAACGGTAGACCAAGTGGACGCTGCGGAAGGCGTGATTATTCATCAGGATTTGACACAAGAAGAAAGTGGCATTGGAAATCAGTTGCAGTCGGGAATAGAAAATAAACAGCCACAAGAACAAAGTACAGGAGCGAAAGAAGTAGCAGCAGAGAGTAACGTACCAGAAACTGTGGCAGGCGAAGCAGCAGGAAAACAAAATTCCATTGGTGTTGTATTATCGTCAAGTCAGCAGGCAAATCTTACGTCTTTATTACAGGAATTTTCCGGAGCAATAGAGAATAAAGTATTATTTCAGGATGGACAGTTGAATACGGAGTTGACAGCCGGAGAATTGTTGCAGCAGATAGTAGCATCCGTAGAAAATAGTGAGAATTATTCTACGGCAGCTATGCAGAAATTATTTTTTTCTGATGAATATAAAGCGGTATTAAAACAGGCGATGGAAGAACAATGGCTTACTGCGCCGGAGAATTTGAAAGAAGAGGGAGCAGTAAAAGAACTGTATCAGCGTTTAGGACATCAGATGGAACAGCTTCAGCAGGTATTAAATCATACAGGTACAGAGCAGGGAGCAGCATTGGCAAAGTCTGCCCAAGGTGTACAAAGTAATTTGGAATTTATAAATCAGTTGAATCAAATGTATACTTATGTGCAGATTCCATTGAAATTGCAGCAGCAAAAGGCACATAGTGATTTATATGTATATACCAATAAGAAAAGTTTGCGGGATAAAGAGGGAGAGCTAACAGCACTATTGCATTTAGATATGGAACATTTAGGTTCTACCGATATCTATATTAAAATGTTAGGAGTCAATGTGGAAACCACTTTTTATTTAGAGGACAGCAGTTCCTATGATATTATTGTAAATCATATGGATGAATTACAGGAAAGACTAGAAGAAAAGGGATATCAGTGTAAAATAGAGGTAGAAAACAGAAAAAAGCAACAAGATTTTGTGGAAGATTTTCTAGAAAAGGAAAAGCCGGTTGGAAGATTTCAGAGATATTCTTTTGATGTAAAAGCATAAAAGAAAGGAGACAACAGTGACAGAGATTCGTTATAAAAATACAAACGAACCAGTAATTACCGAGAGCAAACAGGGAGAAAAGCCGAAAACAGCCGTTGCTGTTGCTTATGAACCGGGAGAACGTGCACCAAAAATTATTGCAGCCGGAAAGGGAATGGTTGCAGAAAAGATTATTGAAAAGGCAAAAGAAGCAGAAATTCCATTTTATCGAGATGATAAGTTAGCAGACACACTGTCGAAGTTAGAAATTGGAGATAATATTCCACCGGAATTATATGAAGTTGTGGCAGAAATACTGGTGTTTGTAGATGATATGGATAAGCTAAAAGAAAAAGTAAAGGATTAGAAAGAAAAAATGAAAGGATAAAAAATTGGCGAGAAAGGAAGTATATGGAAAAAAGAGGGCAGTGTAATAGAAAAGGTATAGGGAAACGGGCAGAAGGCTATCGGCAGGAACAACGAGCAGCAGAGTATTTGCAGGAAAAAGGATATCAAATATTAGAATGTAACTTTTACAGTCGGTATGGAGAAATTGATATTATAGCAAAAGACAGGGAGTATCTGGTATTTGTGGAAGTGAAATATCGAAAGAGTGAAAGAGGCGGGCATCCCTTAGAGGCAGTAGACCGCACAAAACAAAGAAGAATTTGCAAAACAGCAAGCTGTTTTTTGCAACGATACGGGTATTCAGCAGAAACACTGTGTCGTTTTGATGTGATAGGAATCACAGAAGAGAATGTGATTCACATAGAAGATGCATTTTTTTATATCAATTAAGGTCTGCATCAATTAAGAATAGAAAGGAACAACAAAATGGTTTTCAAGAAAGCAACACCGGAAACGGTGATGGAAATAAAAGAGCGGGATGGATTCCCCATGTTAGTGTATCCCTTGCTGGAACAAACAGGTATTGTAAAACATTGCTTTACCACCAGACAGGGCGGTGTCAGTGAAGGGATATTTGAAAGTCTCAACTTGAGTTTTAGTAGAGGAGACAAAAGAGAAGCAGTAGAAGAAAATTTTCACAGGGTAGCCAAAGCACTTGGAACGGAATATGAGAAATTTGTTTTTACAGACCAGACGCATACGACAAATGTAAAAAGAGTTGGAAAAGAAGATGCCGGAAAGGGATTAACCAGAGAACGTGGTTATACTGATGTAGATGGATTGATTACCAATGAGCCGGGGATTGTGCTGTCTACTTTTTATGCGGACTGTGTTCCGTTATATTTTGTAGATTCAGTCCATCGTGCCATTGGATTATCACATTCCGGTTGGCGTGGAACGGTAGGCAGAATGGGACAGGTAACATTAGAGGCAATGAGTCGGGAATTTGGAACAAAGCCGGAGGAGGTTATGTGTGCTATTGGTCCATCTATCTGTCAGTCTTGTTATGAAATCAGTGAGGATGTAGCCAAGGAGTTTCAAAAAGAGTTTCCAAATTATGAAAAAGAAATTTTAATAGATAAAGGAAATGGAAA
The DNA here is from genome assembly GCA_964436595.1 of uncultured Eubacterium sp. Classification (GTDB taxonomy): domain Bacteria; phylum Bacillota; class Clostridia; order Lachnospirales; family Lachnospiraceae; genus Petralouisia. The sequence goes on from CAYTDI010000020.1 coordinate 33,244, forward strand.
GTATCAGCTTGACTTGTGGCGTACAAACGAGATAATCTTATTAGAGGCGGGAGTGAAATTGGAGCATTTGGCAGTTACGAATATTTGTACCTGCTGTAATGAGAAGCTTCTGTTTTCACATCGTGCAAGTCATGGAAAACGTGGAAATCTGGGAGCATTTTTAGCATTAATATAAAAGGAGATAGAAGCATGGAAAAATATATGGATTATGTACTAGAGCAGACAAAGAAAGTATTATCAATCGATAGTCCTACCGGTTATACCAAGGAGGCGGCTGACTATGTAATGAGCGAATATGAAGCATTGGGTTACCATCCGGTAAAAACCGTAAAAGGTGGTGTGTTGGTAGAGATTGGTGGAGCGGATGAGAAAGATGCCATTTTATTAGAAGCACATATGGATACCCTAGGAGCTATGGTGCGTGAAATCAAGGGAAATGGCAGATTAAAATTGTCACCTTTAGGTGGAATGAATCCAAACAATGCAGAGGCAGAGAACTGTCGTATTATTACCAGATTTGATGGAAAATACGAAGGAACTTTTCAATTGGAAAATGCATCAATCCATGTAAATGGAGATTACAATGATACTAAACGAAGCTATGATAATATGGAAGTTGTATTAGACGAAAATGTAACTTCAGAAGAGGAAACAAGAAAACTTGGAATCATGGAAGGGGATATTGTAGCATTTGACCCTAGAACTACTATTACCGAAAAGGGGTATATAAAGAGTCGTTTTTTGGATGATAAATTAAGCGTTGGAATTTTATTAGGTTTTGCAAAGTTTTTAAAAGAAGAACACATCACTACAAAGAGAAAAATTTATCATCACATTACCGTATATGAAGAAGTGGGACACGGAGCATGCGGGACAGTGCCGGAGGGTGTAACAGAGATTCTTTCCGTTGATATGGGATGTGTAGGAGACAGCTTACAATGCAGCGAACGTCAGGTATCTATTTGTGCAAAAGATAGCGTAGGACCTTATAACTATGAAGTAGTAACAAATCTCATTCAGGCAGCAAAGGAGCACGATATAGACTTTGCAGTAGATGTATACCCACACTACGGTTCTGATGCAGATGCAGCCTTAGAAGCAGGCTATGATTGCCGTCACGGACTGATTGGAGCAGGTGTGTATGCTTCTCACGGATATGAAAGAAGTCATGTAGATGGAGCAAGAAACACCTTGGAATTGTTGAAAGCATATTTAGCATAGAAAGAATTAGTATAGAAATAATAAAGGTTAGAAAAAGGAGTTACACACAAATTATTTCGTGTGTAGCTCCTTTTCTGATATGCTTATAATGTGTTTCAATATATATCAAATTTAGTCATCAAATTAATCATCAGATTCCTGGTCATCACTGGTAGAGTATACCTGACGTTTTCTAGCCATTTCATCACTTTCTAAGTATTCATCATAAGTAGTAATCTTATCAATGAGACTTCCGTTTGGCAAGAACTCGATAATGCGGTTTGCAGTAGTCTGTACCACCTGATGGTCACGAGATGCAAATAAAATAACACCGGAGAATTTAATCAATCCGTTATTTAATGCAGTGATAGATTCCATATCTAAGTGGTCAGTAGGCTCATCTAAAATTAAAACGTTAGAACCCTCAATCATCATACGGGAGAGAAGGACACGAACCTTTTCACCACCGGATAATACTTTCATTTTCTTTACACCGTCTTCTCCGGCAAATAACATTCTTCCTAAGAAACCACGCACATAGGTAGCATCCTTTACTTCAGAGAACTGTGTCAGCCAATCGGCAATTTGCAGGTCATTGTCGAAGATTTCAGTGTTGTCCTTTGGGAAATAGGACTGGGAGGTAGTAACACCCCACTTATAAGTACCCTCGTCCGGTTCCATTTCTCCGGCAAGAATTTTAAATAATGTAGTTTTTGCTAATTCATTTCCACCTACAAATGCAATTTTGTCATCATGTCCTACAATAAAAGAAATGTTGTCTAAAACTTTTACACCATCAATGGTTTTACTTAAGTTCTCAACAGCCAAAACTTCATTTCCGATTTCACGGTTTGGACGGAAATCAATGTAAGGATATTTTCGACTGGATGGCTTGATTTCATCTAACTGAATCTTCTCTAAGGCTTTCTTTCTGGAAGTAGCCTGTTTGGATTTGGAAGCATTTGCAGAGAAACGAGAGATAAAGTCTTGTAATTCTTTAATCTTTTCTTCCTTTTTCTTGTTAGCTTCTTTCATCTGTTTGATTAATAACTGGCTGGATTCGTACCAGAAGTCATAGTTTCCTGCATAAAGCTGAATCTTAGCGTAGTCAATATCAGCAGTATGAGTACATACCTTATTTAAGAAGTAACGGTCATGGGATACCACGATAACGGTATTTTCAAAGTTAATAAGGAATTCTTCTAACCATGCAATGGCATCTAAGTCCAAGTGGTTTGTAGGTTCGTCTAAAAGAAGAATATCTGGGTTACCAAATAAAGCCTGAGCTAATAAAACTTTGACCTTTTGGGCACCGGTTAAGTCTTTCATCAAAGAATAATGGAATTCTGTATCAATTCCCAACCCATTTAATAACTGGGCGGCATCAGATTCTGCATTCCATCCATCCATTTCGGCAAACTCAGCCTCCAGTTCACTGGCACGAATACCGTCTTCGTCAGAAAAGTCTTCTTTCATATAAATAGCATCTTTTTCTTTCATAATATCGTAGAGACGCTGATTTCCCATAATAACAGTGTCTAATACAGGAAATTCATCATATTTAAAGTGATCCTGTTGTAAGAAAGAAAGACGCTGACCTGGGGTAATAGAAATGTCACCACTGGTAGGCTCTAACTGTCCACTTAAGATTTTTAAGAATGTAGACTTTCCGGCACCATTTGCACCAATAAGACCATAGCAGTTTCCCTCTGTAAATTTAATATTTACATCTTCAAATAAAGCTTTTTTTCCGATTCTTAATGTTACGTTGTTTGCACTAATCATTGTAATACACCTTTCTACTTATTTCATATATGCAAAATTATTCAGTCTTTTCTATTTTACCGTATCTATCCTATTTTGCAAGAACTTTGCGAAAAAAATAAAACTTTTTTCAAAACAAAATTGTGCAAAATAATTGAAAATAATTGAAAAAGATGAAAAAAATTGGTATAATTTACAAATAAAGGCTTTGGTTAAGAAAAGGGGTGAGGTGTATGGAATATGAAAAAGTAATACAGCAGATACCGGGCGGCAGTGCTGTAATAAAGGGTGGAAACAACTGGAAAATCATAAGTGGAAATGAGGAGTTTTTTACGCCAAGCGGATATACGCTTAGTGAGATAAATAATATGCCGCATGATTTTTTTGATATTGTACATAAGGCGGATTTGCGGAAATTACAGCGGGTAACAGAAAAAACTTTGCATAGTGGAAAGATGCAGGAATGTGAATTTAGAATTCACGATAAGCAGGGGAAGATACATTGGATGGGAATGAAAATGCGATTTTGTGGATATCAGGAAGAAAACCCCTGTTACTTGGTGTCAGGATGGGATATTCATGGAAGAAAGCAGGCAGAGGCGGAAATTACCATACAAAAGTCAAAATGGGATGAATTAGAACAAAGGCTGAAGTTAGATGCACTTACCGGAGTTTTGAATAAAGAGACAACCAAAGAGAGTATAGAAGAGTTTTTGCAGGACGAACCAGAGGGAGAACATGCATTTTTTTTAATTGATATAGATAATTTTAAGAATATTAATGATACCTTTGGACATTTATTTGGTGACAGTGTATTGAAAAATATTGCTGAGAAAATCATAGGACTATTTCGTAATAGTGATATTGTTGGAAGAATGGGTGGGGATGAATTTGTTGTTTTTATGAAGCATGCCGGAGAGAGTCAGGCACGAATAAAAGCACAGAATGTCTGTGATGTGGTAAAACAAGAATATAATGGGGTAGAGGGAAAGGTGAATATTACTTGCAGCGTAGGAATTTCCTTATATCAGGATGGAAAGAGAGACTATGCAGCATTATTTTCCGCAGCAGATGGGGCGATGTATCAGGCAAAAAAAGAGGGGAAGAATCAATATTGGGTGGCAAGAACATTAGAATCGGAAAGAAAAGTAAAGGAAAGGAAACAAATAGAGAGCCGAACCAGTCAATATCGAGCAGGAAAAAGTCAGGATACGGATTTTTTGACAAATGCTTTTTTGCTGTTATCTCATGCGAAGGATGTAAACAATTCCTTGAATTTGTTAATAGAAAGAATTGGAAGAAAATATGATTTAGGTGCGGTTGCTGTGCTGGAATGTGACGAAGGAAAAAATGAATTTAAGCGTACCAATGCATGGAATCGTGAACAGGGGATTTTGCCAAAGCAGTGGATATCAGAGGAACGTCCAAAATGGAAAAGGGTACGGGAAAAAATGGACGAAAAAGAACTGGTTTGTATAAAAAACTGTATTAATGGGGAAGAATTAAGTAGAGAGGAACAGGACATTTTTGGGGAAAATAAAATTTACGCAATGATGAGTGGCTCGTTTTCTTATTTTGAAAAAGGAAAGGGATATGTGATGTTCTGTGATATGGAAAAGAGCAGAACATGGAGTGAAGCGGAGCAAAATATGTTTCGAGAACTGGTATATCTGCTCTCCGTATTTGTAGCAGTTCGTCATCAACAGGAAGATGAACAGCAAATAATACGAACATTGAAAAAGCGAGATGCCCTGACAGGACTCTATAATGAAGATGCATTTAAAGAAAATGTCCAAAACAAGATAAAAGAGTGGGACAGCAATTTGCAATATGCGGTGGTTTATACGGATATCAATGATTTTTCATACCTTAATGACAATTATGGGCAGGAAATAGGAAATGAAGTATTAAAAGAATTTGCAGCGCTCATTATGGAAAATAAAAATACCATTGCATGTCGCTTATATTCGGATTTGTTTATCCGATTTATGTGGGGCAAAGATAAAGAGGATATATTGCAGCAGATAGTAAAAAAGAATACAGATTATATAGGTCAGCAAAAACGAAAATATGCGTTAGAAAATATAAAACTTTCTACTGGAATTTATTATATGGAAAATCCAAAAGAAAAGTTAGAAATTGCAATCGAAAATGCAAATTTGACTAGGAAAAGCATAAAAGGAAATGACAGCATTTTTTGCAGAGTGTATGAGAAAAAGCTGCGTCAGCAAAGAGAAAATGAGAAGAAGATTATAGAAGAATTTCCGAGAGCATTAGAAAGTGAGCAATTTAAAGTTTATATACAGCCACAAGTACAGCTGGGAGAAAAACGCAGATTTATAGGAGGTGAGGCATTAATACGCTGGGAGCGGAGAAAGGGAAAGATTGAATGTCCTGAGGATTTTATTCCGGCGTTGGAAAAATCAGGTGATATTATTGCATTAGATTTTTTTGTGTATCAGCAGGTATTAAAAAAGATGCGCCAATGGAAGGAGCAGGGAATTGCACTACCGGTAATTTCCGTGAATTTTTCACGAAAACATTTTGAGTCAGGAGGAATTTATTTCAAAATAGCAGTAGAAGCTGAAAAGTATGGAATTTCTCCATCCTGTATTGAAATTGAGATAACAGAAAGTCTTTTTATTGTAGGAGATGAGTTAGTAAAGCAGGAAATACAAAAATTAAGAAAAGCCGGATTCAAGGTGGCAATGGATGATTTTGGAACAGGATATTCGTCACTTAGTATGTTAATGGACGTTCCGGTAGATGTGGTGAAAATTGACAAGAGCTTTTTAAAGAAAGCAAACAATAAAAAAGGGCGCATATTTTTGGAAGAAATGGGGCGGTTGATACATAGCGTAGGAGAAAAAATAATCGTTGAGGGGATAGAGACTGAGGAGCAGTGTAACTTCCTGACAAAATGTGGATTTGAATACGGTCAGGGCTTCTTTTTTGAACGTCCGATTCCTATGTGGGTGTTTGAAGAAAAATACATAAAATAAGGGGAAAAGCTATTGATTTTTTGTGACAATGTGAGTATAGTTTTAAGTAGGAATGTGAAAAAAATTATCAACATTCAATAATGAAAGTCTAATTAGGTAGGAGGAAAATGTAATGAAGAGAGCTATGAAAACCATGGATGGTAACCATGCAGCAGCACATGCTTCTTATGCGTATACTGATGTCGCTGCCATCTACCCAATCACACCATCTTCTGTTATGGCGGAAGCTACAGACGAATGGGCAACACAGGGAAGAAAGAACATCTTCGGACAGACAGTTCAGGTAACTGAAATGCAGTCTGAGGCAGGTGCAGCAGGTACTGTACACGGTTCTTTGGCAGCAGGTGCTTTAACTACAACCTATACTGCATCCCAAGGATTATTATTGATGATTCCAAACCTTTACAAAATTGCAGGTGAAGGACTTCCGGGAGTATTCAATGTATCTGCACGTTGTGTAGCCAGCCATGCGTTAAATATTTTCGGTGATCACTCTGATGTTTATGCCTGTCGTCAGACTGGTGTTGCAATGCTTTGTGAATCTTCCGTACAGGAAGTTATGGACTTAACACCTGTGGCACATTGTGCAGCACTGGAAGGAAAACTTCCTTTCATCAATTTCTTCGATGGATTCAGAACCTCTCATGAGATTCAGAAAATCGAAACATGGGATTATGAAGATTTGAAAGACTTGGTTGATATGAATGCAATTGATGAATTCCGTAAAAATGCATTGAATCCAAATCATCCTCGTCAGGATGGTTCAGCACAGAATCCGGATATCTTCTTCCAGACAAGAGAATCTTGCAATACTACTTATGATGCAATGCCAGCAATCGTACAGAAGTATATGGATAAAGTAAATGCTAAATTAGGAACAGATTATAAATTATTCAACTACTATGGTGCAGCAGATGCTGAGAAAGTTATCATCGCTATGGGTTCTGTATGTGATACCATCGATGAAACAATCGATTACTTAATGGCAAAGGGAGAAAAAGTCGGAGTTGTTAAAGTTCGTTTATACAGACCATTTGATAAAGCAGCTTTAGTAGCAGCTATTCCTGAAACAGTTAAGTTGATTGCTGTATTAGATAGAACAAAAGAACCAGGCTCTCTTGGAGAACCATTATACTTAGATGTAGTAGCAGCATTAAAGGGAACTAAGTTTGAAAGTGTTCAGATTACAAGCGGACGTTACGGATTAGGCTCTAAGGATACAACTCCTGGACAGATTATTGCTGTATACAACAATACAGAAAAAGAAAGATTTACAATTGGTATCTACGATGATGTTACAAACTTATCTCTTGAAGTAAAAGAAGACCCTGTGACAACACCGGAAGGAACTATCAACTGTAAGTTCTGGGGACTTGGTGCTGACGGTACTGTTGGTGCAAATAAGAACTCCATTAAGATTATTGGAGATAATACAGATATGTACGCTCAGGCATACTTTGACTATGACTCCAAGAAGTCCGGTGGTGTAACAATGTCCCATTTACGTTTCGGAAAGAAACCGATTAAGTCTACTTACTTAATTAAGCAGGCAAATTTTGTTGCCTGTCATAATCCGGCTTATATGCGTAAGTACAACATGGTTCAGGAATTAGTACCAGGTGGAACATTCTTGTTGAACTGCTCTTGGACTCCGGAAGAATTAGAACAGCAATTACCGGGACAGGTTAAGAGATACATTGCTGAGAATGATATTAAGTTCTATACCATCGATGGTATCAAGATTGGTAAAGAAATCGGACTTGGCGGACGTATCAATACTGTACTTCAGTCTGCATTCTTCAAATTGGCAGCTATTATTCCAGAAGAAAGAGCAATTGAGCTGATGAAAGCAGCAGCTAAGGCTACTTATGGAAGAAAAGGTGATAAAATCGTACAGATGAACTACGATGCTATTGATGCCGGAGCAACCGGAGTTGTTAAGATTGATGTACCTGCAAGCTGGAAAGATGCTAAGGATGAAAGTTTCGCAAAGGTTGTAGCAGGAGATAGAAAAGATGTTGTTGATTTCGTTAACAATATCCAGATTCCTGTTAACGCTCAGGAAGGTAATAAGATTCCGGTATCTGTAGTAAAAGAATATGAACATGGACAGACACCATCTGGTTCTGCAGCATTTGAAAAACGTGGTATTGCAGTAGACGTTCCGGTATGGAATCCAGAGAATTGTATTCAGTGTAATATTTGTTCTTATGTATGTCCACACGCAGTTATCCGTCCGGTTGCAATGACAGAGGAAGAGGCTGCTAAGGCTCCGGAAGGAATGAAGACACTTGATATGACAGGAATGCCGGGATATAAGTTCAGCATGACAATTTCTGCACTTGACTGTACAGGATGTGGTTCTTGTGCTAACGTATGTCCAGGAAAGAAAGGCGAAAAAGCACTTTCTATGGCAAGCTGTGCAGAAAACATTGAAGAACAGAAATACTTCGATTTCGGCTTAAAAGTAGCAAAGAAACCGGAAGTTGTTGAGAAGTTCAAAGAAACAACTGTAAAAGGATCCCAGTTCAAACAGCCATTACTTGAGTTCTCCGGAGCTTGTGGTGGATGTGGAGAAACACCATATGCTAAGTTAATCACACAGTTATTTGGTGATAGAATGTATATTGCAAACGCAACAGGATGTTCTTCTATTTGGGGTAACTCCTCACCTTCTACACCATATACCGTAAATGAAAAAGGACATGGTCCGGCATGGTCTAACTCCCTATTCGAAGATGCTGCTGAGTTTGGATATGGTATGTTATTAGCTCAGAAAGCACTGAGAGCAAAATTAAGAACAAAAGTAGAAGCATTAGTTGCTGATGGCAAGAATGCAGAGGTTGCAGCTGCCGGAAAAGAATGGTTAGATACTTATACCGTAGGTGCTCTGAACGGAACAGCTACCGATAAGTTAGTAGCAGCATTAGAGTCTTGTGGATGTGATGCTTCCAAAGAAATTCTTGCTGAGAAAGATTTCCTTGCTAAGAAGTCCCAGTGGATTTTCGGTGGTGACGGATGGGCATACGACATCGGATTCGGTGGAGTTGACCATGTATTAGCAAGTGGACAGGATATCAACGTAATGGTATTCGATACAGAAGTTTACTCTAATACAGGTGGACAGTCTTCTAAGTCTACTCCTACTGGTGCAACAGCTCAGTTTGCAGCAGGCGGAAAAGAAATGAAGAAGAAAGACCTTGCATCTATCGCAATGAGTTACGGTTATGTATATGTTGCACAGATTGCAATGGGTGCTGATTATAATCAGTGTGTTAAGGCAATCGCAGAAGCAGAAGCTTATCCGGGACCATCCTTAATTATCGCTTATGCTCCATGTATCAACCATGGTATCAAGATTGGTATGAGCAAAGCTCAGACAGAAGAGAAGAATGCAGTAGAAGCTGGTTACTGGCATACATTCCGCTACAATCCGGAATTGAAGAAAGAAGGAAAAGCAGCATTCTCCTTAGATAGCAAGGCACCTACCGGAGATTACAAGGCATTCTTAAACGGAGAAGTTCGTTACAATGCTCTTGCAAGATTCAATCCGGAAAGAGCAGAAGAACTGTTTGAACAATCTGAAGAATATGCAAAAGAACGTTATGAATATCTGAACAAGTTAATTACACTGTATGGTGAGAAATAATTTGAATTCATAAGGTCAATTTATAAAGGGGCTGTCGCACTAAGTAATTAGTGTGCAGCTCCTTTTTCGTGCAAAAAAT